>JAGAFU010000057.1 GCA_017627955.1 Bacteroidales bacterium | reverse complement strand
CGATGAGGATCCACCTCTTCCCATCCCGAACAGAGCCGTTAAGCTCATCCGCGCCGATGGTACTGGCCCACCAGCTGGGAGAGTAGGTCGCCGCCGTTCTTCGGAAGTCCCTGGCAGACGTGGTCTGTCAGGGTCTTCTTCCTTTATACTGGGGGCTAAGCCGCCCCCAGACCCCTCGCGGCCTTTCCGGCTCCACGACTTCGCTGTCGCGAAGTCCCGCCCCGGCCGGTCGGCTGATGCCGACTTGTCCCACGCCGGACCTGAGCTACTCGCTGACGCTCGGAGTGTCTGTCAGGGACTTCTTCGTTTTATATACCGTGGGGGATAAGTTATTTAATGCGGTAAGGCTGGTCGTCGTAAAGGGAGTAGCGTTTGGCTTTGCGGATCCATTTCTGCTCCTCTATCTTGACATGCTCCCGGGCTTCCTGGAATGAAATTTTCCCCTTGATGTAGTCCATGAGAGTACTGTCGGAAAGCTTTTCCTCAAATCCGTCGAGTAACTCGAATTGGGAGTATCTCTCGAGGAAATACCGGATCAGCTGTACCACGTGCAGCAAGGAATGATATTCCGCACCCGGCTGAAGCATAATCTGGTAGCCTTGGCATTGCCTTCCCTCGTGACGTCCCGCTGCTGGAGTGAAGGTGCAAGGACGCATCATGACTCCCGCGGGAGCTGGGATAACCTCTTGTTTATTGTGGAGAATAAATGGAGCACCGAAGTACTCGTATGGCCTCGCGGTTCCGATCGCGGGCGTGATGGTCGTGTTGTTCCAGAGCCCGCCCCCAGGGTACATCTGGCAAGTGAACATTCCGGGAATGTCAGACGCGGGCGCGATGGTCCAGGGAAGAAGCTGCCTCGTGGCGTCGCTTGCGAGAGCGGATATCACATGAAGCGGAAAAGAGGCTCCGATCTCCGTGTAATATAGTCCACACAGTTCTCCCAATGTCATGCCATGCCTGTGCGCCACTTTGGGCGTGTGTGGCTCGGCTGGACCGGAAGGCATCGATCCTTCCACAATCCTTCCAGCCGGATTTATGTGGTCGACAATATACAGCGAAGGGGAGTGCTCCATCTTCGAGAGTGTCTCCATCAGATGGAACACGTCCTTGCTGTAGTTGAAATATCTCGCCCCGGCGTCCTGGATCTCTACTACGATGGCATCCAGATCATTCAGGGCGGATCGCTCGAATGAAATGTGATTTGTCCCGGGAGTCAACTCCGTGTCTCTCGGAGTGAATAGAACTTGGAGATTGCCTCTCTCGTTGAACAAATCATACATGTAACGGCCACGGGCCGTGTCCCAGCAGTTCTGGGTGCAGAAACACCCGACTCTTCCACTTGTGAGAGCCTTGTCAAGCTGGTCCTCCAGCGCCGTTGTCCTAAAGGAGAACATCAGGAGTTAATTATGCTATTCGCCACGGCGATAACCTCTGCGGCGAGAGACTCGGCTTCCTCCATCGTGGGAGCCTCTGAATAGATCCTGATGATCGGCTCGGTGTTGGAGCGGCGGAGATGTACCCATTTGCGGTCTGCTTCAAAGCTGATTTTCACACCATCGATGCAGTTGACATCCTCGTTGGAATATTTCTCCTTAAGCGAGTCAAGAATCCTGTCTATCAATCCGCTGTCTGACAGCTCAATCTTGTTTTTGGCGATGTGATATTCAGGATATGTCTTGAGCAATTCGCTGACCTTTAATTGTTTCCGTGCCAAATTTGACAGGAATAAGGCCACTCCGACCATAGCATCACGGCCATAATGAATGGCAGGATAGATGACACCTCCATTTCCTTCTCCGCCAATGAGAGCGTTCGTTTCCCTCATTTTTGTGGTCACGTTGACTTCACCGACAGCGGCGGCTTGATAAGAACCGCCAAAGTTCTCGGTGACATCCCGCAAGGCTCTGCTGCTTGACAGGTTCGAGCAAGAGACGGGGGCGTAAGGATAGGTGACTTCCTCCATGGAAATGCTTTCCGCTTGCGCTATCTTAGCGGCACGCTCAAACAGGTAGGACGCGACGCTTACCAAGGTGTATTCCTCACCAAAAGGCTCGCCATTCTCACAGATAAACGCCAGACGGTCCACGTCCGGATCCACGGATATTCCAAGATCGGCCTTTTCCTGGACCACGGCGTAACTCAAGCTTGTGAGGTTGGAAGGAAGAGGCTCCGGGTTGTGGGCAAAATTACCGGTCGGCTCGCAGTTAAGGCAGATGCACTCAACACCGAGTTTTTCCAGAAGGCGGGGCATGATTATGCCTCCGACTGAATTGACGGCGTCGAGGACGACTTTGAAACCAGCCTGCTCGATAGATTCTTTGTCCACTTCAGGAAGGTTCAGGACCGCTTCCAGGTGTTCGTCTGTGTAGTCATGTTCCGTGACGGTCCCGAGGTCGTCTACTTCCGCGAAGTCGAAATTCCCTTTTTCAGCGAGGTCCAGAATGGCTTTCCCTTCAGCGGCCGTCAGGAATTCTCCTTTATCGTTCAGGAGTTTCAAGGCGTTCCATTGACGGGGATTATGCGAGGCGGTGAGAATTATCCCGCCATTCGCGCCGGCGAAAGTCACGGCCATCTCTGTGGTGGGGGTTGACGCGAGTCCTATCTTAACCACATCAACTCCGCATGCGACCAATGTTCCTACTACCAGGTTCTCGACCATGGGGCCGGAGATCCTGGCGTCTCTTCCAACGACAATCTTGTACTTTGAACCAGCAGGTTTGGGACATCTGGTAGGAAGGGTGGCGCAATAGGCATAAGTGAAGCCTACTATATCAACAGGAGAAAGCCCTTCTCCGGGCTTTCCTCCTATGGTTCCCCGGATTCCGGAGATTGATTTGATAAGGCTCATTACACAGCTAGAGTGAGCATCAACGCTCCGACAAGCCCGAGAATAGCGTAGAACTCAGGAAGGGCGGCGTAGATGAGGGTGTTGGTCTGGACATCATGTCCCTGGGAAATGCCGACAATACCATTCGCGCAGACCTGTCCCTGACGGATGGCGGAGATCATGCAGACGATTCCGACACCGATTCCAACTCCGAAGAGAAGGGGACCCTGGGCAGCGAAATCGAACTTGTAGACGAGCAGCCACATGAAGAAGGCAACGAAGCCATAGATACCCTGGGTGGCCGGGAGGGCCGAGAGAATCATATAGCTGCTGGACTTCTCAGGAGCGTTTTTCAGGGCTCCTTCAGCGGCGTTACCCGCGATTGTTGTGCCGATAGCGCTTCCGACGCCAGCGAGGCTGAGCATGAGGCCCAATCCTAAATAACCTAGAATCTCATTCATGATTTTATAAGTTTTATTTATTTGTTTGTTATTGGTCTATAAATACGGCCTTTACCCTCGTAACCGCTGTTCTTGAAGAACTCGAGGAAATTGAGTCGTAAAGGATGGACAAACGCTCCAAGGCAACACATGGCCAGGTTCAGGGCATGACCGATCAGGAATATCAACGCGAACGCTATCCAGCCGACACTGAAACCCCCGTCCCCGACGGTCATCGCGGCGATGTCATTGAAAGCCTTTCCTAACATTCCGCCAGCAAGTCCCAGCGCGTAGAGACGCAGGTAACTCAAAACATCTCCAAGCAAACCTGTGGCTGTGTTGTAAGTCTCCCACAATCCCGGAGCGATGTTCTTAAGGGGATTGCGGTGGATGTCACTGAGAAGGAATATTCCAATTGCCGAGATTACTCCAATGGCTATGATTATCCATTTCGTGACTTCGGAGCTCAAAACTCCGGTGAGCGATATTCCGCCGATGATGACTCCACCTACGATCAGAAGGGTCCATCCCCATGTGCCAAGTGAATTGGCGAAACCATTCTTCTTTGTGGCGTAGACAGCCTTAAGAATGAAGGCAAGGGAAAGATGTAATATTCCTATCAGAATGGATATCACCATGTTGGCATCAAATCCGGCGATATTGCCAGTGACCATACATTTCTTCAGCCAGGAAGGTACCCAAGCTGCCGTCGAGATGTCGTAGCCGAAGAAAGTGTGCATCACAATGCCTATCACAAAGGTCCCGGCACCAAGAGTGGACACCAATGGAGAGATGTCTTTCATCCCCTCTGAACGGCGAAGCAGGAGGCCGAGAACGATCAGTACAAGTCCGTAACCGGCATCTCCCATGCACATCGCGAAGAAGAGCAGGAAGAACACGGAGAGATAAGGAGTAGGGTCGAACTCGTCGTATTCAGGGCGGCCATACATGTCAGTCAGGACCGAGAACATCCTTGTGAACCAGTTGCCTTTGAGTTTGATAGGCGGATTATCTGCCTTGACGGCATCTTCTTTAAGGTAAAGGATATTCTCCATTGAGTCGAAAGCCTGGCAAAGCTTTTTCTCATCCTCGACCGGGGCGAATCCCTCAAAGATGGTCACATGTCCCTCGGCGGCCTTTCCGCTGCCAGCGTCAGCGAGGTGACGCTGCAACTTCGACAAAGCATCTTTTTCCCGGTTTTCCAAGGCGGGAATATAGTCTTTGAGCGAATACAAGAGGCCCTTGCAGGCGATCAGTTCTCCTTCCTTGTCCGCGAGGATTCCTTCCGCGCCGGCGAGGTCATGCTTTGGAGAAGGAATCTCGTCGGCAGGGAACGCGTAGTCCGGGTCGTCGGAGACTGTGACAAACCAGACACTCTTCCCGTCGTCCGCGATCTCCTCGATGGCATACTGAGTGGCCCAGGCAGGGTCGTAAGACTTTTTCGGAAGGTGGTAGAACCTTATTTTCAGCCCTTTGGACTCAAGATCGTCGAGAGCTTCCTTGTCAAAGCTGCCCCAAACCCTGCAATTCTCAACTTCTTTGTGGGCGGCCTCCACCTCCTCTTTCAACTGTCTCTCTTTCGGGAAAATGTCCTGGAAAAGAGCCAACGGGTCGCTGATTTTCCCGTCGCAAGAGACCGTGAATTTGCCGGAATCCTCCTCCACTTCGATAGCGTTGAGATGGTTTATCGCCTTGCGGCAGGCCTCCGCCTCGGCGGATAACTTTCCGGAAATGTCATCCACGGGTTTCTCGGAACGTGTGATGTCGACAACTCCGAGGCCCTCGAGATCCTTCAGGAATCCTGGTGCGTCACCGCTCAGGAGAATGAAGGAATATTTTGTCATTTTATCAATCATGGCTCATTTCCTCCATATCTTCTTCCAAGGCATGACGTTCTTTGACGATTTTCGATGATGCCTTGCTGAGGTTTTCCTCATCTTCCATGTATCTCTTGATCTTACGGATCGCCTCCTGATATCCCGGAATCTGGACTTTCTCGTACAAGTTCACTTTCTGGGTCGTCTTCTTCCTGTGGAAGTCAAGTATGCGCCTTTTCTCCATCATCACCTCGGACTCAATGCCCAACCGGGACAATTCCTTGAGGATTGAGACACCATCCATGTACCAGGCGGGTTTCCGGAAGGTGTTGAAAGGCCGGATCTCGTATTTGATCTCGCCAAGTTCCGGACACTTCACTCCGGCCACCTTCACGGTCTTGAGCTCGACATCCGTGATGGACACCATGTCGCTCTCAAACTCGTTCCACAGAGGAGCCAGATAGTCGTAGCGTCTCTCGGCCTCATCCAGTTCTTTGATCAGGCTCTCACTCTTGTCCTTGGCTTTCCGCACCTCAAGCCTCAAGGCACTCTCCTTGTTCTGTAATGTGGGGAGGGCGCTCTGACGCATTTTAAGCTGCTTTTGCAGGTTGTTCAGCGCTGTCTTGTTGTATTGAAACTTGATAGCCATCTTATTCCTTTAACGGCCTTTCCAGTATTTATCGATGAGTGCTTGCTTGATTCCTGTCTCGGCTTTGCTGAAATACTTTCCGAACAGCTCCCAGGCGGTGTCAAGCATCTCAGTGATCGTGATGTTGACATCGATTGAGAGAAGCCTTGTGGCATATTCCTTCGCGAAGTCAAGGCAGCGACGGTCGTAGTCTGACAGGTCGAATCCGTTCTCCAGTTTTGTCTTGGCGTTCTGGGCATCCGCATAAAGACGGACACCTGCGTTCATGACCTGGCTGTGATCCTCCCTTGTCTTTATGTTCTGAACCCTTTGTTTCAGACGGGACAGGGATCTGAACGGGTCGATAATGACCTTGCCTGAATCGGAGTCCGCACGCAGAAACAACTGTCCTTCAGTTATATAGCCGGTGTTATCCGGTATGGCGTGAGTGATGTCTCCGTCATTCAGGGTGGTGACGGCTATGATTGTGATCGAGCCATCCGTCGGGAGCTGCACCGCCTTCTCGTAAATCTTCGCGAGGTCGGAATACAGTGATCCGGGCATCGAGTCCTTGGAGGGAATCTGGTCCATTCGGTTAGACACGATGGAAAGGGCATCCGCGTACAATGTCATGTCGGTCAGGAGCACGAGAACTTTCTCGTTCTTGTCGACAGCGAAATATTCCGCGGCTGTCAGGGCCATATCCGGCACGAGAAGACGTTCCACGGGCGGGTCCTCGGTGGTGTTGACGAAGCAGATGATCTTTTCCAGAGCTCCGGCGTCCTCGAAAGCGTGGCGGAAGAAGAGATAGTCGTCATTTGACAGACCCATTCCTCCGAGAATGATCTTGTCGACATCTGCCCTTAGGGCGACATCGGCCATGACCTGGTTGTAGGGCTGGTCAGGATCGGCGAAGAAAGGAATCTTCTGGCCGGACACGATGGTGTTGTTGAGATCGATGCCGGCGATACCGGTGGGAATAAGCTCCGAGGGCTGGCGTCTCTTGTAAGGATTGACGGAAGGACCTCCGATCTCCCTCACCTCACCTTCAACCTCGGGACCTCCGTCAATAGGATGCCCATAGGCGTTGAAGAAACGTCCGGCCAGCTGGTCAGAGACCTTGAGGGTAGGGGGCTCACCAAGGAACGCTATCTCGGCGTTTGTCGGAATACCCTCTGTCCCCGAGAAAACCTGCAATGTGATCAAGTCTCCCTTGGTCTTGACAACCTGTGCCAGACGGCCGTCCACAATGGCCAGCTCGTCGTTTGAGACTCCTTTCGCTTTTAGCGAGACTGTCGCCTTTGTGATAGCGTCCAGCCGTGTGTATATTCTTTGAAATGCCTTAGTTGCCATATTCGGTCAAGAGATTATTGATCTTGTCTGCGTATTGTTCGAAAGCCTCGCTGTGGAACTTGGTGTAGTTCATCTGGCGCAGGTCATTAATAAGCTCCTTGAAGAAGTCGCGGCACTGCTCGAAGTCGTCGAACTGGTAATCAATGTCGCAGAGTTTAAGCACCACGTCGAGCATGAACTTCTGCCGCTCCATGGGGCAGAGGGCGTCGACGGAATCAAAAGCGTCCTGCTGGAGGAACACGAAATCTATCAGCTCAGACTTCCAGAAGCTGATGTGGTAGCCGATCGGAACTCCGTCATCTCCCAGAATGTTGATCTGCTCGTTGGCTTCACGTCCGCGGCGTATCAGGTTCTTCGCGTACAGGACCTTCTCAACCCATCCATTCTCGACATTCTTGTCGAGGAAAGAGACAATCTCCGGATACTCAAGGTATTTTGAATACGACTCGATCGGGTTGACGGCGGGGTACCTCTTCTGGTCGGCCCTGTTCTGCTCGAGTCCGTAGAAGCACCTGGCGGCTTTCTTTGTCGATTCGGTGACAGGCTCCTTGAGATTACCTCCGGCGGGGGAGACCGTACCGATAAATGTGACCGCGCCAGTCTTGCCGTTGTTCAACACGACCATACCCGCCCTGGAGTAGAAGTTTGAGATGATGGCGGAGAGGTCAACGGGGAAGGCGTCGGCACCCGGAAGCTCTTCCATCCTGTTGGACATCTCCCTTAAGGCCTGGGCCCATCTTGAGGTGGAGTCCGCCAAGAGAAGGCATTTAAGTCCCATCGCCCTGTAGTACTCGCAAATGGTCATGGCGGTGTAGACGGAGGCCTCGCGGGCAGCCACAGGCATGTTGGAAGTGTTGCAAATAATGGTTGTACGCTCCATCAGATGCCTTCCGGTGTGCGGGTCGATCAACTCCGGGAACTCTGTGAATATCTCCACAACCTCGTTGGCCCTCTCGCCGCAGGCGGCCATGACGATCACGTCAGCCTCTCCCTGCTTGGCGATAGCGTGCTGGAGGACGGTCTTTCCGCATCCGAACGGCCCGGGGATGAACCCGGTGCCACCTTCGGCTATCGGATTGAACGTGTCAATGCATCGTACTCCAGTCTCCATGATTTTCTGGGGCCTGGGTTTTTCCTTGTATGCTTTGATCGCGACCTTGACAGGCCATTTCTGCGTCATTGTGATGTAATGCGCGTCACCGGCCTCGTCGGTAAGGACCGCTATCACCATGTCGATGTTGTAGCTTCCGGCAGGGATGATTTTCTTGACAATGTATTCCCCCTTGAGATTGAAAGGAACCATGATCTTGTGGGGAAGCCATCCTTCTTTCACCTCACCGAGCCAGTCGCCGGCGATGACTTTGTCTCCCTCAAAGACAATGGGAGTGAATTCCCAGAGCTTCTTGTGGTCGAGAGGATCGGTGTACTCTCCTCTTTTGAGGAAAACGGAGTCCATCGTGGCCAGATTGTTCTGGAGCCCGTCATAGACGCTGGAGAGGAGTCCGGGGCCCAATGTTACCTCAAGCATTCTTCCCTCGAACTCAACCTTGTCACCGTTCTTCAGCCCCCTGGTGCTCTCAAACACCTGGACGGAGGCTTTATCTCCTGACACCTTGATGACTTCCGCGAGAAGCGGGGTGCCCGCAAGGGTGATGTAGCAGAGTTCATTCTCGGCCACGGGACCGTCCACTTGCACGGTCACGAGGTTTGAGACGATGCCTGTCACTATTCCTGTTGTCTTCATATCTTGAGTTTCTTTATTATTCTTTAGCCGGTTCTGTGTAATTGACACCTCCGTAGGTGCCTCGGGTCTCGGCGATCAGACGCTGGAACATCTCCGCTCCTGACTCGGGGTCAAGCGCCCTCCATCTCTCGACGATACTCATCTTTGCGATTATTCCAAGTACGGCGTCAAGGTCGAAATAATTGAAGGTGGTCAGATCACTGATTTTGTCCCATCTGATTGAGTCCAGCCCCTTTTCCCTGACCAGGATGTCGTGGCCGGAGAGCACCTGGTTCACCTTGTCGGACTCCTCGAACGCGGGGACACCCTCCAAGTTGATTGTGTCGTCAGACTCCGGCCTGCCGAAAACCTTGTTGACGAATCTTGCCTGGGTGTTCCTCAGACCAAGGTCAAAAGCGAGGTATTCACGGATGAACCTGTTCTTGTCCTTAAGCGCTGTCTCGTAGAACTCGGGAGTCATACATTCCTCCTTGAGGCTGTCAAGGAGGGTGTCGACAGCTTTGGCATCCCTTGAAGGCATCTGGGTCTTAATCCAGCTGACGTAACCTTCCATGGATTTCCCATCCGCGAATCGCCAATCTTTGCTGATCGCCGGCAGGCTGGCTATAATATATTCGTAGCCTCCCATCACTCGCCGAAGAGGAGTTTTTTGGTCGCTGGTCTGAGATACTCTCCGATAAGATTCTCAAATGACTCGGAGGTGAGATCGATGAAATATGACCCGTCCTTGGGTCCGATTGTGAATCCCGCGGGAATTTTCCCGGAGAACTTGGCGGTCACATTGGAGGAGAGGGCTTTCACCAGTTGGGTGTTGATGAAGGGTTCGAGCTCACTCTTCAGGCTCTCGGGCAAGACAACCTCAAGGTCCACGGGATCTTGGGAATTGAAATTCTTGGCGACAGCTGTGATGATTTCCTTGACGAAATCGGCCGATGACAGGACGGATGTGGCTTTCCCGCCGATCATCCCATTCATCAGAAGGTTCTCGATGTCCCGTTTGGTGGCCTGGATGCTTTGGGTGGCAGCCATCTTGACATCTCCCTGGACCTTGATCTTGAGGTCGTTAGCGTCCTTTTGGGCTTTCTCGATGATCGCTTCAGCCTTTCTTTGAGCCTCGGCTATTATCTCGGAGGCTTTGTCTTCGGCCTTGGCTACGAGTGCCTCTCCTTCTTCCTTGCCTTTCGACAGTCCTTCCTTGTAGAGCCTGTCGGTCAGTTCCTGAAGTTTGCTTTGCATATTATTGAGTCTGTGTTTACTAAAACGCGGAAAAAAACTATCAACCTAAAAATCCGAGCAGGATACCTGCCGCCACGGCGGAACCGATCACACCTGCCACATTGGGGCCCATGGCGTGCATGAGCAGATGGTTGTTCGGGTCGAACTCCCGGCCAACTATCTCAGACACCCTGGCGCTGTCGGGCACAGCGGAAACACCCGCGTTGCCGATCAGGGGATTGATCTTGCGGTCTCCTTTGAGGAACAGGTTCCAGAACTTCACGAACAGCACGCCCATGGTGGTGGCGATCACGAAGGAAAGGAGTCCTAGCAGGAAGATCTTCAAAGAGTTGCCGGTCAAGAACTTGTCCGCCTGGGTCGAGGCACCGACAGTAAGTCCGATCAGAGTGGTCACCACGTCGATGAGCGGGCCTCTGGCGGTCTCCGCGAGCCTTCTGGTAACGCCGCTCTCTTTCAGTAAGTTACCAAAGAAGAGCATGCCCAGCAGGGGAAGTCCTGACGGGACGATGAAGGCGGTAAGGAGGAATCCCACCACCGGGAATATGATTTTCTCTTTCTGGCTGACCTGCCTGGGGGCCGGCATCTTTATGAGACGCTCTTTCTTAGTCGTCAGAGCGAGCATTATCGGCCTCTGGATCACAGGTACAAGCGCCATGTAGGAATATGCGCTCACGGCGATCGCTCCCATAAGGTCCGGGGCAAGTTTCGATGAGAGGAAAATGGCGGTAGGTCCATCCGCTCCTCCGATTATACCGATGGCTCCAGCCTGGTTGGGATCGAACCCCAGCGCGAGGGCAAGCAGATAGGCCCCGAAAATTCCCATTTGCGCCGCGGCTCCGATCAGAAGAAGCCTCGGCTGGGAGATCAAGGCGGAGAAATCTGTCATAGCGCCGATCCCGAGGAATATGAGGGGAGGATACCAGCCCTGTTTCACACCCTGGTAGAGTGTGTTCAAGACTGAACCGTCCTCGTAGACTCCGATGTTCAGGCCAGGAAACATCGGGATGTTCCCGATGATCATTCCGAAACCGATCGGGACCAGAAGCAGAGGCTCCCAACCTTTCTTGATGGCTATCGTGATGAATAATATGCCGATAGCTATCATGGCAAGATTCTGCCATGACGCATTGGCGAATCCTGTGAAATACCAGAATTGTTCGAGGTTTTCGATGATTGTGTTCATCCTAGGCTATCTTGACGATTTCAGCTCCCTCAAGGACGGAGTCTCCCTTGTTCACCAACACCGCTGTCACTGTACCGTCGCACGGGGCTGGGATCTCGTTCTCCATCTTCATAGCCTCGATGACAGCCACTTTCTGTCCAGCCTTGACAGCCTGGCCCTCCTTGACGGAAACTTCGATGATGACTCCGGGGAGGGGAGAGGTGACGGGTTTGCCCGCTCCATTGCCGCTCCCTGCTCCTGTCGAAGGCGCGGCTGGAACGGCAACAGCACCCTGATTGTCGCTCTGAGGCTTTGCCGGAGAATCCGCGACAGGGGCTGCCGGGGCCATAGGCTTATCCATCTCCACCTCGTAGGTGGCTCCGTTGACGCTCACGTTGGCGATATTCCCCTCGACTGAATTGATCTCGACATTGTATTCGTTGCCGTTAATCTTGAATTTGTAGGTCCTCATATCTAAAATCTTGTATTATCGTGGTAATTGTCTGAAATTCTGTGTTTTGTCTGCCCATTGGCTGCCCGCGGAGGGCTTGATGGTGATGATCATGCTCTCTACGTCATGCACACCTCCGGCGAGGTAGTCGTCCAATGCCAGCGCTATGGCGGCGTAGACTTCATCACCGAGCTCCATGGACAGGGCCATTGAGATCGCCGCGGCTACCTCAGGAGACATATTCCCCTGTTTGTGGACTTTCTTGGCTTTGGGTGCGCTTTTCTTTTCACGCTTGTTGGCATTGCCGATCCAACCGAAGATGAAAGCCAGGATCATCAGGGCGAGGAACACCACCATGACAGCGATGAAGGTCAGGACCCAGCCGTGAGGATCCTGCTCCTTCATTATCTGGCTCTTGGTCTTGGCATCGACATCCCCGTTATATGATCCGGGAGTGGGATTCGGGTTGACTTTTGTCTCGAAGTCCATTCCTTTAATTCCGAAAGGAATCCGTACGACAGATTGGTCCGCGGGCAGATCGGAAGGGATTTCCACTTTGTCGATGATTGTCCTTCCGTCATTGCTTACGAGGAAGATGGTGGACCCGTTCCTCAATTTGAAATTGGTGTAGAATGTTCCCTGGGAGGCGTTGCCGCTGGCGTAGAACACTATGCTCTGCCTGGGACCCAGCTTCGCGGCCATGTCAGATGTGGGGATGTGGTATTTCCTGAGATTGGACTCGTCGTCCGAAAGGTAACATCCTCCGAATTTGACGGTTCCGCTGGATGTGTTGAACAATTCTATCCAACCGTTCCTCTGGCCGTAGCCGTCAGTCAGGCCGTTGGTGTTCTCAACCAGGACCTCGCCGATCAGCAGGTCGGTGAGATTCTGTGCTCCAAGGGTCGTCGCGCCAAGGAGCGAGAGAACTGAAATGATGAATATCCTTAAATCTCTCATCGTTCTCTGTCTTCTACTCTACAAGGGAAGGTTGTCGTGTTTTTTCGCAGGCATCTGCTGCTTCTTCCCGGCGAGCTGCTCAAGGGCCCTGATCACGCGGAAACGTGTGTTGCGCGGCTCGATGACGTCGTCGATGTAACCCTTCTGGGCGGCCTGGTAGGGATTGTTGAAGAGTTCCTCGTACTCAGCTTTCTTCTCCTCCCTTATCTTCTTCTGCTCCCCAGGATCCTCGACAGCTTTTATGTCTTTGGCGTACAGCACATTGACGGCTCCATCAGCTCCCATAACAGCGATTTGGGCGGAAGGCCAGGCGTAGACAAGATCCGCGCGGAGGTGCTTGCTGCTCATGACGATGTAGGAACCTCCATAGCTCTTTCTCAACTCGACAGTGACTTTAGGAACGGTAGCCTCGCCATAAGCGTAAAGGAGCTTCGCTCCGTTGGTGATGACCGCTCCGTACTCCTGCTGGGTGCCCGGAAGGAAACCGGGAACATCCACCAGCGACACGATAGGAATATTGAAGGCGTCGCAGAAACGGACGAAACGAGCCCCTTTCCTCGACGCGTTGATGTCAAGTACTCCGGCCAGCATCTTGGGCTGGTTGGCGACGATTCCCACGCTTCTGCCGTTCATGTGGGCGAAACCGATGATGATGTTCTTGGCGAAATCCTTATGGATCTCGAAGAATTTGCCGTCATCCACAATGCTCCCGATAACCTTGTACATGTCGTACGGGGTGTTGGGATTGTCGGGGATGATCTCATTGAGGCTGTCGTCCATCCTGTTCACGGGATCGTTCGTGGGGACTCTCGGGGCCTCCTCCATGTTGTTCTGGGGAATATAGGAGAGCAATTCTTTTATTGTCCGGATTCCCTCTTCCTCATTTTCGGCGGCGAAATGAGCCACTCCGCTCTTTGAGGCGTGCACGCTGGCTCCACCGAGCTCCTCTTGGGAAACTTCTTCTCCAAGAACGCTTTTGACTACGGCAGGGCCGGTCAGGAACATGTAGGATGTGTTCTTCACCATGATGGTGAAATCCGTAAGCGCGGGGGAGTAGACAGCTCCTCCGGCGCAGGGACCGAATATTCCCGAAATCTGGGGGACAACACCTGAGGCCAGGATGTTCCTTTCAAAAATATCTCCGTATCCGGCCAGGGAATCGACTCCTTCCTGGATCCTGGCGCCACCTGAGTCGTTCAGGCAGATGAAGGGAGCGCCATTCCTGGAGGCCAAGTCAAGGACTTTGCAGATTTTCTCGGACATGGTCTTGGAAAGAGAACCGCCGGAGACAGTGAAATCCTGTGCCGCCACATAGACGAGTCTTCCTCCGATCGTGCCCATTCCCGTGACGACTCCGTCTCCATCAAAATGCTGTTTCTCCATCCCGAAATTGACGCAACGGTGACGGACAAACATGTCGAACTCCTCGAAACTGCCCTCGTCAAGAAGCAAGCCGAGCCTCTCGCGGGCTGTCAACTTACCTTTCTGGTGCTGCGCGTCAATCCTCTTCTGTCCTCCGCCAAGGCGGGCCGCGGCTCTTTTCTCGACCAGTTTGGCGATATTTTCCTGTTGAATGCTCATATTCCTATGATATAAATATATTGAATCACAAATTTACCAAGAATCCGGATTCTTTCAAAGAAATAGAGGCAACAAAAGGTAAAAATCAGAATTTTACGCCAAACGAGAAATCCATGTAATCCGCTTTGAACTTGTGAGCCTTGATACAGACGCTGAAGAAGAACGGTTTCAGGGCCTCCGGGTAGTAGCGGAGCCCCGCTCTCTCATAGAGCCATCCGTGCTCTCCGTGGATTCCCATCCGCCTGTAGAGATAGACTCCTTCCTGAATGTAAAGGGCTATGTTGTTGTAGAAAACTTCCTGGACGATGCCGACGCCGGCCGAGAAAGGGGCGTATCCTTTAGAGGCCTCATTTTCCTCCTCGCTGTAAAGCACACTGTCAGCCCAGCGAAGCCTCTCGGTGTTTGAATTCCAAAAACCGTCCAAGGTGAAACCGGCGGCGAATTTCCCTCCGGTCCTGTAGATGAGATCGGCGCTCAGGGAAGCCATCGGCCATCTCTTGAGCCTTGTGGCGGCCTGAGTCTCAACTGTTTCCGTTTTAGTGAACGCCAGCCATTCGGCGGCGCAGGCATGTATTCCTCCTCCGAAGTAGATCTCCCTGCTCCATCCTTTCTTGTTGTGGTCTCCCAAAAACAAGCCGGCTCTGAACACGCTTCCTTTAGGGGCGGACCTCTCTTTGAGCCGGTACCTTGCGGCGAGCCCTCCTCCCCAATAGTTCAGACCGCCGTTAGGGTAGGCGAAGCGGGCGCTTGAGTTGTGCCTGACATTTATCTCCGCCTCGATGTCCAGTTTAGGGGTGACCATCCAGGTAAGGTGTCCTCCTCCGGCGACGTAGAACAGAATCGGGGCGCTGAAGAACCAGTTGGACGGATTGTCCAAGGGATTGTAATATTTTGAAGAATAGGAGAGTCCCAGTGACACGTCATAACCGAAACCGATGTGCCTTGTCCTTATCAGGTCCCGGGATATCTTCCCGTAAAGGGCCAGCATGTCGGAATAATGCCCGCGGGGACTTTTGAAAATGACGTCGGACAGGGTATTGTAGGTAAGTCCTATCCCGAGGACCGGGTAGTTGAAACTCTCGGCGTAACCGCCTTTCTCGCCAGAGGGACCGGTGACATAGTCAAACTCCATCGAAAACGAGTTGAATCCGGTCGAAGTGTAAGTGTCACGGAAGGACCCGATGGTCATGCGGTTGGCGGCTGCCTTGATTCCCCATCCGGAAGATTTTTCCTGGGCGGGGGAGTCCGGACATGACAAACCCTGGACCGCAATGCAGACCAGGGTCGTCAATATGTGCTTTCGAAGCAGTCTCATGCCGGGAATTATTCCTCGGCGGGCTTCATCGTGTTGTAAACAGCGGTGACGTCGTCATCGTCCTCAAGGAGTCCGGTGAGCTTGTCGAGGGTGTCCCTCTGCTCTTTGGTGACATCCTTCAATTCAGAGTTGGGAATCCTCTCGAAACCTCCGGAAACGAGTTCGTAACCATTGTCCTCTATGAATTTCTGGATAGCTCCGTAAGAGCTGTACGCACCGTAGATCACGATGTTCTTGGTGATGTTCCCGTCCTGATCCTCTTGCTCCTCGGTGAAGACCTCGGGGTCGTCGTCGCAGTCGCAAAGCTCGAGCTGGAGCTCATCAATGTCCAGTCCCTCCTGGTCCTTGATACGGAACACACATTTGTGATCGAACATGAAGCTGACGCTTCCGCTGGTCCCGAGGGTTCCGCCGCATTTTGTGAAATAGCTGCGGACATTGGCCACGGTCCTCGTGTTGTTGTCCGTCGCGGCTTCCACGAGATAAGCGATACCATGGGGGCCGTATCCCTCGTAGACTATCTCCTTGAAATCGCCCTGATCCTTCTCGAGAGCTTTCTTGATGGCCCTCTCGACGTTCTCCTTGGGCATATTCTCGCTTCTGGCCTCAGCCATGAGAGCCCTGAGCCTGGGGTTGCCGGTCACGTCCGGACCACCTTGCTTGACAGCGATGGTGATTTCCTTCCCGATCTTCGTGAAGGTCTTGGCCATGTGGCCCCATCTCTTGAATTTTCTTTCCTTGCGGAACTCAAACGCTCTTCCCATGATTACTGCTGGCTTTCAATCCTGGAAATGTACTTGTCGATGTCATATCCCTCAATTGACTGGGGATACCTGTCCTTGATGGTCTTGTAGAACTCCAATGCCTTCGCCTTGTCTCCAATCTCCTCGCAAGCGACTCCGGCCTTGAGCATATAAGTGGCGTTGAACACGTTGACGAAGTCCTCGTTCAGATTCTCAGTGACGGCGAGAGCTTTCTGGTAGTAATTCAAGGCCTCGTTGTAATCTTCGAGTCCGGTGTAAGCGTCGGCGATACCCGCGAGGCAACGTGCCTTCATAAGAGGCTCCTTGCCCTTGTAGCTCTTGAGGTAATCCACTGCCTGCTGGTAGTTGCCGAGATTGTACTCGCAAAGACCGGCATAGAGGTAGATGTCCTTGCCACCCTTGGCGCCGTAGTCCTCGAGAATCTGGGAGAAACCGAGCACGTTACCGTCACCGTTGAGGGCGAGATCGTACTCTCCGGAGCGGAAACTGGCTTCGGCGGGGTACATCTGCCTAGCGGCCTCCTTGGCCTTGGGCTGGTAGGAAAGTTTGTAATAACCGACAATCGCAAGTCCTATCACCAGCAAGGCGATAAGGATACCATAAATTGTCTTTTTGTTCTCACGGAAGAACTGGTCGGTTTTGGATACGGTCTCATTCACCCTTTCCTGGCGCTCCAGCTCTTTCACTTCTTCTTTTTTCGTTGCCATTTCTATACTTGTTTTGTCATTATCTTTTAGACAGACCGCAAAATTAGAAAAAATTGTTTAATCATGCAATATGATTATATTCGCGTAGCATAGCATGACGGAATGCCGGTACTGAAAAAAATAGTCATTCAGGATTACAGGAATATAGTTTTCCAGGAGTTGTCCTTCTCCCCGAACATCAATTGCGTATCGGGCAACAACGGCGTCGGAAAGACAAATCTTATGGATGCGATCTGGTATCTTTCGATGACGAAGAGCTCATTTTCGACCTCGGACCGTTTCAATTTCAGGCACGGGACTGACTCTTTCGCGATTTCCGGCACCTATGATTTGCTCGGGGGACCTCTAACACGGTTCTCTGTGCAGGTCGACTCAAAGGGTGAGAAGAAGGTACGCCGGGATGACAAGGTCTACTCCAGGGTATCCGAGCACATCGGAGTCTTGCCGATTGTCATGGTTTCTCCTTCGGACACCTCGCTTGTTAGCGAAAGCGGCGACGATCGCCGGCGTTTTGTCAATTCCGTCCTTTCCCAGATGGACCGGGAATATCTCTCGGCGATCCAGCAATACAACCGGCTTCTCTCGCAGAGGAACCGGATGCTGAAAGATGGGGGAATAGATGACGGGTTGCTTTCCGTCTTCGACGAGAGGATGGAAGGATATGCCCAGACAGTGTTTGGCCTCAGGGAGAAGTTCATCAAGGAACTGCTTCCGATAATCTCGGATTATTACGCCACTCTCTCCGGTGGCCGTGAGACCGTTTCTGTCAGCTACCAGTCGGATTTGCGTAAAGGGTCCCTCGTTGACCAGTTGAGGGAAGCCCGGGAAAAAGACTTGGCTTTCGGGTACACATCTGTCGGGGTGCAAAGAGATGACTTCATCTTCAAGATGGATGGTTATCCGATCCGGAGGTGCGGTTCCCAGGGACAACAGAAATCTTTCCTGGTGTCTTTGAAATTCGCCCAGTACGAGATAATGAAGAAAAAATATGGCTTCCCTCCCATGCTTCTTCTTGATGATGTGTTTGACAAGTTGGACATGGGGCGTATTGGCAACCTGCTGGGCATGGTGGCGGGAAATGATTTCGGACAGATATTCATAACAGACAGCAATAAGGTGCGCATGTCCGGCATTGTTGA
Source organism: Bacteroidales bacterium (assembly GCA_017627955.1). GTDB lineage: Bacteria > Bacteroidota > Bacteroidia > Bacteroidales > UBA932 > Cryptobacteroides. Next base: position 41,448 of record JAGAFU010000057.1, on the reverse strand, counting down.
TGACTTGACAGCCGACAGGGCGTATTTCGAGGCTGAAGGGGGAGAGTTCAGGGAGGTGCGTGATGCCTGAGACGTATCGTAAGATAAAAGGTACCCCCCGTAAGGAGGCTATCCCGATGGGCGACCTGATCCCCCTGTTCGTGCGTTCAAGGGGCTTGAGCCCGGGACTCAACACCCAACGGATCTTCGCCGCGTGGGATGAGGTCTCAGGTGTCAAGGATTTCACTCTCAGGAGGTTCTTCAGGGATGGCAAGTTGTTCGTGACCCTGTCGTCTTCGATGGTAAGGAGTCATGTCGAGTTCCAGAAGGATTCTATTTTGAGTTCAGTCAATGCCTTCCTTGAAAAAGATCCTCTATTCGACAAGACTTGCCAGAGGGTGGGCATGGTAAAGGAAATAATATTGAAGTAATATGGAAGAGAATAAGATAAAGATAGTCGTGGATGACGCGATTCCTTTTATTAAAGGAGTCCTTGAGCCTTATGGGGAGGTCTTGTACAAGGGAGGCAGGGATATCTGCCGGGATGACCTTCTGGATGCCCAGGCATTGGTCATCCGTACCAGGACAAAGTGCGACGCCGCCCTGCTGGACGGGACCCCGGTCAAGTTCATAGCGACGGCGACGATCGGCACCGATCATATCGACCATGATTACTGCGACCGCAAGGGAATAGTTGTCCGCAACGCCGCGGGATGTAATGCCGGCGGTGTGATGAACTATGTTTTCTCAGCCCTTTATGGAGTGGCTTCCCGCAAGGCCATCCGTCTTGACGGGTCGAAACTGGGAATAGTCGGGGTCGGAAATGTCGGCGGTAGAGTTGACCGGGTGGCGGGCTATCTGGGTTTCAAGGTCTTGAAGAATGACCCTCCGAGGATGGCCGCAGAAGGACCTGAAGGGTTCTGCCCTTTGGATTACCTGCTCCAAAACTCCCAGATTGTCACGATGCATGTCCCTTTGGATGACACTACGTTCCACATGTGCGACGACGCTTTCTTCGCCAAAATGCGTCCTGGCGCGATATTCATAAACGCTTCCAGAGGAGAAGTCGTCGATGAGGCGGCTTTGAAAAGGGCGATGCCGAAACTCGGCCCTGTGATCATAGACACATGGAACAATGAGCCGGACATCGACAGGGAACTGATGGATATGGTTGACATCGCGACTCCACATATCGCGGGCTATTCCTATCAGGGCAAGCAGAACGGCACGGCCGCCTCTGTGCGGGCTCTGGCGCGCTTCTTCGGGTTCGAGAAGCTTTATGAGTTCTTCCCCAAGACTGAACTTGAAAGCCTGGAGGCCGTTAAACTTGACCTGAAAGGAAAAAGGCAGGGTGAAATCACCTCTGCCTTGCAATATAACTATCCGATATTCACGGACGATTTCATGTTCAGAATGGATCCTGGGGCTTTCGAGAGCCTCCGTTCCCATTACCAGTACCGCCGGGAGTTCTACATCGACTGATTTAGTTTTGTCGCGCTGACGACCTTCCCTTTCTCACGGTAGGCCACTTCTCCGGAACCGCTGATTCGCTGGAGCGTGACTGAGCTCGCGTCCATGTAGCCGGAATAGAATGATCCTGAGCCACTTTTGTCCAGGATGAGTTCCTTGGCGCTTCCTTCGAGGTTCACATCTCCGGATCCGTCAGCTGTCACATAGACGACATCTCCTCGGATCGTGGCTCTCACGTCCCCTGATCCGGTCTTGTTGATAGTGACCGGGCCGACAATCTCGCATTCATCTATAATCACGTCCCCGGAACCGCTGGCGCTGATGGTTAAGGCCTGGCCCCGAAGCGTTTTCCCGAAATGGATGTCCCCGCTTCCTTGCTTATTCAAAACAGATATGCCGGGAGCATAAATCGTGACTTTCTCATCGTTGGCGACGGTCACCCCTCTCTCATTTGAGTTGAAGAATATCTTCAAGGTGCCAGCCTCGTTTTCTACCCTGACCTCATCCCTTGAGCGATGAGTTCCTGACACGAGGACTTCCGGCTCACCTTCCCGAGGGATGAATGTGACATCCATCCAGTTAGATACATCCAGGCTGTTAAATTCCCCGGGATGGAACACCGCGGGCTCTGATTCTGAATACACGACCTCGGAAAATGTCCTTCGGTAATTGATCTCACTCTTGATCTTCTCCCTTGCCTCGTCGCTGATACGGATATAGCATGAGGAGGTCCCGGCCGCCATTGCCGCCAATGCGATGACGGCTATTGTGATCTTTATGCTTTTCATGTTGTAATCTATTTATTGTTAAATATTTCCTCTGGTTTAAGACCTAAGAGTTCCATCTTCCGGATGAAAACCGGGACCTCCTCCTTGAGGAACTCCTCCCGGGAATTCTCCAGCACTATGTCTTTGGCGTCGTCGGAAATGAAATATCCGATGCCTCGTTTGTTGTGTATGACCCCCTCGGAAGTGAGCCTCTCGTAGGTCCTCATCACGGTGTTCGGGTTGACTCCGATCGTCGCCCCGTATTCCCGGACAGACGGGATCCTGTCTCCGGGCTTCAGGTCCCCGGAGAGAATCCTCTCCAGGATCGTGTCACGGATCTGGAGAAATATCGCTTTGTTTGAATTGAATTCCATAGTCTTTTATATTAATGTTGAAGGTTCTTGACTTTGAACCAGGACCACAGGCCAAGTCCTCCGACCACCACGACGAGGCTGAGGTTACTCCAGAAGTTGAACCAGAAATCTATGTTGCTCAGGTGGTTCTCCGCCCATCTCCCAATTGTCTCCGCGAATCTCTCCATTTCGATCATGGAAACGGCTGAAGCCGTGATAGCTGAGATTGTCATCGAGATGACGAAGAGGGCGAGGATCGTTTTGGATATCTTTCCTTTCTTGAACAGCAGGGCGCCGAGAAGGAAGACTGAGACGGTCTGGAGTACACTGGCCACCAGGAACCAGAGTCCCCGCGCGCCAAACTGGACCATTCCATCGCTGAATCCCGGATCAAAGTCCCTCCACGCTCCGAATATTGACATGCCGGCCTTGCCGTCAATGAGGCAGACCAGGGCGTCGCTGATAAGGTACACGCAAAAGAAGGCCGCCGGGATAATCACAAGGCAGGTCAGCATCATGGAGGCGAACTTCTCAAGCCTGGAGGCCGGAAGCTCAATCCACTCGGATCCTTTGGCTTTGTCCGTCAGGAAGCCGTAGGTCCGTGATGGGAACACCATGAGGAATATACCCGTGGCGAGAGCGAACACTACGATCCTCGCCTCGATTGGCGGTCTGCTTATCGGGGCTCCAGAGAACAAGGCGTTGATTCCGTCGTAGCCCAGGGCGGCGAAGAACAGGTAAATGAGATGGAATATGATCGGGAGGATGGCGAAGATCACCAGAAACAATCCCTGATCCTTCCACCTGGACTTGAGGTCGAATCCGAAATATTTGCAGAAACGGCTTATGTTGAATGTGTTGCTCATGATTATGCCTCCTTTTTGGTGAATAGTCCTTTGATGAGATCCTTATGGGAGTGGACGGCGTTGAAGAGGGCCTCCACATTGACCTTGCTCTCCTGTCCGTCGTAGTTTGGATAAACCTGCAGGAAGCCTCCGGGAAGCTGCTCGCGGAACAGCGCGCCATCCATCAATGTCGTGCCGTAGTCGAAGAACAACTTTTCGGAGATCTCTTCCATTGAAGCGTTGAGCAGGACATCCTGCTTGTCCAGGATGATCACCGGGTCGATGATGTTCTCCAGGTCCCTGACCTGATGGGTAGAGATGACGATGGTGGAATCCTCGGCCGTGTGGCTCATGATGGCTGAGCGGAATTGCGCCTTCGAGGGGATGTCGAGCCCGTTTGTCGGCTCATCCATGAAGAGGTATTTGGCTCCGGTCGCCAGCGCGAAAGCGATGTAGGTTTTCTTCAACTGGCCGGCCGACATCTGGTTCATCTTCTTGTCGGAGTCATTCTCGAATTCCTTCATTATATGCAGGAACTTCTCGTGGTCGTAGAGTGGCCAGAACTTGCCCCTTTCTTTCGCGTACCCTTCGGCGGTCAACGGGGTCGGCATGACCTCGTCCGGGAGGTAGTATTGTTTCTCCAGGAGGGAGGGTGTCCTGTCGAAAGGATCCTCTCCATCCGTCGTGATGCTTCCGCCCCCGACCTTCTTGAGGCCGCAGAGCAGTGTGAGTAAAGTCGTCTTGCCGACCCCGTTCTCCCCGAGCAGACCATAGATCTTGCCCTCCTCGAGCGTTGTCGTGATGTTCTTCAGTACCGGTGCCTTTCCGTAACTGAAAGAGAGGTCTTTGATCTCAATCATATATTTGCGATTTTAGTGTATTAGTTTAATAGTACACCGCAAATATACGAATGATTTTCAATTCAGCAAATTTATTTTGACTTTTTAGCGGAATATTTTTCCCTCCACTGTCCAGGAGTCATCCCGGTGGCGGCCTTGAACTGATGCCTGAAGTCGGATTTGTCCTTTATCCCGACCATGTGGCCGACTTTGTAGGCGGGAAGGTCGGGATAGTCCAGAAGAGTCTGTTTCGCTTCTTCTATGCGGAGATCCTTTCTCCATGTAAGAAAGTTCTTGTTGAAGGTCTTGGAGCAGAAGAAACACAGTTCATCGGAGGTTAGTCCCAGCTCTTCGAGGATCTCGTCTATTGAGTCGTAAGTCATTCGGTGTCCGCCACTCTCCACCCAGGCTGATAACCTTCCGCCAACCATCTTGAGGGTCCTACGGGCGAGTCTCGCGTCGGCTATTCTTTTCCTTGTCTCGTGGTACCGTTTCTTCAGTCTGAGACTGATTGAGATGAGTTGAGGTTTTTCGTAGTCTAGCATAATTATAGTTCAGTTAAAAAAAACTTTTAGCAATTTAGAAAAAATGCCGTACTTTTGCAATTGTTGTGTATAATTATCGAACATGTTGAGAATTGACGATTTCGCTTCTTTCAGGAGGGTAGCGACTCCTTTCTATTATTATGATATAGACCTTTTCCAGAAGACTGTGGACAAGGTCGCGGAATTGTCCGCCCGCACAGGCATCCATGTGCATTACTCACTCAAGGCGAACTCTGACCGCCGTCTCAACGACATAATCAGCTCGAGGGGAATCGGCGCTGACTGCGTTAGCGGGGATGAGATCGATTTCGCTGTCAGCTGCGGGTATGATCCTAAAAAAATCTTTTTCGCGGGCGTGGCCAAGTCCGACAAGGAGATATGTCAGGCCTTCCAGGTCGGGATCGGGGCATTTGTCGTGGAGTCGCTTGAAGAGATCGAGATAGTCAGCGACATCGCCCGGAGGCTTGGCCGCAAGGCGCCGATGAGCCTGCGTATTAATCCGAATATCGACCCGCATACCCATCACTACATCACCACAGGTCTGTACGAGGACAAATTCGGAATCTCCGACAGGAGTTTCGATGAGGCGGTGGCTATGGTCAAAGACAATCCCTACATCGACTTTTATGGCTTGCAGTTCCACATCGGATCGCAGATTCTCGAGGTTGAGAGCGTTGTCGCGCTGGAATGCGAGAAGGTCAACAACATTGTGGAGCGTTTCGAGCAGACAGGCTTGGTGGTCAAGAATATAGATCTTGGCGGCGGCCTTGGAATCGATTATGATGACCCCGACGGGCATCCGGTTCCGGACTTTGACCTTTGGTTCCGGACTATCCACGATCACCTCAAGCACCGTCCTGACCAGCAAGTCCACATCGAGCCCGGCCGCTCTCTCGTCGCCCAGTCCGGCTCCCTGATTACCGAGGTGCTGTACGTCAAGCGTGGAGAGAACAAGCGTTTCCTTATGGTCGATGCGGGGATGAACGACCTTATCCGCCCGGCGCTTTACGGGGCCTATCACAAGATAGAGAATGTCACCGCCCACTACGAGGATGAAGACAAGAGGGAGATGCGCGTGTACGATGTCGTGGGTCCGGTCTGCGAGTCAGCTGACTGTTTCGGAAAGGAGCGTTCCCTGGCCAAGAGCCGCAGGGGAGACCGCATCGCGATCCGCAGCGCAGGCGCTTACGGGCAGGTCATGGCCTCGCATTACAACATGCGGCCCATTGCCCCGTCAGTCTATTCAGACAGAGTTGCTGAGGCTCCGCGCAGGAAGGATTATTTCGCGAGTGTAGACTAGGTTTATCTCCTGAAACCTCTCATCCTTTGGGCAAGATTGCCTGTAAGGGCGCCCTTCATCATCTTTCGGGTGGTCTCGAACTGCTTTAACAGCTTGTTCACCTCGGCCACGTTAGTCCCGCTTCCGTCAGCGATTCTTTTCCTGCGGCTGCCGTTGATGATCTCAGGGTTGTCCCTTTCGGCGGGAGTCATGGACATTATGATGGCCTCGATACCCTTGAAGGCTGTCTCGTCGTCTATGTCTATGTCCTTGATCATCTTTCCGACACCGGGGATCATTCCCGCGAGGTCCTTGATGTTTCCCATCTTCTTGACCTGCTGGATCTGGTTGTAGAAGTCCATCAGGCCGAACTGATTTTTCGCCAGTTTCTTACGGGTTTCCCTAGCCTGTTTCTCATCGAACTGCTCCTGGGCTTTCTCGACGAGGGAGACCACATCTCCCATACCGAGGATCCTGTCGGCGATACGGTCCGGATGGAACACGTCCATGGCATCCATCTTCTCGCCGGAGGATATGAACTTGATCGGCTTGCCGGTGACATATTTGATCGAGAGGGCGGCTCCGCCTCTGGTGTCACCATCCATCTTGGTGAGAACGACTCCGTCGAAGTCAAGCCTGTCGTTGAACACCTTAGCGGTCTCGACAGCGTCCTGTCCTGTCATGGCGTCTACCACGAAGAGGGACTCTGTCGGCTGGACGGCTTTGTGAAGGGCGGAGATCTCGTCCATCAACTCCTGGTCGACGGCCAGACGGCCCGCCGTGTCGATGATCACAACCGGGAAGCCTTCCGCCTTTGCCTTGGCGACGGCATTCTTCGCGATCTTGATAGGATCCTTTTCCCCGTCCTCGGTGTAGACCTCGACACCGATCTGCTCTCCAAGAACCTTCAACTGTTCGATGGCCGCGGGACGGAACGTGTCACATGCGGCGAGAAGGACCTTCATCCCTCTCTTGCTCTTTATGTAAGAGGCCAGCTTGGCAGAAAAGGTGGTCTTACCGGAACCGTTAAGACCGGCCATGAGGACTATCCCGGGATTGCCCTTGATGTTGATGTCCATCGACTGGCTGCCCATGAACTCGGCGAGCTCGTCGTGGACGATCTTGACCATCATCTGCTGCGGCTTGACGGCGGTGAGGACGTTCTGGCCCATAGCCTTCGTCTTAACCCTGTCGCAGAATTCCTTGGCCACCTTGTAGCTCACGTCAGCGTCAAGCAACGCGCGACGGATGTCCTTGAGAGTCTCGGCGACATTTATCTCGGTGATCCTGCCTTCTCCTTTGAGGATCTTGAAAGATCTTTCAAGCCTTTCCTGTAAGTTCTCGAACATATCGGGTATTCTTTAAATCAAATTGTTGGAAACGGATCGCGAATATACTAAATATCCGCGACATGACCGCTCCCTCCGGTGAGCGGGCGGTGAAGTGAGGCGGCCAGAGCCTTCTTCCTTTCCGCAAGCTCTGGAATTTCCTCTCCAGGCAAGGCCCAGTCCACGAATCTGGACCAGATGTAATCGGCGGCTTGGGAAGTGGGATGCGTCATGTCGGGGGCATAGAACCGGTAGTCCCGCAGCTCATCCATGAATATCTCATAGGCGGGGAAATAATCCGTCCTGTCCGGGAAAGACTCGATGACGCTCTCTATGGCCAGAAGCAAGGTGCTTTTGCTCAATTGGTTCCCATGGGCTCCATCCTTGAGGTGCCGGATAGGGGAGACCGTGAATATGAAACTCTTTTCGGGAAACCTCGCGACCATATTCTTGAGGATCGACTCCGTCTCCCGGACGGTCAGGCGTCTTCTGCGGAAAAGTTTCCCGTCGATTTTCAGGCAGTTGGAAACTATCTCCCCGGTCTCTATGTATTCGAAGCACCAGGCTGTTCCGAGGGTGACGATCACCTTACCGGCGGCCTTCCATGACTTGGCGGCGGAGGCCAGGGCCTCGTTGGCGTTCAACAGGAACTCTTCCGGGGTCTGTCTGGCGAACGTGGTGTTGTGGCTGAAAGAGCAGACCAGAGACGAGCCGGCTCCCATCTTGACACACTCTTTTTCGGAAAAAGGGATGGCTGAGGCGAGCCTTGCCGCGGAGTTATGGACGGAGACCGGGTTGTAAAGCGCCCCGAAAGGATTGACAGTGATGTCGAAGCCCAGCTGGGACATTCTGGAGCCTATCTCATCCGCGAAACAGCTCCCCAGGGCGACAATCTTGTCCTTAAGCGAGATTACCACCCTGCTCCTTCCGATTTGTACCGGAGTTTGAAGTTTCAATTCTTCCATGGCGCTATATTACGAAAAAATAGTATTTTTGTGGTTATGAGATCTTATCCGTTGTTATCAGCTTTCATCCTGGCCGTTGGTCTCGCTTCCTGCGCTGGACCCAAGGATGGTACATATTCATTGACACTTTTGACCACAAATGATGTCCACGGGACGTTCTTCGATTCCACTTATGTCGGTGGCAACGTGAAACGCTCCCTTTATGCGGTGAAATATGTCGTGGACAGCGTCCGCGCCGCGGCGGGAGAGGAAAACGTCATCCTGGTGGACGCCGGAGACATTGTCCAGGGCGACAATGCCGCCTATTATTTCAATTATGTGGACACGGTAACTCCCCATGTCTATCCGAGAATAGCAAAATACATGGGGTACGACGCGGTCGTCCTGGGGAACCATGACATCGAGGCCGGCCATCCTGTCTATGACCGCCTCGCCCGTGACATGAAGGGACAGGGAATACCTCTCCTTGCCGGCAACGCTATCCGCAATGACAACGGACAGAGATACTTCCCGATCTACACCATCTTGAAGCGTCACGGTCTCAAGATCGCCGTCCTGGGGTACGATAACGCCAATATCGCTGGATGGCTTCCTGAGCGCCTTTGGAGCGGGATGAAGTTCGAGAGCCTGATCCCTCTCGTCCAGCAGGATGTGGATGAGGTCATCGCCAGGGAGAAACCTCATATCGTGATAGTCGCCGTCCATTCCGCCACGGGATCAGGTGACGGTAAAGTCCTTGAAAGCCAAGGACTTGACCTGATGCAGACCCTGCATGGTGTGGATTTCCTTGTCTGTTCCCACGACCATAGGCCAAAAGTCGTTGAGAGCGACACGCTTTGCCTGATCAACTCCGGAAGCCACAGCCGCTTCGTCGGCCATGGCCAGATCGATTTCACCATCAAGGGCGGAAAGGTGACCGGCAAGAAAGTCTCCGCGGATCTGATACCAGTGGACCGCCTCAAGATAGACAAACGGATGGCTGAGACCTTCCATGAGGACTTCGCCGCGGTCAAGGCATTCACAACCAGGAAGGTAGGGGACCTTAAAGTCGACCTTCTCACCCGGGACGCCTACAAAGGTATGAGCCATTACCTTAACCTTATCCACACGCTTTCGCTTGGATGCGCTCCTGCGAGGATATCTTTCGCGGCTCCATTGACTTTCAATGGCACCGTCAAGGCCGGGAGCCTTGTGTACAACGATTTGTTCACCGTCTATCCTTTTGAGAACCAGGTGTATGTCGTCAATATGACCGGCAAGGAGATCAAGGATTACCTGGAGGCCTCGTACGACAATTGGATAAACACTGTCTCCAAACCGTCCGACCATGTCTTGAAGATAACCAACAGCGCTGATCCCCGTACTGGGACAGAGCGCTGGTCTTTTGTCAACAGATCCTATAATTTCGATTCCGCCGGCGGGCTAATTTACACAGTGGATGTCACTAAACCACGTGGAGAAAGGGTTCTCATCGAGTCTCTTGTCGGAGGCGAGCCTCTCGATCCGGCCAAGACCTACCCGGTCGCGATGACTTCCTACCGCGCCAGCGGTGGCGGCGGCCTTATGACACAGGCGGGGATCGACACAGGAAAAATAGAGGAAAGGGTCGTGGAAACCTATCCAGAATTCAGGGCGATCCTCTATTATTATTTGGTGAAATATGGCTCTATCGATCCTGTGTCGATAGGCGACAAGAGCAAGATAGGGGAGTGGCGTTTCGTGCCCGAGAAACTTGCGGGCCAGGCCATGGAGAGAGACATGAGGCTCCTTTTCGGCCAATGATAGCGAACCTATAATCGCGCCCCCTGGGTCATGGCCCTGTACTCCGCTGGAGTACGTCCGGTCATGTGACGGAAAGCGGTGAAGAAATAATCATGATTGTTGTAGCCTACCCTGTAGGCTACTTCTTTTATGCTCACCGAGGTGTTGGTCAGCAGTTCCTTGGCCTTGCTCATCCGGACCTCGCTGATGTACCTGGCTGGAGAGAATCCGGTGTATTCCTTGAACGTTTTCCGGAATGTCGAATAACTGACGCAGAGCCTCGATGCGAGATCCTCCGGGGAGATGTCCGTGTAGTTGTCCTGAATAATCACTTTCGCCTGGCTGATCTTGCGGGCCATGTCGGACTCCTCGAACTGGGAATTGCGGTCGTAAAAATAAGCCAGGCTCAGGAGGCGCCCCACTATCCCGGCCAGAAACTGCTGGAAACCAGACTCTTGCTTGACGGCAGCATTGATCGCCTCATTGTACAGGGCTACTATGTCCTCGTGGATATTGACCTTGAACACCGGCCTCGCCTTTGAGAAGAAACCCTTCTCGATGAGGTTGTCCACGAAGTGACCGTTGAAGCCGATCCAGTATTCCTTCCATCCGGTCTGTAAGTCGGGGTGATAGGAGTGCCACTCTCCAGGGAAAAGGAGGAACATCATCCCGCTCTCGACATGGACCGGCTTGTTTCTGCCAAGGGTCTCGCAGCGGAATTTCCCTCTGCCCTCGGTGATGTACAACAGCTGGTACTCTTCAAGGATCCTGCCGCTCTCAACTGTGAAAACGTATCTGGAGGGGTGGTTCCTCGGTGGGTAATCCATCCCCGGAGCGATTTCCTGAAAGCCTGCCGAATTGACGGCGGTACCCCACTGGAGATCGACCGGATTCACTGCCAAATATTTGAGGTGGACGGATTCCATAATTGACTATTATTTGCAAATATATGAAAAATCTGGATCAAATTTCCAAGTTCTATTGTCAGATTCTTCAGCGTTACTGATGATAAAAAAGAGGAAATTTGTAAAACACGTAATAGACCACATGACACTATGATTTTTCTAGCATTCGATCTCGGAGCCACAAGCGGAAGGGCTATTCTCGGCAAAGTCGAGGACGGCAAGCTTTCCTCCGAAGAAGTTTATCGTTTCCCCAACGCCGTTAAGGAAGACGGGGGCAAGTTTTATTGGGACATATATTCCCTTTTCGACCATTTCAAAGCCGCTTTGAAGACTGTGTCCGGGATGGGAGTCAAGATAGAGTCCATCGGAATTGACACCTGGGGTGTCGATTTCGGTTGCGTCGGGCCGGATGGGGCTATCCTGGGCCTTCCAAGGGCGTACCGCGACCCCTACACCGACGGGATTCCCGAAGAGGTCTTCAAGATCATCCCGAAAGAGGAGCTCTATTCAGTGACTGGGACCCAGATCATGAATTTCAACACCATTTTCCAGATTTATGCCCAGCACAAGGACCCGACCTCTCCGATCCACAAGGCCGCCGAGATCCTGTTCATGCCTGATCTCCTCGCCTACATGCTGACAGGGGAGAGGGTTTGCGAGTACACCGACGCCTCGACTTCCGGCCTGATCGATCCTCGTACCAGGGATTTCGACCGGAGCCTGCTGGAGCGTCTTGGGATAAATCCCGGCATTCTTCGCCCTATTGTCCAGCCTGGAACCAAAGTGGGCATGTTGAAGCAGGAAATCTGCAATGCCACCGGAATGGATCCAGTCCCCGTGATAGCGATAGCGGGTCACGACACCGCTTCCGCCATCGCCGCTGTCCCTGCCGAGAATGAGCATTTCGCTTACCTTAGCAGCGGCACGTGGAGCCTCATGGGCATCGAGTCTCCCAAGCCGATTATCGACAGCAAGTCCTACGAGTACAACGTCACCAACGAGGGAGGAATCGAAGGTACCACAAGGTTCCTTAAGAATATCACCGGCATGTGGCTCCTTGAGCAGAGCCGCAAGACCTGGGCAGCCGAGGGACGGGAATACAATTACGCCCAGATCGAGGCCATGGGTAAGAGCGAGATCTCTTTCCCTTCGACCATAGACCCTGACGATCCCCGTTTCGCGGCCCCGAAGGACATGGACGCTGAGATCAAGAAGGCCCTTGCCGAATCCGGCCAGGAGGTTCCCAAGAATGACGCGCAGATGATCAGCTGCATCTACCACAGCTTGACCAAGAAATACAAGGAAGTCATAGCCATGCTTCAGGATTTCGCTCCGTTCACCATTGACAAGCTCCATGTGATCGGTGGCGGCTCGGCCAACAAGCTGGTCAGTCAGCTCACCGCCGACACCCTCGGAATCCCCGTGGTCGCCGGCCCTGTTGAAGGAACGGCCATCGGAAACATCATGATGCAGGCCAAGGTGGCGGGACTCGTCAAGGACCGCTGGGAGATGCGCCGCATCATCGGAAACTCCATTGAGACAAAGACTTATTATCCAAATAATTAATATCCAAGAATATGAACGAGCAGAAAATCATCCAGGCCTACGAGATGGCCAAAGAGCGCTATGCCGCCATCGGTGTCGATACCGACAAGGCTATCGCCGAGCTTGAGAAACAGCAGATTTCCCTCCATTGCTGGCAGACAGACGACGTGATGGGATTCGAGAGCAACGCCGGCCTTTCCGGAGGTATCCAGACCACCGGAAACTATCCCGGACGCGCCCGTAATATCGACGAGGTCCGCGCTGACCTCGAGTTTGTCAAGACCCTTCTCGCCGGTAACCACCGTATCAACCTCCACGAGATCTATGGGGATTTCGGAGGCAAGTTCGTGGACCGCGACCAGGTGGGAGTCGAGCACTTCCAGAGCTGGATTGAGTGGGCTAAGGCCAACAATTTCAAGCTTGACTTCAACTCCACTTCTTTCGGCCATCCGAAGAGCGGGGATTTGAGCCTGGCCAATCCTGATCCCGCTATCCGCGAGTTCTGGATCGAGCACACAAAGCGTTGCCGCCGCATCGCCGACGCTATGGGTAAGGCCCAGAACGATCCTTGTATCATGAATATCTGGGTCCATGACGGCCAGAAGGACTACACTGTCAACCGCAAGAAGTATCGCGAGATCCTCGCCGCTTCCCTCGACGAGATCCTCAAGGAGGACCTCCCCGGCATGAAGAGCTGTGTCGAGGCCAAGCTGTTCGGTATCGGCCTTGAGAGCTACACTGTAGGTTCCATGGACTTCTTCGAGGGCTACTGCGCTTCCCGCAACGTGATCTACACCCTCGACACAGGCCACTACGAGCCCACCGAGAACGTCGCTGACAAGGTTTCTTCCCTGCTGCTCTATGTTCCCGAGCTGATGCTCCATGTGAGCCGTCCCGTCCGTTGGGACTCCGACCATGTGACCATCATGAACGACATGACCCTGGACTTCTTCAAGGAGCTGGTCCGTGCCGATGGCCTGCACCGTGCCCATGTCGGTCTGGACTACTTCGACGCTTCCATCAACAGGATCGGTGCCTACATCATCGGAACCCGCGCCACGCAGAAGTGCATCCTGAGCGCCCTTCTTGAACCTCTTGCCAAACTGCGCGAGTACGAGGCCGAGGGCAAGGGCTTCCAGAAGCTCGCCCTCCTCGAGGAGGCCAAGACCCTTCCTTTCGGAGCCGTCTTCGATTACTTCAACTGCAAGAACGGCGTCCCCGTCGGCGAGGAGTTCATCCCTTGCATCGAGAAATACGAGAAAGAAGTCACTTCCAAGAGGTAGTTTCTTGTCACCCTGAGCGAAGCGAAGGGTCTGAAATAGAGAAGGATGGCTCAGGCCATCCCTCTCTTTTTGCTTATGAACGGAAGTTCATGACGCTGAGGACTTTCATTGACTCATCCTCGGCGGTGAGATAGGTGATCGAATATTCCTTCCCGCCTTTGGGGACATCAAGCACGATGTGCCCTCCGCTGAAAGAGTCTTTGTGGATGATGCCAAGCCATTCCTTTCCGGCGTCTTCCTGGCGTCTTTCTTTCGGGAATATCCCTGGGCAGACAATCCTCTCACCAGGGTAGATGCTTTGGTCGGCGATCCTCTCCATCACCGGGGCCACATTGTGGAGCTGGTCCCAGACGCAGCTGACATAAACTCTGGCCTGGAGCGCCTCCAGGAGTTTCCTTGTCATGGAGTAATGGCCGTGGTGGTTGATCTTCGCGACGCTGACCTTTTCACAAACCTCGGCGATGTCGTCCTCGATCTCATGGACAGTCCCATCAGGCATCCTCCAGTTGTCGGAGAAGTCTCCGGCAGTGTAGAACTTGAACGGACCGTAAGAAATAATCATTCCGAGGCTCAGCCCGTTCTCACTGAAGTTCAGGTCTTTCTTTTTTCTTTCCTCATAAAGGTCCCTGATCCTTCCGTCCGGGTAGGCGATCCTTCCGTTGGCGCAGATGTTCCTGATTGAGAAATCGGGATACTTTCCAGGATTGTGTACCATCTTCACCTGGTCGATGGCTCCCTCGCGGAATTTCTCTATCTCAAGGCCGCGGTGCTTTGTCATGTATGAATAGAAGTCTTTCATCTCATCCACACTGTCCTCGCTGGTGGGGATAAGCTCGTCGTAGAGCGGCCAGCAGCGGTCGAACGCTTTCCCGAAGGACAGCCATTCCGCCGCATGGGAGAACCCGCTCAAATAATAATCCTTACCGTCCCTGATGACTTTGTCCGCATAGAAATCATACCCTCCCGCATGGTCTGAGTGGTAGTGGGAGAGCATCATTAAATCCACTTTATCGCCTCTTGGATTGACTCTTTGGACATATCTCGCGATCCATTCCCCGGCATGCCTGTCAGGAGATGGGAGAACCGGCACGGCCAGCTTGCCGCGCCCGACGGCATTGTGGTCTCCGCAGTCGAGAAGCATAGTGGTCCCGTCCGGGAATATCATGAACATCGATTCGGCTACTCCGGTGTAGATGAAATGCACTTGGAAATGGCCTTTCTTCCACCCTTTCCACGCTTTCCCGACCTCGGGGGCCTTGGTCCCCAAAGCGAAAGCCTCATCCCAGCCAAGCATCAGCGCGGCTGTGGCCATTGTCGATGACTTCAAAAAAGTTCTTCTGTCCATAAGATGTTTATAATTATAAGGAGACAATCAATCTATTAAAAAGTACCCTGTAGCAGTGACTCGATCGCTTCTATGAGGATGTGAATCACCTTTATGTGGATCTCCTGGATCCGGTCCGAATGAGGAGCGTCCGGAGCCAAAATAGCCAGATCGGCAAGTCCAGCGAGGGACTTGCCTTTTTTTGATGTCAGGGCTATGACCTTCATCCCGAGGCCTTTGGCGGCCTCGGCCGCCTTCAGGATATTCCTGGAAGATCCGCTTGTGCTGATGGCCAGAAGGACATCGCCGCTCCGTCCGAAGGCTTCTATCCACCTGAAGAACACAACGTCGAAGGAATAATCGTTCCCGACGCATGTGAGACATGCCGGATCATTTATCGCCATAGCTGGAAGAGGCCTCCGGTCATTCCTGAACCGGCCTGTCAGTTCTTCGGCGAAATGGGTGGCGTCGCAGAGGGAGCCGCCGTTGCCGCAGCTGATGATCTTCCCTCCGTTATTGAGGCAGTTCGCCATGATGGAGGCCGCCTCGGCTATGGAAGGTACCGTCTCGGGATCGTTGATGAAAGAGTCGAGCTCGTTCCTGGCTTGGGACAGGCCTTGTGATATTAATTCCTCAGTCATAATAATTTCTTATTGGATATTAGCCGCGATTGACAAGGCGGCGTAGTCGCCGATTGATTCCCCGAGTGCCGCAGGAACGATCCGGCAGACTTTATTGGCTAACGGAAGTGATTCATTATCGATAACTTCCCGCATCAGGGGCTGGAACACATCCTCATTTCTCGCATAGATGCTGCCGATGACTATCATCTCCGGGTTGAGGATGTCGATCACGATGGATAACCCCATTCCGAGATGCCTGGCGGAGATGTCGTACACCTTCCGGGCGAGCGGATCCCCGTTCCTTAGAGCCTCGGCCACCTTTTTGGCAGTGATCCCAGAAAGGTCCCCGCCTGGGCACCAGGAGACTTTACGCCCCATCTGCAGCTCTTCCTTGGCCAGATCCCTCGCGAGCTGCTCGATCCCGCTCCCGCTGCAGAATCCCTCGAATGAACCGGTCTTGCCATAACCCACAGGCCCGAAAGACTCGAGTCTGAGGTGACCCAGTTCCCCGGCATTGTCGTTTGTCCCGGTGTAAAGCTTCCCGTCAAGGATCAGACCGGCTCCGAGACCGGTCCCGAAAGTCATGAACACCATGTTCCTGGTGCCTTTCCCCGCACCGAACTTCCACTCTGCCAGAGCGCAAGCGTTGGCGTCATTGTGGACCGCGGCAGGAGCTCCGAACTCATCCGATAAGATTCTCACTATGGGAATATTATCCCATCCCGGCAGGTTGGGAGGTGACATGATCACCCCCGTATGGCTGTCGAGAGGCCCTCCACAGCTGATGCCGATCGCCCGGATCGATGTCTTGTCCAGACCCGATCGCTTGAGGATGGCGATGATCGAGGCTTTTATCTCTTCGATAGTATTCCTGACATCAGTGGTCGGGAAACTGATCTTGTCTTTAATGTCGAGGTCATCCTCTTTGGGCAGTCCAAGGGTCACGGCGCATTTTGTCCCGCCGATGTCCACTCCGATCAATACTTTTTCTTCCATTGGCTGGTGGGTATTTGGATAGGAATATGTGAAGTTACACTTTTTTTGACTTTCGGGCAAATATTGCCATATTTGTTATCAGGCTTGAATCATCAGGCTGATTTAACTGGCTAATTGTTTTGAGATGAGAAGGATAGTCTTGTTCTTGAGTTTGATGGCCGCCGCTGTGGTCTCTTTTTCCTGTTCAAATGAAAATGGCTCGGAGATCGAGGAGTTGTATGCCGCTTTTTCCAACCCGGCTTCCACTGACCGGCCTTTTGTCCGTTGGTGGTGGAACGGCGCGAAACTCTCCGCCGAGGAGATCGACCGCCAGTTGGGCATCATGCAAGATGCCGGCATCGGAGGAGTCGAGATCAACACGATCCGCTTCCCCGGGGGTGATGATCTCGGAATTCCTTCTCTGGATTATATGAGCCCGGAGTGGATAGCCATGGTTAAGTCCGCCGTCGAGTCAGCTTCCAAGCGCGGAATGACCTGCGACATCATCGTCGGTTCAGGATGGCCTTTCGGAGCGGAATTCCTTGATGAGAATGAGCGCACGCAACTGTTGACCAAGACTTCCAGACTCGTTTCAGGCCCCGGAAAGGTGACTATCCCCATCGCGGATCTCCTTTCCGAAGCTGATCCCAAGGTCGGTTTCAAATATTCCGGACAGACAATGAGCCTTCAAACTCTTGTCCTCGCTCCGTTGTCCATGGATAAGTTCGCCTCTGGGGTTGAGGTCCCCTTCGACAAGGGAGCCGGTGAAGTTACCGTCAATGTTCCCGAGGGTGACCATGTGTTGTACGCCATCGTGAAAGTCACAGGATTCCAGTCGGTTATCAATGGCGGTCCCGGCGCTTCTGGCCCTGTCCTTAACCATTACGACAAGAACGCCACTCTCCATTTTCTCCATAAAATGTCGGACAACCTGTTCCCGGCCTTGAAGGGCACTGATGGCTTCCGTGCTCTTTTCTGTGACAGCATGGAGCTTGAAGGAGCGAATTGGTGCGACGATTTCGCTGAAGAATTCCGCCGCAGGAAAGGATATGACATAACGCCATATTTGCCTTTTATTCTCTATAAGGTAGGGCATATGGGCCATGCTATCGAGGGGGCTGTGGAGACATCATTGTCCGGAGAGGCCGCTGATGTTGTCTCAAGGGCACGTTACGACTTTTTCACCTGCTGCATGGATGTGATGCAGGAGCGTTTCCTCAAGACTTTTACCGAATGGTGCAACTCCAATGGCTTCAAATCCAGAGTCCAGGCCTATGGTAGGGAGTTCCATCCTGTCGATGCGTCAATGGCCGTGGATATTCCTGAGTGCGAGACTTGGTTTTGGCATGCCGACGGTTGCGAAAGGGATGCTTTCATCAAGAATCCCACGTACACAAATGTCAACAAGTCAGTGGCTTCCGCTGTTCATTTCAAGGGGGGACGCTTGGTGAGTTGCGAGGAGACAACCAACACGAACCGCGTGTTCAACGCCTCACTTGAGAGAATCAAGATGACAGGGGACCAGAGTAATCTCTCCGGAGTGACGCGTTCCATCCTGCACGGTTTCAATTATTCCCCGGCCGACGCTCCCTTCCCAGGTTGGGTCCAGTATGGCACATATCTGAATGAGAATAATCCTATATGGCCATATTTCCGTCTTTGGACTGACTACAAGGCCAGAATCTCGGCGGTTCTGTCCCGGTCTGATTTCTATGCCGACATTGCCTTGATGATGCCTTGGGGCGACCTCTGGACCAAGATCGGTCCCCAACGCGACCCCTTCCCGGCGCTCCATTACCCGTCTTATGCGGATGAGGTCTGGGCTGCCATCCACCGCAACGGCAACGCTTGCGATTATGTCAGCGAGTCTATCCTCCAGGGAAGCTCATCAACCGGCGGGAAACTTAAGATCGGAGGACGTGAATATCCGGTCCTGATGCTTCTGGAAGTGGAATCGATGATGCCTGAGACCGCTGAGGCGATTCGTGGTTTCGTCTCTTCGGGAGGAAAACTCCTTCTGGTCGGCAAGACACCGTTCAAATCCGTAGGGCTCCTCGACCATGAAAGACACGACGGTGAAGTGAAAAAGATTTTCGCCGCTCTCAAGAGCTCTTATCCGGACCAGGTGTTCAATGTCGGCGCGCCGGACGGTGAGATCACCTCATGGTTCTCTGGTGTCCAGAAACAATGCGGGATCACACCTTATGTCGAGATCGCCGATCCTTCTGTCTATGTCTCCCAGATAAAGCATGTCGCCGGTGGGACTGACATTTATTTCTTCGTAAACAGCGACCCTGCGCAAGGTCACATGCTAAACGTCCGTTTCCATTCGGCTGGCACTCCTATGCTTTGGGATCCGGAGAACGGAAACAGGATGCGGATGGAAGTAGGGGAGGATGGAGTCATGAGGCTCCCGATAGAGAAAGCGGGATCCAGGCTGATTGTGTTCGAGTCTCTTTCTGAAAAGCCGAAAGAGTCGGAAGCGAATCTTCTCGCCGCTCCTCCCAAGGATCCAGGATACACTGCCGTATGTCCTGAATATCAATCGGATCCTGTCTTCATAAGACGGTGGGACATCGTTTTCGACAAGGTGGACGGCACATCCTTCACTCTAAAAGATTCACCTCTTTTCGATCTCTCAAAAGATCCGAGGACCGTTGATTTTGCCGGTGTTGTGACTTATTCGGCGGAAGTGCCGGTCGCTCCAGGGAAAGACCGATTCATCAATCTCGGTGATGTGTATGGGGTGTCCGAGGTCTACGTCAATGGCGTCAAGGTCGGCGTTGACTGGTACGGAGGTCGTATCAACGGCATCCCCGCTCGTTTGATCGAAAACGGAAAAGCCCAAGTCACAGTCAAAGTGACCACGACGATGGGCAATTACATGAAATCGTTGAAAGACAATCCGGTGGCTCAGCGGTGGACTTCCCACCAGGAGCTCCAGCCTACTGGAATGCTAGGTCCAGTCTCGTTCTAGATCATTTGGCGTTGAATTTCGCCAGACCTGATTCCAGGAAGTCGACGAACCCGTCCACGCTGAGATTGTATCCCCTGACCGGGACCAGCAACTCGCCGTCGGAATCAAGCAAGGCGTAATTCGGCTGGGCATTGACATTGAATCTCTCCCGCACGATGTAGGAGTTTACCCTGCCGATGTCCTTCAGGGTTTTGCCTTCCGGAGTCGTGACCCAATCCTCTTTCTCGAGTTTGGTCTTGTCGTCATTGTAAAGGAACACCATGACATATTTGTTTTTCATGATGTCCTGCACTTTGGGGTCAGACCATACCCTCTGCTCCATCTCGCGGCAGTTGACGCAGCCATGGCCGGTGATATCCACGAAAACGGGCTTTCCGGTGGCCTTTGAGGCCGCCAGGCCATCCTCGATGGTGAAATAACCTTTGTATCCCATCGGCAGGCGCAGATTGTATTTCTCCGCAAAACTATTGCCGACAGGCATCTCCCGTGTGGCGCCAATCGCTTCGTCTCCCTGCGCTTCGCGCCCTATCCGGGTAAATGGTCGCCGAAGCGATTCGCCACCCGGGGAGTCAGGGGAGTCAGCGTAATTCCAGACGATAAAGTCTTGAGTCTCAATTGGAGGCAGATAGCCGGAGAGAGCCTTGAGAGGGGCTCCCCACATCCCGGGAATCATGTAGACGACAAAAGAGAACACCGCTATAGCCAATGCCAGCCTTGTCACAGAGATGAAAGGCACCGGCGAGTCATTCTTGAATTGGAGCTTGCCCAGAAGGTAGAGGCCAAGCAGGGTAAACACCACGATCCAGATCGCCAGGTAGATTTCCCGATCCAGAAGCCCCCAATGATACGTCTGGTCAGCCACGCTCAGGAATTTGAAACCGAGCGCTACCTCGATGAATCCCAAGACTACCTTCACGCTGTTCAGCCACGATCCGCTCTTCATCTTCTTGAGGAGGGAAGGGAACATCGCCAGGATGGTGAACGGCAGGGCGAAGGCAATGCTGAATGCCAGCATGGTGACCATCGGGGTCCAGAATTCGCCGGAAGTGGATTTGATCAGCACTGTTCCGACGATGGGACCGGTGCAGGAGAAGGAGACCAGGACAAGAGTGAGGGCCATGAAGAATATTCCTCCGAGGCCACCCTTACCGGCCTTGGCGTCGCTCTTGTTGGCGAGACTTGAGGGCAACTCGATCTCAAAGGCTCCGAAGAAGGAGGCGGCGAACACCATGAACACTATGAAGAATATGATGTTCGGAAGCCAGTGTGTGGCGAGCCAGTTGAATATGTCCGCTGTGACCGCGTTGCCACCAATGAGCCATGTGAGGCCGATGATTATGGATATCGGGACGGTGTAGAGCAGTACGATGAACAGTCCGTACATGAAGGCTTTGAACCGCCCTTCAGCGGGGGTCTGGGACTGCTTCATGAAGAAGGAGATGGTCATGGGGACCATCGGGAACACGCAGGGAGTCAGCAACATGGCCAGGCCCCAGAGGATCGCCTCGATGATCAGTCCCCACAGGCTGTTGGAACCATTGCCGGCGGTGGCGGCGTTGTAATCAGGCCCTTCGGCTCCGCTCAGGGACCGGTCTGTAGGTGTGCTCAGGGACTGGTTTGAGGGCGCGTCTTGGGACTGGTTGGTGAGCGGAGTCGAACCACCGAGGGTGACGGAGAACTCCCAGTGCTCGGGGGCCGCGCAGAATTGGTCGTTACAGCCGCTCCAAGTGAGCTCACCACTCACGGTAGCGCTCTTCCCATCGAGTTTGACCTTCTGTGAAAAGACGGCGCTGTCGAAGAAGACCGGGTCATCCTTGAACTTTTCCGGCTTTGAGATTTGAGTGAAAGCCCCGACTGGAGAGTACCCGGTAGGGGAGTCAAGCTCAAGGGTGGTCGGATTATAGGGGTTGTCGGTAGTGTAGATGTGCCAACCGGATTCTATTGTGGCTGTGAATATTAGCTCATATTCATTGGCGCCTGTTTCCTTTGGAGTGACTTTCCAAGTGGCGGTCGCCTCAGGTGCCTGGGCGAAAGCGGCGGCGCTCCAAAGTAACGCTGCCGCGATCGATGTCATTATCGTTTTCAAATATGTCCTCATGGCGTTATTTGGCATAGGAAACTGAACGTGTCTCACGTATGACGGTGATCTTGACCTGCCCGGGATAAGTCATCTCTTCCTGGATCTTCTGGGCAATGTCAGCGGAAAGTCTCGCGGCCTGATCGTCACTGACTTCCTCGGCACCGACGATGACTCTGAGCTCACGTCCGGCCTGGATAGCATAGCTCTTGGTGACTCCCGGATATGAGGCTGCCAGATCTTCCATTCCTTTCAGTCTCTTGATGTAGGACTCGATAACCTCCCTGCGGGCTCCGGGACGTGCGCCGGAGATGGCGTCACCGATCATGACGATGGGAGAGATTATAGATGTCATCTCGATTTCCTCATGGTGGGCACCGATGGCGTTGCAGACGTCCGGCTTTTCTTTGTATTGCTCGGCCAGCTTCATTCCCAGGAGGGCGTGAGGAAGCTCGGGCTCCTCTTCGGAAACTTTACCGATGTCATGGAGGAGACCAGCCCTCTTGGCGATCTTGGGATTCAGACCAAGCTCAGAGGCCATGATGGCGCAGATGTTGGCGACTTCACGGGAGTGCTGGAGAAGGTTCTGCCCGTAGGATGAACGGTATTTCATACGGCCTATCATCCTGACGAGCTCGATGTTGAGCCCATGGATTCCCAGATCGATGCAGGTCCTCTTTCCGGTCTCGAGAATCTCTTCCTCAAGCTGCTTCTGGACTTTGGCCACAACTTCTTCAATACGGGCCGGATGGATACGACCATCGACAACCAACTGGTGCAGTGCGAGCCTGGCGACTTCCCTGCGGACAGGGTCGAAGGCGGAAAGAAGGATGGCGTCCGGGGTGTCGTCAACGACGATCTCGACACCGGTAGCGGCCTCGAGAGCCCTGATGTTCCTTCCCTCGCGGCCGATTATACGTCCCTTGATCTCGTCATTCTCAATGGGGAAGGTGGTGACGGCGTTCTCGATGGCGGTCTCGGTAGCGGTCCTTTGTATGGTGTTGATTACGATTCTCTTGGCTTCCTTGGCGGCATTGAGCCTGGCCTCGTCCATAGTGTCGTTGATGTAGGCCTGCGCCTCGGTCCTGGCCTCGGCTTTCATGTTCTCCATCAGGATGCCCTTCGCTTCTTGGGCGGTCATCCCGGCGATTGTCTCAAGCTGTTTGTTGGCCTGGGCGCTGAGCTTGTCATATTCCTCAGCTTTTTTCGCGAGTTTCTCCTGCTGGGCCTGAAGGCTGTTCTTGGCGTTCTCAGCGTCGCGGAGCTTTTTCTGGAGCTCTCCGTTTTGCTGGTTCAAGGTGTTTTCTTTCTGCTTGATCCTGTTCTCAGCCTCACGGATCTGGTTGTTCTTCTCGTTGATGTACTGCTCGTGCTCGCTCTTGAGCTGCAGGAATTTCTCTTTGGCCTGGTGAATCTTCTCATTCTTGATCCCCTCAGCCTCGATCTCGGCTTTGGCGATGATTTCGTTCCGACGTCCGCCGAGAACCATCTTCTGGACCAGAATGTATACCCCGATGGCTATCGCAGCCCCGATCAGGGCCCCTATAACGTATGCGATCATGACTTGGTAATTGTATTATACTAAATATATTAAAAACTCAACCAACTTTCCCGGAGGACGCAAAAAACGACCGCCGGTCTTTAGAACCAGTCGGTCGTCCGGATATTAAAAAAAGCCGTTAGTCACTTGTCTAAAATCTTAATAAATAAGATTTGAGATCCGGTCCGGTTCGGAAATCCACCGTCGTACGCCATCGACGTACAATCCCGTATGGTAACCTTGGCCTGCCCTTGCCGTCCTGAGTGTTCTCGGTTCCGTGGAACTTGTTGATTTAAGCACGTGGGACTAACGGCCGTCTTTTTCAATATTCTTAAGGTATGACTCAACATCTTCCTGAAGCTTTCCGGCCTCGTCTCCCACGTCGGAGAGTCTCTTCTGGTAGGTCAGACGGCTGACCGCCTCATTCAGGGCCACGAAGGCAAGCTTGTCAGAGAGGGATTTGTTGGGGAACTTGGCGTCATAGGCGCTCAACTTCTGGTTGATCGCCTCCGCGGCAAGCCTCATCAGCCTCTCCATCTCGGGAGAGGAAGCTACAAGAGGGTATTCATTGCCCGCGATTTTTATCTTTATGCTCTGTCCCATTCTCAATTCTCAAGCAAGGCGATGCATTTGTCGATCTCCTTGATAAGCCTCTCGATCTTTTCCTTGGCCGCATCCCTGTCGCCAGCGGCGCCAAAAGCTTCAGAAAGCTGCAAGTTGTTAACCTGTTGCTCCAGATCACCGATCTGCTTCCGGCAGGATTCATTCTCGGCCTTGCACTCTTCGAGAAGAGACTGGAGCCTTACACGCTCCGCCTTCTCCGCCTCGTAGAGGGAGATCAGCTTTTCTATTTCTTTTCTTAAATTTTCAAGCATTTCTCATCCGGCCGGTCATTTCCCGCCGAATGCAAATTTAGCAAATAATCTTTATTCGCGCAAAATAGCTAAATTCGCGTAAACGAAAAAAAATGACGATAACAGTAGAAAACAGGGAAATACCGGTGCTCCTCCTGACAGGATACCTCGGGAGCGGCAAGACTACTCTGGTCAACAGGATTCTGGCCAATAAGAAAGGAATTAAGTTCGCCGTGATTGTCAATGACATAGGCGAGGTCAACATAGATGCCGACCTTATCCAGAAGGGTGGCGTCGTGGGGCAGACGGACGACAGTCTCGTGCCTTTGCAGAACGGGTGCATCTGCTGCACATTGAAGATGGACCTCGTGAACCAGATCGACGAGCTCTGCCGCATGAGGAAATTCGACTACATCGTTATCGAGGCCAGCGGCATCTGCGAGCCAGCGCCTATCGCCCAGACTATCTGCTCGATCCCGCGGCTGCTTCCGGAATACAATCGGGCCGCGACCCCGAAGCTCGACGCCATCGTCACGGTGGTCGACGCCCTCAGGATGAAAGACGAGTTCGCGTCCGGAAAGGCTCTGAAAAGACCTGACATTGAGGAAGATGATTTGGAATCACTTGTTATCCAGCAAATTGAGTTTTGCAATATAGTGCTTCTCAACAAGGCCTCGGAGGTTTCTCCGGAAGAGCTCGGTGAACTCAAGGGAATCGTGAAGGCCCTTAACCCGCAGGCTGTCATCCACGAGTGCGACTACGGAGAGATTGATCTTGACCTTATCCTGAATACCGGCCTGTTCGACTTTGACAAGGTGGCCACATCAGCGGCGTGGATTGCCGCCATAGAAGGCGATGAGGACGAGGAGCTTCATAATGAGGAGTCCGGAGAGGCGCTTGAATATAACATCAGCACTTATGTGTATTACAGGAGACCAGCCATGGATATCAACATGCTGGACTACATTGTCTCCAAGAAATGGCCTTCCAACATCATCAGGGCCAAGGGGCTTTGTTATTTCGCCGACGAGCCGGACAAATGCTACCTTTTTGAGCAGTCAGGTTCCCAGAAGTCCATCAAGGAAGCCGGTCTGTGGTTCGCGACCATGCCTGATGACCAGCTCGCGGAGATGATGCGCAGGGACAAGAACCTTCGCCGGGACTGGGATCCGAAGTACGGCGACAGGATGGAGAAGATCGTCTTCATCGGGCGTGATCTTGACACACGCCTCATTGATGAGCTGATGGATTCATGCCTGGCTGAGTAAATATGGAAAAAAAGGCCTTCACCTCACGGCGATGGCCTTTCCCACTTAATACAAACCTAATTTATGAATAAAACGTAAGATCTTCTATCCGCTGCGAATATAGAGCATTTTCTTTGCCATACAAAACGGCGAATGTGATCTTTCGACTAAAAGACACTATAATTGTCCAAATAGCAACAAGAAGATTAAATTCTGTCAGATATGAGAACCCTTAAACTCGTCTTTCTCGTTATTTTGACCATAAGCTCGTCGGTCTTTGCCGAAGCGAGGAAGAAACCCCTAATCGGTGTAGCGCCCGGGTATAACGGCAGTATGGTGTCGACAATCGGAAGAGCCTACACGGATGCGATTATCCGCTCCGGCGGCATTCCTTTCATATTGCCGCAGGTCAACAATCCCGCCGAGGCCGAGGAAATCGTCGGAAGGCTTGATGGGGTGATGCTCACCGGAGGCGCCGACCTCGATCCCGCCCATTACGGTGAGTCCATTCTTAACGCCACGGTCGAGATTGACGCCCACAGGGACACCATGGACATTTACTACGCTGAAGCGGCTTTGAGCAAAGGGGTTCCGATCCTGGCGATATGCCGTGGCGAGCAGATCCTGAATGTCGTGCTGGGCGGTTCCCTTTATCAGGACCTTCCCACCCAAAAGCCAAGCGGGATCGCCCACAGGCAGAAAACCGACTCAAGGTTCCCGACTCATTCCATCACTGTCGAGGAAGGGTCTTTGCTGAATAAGATCATGGGGGAGACCTCTCTTATGGTCAACACCTCCCACCACCAGGCCGTGAAGACCCCTTCCGACATGATCAAGGTGATCGCGTATTCTCCGGATGGGGTTGTTGAGGCTTACCAGAGCGCCATCAAAGGCCAGTGGATCCTCGCTGTCCAGTTCCATCCTGAGCAGCTCGTCAGGGCGGACGACAACTGGCTGGCCCTTTTCAAGGCCTTTGTCAAGGCTTGCCGTTAGATGAGTATCCTTCCGGCGATAGTCGCTGCCATGCTGGCCGTCGCTCCTGCCTCCAGCCAAGGTCAGGACAGTCTTGCCAGCGTTTTCTCTTCCGTTCCGGACTATGCCAAGCCACAGGTTTGGTGGCATTGGATGGATGGCAACATCTCGAAGGAAGGAATCAGTAAAGACTTGGAATGGATGAGGAGGTCGGGTATCGGCGGCTTCCACCAGTTTGATGTCGGGGGGATAAACATGCCAAGGGCGGCCAAGGTCAAGCTGCCTTATCTCTCTCCGGAATGGAAGGAAGCTTTCAGGTACGCTATATCCCTTGCTGACTCTTATGGAATGGATGTCACCATCGCTAGCGCTCCGGGTTGGAGCTCTACCGGCGGCATCTGGGTAGAGCCCAAGGATGCCGTGAAAAAGCTCGAGTGGAGGTCGGTAGACGTCAGCGGCGGGCAAGTCGACATCAAGTTGCCTGATCTTTATAAGGTCACGGGCCCATATCAGGATTTTTTTCAGGGGAACGACAGGATAGAGGTCGAGCCTTATGGGGAGGATCTCTACGTGGTAGCCTTGAAGCGTCCGCGCTCGGACCGTTCGATGGAAGAGATGGGAGCCCGGGTAGAGGCTACAGACAGCGTCATCACCGTCGGGCTTCGCAGGCGCTTCACCATCAGGGCGTTCACTCTCAAATCCACCGCTATGGCCGGGCGGCCGAGGCAGGGGACCGTGGCTCCAAAAGGTATCCTGGAGTGCAGCGATGACGGAAAAACATGGAAGGAGATCCACAAGATCCTTCCTTCAAGGATTCCCTACATGACCGAGGACATCACGCCTGTGAGGGCTAGATATTTCCGTGTCAGGGGAGTGGGACTCGAGTCCCTGGAACTCTACACTTCCCGTAAGGTACATCATTCGGAGGAGGTTGGAGGTTTTAGCAACACGTTTGATTTCAATAGGTTCCATATTCCTTCAAGGAAAGGGCTCCGAGCTGGGAGCGATGTCGTCAAAGCTTCCGGAATAATCGACCTTACAGGGAAGATGACCTCCGACGGGCATTTGTCATGTACGCTTCCCGGTGGGCGCTGGAGAATCTACCGGTTCGGTTGGTCGATCACAGGCAAGGTCAATCATCCCGCCTCGCCTGAGGCTACCGGCCTCGAGGTCGACAAACTCGACAAGGACGCCTGGATGGACTATTTCCACCATTATCTTGATCTTTACAAAGAGGCTGCCGGAGGACTGCTCGGCGGCTGCGGGATACGCTATCTGTTGACAGACAGCTATGAGGCCGGATCTTTCACTTGGACAGCCTCCCTGCGGGATGAGTTTCTAGGGCGAAGGGGATATGACCTTCTGCCATGGCTTCCTGCCCTGACCGGTGAGGTTATCCAAAGCCCGGCCCAAACCGAGGGTTTCTTATGGGACTGGAGAAAGACATTGGGGGAACTTTTCACGGAGAATTACGCCAGAATTAATGATTTAGTTGAGGAATATGGTTTGGCGGGGTATTACTGCGAGACGCACGAGGGAGGGCGCGCCTACACCGGAGATGGGATGGATCCCAAATTATCCGCCACTTTCCCTATGGCGGCTATATGGATGGAGAACACTCCGACAGGCTCCAGTATTCCCTCCTCGATCGCTGACATCAGGGAATCGGCTTCCGCTGCCCATGTCACGGGCGCCGGCGTAGTAGCCTCTGAGACTTTCTCTGTCAATGGTGACGGGGGAAGGGCGTACACGTATTGCCCCGAGAACATGAAATATGTGGCGGATGTCGCTATGGCCTCGGGAGTCAACCGTTTCATCATCCATGAGAGCGCCTCTCAGCCTAATGACGCCTATCTCCCTGGCCTGCAGTTGTTCCGTTATGGACAGTGGCTGCACAGAAATGAGACTTGGGGGGAATATGCCTGGGTGCTGATGGATTACCTTGGGAGGTCGAGCGCCATGTTGAGGCAAGGGAAACCGGTCGCTGACATCCTGCTTTATTATGGAGAGGACAGCAATGTGACCTCTCTGTACGGCGGAGACTCGTTTGCCTCCCTGCCTAAGGTCCCGGCGGGCTTCGAGTACGACTTCGCGAATCCCACCGTACTTCGCTCCTATGTTTCTCCGGCCAGCGATGAGCCGGTGATGAACAGCGCCGGAGGAACGAGTTACCGGGTGTTGTGGATAGATGGCAATAGCGAAGAGATGTCGCTGGAGACGTTACATAGGATCAAGGAATTCGCGGATGCCGGAATCCGGATTTGCGGGGCCAGGCCGGAGCGTCCCTCAGGCCTGATGGCTGACCACAAGGTTTTCAAGGAGCTTGTGAGGAATATCTGGGGAAGTGGGAGAAAGAATGTCTTTGACACACTTGATGAAGCCCTGGAAGGCATTGTGCCAGACTGTCTTGCCGAGTTTGACGGGACTCTTGCCTCTCCGGAAGAATTCCGCTATGTCCATCGCTCGATGGAAGATGGGACGCGGATTTACTGGGTCCGGAACTTCTCGGGTAAAGACGCTCTCGCCAAAATGCGTTTCAGGAATGGCGGCCCTCACGCTTTCTTGTTCAATCCGGAGAATGGGAAAATCCTCTCCCTGGACTCTCATGAGGAAGACGGAATGACAGTCGTCCAGATCCCGATGCTCTCAACTGACGCGTTCTTCATTGTCTTCTCAGACATTTCTCTCTCCTCTCTTCCTGAGCGAAGCGAAGGATCTAGGCGAAGCGAAGGATCGGACTCTTTTGAAATCAACGGCCCATGGACGGTCAGCTTCAACCAAAAGGGAGGCGGGAAGGCGGAAGAAGTGTTCACGTCTTTGCGCTCATGGACTGAATGCGCCGACCCGATCGCGAAATACTATTCAGGTACAGCTGTTTACAGGACGACATTCTCTATTGAGGACCTCTCTGGCGACTCGGGCATATTCCTGGATCTCGGGTCTGTGAAGAATATCGCTGAGGTTCTTGTCAATGGAAAGCCGGCTGGAGTTCTCTGGAAATCTCCTTTCAGGACTGAGGATATCCGGCCATTCCTTAAGATGGGTAAGAACACATTGGAGATAAAGGTGACGAACCTGTGGCGCAACCGTATGATCGGTGATGTTAAGCCGGGGGAGAAGCATCCTGTCACCGCGATACGGCGCTTCTACAAAGCGGAGGATCCCTTACTTCCTTCTGGGCTTCTCGGTCCCGTCCATGTCATCAAGGATTAGCACCTGGTTGTATTCTTTCGGAAGGACTGGAGCGTTGGCTCTCTCCAGGCGCCGCTTCTTGCTTGTGAATATGCTTCTTAACAGTTCCGGAATGTTGTTGAACTCCTTCTGATAGGAAACACCGACTCCGTTCCTTTGTGAATTGTCCATGAACATGAACGAGTTATAATCGTCTGAAGAATGGGAGAACAGTTTGAGCCTGACCTGTCCGGGCTTGTCAAGCTTGACCTCGATGTCCAGGTCACCGACCACCTCCCCGGAGGACGTGTTCCCATATTCCCTGTTCCCCACGTTGCCGTTGACTATCACTCGGCTGTTGAACAGCTGCGTACTGACAGCCACGTCGAAAATGTTGTTCCCGGCATAGTTGGACTGGTAGTTGAGGCCGAAGTCCAAAGGAATGTCCAGTTTCTGTAGGATGCTGTTGAGCTGGCCCGCCATGATCTCGGCCAGGTTCGTGTAAATGGTGTTGGTGTTGTTGACGATGCCTGACTGCTCTTCGGGCAGGAAGCTTCCGGAGATGAGCAGCGATATGAACTGCCTTTGAACTTTGTCCTCAGTGTTGAGGGCGCTTTCTACCCTCGACTTGGTCATAGGGTCTATGTCGGGAACATCGATGGAGAAAGTCAATTGTGGCTCCATTAGCTTGCCTGATATGCCGATCCCGCAGTTGACCGTCTTTCTGGTGGAGACGGAGGTCGTGTCGGAAATCAAGGTCGCCACTGAGGCCTTCGTCGTGTACTTTCCATTGATATTAAGATCACTCTCCATGACATCTCCATTGAACCTGATGGAACTGCCTTGGGAAAGGGTGAAGTCTTTCTTGGCTATGTTCATAGCGTTGAAGTGGAAATTGCCCGAGGCCAGGGTGTAGTCACCGTTGATCGTGAACAGCCCGTTGCCGGGATGCACTTGGATGTCAAGGTTTCCCTGGCCCCTGCCGCTCAGGGCGTTACCGGACACTCTGTCGATCTCCACGAAAGCCTCTGTCCTTTGATTCGCCTCCACCTTGAGCCGTATTCCGAAATCGCTGCCTTGCCTCTTGGCCTTCTCGAGAGTGTTCATCATCTCCTCATAGGGATCGATGTAGACTTCCTTGTAAGGCTCCTTGAAAGTGAGCAGGTTGGTGTTGGCGTCGGAGGAGGAGTTGTCGATCGGGATGTGGATGGAGCCGTTCTTGTCCGTCCTGGCCTCCACGTCGAGCCTGACCGCGTTGAAAGGTCCCCTTATCCCTATGTTACCCGTCGCGAAGAGGTTACCATAGACAGGCTGGCCGGAACCGCTGTCAAGGTTCATGGCCTCCATTCGGGTCATGTTGATCCCCATGTCCATCCTTATGTTCTTGAGATGGTCGAAGAGGATTCCTCCCGACATTGTGCCGGTCCCGTCGAAACGGTCGCTGACGGCTACTCCGTCGAGGTGAAGGCCCTTGTCGTCCAAAGTGAAAGGACCGTTGGCGTAGTACGGCACATTCGTGTAGGCCACTCTCATCATGACATCTTTGAACCTTGTGCCTTCCCCAGAGAACGAGAGCTTGTCGGTCGGTCCGCTGACACGCAATTTGCCGTCAAGTTGCCCTCTGACATCGCTGAAGACCGATTCGAGGAAGGGCGCGATGTAGCCCGCGTCCATCCCCTCCAGTTCCGCCAGAATGTCCAGCGTCTTGCCCTTGGTGTCATAGCCTCCGGAAATGTCCATGGTCTTTTGGCCGTCAAGATTGTTGGCTGCCTTTATCTTGAACAGTCCGTTCTCGGTCATCCCGCAGTTCAGCGCGAGGTCTCCAACCGGTCTTCTTCCCATCTGGACACTATCACACACAAGAGCCAGGGCCAGCCCGGCATTATCCTTCCATGGGGATGTGACCATCGCGTGCCCGGTGGCGAGACCTGAGACGCCAAGATCCATTCCGGCCAGTTTATTGGCGAGCCCGATGTCGAATTTCACCATGTCCACGGTGAGGGTGTCAGGGTGGGAAGATGAGAATCCGCCATCGACTTTGATGGATTGTCCTCCGCTTGCGGCCATGAAGTTGTCCAGGGATATGTCTTTACCCGCCAGTTTGAAAACGGATGGGGATATCTTCCATTCCTGGGCATTGAACCATACGCTGGAAGGGAGTGTTTTCCCGTCAAGTAGAAGCTCTCCGGAATCTCCCCGGTCAAGAACTCCGGACATGAACACGTTACCTTTGTAGGCCAGGGCCTCCTGATTGTCGTAGGAATATCCTAATCCGACCTTGTTGTCATTGGCCAATAACGTGAGAAGATTGTTTTTGAAGACCAGTCCACCCACGATCAATTCCGACCCGCGCAACTGGCCGTTCACACTCTCGCCCCGGTTGTCCAAAGTCAGGTCCAGGTTCCTGAGATAATTCTTCCTCATCGCGATCCTTGAGGACTTTACGGTCGCTTTCACGTCTCCGTCTCCATTGACGGCGAGTCTTATACGGGTGCTGTCCGCGATGTACAACCCGGGCATCGCGAAGGCCAGGATGTCACGCGTGTCATGGGCGTCAAGCCTGACATCGTAACGGTCTGAACGCCACGTCTTTGTCGTGTCCTTGCAGATGGCGGGCAGCTCTCTGGCGAGCATAAGTTCCCTCAGGTCCTTGACAATCCCTTTCACGGGTTTTGTCCCCGAATATGAGGCATCCGCGAAGCTCGAGCTCAGGTTGATCTTATGCATGCCACCTCCTGATTGCGAGGCTATCCTTATGTCCCCGATGTCATATTTTCCAAGGGCATTCTCCAGATTGATGTCCAGGATGTCTAAGTCACCTATGATGTCTCCGCCGCTGATTGTCATGTAGTTGGCGTTGACTCTTCCGGATGCTTTTGAGACCCCTCTCTTGTCAAGCCCAAGAGCCTGAAGGTCGGCATATCCAAGGTCCGCGTAGAACTTGTAAAGGCCGTTGCTGGTCTTGTCTGACAAGGTGAATATTCCCTGGAACAACAGATTGAGATTGGGATCGTTGCAAATCAGTCGTCCGTCAAAGGCTTCGTCAGAGTATGTTCCCGCGGCCTTGATGTTCGTGTAGTCATAATCCAGGACATGCAGCTTGTCGATCAGAAGCGAGTCGATCTTAAGGTTGACTCCGCCCTTTCCGATAACGGCGTCGGCGGCTCCTCTCATCGTCACTTCGCCGACCTTGCTTATTCCGGCGATTCTCCCGATGTTCAAGGCATTGGCCTGGAAGTGGCCGGAGAAGTCCCTGGATCCTGACATCTTGATCAGATCCTTCATCTTGAGGTCAGCCCTGAGCGATCCCGACGACCTTGTCGAGGCGTCGCCCTTGACAGCGAGATTGTTCAGGGTGCCCCGGACAGTCCCGTCAAATCTGACATGCTCACCAGGGGCGAATTTGCCAAGAGCCAGCCTGGTCTTTGGGGCGAAACAAGTGATGAATTTTCCCAGCCCCTCCGATGTGAAAAGAATATCCTCGACATGGAAATCGAAGACCGTCGCGTCAATGTCAGAGAGTCCGGTGAGGCGTCCTTCCGCCCTTCCGCTCGCCCCGCTGCCGGTCTCCAGGAAATCGATCCTGTCGATCGCCAGGTCGCTCACGGTCCCGTCCACGTCGGCTTTCTTGATATTGAACCTGGCGGTCATAGGTTTCAGGGCGCTCGCGAAGTACCCCAAACTCTTGAAATCAACCACGCTGTTCCTAATGTCACCCCTCAAGCGGACTTTATCCATGAAGTCGTTGAAAGCCTGGATGTCGCCATATCCGAGAATGAACTCATCCATCCGTATGTCCGACCAGCTGTCTTTGAGCTTGAGATTCTCGACGACGGCTGAACCACCTCCCACAGTCGTCTCTCCTGAAAGGGAATTGATGTGATAACCGCTCTTCTCGGTTGCGCTGAGATTCTCCAAATTGCCTTTCATGAAGCCGCGGGAGAGATCCAGATCACTGGCCTCGAGCTCGTGTACCAGCACGTCAAGGTCGCTCCAGTCTATAGATCCTTCTTTGTCAGAGAACTGGCGCTTGAGGTTGACGAGCCTGAAACGGAAGTCGTCTATTTCCACCTTCCCGGCGTCAAATACCCTTCCCATCTCCTTCTTTTCTTTCTCCTTGGGGCTGGTATTGAACATGCGGGCAATATTGCTTCCCCTCTCATCCATGGCAAGGGTGAAAGATCCTTCGCTGACTGTCACTCTCCCAAGGTGAAGTCCCTCTTTGCTGAACAGGCCCTTGATAGAGAAGGTCGCTGTT
Organism: Bacteroidales bacterium; assembly: GCA_017627955.1. Classification (GTDB taxonomy): domain Bacteria; phylum Bacteroidota; class Bacteroidia; order Bacteroidales; family UBA932; genus Cryptobacteroides. Next base: position 7,566 of record JAGAFU010000057.1, on the reverse strand, counting down.
ATGCTCTTGGCTCCGGCCAAGACATCAAGGCTTTCTCCGGAAGGGGTGACAGGAGGATCGGCATCCAGCAGTTTCACGTCTTTCAACACGATGGCATTGAATGGCTTAAGGTGGATTTTGGAGAATTCTATCTTCCCGTTGAATTTGTCCTCGAGAGCTTCAGTGACCCTTTTGGCGACAAAAGTCTGTACCCCTGGCATCTGGATGAGCACCCATGCGGCGAACAGCAGGACAGCAGTCGTCACAATGATGCCACGTAGTATTTTGAGAGCCTTTCTCACAACTTACAAATATACCAAAAAATGATGTCATCAAACGGATAAAAATCCGTATTTTCGCGTTATGACGCGGAATAAATTGGATATGGAGGTGCAGTTCCTTCCGGGAGTGGGGCCAAAACGAGCCTCGCTTTTGCGGACTGAGCTGGAAATCACCACTGTCGGGGATCTCCTGCGCACCTATCCTTTCCGTTACATCGACCGGAGTTCCGTCCAGCTCATTTCCGATGTCCGCTCCGGTAGCGCCTATGTCCAGATCCTGGCCCAGGTGGTGTCCACGGAACTTGCCGGCAAAGGCGCCAAACAGCGCCTGAGCGTTCTGGTGAGGGATTCCAGCGGAGAGATGGAACTTGTTTTCTTCAAGGGCATAAAGTACACTTATGACCGTCTGAAGCCCGGATCCGTCTTCCTTTTCTTCGGAAGGCCATCCGTCTACAACGGCAGGATGAATATGGTCCATCCGGAGATTGACAACCCTCCTACTCAAGGCGCCCAGAATTTCTCGGGAGTATTGACAGGCGTCTACAACTCGACGGACAAACTTCGGGGCGGTGGAGTCACCGGCAAGGTTATGAACAAGCTGATGGCGGAAGCTATCGATCTCGCTATCGGCGATGTGCAGGAGACTTTGCCGGAATATATCCTTCGTGAAAAGGGGCTTGTGCCTCTGAAATACGCGATCAGGAATATTCACTTCCCCTCAGACCAAGGGGCTCTCTCCAAGGCCCAGTACCGCTTGAAGTGGGAGGAGCTTTTCCTTCTGCAGTTGTCACTCCTGAAGCGGAAATACATCCGTTCAAGGGCGGATAACGGGATCCCGATGCCCAAGGTCGGGGCCGCGTTCAACGCGTGCTACGAGGCTCTTCCGTATGAGCTCACCGGAGCCCAGAAGAGGGTGATCAAGGAGATAAGGGCCGACATGATGAGCGGGCACCAGATGAACCGCCTGCTTCAAGGCGATGTCGGTTCCGGAAAGACGATGGTGGCTGTCCTTTCCGCGCTTATCGCCGTTGGGAACGGTTACCAGGCTTGCCTGATGGCTCCGACGGAAGTTCTTGCCCAGCAGCATTTTACGAATATCCGAAAATATCTGGAACCTACAGGCGTCCGTTGCGAGCTGCTGATAGGTTCGACCACCAAGGCGGAGCGGCGTCCTATCCATCAGGGACTTAAAGACGGCTCTGTCGGGATTATTATCGGCACGCACGCTTTGATCGAGGACGACGTGGTTTTTCAAAACCTGGGCCTGGCGATTATCGACGAGCAACACAGGTTCGGAGTCGAGCAACGTTCCAAACTTTGGTCAAAGGGCGCGGGATCTTCTCCGCCGCATGTCCTGGTGATGACTGCCACACCGATCCCGAGAACCCTTGCCATGACCTTTTACGGGGACCTGGACGTGTCCGTGATAGATGAGATGCCCCCGGGACGAAAACCCATCCAGACAATGCTGATAGGGGAGGGCAAACGCCCGCAGATGTATAATTTCATCCGGAAGGAAATATCGGCCGGCCGGCAGGTCTTCATTGTCTATCCCCTGATATTCGAGAGCGAGAAACTGGATTACCAGAACCTTGAATCCGGCTATGAGGAAATCGTCCGACGGTTCCCGATGCCGGATTACAAAGTCGCCATCGTGCATGGTCAGCAGACCAGCGAGGTGAAGAAGTTCAACATGGACGCCTTCGTGGCAGGCAGGGCTGACATCTTGGTGTCAACGACTGTTATTGAAGTGGGCGTGGATGTGCCTAACGCTTCGATTATGGTCATCGAAAACGCCGAGAGATTCGGCCTGGCCCAACTCCATCAGTTGCGGGGCCGTGTCGGCCGCGGCTCGGAGAAGTCCTATTGCATCCTGATGCATGGCAATAAAGTCAGCAAGGAGTCCAGGAAGAGGCTTGAGCTCATGTGCGCCACTGAGAACGGTTTCGATCTCGCTGAGGAAGATATGAAGATGAGAGGCCCCGGTGATCTTGAAGGAACCCAGCAGAGCGGACTTCCAATAGCTTTGAATATAGCGTCACTCGCTCATGACGGACAGATCCTGTCGGATGCCAGGGGATATGCCGAGCATATCCTGGCCCAGGATCCCGCCTTGGAATCCGCTGTCAACGCCCCGCTGGTCGCGGAGCTGCGCAAAGACAAATATTCCGTTAAGGACTACAGCAAGATTTCCTGACCAAGCTCGGAGAGCCTTGGGTGGTGACTGTCTTTCTCTGAAAGGATCACATCTTCTACCGGGATCCTCCAGTCTATTCCCAATGCCGGGTCGTCCCATGCGATCGCGCCTTCAGATTCCTTGCTGTAGAAATTGTCGCACTTGTACTGGAATACGGCTTTCTCGGACAGAACGCTGAAACCATGAGCCATCCCGCGAGGCAGGAAGAACTGGCGGTGGTTCTCTCCGGAAAGCTCCACGGCGACATGCTTCCCGAAAGTGGGGGATCCGGGCCTTATGTCTACGGCCACATCCAGAACTGTCCCGCTCAAGACCCTTACGAGCTTGGCCTGGGCATGGGGACCTTTCTGGAAATGGAGGCCCCTGACGACACCATAGGACGACTCGCTCTCGTTATCCTGGACGAAATCCACGGCGCCTACCTTCTCTTCGAACTCTTTCCGGTTGTAAGCCTCGAAGAAATATCCCCTTTGGTCCCTGAATATGCGGGGCTCGATGATCAAGACGCCTTCAATCCCCGTTTTTATCACTTCCATCCTTCCGCGAGTTTAAGAAGATACTGTCCATACTGGTTCTTGCCCATCGGGGTGGCGACCTTTCTCAAGGTTGTCGCGTCGATCCAACCGTTCTTGAAGGCGATCTCCTCCAGACAGGCCACTTTCAATCCTTGTCTCTTCTCGATCACCTCGATGTAGTTGGAAGCCTCGGTGAGAGATTCATGGGTGCCGGTGTCCAGCCAAGCGAACCCCTGGCCTAGTCTCTGGACCTTCAGCAGGCCTTGGGAGAGGAATTCCTGGTTGACCGTGGTGATCTCCAGTTCCCCCCGGGCGGAGGGTTTGATGGTCTTCGCTATACCCACAACCTCATTAGGGTAGAAATATAGTCCAGTCACGGCGTAGTTGCTCTTGGGCTCGGCTGGCTTTTCCTCAATGCTGAGGCAGTTGCCGGAACCGTCGAACTCGGCCACGCCATACCTTTGGGGATCACTGACCCAGTAGCCGAAAACTGTTGCCTTGCCTTCTTTCTCGGCTGTGTCCACGGCTTGACGAAGCTGCTCCTCGAAGCCGGCGCCATGGAATATGTTGTCCCCGAGGACGAGGCAGGCGCAATCGTCGCCGATGAAACTCTCACCGATTATGAAAGCCTGGGCGAGCCCATCAGGAGACGGCTGCTCGGCATATTCGAACCTGACTCCGAAGTCGCTTCCGTCTCCCAGCAGCCTCCTGAAAGCGGGGAGGTCGGTGGGGGTTGAGATGATCAGTATGTCCCTTATCCCCGCGTTCATCAGTACGGAGATCGGATAATAGACCATCGGTTTGTCGTAAATTGGAAGCATCTGCTTGCTGACTCCCTTGGTGATGGGATACAGCCTGGTCCCGCTTCCTCCAGCCAAAACTATTCCTTTCATTCCGAATCCTTTATTCTATTAATACAATCCACCAGAGAGTCTCTCCAGTAGGGAATCTTGATGCCGAATGTCTCCTTTACCTTTGTCTTGTCCAGAACCGAGAAGCTTGGCCTTTGGGCTTTTGAAGGGTAGTCCTCACTGTGGCATGGGCTGATCTCACAAGTTGTGCCGCCGAGTTCCATGATCGCCTGGGCGAAATCGTACCACGAGATGGCACCCTCGTCGCTGAAGTGGTAGATTCCGGTCTTGTCCAGCATATTCTCTTCTATGACCTTGACAATCAGTTCGGCAAGGTCGCGGGCATAGGTCGGGGTCCCGATCTGGTCGAACACGACCTTAAGGGCGTCCCTTTCCCGTGTCAGGCGCAGCATGGTCTTGACGAAATTATTCCCGAAAGGGGAGTAGAGCCAGGCTGTGCGGAAAATGATGCTGTCGCATCCGGAGTCGGCGATCTTCTTCTCTCCGAGCAGTTTGGTCGAGCCGTAGACTCCGAGGGGATGGGTGGGCCAATCCTCCCGGCAAGGTTTCGCCGTGTCGCCATGGAAGACATAGTCTGTCGAGATGTGGATCAGGGTCGCTTTCCGCTCCGCCGCGACCGAGGCCAGGATGCCCGCGGCCGTGCTGTTGAGAAGCAGGGCGGTCTGTGAATCATCCTCCGCCTTGTCCACATTGGTGTAGGCGGCGCAATTGACGATGACGTCAATATTCTCCGACTCGCAGATTATCCTGACGGCTTCGATGTTGGTGATGTCGAGATACACTGTTTCCCTTCCAGGAACAGATGTGACATCTGTGAAGACGTATCTTCCGCCCCTTTTGGCCGAAGCTTCCCTAAGCTCGCTCCCGAGCTGCCCGTTGGCTCCTGTGACAAGTACATTCATATTTCCAAAAATAGTCACAAAATTGAAGTCGCGCAAAAATTTTACCGTATATTTGTACTCATGGATAATGTCAGACCTGCGATAAAGCTTTACACCGATGGGGCCTCGAGTGGTAATCCGGGCCCGGGAGGGTATGGCGTGATTCTTCGTTGCGGGACTCTTGAGAAGGAGATGAGCGGAGGATTCTCCCGCACGACCAACAACAGGATGGAGCTCCTGGCCGTGATCGTCGGGCTTGAGGCTATCAAATGGGAGAATGCCGTTGTCGAAGTGTACAGCGACTCATCCTATGTCGTGAAAGCCATCAATGAGGGGTGGCTCTCCAACTGGGAGAGGAAAGGGTGGAAGAAAGTCAAGAACCCCGACCTATGGCAAAGGTTTATCAAGGTCTACAAACAGCACAGGGTGAGTTTCCACTGGCTGAAAGGACATGCCGGGCATCCCGAGAACGAGCGGTGTGACGCGCTTGCTGTCGCCGCTGGAGCCGGAGCGGTGGCCGCCGGAGTGGAACTTCCGTTGGATGAGGGGTATGAGAAGCTTATTGATGAACAAGATAACATATTACTATAAATTATAAATGTCGGACAATTTCAAAAGGAAACCGATTGTCGGAATCACCCAAGGTGACGGCAACGGAATAGGCTACGAGGTGATAATAAAGTCCCTCTCGGACGCCAGGATCCTTGAGTCTTTCACTCCCGTCATCTACGGGTCGTCCAAGATTTTCGGATTCTACCGCAAAAGAATCCACAACCTCGACCAGCAGATGGATGTTTATGTCATCCAGAGCGCCAAGGACGCCAAGCCGAGGAAGATAAACATCGTGAACTGTCTCCCGGACAACACGTACGTGGAGCCGGGACAATCCACTCCCGAGTCCGCCAAGGCGGCCATAACATCTCTCGAATGGGCCGTGAAGGACATCAAGAACGGAGACATCGACGTTCTTGTTACGGCTCCGATAAACAAGAGGGCGATGGTCAACGAGGGCTTCGGCAACACCGGCCACACGGAGTATCTGGAGAAGGAATTCGGGGTTTCCGACGTGGCTATGTTCATGATCTCCGACCAGTTGAAAATTGGTGTCGTGACCGGCCATATTCCCCTTAAGGATGTCCCGTCCTCGATCTCTGTCGAGCGTATCGTCGGAAAACTTCGTTTGATGGCCGCCTCCCTCAAGAGGGATTTCGGAGTCGTGGAGCCTAAGATCGCGGTTCTTGGCCTCAACCCGCATTGCGGAGACGGCGGACTTCTGGGCGACGAGGAGGAAAAGATCATCCTTCCAGCCGTGAAAGCCGCCAATGACGAGGGTATACTCGCTTTCGGTCCCTATTCTCCAGACGGCTACTTCGGACTGGGGCACTACGCCAAGTTTGACGCCACCCTGGCGATGTATCATGATCAAGGCCTGGCACCTTTCAAGGCCCTGGCTTTCGAGGACGGAGTCAACTTCACAGCCGGACTCCCGATCGTCAGAACGTCCCCGGACCATGGAACGGCTTTTGAGATGGCCGGAAGGGACGAGGCTGATCCTCACTCTATGATGTCCTCGATCTATGCGGCTATAGACATATTCCGCAACCGCGAGGCGTACGACAACATGCATGAAAGTAAAATAACACGTTGAGAAGAATATGGATTTTGAGAAGACAATAATCATCACCGGAGGGGCCGGTTTCATCGGGAGCCATGTGGTAAAGCTCTTCGTGAAAAAGTATCCTCGCTACAAGATCATCAATCTCGATAAGCTCACATACGCCGGCAATTTGGCCAATCTGAAGGATGTGGAGAATATGCCCAATTATCAGTTTATAAAGGCTGATATATGTGATTATGAGAATATTAAGAAGATTATTTCAACTAATAATGTAAATGGAATAATTCACCTTGCCGCAGAGAGTCACGTGGACAGGTCGATCGTGGATCCGTTCACTTTCGCCCGTACCAACGTGATGGGGACGCTTTCTTTGCTCCAGGCCGCGAGGGATTTTTGGGAGCCTACCGGATGGTCGGACAATTGCCGTTTTTACCACATCAGCACCGATGAGGTTTACGGCGCCCTTGAGTTGAATCGTCCCGAAGGCGATCCCTCCGCAAGCGAGTGCGGCGGTGGCCCATTCGGCGATAAGTTCTTCACCGAAGACACCAGGTATAATCCCCACAGCCCGTATTCGGCGGCCAAAGCTTCCAGCGACCACTTCGTCAGGGCTTACCATGACACTTACGGGATGCCTACCATCGTGACCAACTGCTCTAACAATTACGGTCCTTTCCAGTTCCCCGAGAAGCTCATTCCTTTATTTATCAATAATATACGCCATCGTAAACCGCTGCCTGTCTATGGCAAGGGAGAGAACGTGCGGGATTGGCTCTACGTGGAGGACCACGCCAGGGCGATCGACGTCATATTCCATAAAGGCGTTATCGGGGAGACCTACAACATCGGAGGTTTCAACGAGTGGAAGAACATAGATCTGATCAAGGTCCTGATCAAGGTGACGGACCGTCTTCTCGGCAGGCCCGAGGGAGCGGACGATGATCTAATCACTTATGTCACCGACCGTAAGGGCCATGACATGCGGTATGCGATCGATTCTACCAAGCTGAAGGACGAGTTGGGCTGGGAGCCTTCGTTGCAATTCGAGGAGGGAATCGAGAAGACCGTCCGCTGGTATCTTGACAACCAAGACTGGCTGGATGAGGTAACTAGCGGTGATTACTTAAAGTATTACGAGAGGATGTACAGCAAGTAGCGACGAGGCTACCGAGACATAGTAAAATGGAAGACCGCGGCCAGAAGGCCGCGGTTTTCGCAAAAAT
>JAGAFU010000056.1 GCA_017627955.1 Bacteroidales bacterium | reverse complement strand
TTCGATTCATCGATGACTACAACTACCACCGTCATCACCAGGGAATCGACCGACAGATACCAAGCAAGCTCTACCTACAGTCGGCTGCATGACATTAACTAACAACAGGACGGTACCTGTCTAAAAAACGAAAGTAGTATAATATCCTTGCCAGGAATCTTCTGTCGTCCTATCATTATTTCACATCCTCTCCAATGCCTTTCGCTATTGTGTGCGACAGGGAGAATGAGTACACGGCGGGTTTCGATGATGTGGTGTTGATGGATAATCCGTCATGCACTGTTTTTGACAAGTTGAGACTTCCGGAGCTGGTACCTTATGAGGAGTCCATTTTCATTGAGCCAGATAGCCTTGCGTATAGGGATCTGAATGGGCTGTGGAAAGAGTTCGGGAACGCTCCGGATTTCGGGTTCTTTGGCACGGATATCCCGCTTGACTCATCTGACGGTTGGATCAGGCCAGAATATTTGGGCCGGTACAAAGGTCTCTTCGATCATCAAATAGTGTGGCAAGGCGGAGTCTTTTTCTTAAGGAAGGGCAATTTGGCGGATTTCTCCCGCACGTGCGAAGATATTTCCGAGCATTTCGAGGACTATCATTTCAGGCTGAGGAACGAGGAGTCGGTCATCGCTCTCGCGTGTTTGGCGCATGGTTTCAAGCCAGTAAAACCCTGGGAGCATGTTTTCTGCTATTACCCGACCTTGAAAGTGACCGCTATCGACATCAGGCGAGGTGTCCTTAGATTTGTTTTTGAGAAATATGGATTCCACTCGCGCCCGGGAGTTTATCTGGTCCATTGGAGGACAAAGCACACTCGCCGGGATCTTTACAAGCGTGAGGCGGAAACGGTCCTTTCTCTCATGGCTGCCGGTAAACATGCGAGTCCTTTGATTCCGTGCCGGATTGCGGTTGAGACAATACTTTATCATTTCAAGGGATTCTTAAGATCAATAGTTCCCTTGCCTATTAAAACCAGCTTAAAGCGGGTTTTCGGTTGACTCGTTTTGATATTCTCTTCTTTTTGGCTAATTTAGTGAACTTTAATTTGATGGGTTTTGAAAAAACTGATTTCTGTTATTATTCCGGTCAAGAACGGGTCAAATTACCTTCGTGAGGCGATCGATAGTCTCAAGAAGCAGGATGTCCCAGTCCAGATAATAGTGGTCGATGACGGTTCGACAGATGACACGGCAGCCATTGCGTCAAGCAGTGGGTGCGAGGTCGTTTCCCACCCTTTTTGCAAAGGGCAAGTCGCGGCGAAGAACACTGGGCTTGCGGTCGCCAGCGGAGAGTTTGTCATGTTCATGGATCATGACGACGTCATGCGTCCGGGGACATTGAAGACTCTTGCTGATGAGCTGGACTCCGACCCTTCAGTTTCCGCCGTGCAGGCTATGGTAAAAGATTTCCTTTCCCCGGAGATCAAATCGATGCCTGGCACACTTGTCAAGCCGGAGCCTTTCTTTGGACTTTTCACTGGAGCCGTACTTATCCGGCGGGAAGTCTTTGACACTGTCGGACCTTTCTCGGAGACAAGGCGCACTGGTGAGATTATCGAGTTGATGACCAAGATGGAGGGTGCGGGACTCAAGGTCAAGAAATTGGATTTTATCGCCACGGATAGGCGCATCCATAACACGAATTTCGGTAAAACAGCTCGAGGTGAGGAGTTTAAGGATTATGCTTCCATCCTCAGGGAGCGTCTAAAAATGATTAAAAGATGAAACAGATTCTGGTGACTGGAGGAGCGGGATTTATCGGCTCCCATCTATGCGAGAGGCTTGTCAACGAGGGTAATTCGGTCATTTGCCTTGACAATTTCTACAGTGGTTCCAAAGAGAATATCTGGCATCTGATCGGCCATCCCGGCTTCGAGCTTGTCCGTCACGATGTGACGATGCCCTACAGGGTGGAGGTCGATGAGATTTATAATCTGGCCTGTCCGGCTTCGCCAGTGTATTATCAATACGATCCTATCCAGACGACGAAGACATCAGTTTTCGGCACCTTCCACATGCTTGGCCTGGCGAGGAGAACTAAAGCGAGGCTCCTCCAGGCATCGACCTCCGAGGTCTATGGGGATCCGGTCCAGCATCCCCAGAGTGAGGATTATTGGGGCAATGTCAATCCGATAGGCATCCGTTCCTGCTATGATGAAGGAAAACGTTGTGCCGAATCGCTTTGTTTCGACTATCACAGGATCCATGGCGTGGAAGTAAAGGTCATCAGGATATTCAACACTTACGGTCCAAGGATGGCCGAGGATGATGGACGTGTGGTCTCCAATTTTGTGGTGCAGGCATTGAAGGGAGAGGACCTCACGATTTATGGCGACGGAAGCCAGACAAGATCTTTCCAATACATTTCCGACCTTGTTGAAGGAATGATCCGGATGATGGCTTCTCCGGAAGGTTTCACGGGACCAGTCAATCTTGGCAATCCGGGCGAGTTCACGATGTTGGAACTTGCGGAGAAGGTTCTGGCAAAGGTGGGAGGAAAAAGCAAGATTGTCTTCAAGCCTCTTCCCCAGGACGATCCCAAGATGCGCCGCCCGGACATTTCTCTTGCCAAAAAAGAACTTGGCTGGGAGCCCAAGGTGTCTTTGGATGAAGGACTTGACGAAGTGATTGATTATTTTCGCCGGACTCTTCGATGACAAGAGGCTACTACACAATGGCTTCTGGCAGCGAAAAGTATTATGCGCTCGCTAGAACGTTGTTGCTCTCTTTCAAGTGTTTCTCAAAAGATCCGCTCCCGTTCGCGATTATTTGTGACCGGGAGAATGAATACACCGAATTGTTCGATAAGGTTGTTATTATCGATAACCCGGTCTTCAATTTCGCGGACAAATTACGTCTGCTTGATCTCGCTCCCTTTGACGAGAGCATCTATATTGATCCGGATTCTCTTGTGTATCGGGATTTGAGCGGATTATGGGATTTTTTTCAAGGGTCGCATCCCTTCATGGCTCTTGGGGAGCGCTTGCCAAAAGATTCCCCAAGACGGTGGTATCTGCCTGAAAATGTAGGATCTCTGGAGGATCGGATAGGCAGCGTTGTTCATCTGCAGGGAGGGCTCTATTACGTTCGTAAGGCGGAGTTGTCAGGGTTTTTATCGACCTGTCGTCAGATCGCGCTTCACTACCGTGATTATCACTTTAAGTTCTATCCTGATCTGCTGACTGAGGAGAACACGTTCTCACTGGCCTGCGCGCTTCATGGCTACCTCCCTCCCTGTAACTGGCCTGCCGTCTATTGTTATTACCCGGATTCTTACGCTGGAGTATTCGACATCAGGAAAGGATTAGTGCGGGCCAGGCGCAAGTATAATGGAGAGAACATATCAGGTTCTTTTTTTGTCCATTGGGGAACAGTTAACACAAACTCATGGACTTATCGCCGCGAGGCTTATGTAGTGTCTTGCCTGTATAATCGCGCAAAGCCATCTTATCTGAAGATGGCCATGATCTGGATAGCCAGTCATCTTTCCCGGATTCTTTTTTATGGCCGATGTCTTTGATTTGATCCATCCTGTTTGGATCGAAAAGCATGATTTAAGAAATCATGAATATGAGATAATCTCTCTTCCCGCTACGGAGCTGTTGAGCTGTGGCCGTTTTGACCTTTTTGCCAAATTGTTTTATGTCCGTAACAGGGAGACACGCCCATCGCTTGCCAAAAGGGTCTACCTGGAGTCTCTCCATGTCATGGTTCCATTTGGGAAGGAGTGGGGAAAAGAAGAGGAGAAAAGCAGCTTCGCTATCCATGTCCGTGCTTTCAATGATCTGATTGATGAGTTCAGGTCTGGGGATTTCAACCCATCGGTCTCTGTCGTTCCGATCGGGAAGGATAAGGTCTTGCTTGACGGTGCCCACAGGGTAGCCGCTTTGGCTTATTATGGCAAGGATGTGACGGTCTGTAGTTTCAGCGCTGTCGAAGGAAAGGTCTTCCCCCATGCGTTCTTTCTTGAAAGCGGAAGAATAACAGAATATGTCATGGACCTTATCGCATTGGAAGGGACAAATTGGCTTAAGGGGATGGATATCCTGATCTCCTGTACTGGAACTTTTCAAGAGCCCGCAGGGACCAAAGTATTCTACCGCAAGGATTACACACTCTCCCAGAAGGAATATTCCACCCTTTGCTCATTGGTGGGATCACCGCGCACCGGGGGCTGTCATTCCGACAATGGGATCTTTCATGTTTCATTTGTCCTTTTTATCCCTGAATCCGAAATCGGGAATACTAACGAGGCTGATTGTCAGGTGGTTGCCGGGGAAGAGGCTGTGGAAAACTTGGCCAAGCTTTTCCTGACCAGGGAAGGACGCGGCAAATGGAGGAGGGGCGGAGGCGCGCTCGGGAAGATCTCCTGCCTGATTGACGACTTTTCCGACCGGCTCAGGACGTTGTACAGGTTTCATCTTTACAGGCTCAGATATCGTCTTGGCTACTTCGACAACAAATTGTGGATTGCCTTCTACAAAGCCATAAGTCCACTATGGAAACGAGACACCACTTGCTAAAACCTGCGATTATTAGTATTTTCGCACAACTTATTGGTCAAACCTATTATTTCGAGTGAAAACCTTTCTTGATAAATTCTTCTCAGTCTTCGGTCTCCTTTTTTTGAGTCCGATTCTTGCCATCGTGGCCTTATTGATAAAGATAAGAATGCCTGAAGGTCCCGTTATCTTCCGGCAGGACCGGGTAGGGAAGGGAGGTAAGATATTCAAGATCTATAAGTTCCGGACTATGGAGGTGGACTATTGTGGTTCGTCCGTTTCCGTGAAAGGGGATTCCCACATCACTAGCCTTGGAAGAAAGCTCCGGCGTTTCAAGCTCGATGAGCTGCCGCAGTTATGGAATATCCTGAAAGGGGATATGAGCTTCGTGGGGCCGCGGCCGGACGTGCCAGGATATGCTGACGCGCTGACCGGTGAAGACAGGGAGATGCTTCTCTTGCGGCCGGGAGTAACCGGTCCGGCATCGCTGAAGTACAGGGACGAGGAGGAACTTCTTGCCAAAGTTAATAAGGATCTTTCTGAGGGAAAGGAGATTCTGGATCCGTCCGGGCGGCCGGTCAAGACTGTTCTTGAATATAATGACCGGGTGATATTCCCGGACAAAGTAAGACTTAACCGCTATTATCTTCACCATCAGTCCATCTGGCTGGACCTGAAACTGATTGTCGCCACAATCCTCCGCCTTCATCTCCATTACGACGGTGAAGTGATATGATTGTGCGGGTGAAGGGACTCGAACCCATACGCCGAAGCACCAGATCCTAAGTCTGGCTTGTCTACCAGTTCCAACACACCCGCAGAGATGAGGTTGCAAATATAGTCATTTTTTTGTCATTCTGAGCGAAGCGAAGAATCTTCCGCCCCCATCGCCTCAAGCTCTTTTTTCATCTCCTCGGACAGCTCACCCGTCTCTTCCTCCGCGGAGTAAGACAATTCACTCTTCTTCTCCTCAATCACCTGCTGAGCCTCCTCATTGCGCCGTATCGCGCTCTCGATGCCACGGTCGAAGATCGTGTGGATCGAATTGACCAGGTTCAGTCTCAACCCGTCCACTTCCTCATCGAACAGGGGTATCTTGACGGATTTGTACTTGGCTTTCACCAACTTCCATCTCCAGTCCGAGAACGTGCCACCAAGGTTGACGCCGAACTTGAAAGGCAATGGTGACCTGATCGCCGCCACATGGTACTTGAACTTCTGATCGAAGCCTTGCAAACCATTGAGCGCGAGGGTGTACCTGTCGACTTTCAGGATGAAGGGGAAGACTTCCAGCTGATTTTCCTTGACTATTCCCCTGACCGACATCTTGTCGATATAGCTGGAGTCAGTGTCCTTGAATTTCAGCGTCTTGCGAAGCTTGTCAAGATCATCGCTCTCCGAGAGGGTCAGGTCCCTGCCGTCAACTTTGATCATTCCGCTGAGTGAGGGCAGGATGATGTTCATGGAAGTGTCTATCGAGGCGGTCGCGGCCATTTGGCAGTCCAGCAGGCCGCTGAAAGCCTTCAGCATCGGAATAATGCTGTCCACGGCCGGGAAGAGCTGGATCACTTTCTCCGCGGTGATGTTGGAAAGCATCACGTCAAACCCGGCCGCGATGTCCTTTTTGCTTCTCGAAGCGTAGAACCCTTCCATGAAAACCTCGCCCATATTGGTCATAGCCAATGTGTTGGACACTTGAAGACACCGTTCTTTCATCTCCAGGTCCGCTGAGGCGAAGGAAGTTTCCAGATCTGAATATCGGATTGTGCCGGCTTGCAGTCCGACTTTGGCGTTGAGGTTGCCGGGAAGAACCAGGAGTGAGTTTACGGCTGCCGTGTCAGAGGCAGCTTCATCCTGTCCGGCTCCCATGGCGATCAGCAGCTCGTCCACGTCGATCAAGTTGGAGCTCAGGTTGAGGTCGAGGTTCAGGCGTCCCCTTCCTGAAGAGATGATTCTCCAAAGTCCGGAAAGAGTCCCTTTCGCGGTGATGTCGGAAGATCCTGACCGGACGGTCACGCTGGAAAGATCGATCTGGTTGTTGGTGAATTTTCCCTCAAGCCCTTCCAGACTGTTTTCCATGGGGAAATGCGGGGTGACGACCTTCCCTTCCTTGACCTTCAGCGCCCCGGTAATATTCCATTCTTTCATGAACTTTGAGAATGAATCTCCGAGGCTGATCCGAATGTCCTTTTTCTCAAAGTCCTTTTCACGAATACGGAGGGGGCGGCTCCTTCTCAGGGAGTCTCGTATGGCCTTGGCTCTTTCGCCATCGATCTCCTGGCCGCCCGCTGCATTCTTCCCTGCCGGACTGGCATGGACGGAGACATAGGCGCCATCGAGAGAGTACTTGTTCACGCTCTCCCTTATGAATATTCTTTTGTTGTCACTGCTTACGCTAAGGTAAGGGGTAGTCTCTCCGTCCTTCGGCGCCTGGTAAAGCTTGTAGGTGCTTCTCGAATCCCGAAGGCCCACAAAGCTTGAATCCTGATCCATCATCCCTATTGAGCTGATCAGCAGACGGCCGGTTAGCGGATGATGATTTTTGGCCCCTTTTACCGTTTCTTCGGAGTTGCGGGCGGACAGGCGTATTCCCCGTCCTCGGAAATATGTGTCAGGACCATACCGCGCTGAAAGGCTGTCGACGGAGGCTGTGATCCCCATGTGTCTTGAAGCGGAATCGGCATCCGCATCAAGTGGACCGAGCGATAGGGAAGTCTTCCCAAGAAACGCGTTGAGAGTGTCCCCGAAGGCCTTCACCCTTATCCCGCTACTTGAAAGGGCACCTTGGATGCCGATCTTGTCAAAGTTGTAAAGGTCAAGCTGTGAAAACCTGAAACTGCCTTTCACATTGCCGTCCAGATCGCCCCTGGCGCTAATGTCAGTCCCCGCCGGGAGGAATCTCATCAAGGAGTCCAGGATGAGGTGGATCTTGCTGTCCACTTTCACTAAAGGATCCCCGCTCATGAGGTCGTCCGAGGAACCTTTAAGGTCTACATCGGCGCCATTGATCTTCAAGGAGAGATCCGGTACTTTCGCAGAAAGAACGCCGTTCTTGTATGTCGCCAGTGCCTCAAGGTCAAACCTCCCTTTTTCCTCGATGCCTTGCCAGGAGATTCTGGAGTCGGGGACGAGAATATGAGCCGTTATTTCAGGCAAGCTGCCTCCGGCGGGACTATAGTAACCGTCGCAGGCTGCCTCGATGGTGACAGAGGCGTCTGTGTCAAGTTTCTTCAAAATAGGAAAGTTCTCACCGAAATATGCGGTGACATCTTTGACCGGCTCATTCTCGACCGATGCGGCGGCTTTGACGAATATACTGTCGGCGGACATGTCCACCAAGCCTTCCCCGGAGAGATCCAGCATGGCCACTGAGACGGTCAAATTCTTGATGGAGAACACCTTCCGGACGAAATCGGTATAAACTCCCGTTTTGATCTTCACCGGCAATTCCATCTTACCAGTCGCGCTGGTCTGAAGAAATATCCTCGAGTCCAGATCAACTCCAAAGTGATCCTTCTTACCCCTCACCGTGAGGTGATCCACCGCGGCGGCGACATCAATGCTGTCCGGGACGCTCGTGTAGGAAATGTAGGGTGATTTCTCAAGGCTGACCTTGCCGACCGAGAGGGGAGGCATCTTGAAGGAGGAGGTGTCTGCATCATCTTCCATAGGGATCTTGATTATGTCCCAATTCGCCCTCGTGGAGTCATATTGGCGAAGGAAGATCCTCGGATGCTCCATGACGGCGTGTGGAATCCGGATATTCCCTTTGAGGGCTTCCATGTAATTGAGAGACAGGCTCAGACGTTCCAGGCTGGCCAGCGTGTCCGGCGGGTCGCTCCCGACAATCGAGAAACCGTCCACGGTGAGGTTGAGGTTCGGGAAGCTCTTCAGGACGGAGGCTTTGATACTCTCGAACCTTACGTCCCCGTCCACATATTCCGCAGCATACTTTCCCGCGGTTCTCGTGAGGAATTTCGGGCTCAAGGCAACTTGGATCGCGGCAAGAACCGCAATCCCCAACCCGGCTAGGGACCACAGGAAAACCTTAAGAAGATGATGATGCCAACTGCTCACAACCGCGAATATACCATATTTCACGCCAAAAAATAAGACTGGCCAAGGATTCTTCGCTTCGCTCAGAATGACATTGGTCAGCCGATATTCATTAAGCCGCATCCGCGGCTTTGGTTTTACTGCTCTTCCAGGAGCTGGAGGTGCTGGACGTAGATGGCTTTCATCCTCGCCGCTCTCTTCTTCACGGAAGGCTTCTCGAAGTTCTTACGGGCACGCATCTCACGGACAGCGCCAGTCTTCTCGAACTTTCTCTTGAATTTCTTCAGAGCCCTTTCGATGTTCTCGCCTTCTTTAATTGGAACTATGATCATAACTAATTTACCACCTCCTTTTCATCAAAGCGGGTGCAAAGATATGAAAATTTTCTTAATTTTGTCAAAACAAAAATGTTATTTCAATGGACAGCCCGTTTTTGTACAACAAGTATGTCACCGGACAGCACTTCATCGGCAGGAAGGAAGACTGCGCCATTCTCACCAACTTGCTCTCCCAGGCCGAGAATGTGGTGCTCTGGGAGCCTGTCGGGGCTGGGAAAAAGTCCATTGTCCATCAGGTCCTGACCAGGATGAAGGTCTCAGGGGCGAGGTTCGTCTCCGGAGAGATAACAGCCCTGGACATCCGTTCCAACGAGCTTTTCGCGAAGCGGCTCGGTTCTTCCGTGATCCGTCTTGTGGCCTCGACGCCCGCTGAATATTCCCAGGCGGTTTCCAGGTATCTTTCGGGAACTCATTTCGTTTTCGACCAGAACGCCTATTCCGCCTCCGACACGATCCTGTCCACAAACTGGGATCTCGACGACAATGATGTCAAAGCTGTCCTGAGAATGCCGTACCGGATGGCCCAGGAGAGAGGGGAGAGGATGTACATGATAATCGACGAGTTCCAGAACCTTGACCTCGCGGAAGATGGCGAGAAGCTCTTCAAACTCATGGAGGAAGTCATTGATGAGGCTCGTCGGGAGGGGAACAAGTTCTTCTCCTATATATTCATAGGCTCGATGTACAACGCCATGAGGGACATCTTCGTCAAGAGGCATTTCTTCTATAAAAGAGTGGAGCGCCTAAAGCTGAGCAAGGTGGACGAGAGGGAGATCGTTGAGCACATCATAAAGGGTTTCCTGGCCAGCGGAAAGGTGATCGACCGTGACCTTATCGGGGGAGCGTGCCGGTTGTTTAAATGCAATCTGTTCTATATCAATCATTTCACATCAATATGTGACTCCCTGTCAAAGGGCTACATCATGGAGCCGGTCCTGCTTGAGGCGCTTGAC
Source organism: Bacteroidales bacterium (assembly GCA_017627955.1). GTDB lineage: Bacteria > Bacteroidota > Bacteroidia > Bacteroidales > UBA932 > Cryptobacteroides. Next base: position 26,465 of record JAGAFU010000056.1, on the reverse strand, counting down.
ACGATCATATCCATCCATCGGGGCCGTTTCATCGCCACGATGAACGACCTTACGACCTTCCAGGTCAGTCTGCTCAAGGCTATCATCGACGGCTACACCAAGTTCAGTACAGCGGAGGTGATCCGTAAATATTCCCTGAACTCGTCCGCCAATGTGCGCAGGCTCAAGGACGCGTTGATGAAGAAGGAGATCCTGACCTTTGTGGGTGATGACGAGCGGCCGGTCATTTTCGATCCCCTCTTCGAATACTGGCTCAAGAACACATATTTCAAGAACCCGTAATGTCATTCTGAACGCCAACAAATGTCATTCTGAACGCAGTGAAGAATCTATAAAAGCATATGGCAAAGAAAAAAATAGCTGTCCTGACCGGCGCCGGAGTGAGTGCCGAGAGCGGCCTGGCGACATTCCGGGGCTCCGGAGGGCTTTGGGGGGAATATGACCCCCAGGAAGTCGCGTCCATCGAGGGATGGTACAGGAACAGGAAACTGGTCCTCGGATTCTACAACCAGCTCCGCAAGCAGCTTTCGGAGGCCAAACCGAACGCGGCCCATCTGGCTATCGCCGGCCTGGAGAAGGATTACGATGTCACCGTCATAACCCAGAACGTGGATAACCTCCACGAGAGGGCTGGCAGTACAAGGGTGTTGCATCTCCACGGTGAGGCGACCAAGGTCCGTCCTGAGAATGGGGAATATGACAGGACGTATTCCGAAAAAGAGGTGATCGATGTCGGCTACGAGCCGGTCAACCTCGGAGATCTCGCTCCTAACGGGAGCCAGCTCAGGCCGCACATCGTTTTCTTCGGCGAGGCTGTGCCGAACATCGAGAAGGCGATAGACATCGTGGCCGGGGCTGATGTGATGCTGATTGTAGGCACCTCGCTGAACGTCTATCCGGCGGCCGGACTGTATAGGTACGCCAAGAATGAGACTCCGGTCTATCTGATTGATCCTGAGGATGTGGCGATATATGATCCGAAGATCACGCACATCCGTGAGGTAGCCACAAAGGGAATGGAAACTTTTATAAGCAAGCTTAAGGAATGTATCTTTTAGGTTACGATGTAGGAAGCTCGTCCGTTAAGGCGAGCCTGGTGGATGTGGAGAGCGGCAAGTGTGTCGCCGAGGCTTTTTATCCAAAACACGAGAACACGATCATATCTCTCAAGTCCGGCTGGGCTGAGCAGGATCCTTTGAGCTGGTGGGAGAACCTGAAACTCGCCACGGCCGATGTCATCTCCCAGGCCGGGTCCCTGGGCGGTGGTTCGACTCCGCTCACCAACCGGGAGCTGACCATCGCGGCGATAGGAATATCCTATCAGATGCACGGCTTGGTCTGTGTGGACAAGGACGGCAAACTTCTGAGGGACTCCATCATCTGGTGCGATTCCAGGGCAGTCCCTTATGGCGATGCCGCTTTCAAGGCCCTGGGAAAGGAGAAATGCCTTGGACATCTGCTTAATTCTCCCGGTAACTTCACCGCCGCCAAACTGGCGTGGGTCAAGGAAAATGAGCCGGAGATTTTCGACCGGATCTACAAGATCATGCTCCCCGGTGATTACATCGCCTACAAGATGACAGGGGAGATCCGTACCACCATGAGCGGACTGTCCGAAGGAATGTTCTGGGACTTCAAGGAGAACCGTCCGGCCAGTTTCCTGATGGACTGGTTCGGCTTCGACGAAAGCGTGCTTCCCGAGATTGTCCCGACCTTCTCCGAACAGGGCTTTCTCGGGTTGGAGGCCGCCCAGGAACTGGGGCTCAAGCCAGGGATCCCAGTCTCCTACAGGGCCGGTGACCAGCCGAATAACGCGTTGTCGCTTAATGTGTTCGAGCCGGGCGAGATCGCCGCGACAGCCGGCACTTCAGGTGTCGTCTACGGAGTCAGCGGTTCTGTCGCCTATGATCCTCTCTCAAGGGTGAACACTTTCGCCCATGTGAACCATACTCCGGCGGATCCCCGCCTTGGAATACTCCTTTGCATCAACGGGACAGGAATCGCCAACGCCTGGATAAGGCGGAATGTAGTGCCGAGGGGAATGATGTACGATGAGATGAACGCCTCCGCCGCTGAAGTCCCTGTGGGCTGCGAAGGAGTCGGAGTCCTTCCGTTCGGTAACGGAGCGGAGAGAATGCTCGGCAACAAGGAGCTGGGTTTCGGGGTGTTTGGCTTGAATTTCAATGTCCACTCCTGGAAACATCTCCTGCGCGCCACCCAGGAGGGGATTGTGTTCTCGTTCAAGTACGGAATAGACATTATGGAGGAAATGGGCATGAAGGTCGGGGTTATCCGGGCCGGCAAGGCCAACATGTTCCTCAGCCCGATATTCAGGGAGACTTTGTCGGAGGTGACCGGGGCCGTCATCGAGCTTCTGGACACGGATGGCGCCGCTGGCGCGGCGAAGGCCGCCGGCATCGGGGCCGGGATCTACAAGGACCGCTCCGAGGCGTTCTCGTCCCTTGGGAGGCTTGGCGTCGTAGAGCCTTCGGCTGACCGCTCCAGGTATCTGGAGGCATATTCAATATGGAAGAATCATCTTAATAATAACATTTAAAACAAGGAGTTTCATTATCATGAAAGAGTATTTCCCGCAAATCGGAAAGATTCCCTTCGAGGGACCTCAGGGCAAGAGCCCGTTGGCATTCCACTATTATGAGCCTGACCGCATGGTGCTTGGCAAAAGGATGGAGGATTGGCTTAAGTTCGCGATGGCCTGGTGGCACACATTAGGTCAGGCGAGCGGCGACCAGTTCGGCGGCCAGACAAGAGAGTATGAGTGGGACAAGGCTTCTGATCCGATCCAGAGGGCAAAGGACAAGATGGATGCCGGATTCGAGATCATGGAGAAGCTGGGAATCAAGTATTTCTGCTTCCACGATGTGGATCTTGTCGAGGAGGCTCCCACTATTGAGGAGTATGAGGAGCGCATGAGGATCATCACCGACTACGCTCTTGAGAAGATGAAGGCCACCGGGATCAAGCTCCTTTGGGGCACAGCCAACGTGTTCGGCCACAAGAGGTACATGAACGGCGCCGCCACCAACCCTGAGTTCGGTGTCGTCGCGAGGGCGGCCGTCCAGATCAAGAACGCCATTGACGCCACGATCAAGCTGGGCGGTACCAACTACGTGTTCTGGGGTGGCCGCGAGGGCTACATGAGCCTTCTCAACACCCAGATGCAGAGGGAAAAGGATCATCTCGCCAATATGCTTAAGGCAGCCAGGGATTATGGTCGCGCCCATGGTTTCAAGGGAACCTTCCTCATCGAGCCTAAGCCGATGGAACCCACTAAGCATCAGTATGATGTCGACACTGAGACGGTGATCGGTTTCCTCCGCGCCAATGGTCTTGACAAGGATTTCAAAGTCAACATCGAGGTCAACCACGCGACGCTCGCCGGTCACACCTTCGAGCATGAGCTCGCCGTGGCGGTCGATAACGGGCTGCTCGGCTCCATCGACGCCAACAGGGGAGACTACCAGAACGGATGGGACACCGACCAGTTCCCTGTGGACCTGTTCGACCTGACCCAGGCCATGATGCAGATCATCCGCAATGGCGGTCTGGGCAACGGCGGATCCAACTTCGACGCGAAGCTCAGGCGCAACTCCACCGATCCTGAGGATATATTCATCGCCCACATCAGCGGCATGGACGCTATGGCAAGAGCCCTTCTGGCCGCCGCGGCGATTTGTGAGGAATCTCCCATCCCCGGCATGGTCAAGGAGCGTTACGCTTCCTTCGACGAGGGAGAGGGCAAGAAGTTCGAGGAAGGTAAGATGACTCTCGAGGAACTTGTGGACTACGCGAAGACCCATGCCGAGCCCGCCCAGAAGAGCGGCAAGCAGGAACTCTACGAGACCTTGGTCAACTTGTACATCAAATAATTAGGAAAAATTTTGCTCTCTTCGGGGAAATTACTAATTTTGCAGTCCTTTTATGGCCCGGAGGCTCCGGAAGACCCGTCGCAGTGGCGGGCGCCTCAGGCTGAAACTTAAATAAGTTTTGTTTTATATGTACGCAATTGTTGACATTGCAGGCCAGCAGTTCAAAGTCGAGGCCGGAAAAGAGATCTTCTGCAACCGCCTTCCCGCGGCGAAAGATGAGTCCGTTGAGTTCGACAAGGTCCTGCTGATTGACTCCGAAGGGCAGATCCAGCTCGGTAATCCTTATGTGAAGGGTGCTGTTGTGAAGGCTACGGTTCTCGATGACGAGGCCAAGGCTGACAAAGTGCTCGTCTTCAAGAAAATCCGTCGCAAGGGCTTCCAGAAGCTCAATGGCCACCGCCAGAAGCTTTCCAAGATCCGCATCGACGCTATCGCTTAATTTCAAAATCCTCTAGATTATGGCACACAAGAAAGGTCAATCCAGTTCAAAGAACGGCCGTGAGTCTCAATCCAAAAGACTCGGACTCAAGAAATTCGGCGGTGAGGTCGTGAAGGCCGGTAACATCATCGTAAGGCAGAGGGGCACCGTCCACAACCCTGACAAGAATGTCGGAATGGGCAAGGACCACACTCTTTACGCCCTCGTTGACGGAACAGTGAAGTTCACAAAGAAGAAAGCCGACAAATCCTACGTCTCTGTTATCCCTTTTGAGAACTAGGCTCGTCAGGATTGATAGAAGAAAAGAGGACTGGCTTCAAGTTGACGCCCATGTCCTCTTTTTTATTTAGAACGATCAATAATTAATAGATATGCTTACACTTAAGATGCTCAGGGAAGATCCCGAGCGTGTGATAGCCAAACTGGCGGTCAAGAATTTTGACGCCAGGGAGTTGGTTGGCAAGGTCCTAGAGTTGGACGCCAACAGAAGGGCTCTCCAGGCCGAGAGTGACGCTCTGCTCTCTTCGCAGAAACAGCTTTCAGCCAAGGTGGGTGCCTTGATGAGGGAAGGCAAGCGGGACGAGGCTGAGGAGGTGAAGAAGGAAGTTACCGCTCTGAAAGCGAAGTCTTCCGAACTTCTCGCCAAGGCTGATGCCAACAACAAGGAGTTGGAGGACACCATCGTCTTGCTCCCGAATATTCCTTGTGACCTTGTCGTTCCCGGCAAAAGCGCCGAGGATAACCAGGTCGTGAAGATGGGTGGCCCGGAGGTTCATCTTCCTCAGGACGCTCTCCCGCACTGGGAACTCGCCAAGAAATATGACATTATTGATTTCGACCTCGGAGTGAAGATAACCGGGGCTGGTTTCCCTGTCTATAAGGGCAAGGGAGCCAGGCTTCAGAGGGCTCTGATCAACTATTTCCTTGATTTCAACACGGCCGCCGGTTACAAGGAGGTCGAACCTCCGGTGGTGGTCAACGCCGCCTCTGGATTCGGCACCGGCCAGCTTCCTGACAAAGAGGCCCAGATGTATTACGTCGGCCTTGATGATTTCTATCTCGTCCCGACCGCCGAAGTCCCTGTGACCAACATTTTCAGGGATGTCATCCTTGAGAATGACCAGGTTCCGCAGAAGATGACGGCCTATACTCCTTGCTTCCGCCGCGAGGCCGGCTCCTACGGCAAGGATGTCAGGGGACTGAACCGTCTCCACCAGTTCGACAAGGTCGAGATCGTCCGTGTCGAGAAGCCTGAGAATTCCTATGCCGCCCTCGATGAGATGGTAGCCCATGTCGAGAAGCTTGTGAACAGCCTCGGGTTGAAGTACAGGATTCTCCGCCTTTGCGGAGGAGACTTGAGCTTCACCTCGGCCATCACCTACGATTTTGAGCTTTGGTCCGCGGCCCAGGGTCGTTGGCTTGAGATTTCCTCAGTCTCGAACTTCGAGACCTACCAGGCCAACAGGCTCCATCTGCGCTACCGCGACGAGGAAGGCAAGATCCAGCTTTGCCACACTCTGAACGGCAGTTCGCTGGCTCTCCCGAGGGTGGTCGCCGCCCTTCTTGAGGACAACGAGACCGAGGACGGGATCATCATCCCTGAGGCTCTGCGTCCTTACACGGGATTTGACAAGATCTGCTAGTTCCCTTCAGATGGGCAAACGCACCATTATAGGCATCGACCCCGGAACCAACTTGCTTGGTTTCGGGGTAATCGATGTCATTGACAAGAAGCCTGTGTTTGTCGACATGGGCGTGCTCGACCTTCGAAAGGAAAAGGACGCGTATTCCAAACTCCGCCAGATCTATGACACTGTCAGTGAGGTCTGTAAGACCTACCATGGCACTGAGATGGCCCTTGAGTCCCCGTTCTACGGGAAAAACGCCCAGGTTGTGCTGAAACTTGGCCGCGCCCAGGGAGCCGCCATGATAGCCGCGATGGAATATGGTATTACCGAGGTCCATGAATATGCCCCCCGCGAAGCTAAACAAGCGATCACTGGCAACGGCGCCGCCTCGAAGGAACAGGTGTCGATGATGATACGGAAGACCCTTGAGGTCGAGATCAAAGCCGAGCATCTGGACGCCACTGACGCCCTGGCGATCGCCCTTTGCCATTATTATTCCACATCAAGCCCTTTGGCGGGAGTGAAGTCTTCCTCTAGCTGGGAAAACTTCATCAAGGCTAATCCGGACAGGGTCAAATAATCTTTTTTTATCATATAATATTAAACCGTAAGCCTTCACCGTTGTCAAACTAGTGTTTGAATTATTTATTGTATGAACTTCAAGAAATTTTTAGCGGTCCTGATCGGCGTGATGTCGATCCTCAATTTCGCTTACGCACAGAATCTAAGCACTGTTAGGGCTAAGCTCCAAGATGATAACGGAGAGCCCGTAGCTTTTGCTACAGTCTCCATTTCAAAGGCAAATAGTTCAAAACCATATAAATACGCGTTAAGTGACGCGGAAGGCAAAGTGGTCATTGAGAAAGTCGCTCACGGCAAGTATGTCTTTAAGGCCGAACTCCTTGGCTATAAAGCTTATACCAAGGACATTGAGGTCAGGAACACGCTTGATCTCGGCACGCTGAAGATGGAGGAGGACAAGGAGGTCCTTGATGCGGCCAGCGTCTCCGCGACCGGCAATCCTATCATAATTAAAAAAGACACTGTCGAGTATAACGCTTCTTCGTACAAGACGACGGAGAATGACATGCTTGTTGACCTTCTGAAGAAGCTTCCCGGCATTGAGATCGATGACGACGGAACCATCACTGCCAACGGGCAGACTATATCCAAGATCACCATCGGTAACAAGACCTTCTTCCTTGATGATCCGCAGCTCGCCTCCCAAAATCTCCCTGCGAAGATCGTGGATAAGATCAAGGTGGTCCGTAAGAAGTCCGAGCAGGCGGAGTTTACCGGTATCGAGGATGGCGAGGAGGAGCAGGTGATCGACCTCACTGTCAAAAAGGGCATGATGGACGGTCTGATGGGTAATTTCTCCGCCGGTGGTGGAAAGGATTTCCCGAAGACTACCAGCACTTTGGCGGTTGGTGACGACTTCCGTTACCAGGGAGGAGCGTTTGTCGGTAAGTTCACTGAAAAAAGCAACATCAGTTTCATTCTCAATGCTAATAACACCAATAACCGTGGCGCCACGGACATCTCCGGCAACATGATGGGTAACATGATGGGTGGAGGCGGAGGCTTTGGCGGCGGCGGTGGAGGCTTTGGCGGCGGTGGAGGCTTTGGCGGCGGCCAAAACGGCATCACCCGCACTTTGATGACCGGCCTGAATGGAGCCTGGGATCTGTTCGACGACAGGATGAACCTGGGTGGGAACTATGTCTACAATCAGTCCAAGAGGGAAGTCCTGCAGAGAAGCACAGAGACGGAGAATTTGAGTGATGGTTCCATGGTCACCATCAACGGTGTGGATTCTCCCGGATTGAACAACAGGGTAACGTACGGACACAGGTTCGGAATGCGTCTGGATCATAAATTCTCGGAGAACACGTCTATCCTGTTCCAGCCTCAGGTCAATTTCGGATCAGGGAATTATATCCAGTATTCGGATTTCTCCAAGGAGAGGTTCGACATCAACAATAACCTCACCTCATCCAATACCGGATTCTCCAACACCACCGGGGACAATCGCAACTGGAGGACGAACGGATTCCTTCTCTTCCGTCAGAAGCTTGGAATGCCCGGTCGCACCCTTTCTTTCATGGGCAACTATAATATAAGCCACAACCAGATGGACGGCTTCAACCAGTCGCTCAACTCAAACAAGAACCAGGATGGTGAGTCTGTTGATATCGTGAACCAGAGGATAGACCAGCTTTCAAACAGCGCCTCTCTTTCCGGTAGGCTTGTGTACACCGAACCGCTTGGAGGTGGTTTCTATGCCTCGGCCAATTACAGCTATGCCTGGAGCAAAAACACCTCCACTAAGGATGCCTATAACAGTGGCTCCAATGTGCAGGGAAAGAACTCATTGGTTTACGATCCCCTCGGCGAGACGAGGGATGACACTTATTCCAGCAATATCCTTAACAGGTATAATAACCAGAGCGCCGGACTTGATCTCCAGTATCAGAAAGACAAACTTCACGCGCAGTTAGGGTTCTCCCTTATGCCGACCAAGACCCACAATGAGACCAACAAGGAGGTCTACGACACGACTGTTCTAAATGTCGCTCCGTCCGCGATGTTCTGGTATGACCTCGGCGAGACCACCAATGTGAGGATATTCTACCGCGGACGTTCTTCGCAACCTTCCACATCGCAATTGATGAGGGTCCCGGACAACTCCAACCCCAACAGAATATCAACCGGTAATCCTGGCTTGATCCCTTATTTCAACCACAACATGAACGCCGAGTTCAGGATGACCAACAGAAAGACTTTCACGAGTTTCAATATCAACCTCAACGGCGGTTTCGTCCAGCATCCGATAGTGTCCGCCCTGTTGTATGACTCCAAGAATGTCCAGTATTCCATCCCTTATAACGGGCCGAACTCATTCAACGGCGGAGGCCGGATGTTTTTCAACTCTCCCATAGCGAAATCCAATTTCTCTGTTTTCACTATGAGTAATGTGACTTACTCGCAGTCTACCTCTTACATGGATGCCGGATCGAAACTTGACATGTCGAAGTACCGCGATGATAAAGGGGCTTTCACTAAATACAAGGAGTTCCTCCAGGACTATCCTGATCCCGCTAATGCTTCCATTTTCAGGGAGAATGTTACACGCAGCTTCTTCTACATGCAGAGGTTGAGGTTGACTTACCGCAGCGATGATCTTGAGGTGGCCCTCGGCGGTGGTGCCAGATACCAGCACATCACTTATTCCATCAATAAGGGTGATAACGCTCCGGCCAATGGTAGCAAGAACACCGAGACGTGGTCCCCGGATCTGACCGGATCCATAACTTGGACTTCTCCTTCAGGTTTCAGGTTCAAGACGGATGCCAATTACAATTGGTACATCAATTACGCTTCCGAAATCGATCCCACCCTGCGGATCAATCTCGACATCCAGAAGCTTTTGTTCAAGGACCGGGTGACCCTCGCTCTCCGTGCTTATGACCTTCTTGACCAGGCCAGGAGCATCAATATCAGCAACACCAACAACAGGATCACTGAGAGTTGGACCAATACTCTCGGGAGGTATGTCATCGTGGCGCTGACCTACCGCTTCGGAACGTTTGGGAAGAAGGGGAACAATATGCGGATGGGACCTGGTGGCTCCGGCGGCCCTGGTGGCGGCCCTGGTGGCGGCCCCGGAAGGGGTGGCTTCGGTGGAAGGCCACCGATGTTCTAGATCCTTCGCTTCGCGGATCCTTCGCTTCGCTCAGGATGACATAAGGGCGCTTTCGGACGAAACATAGCGCCGCCATTTAGAGATCATCGACTCCATATCCTCCGGGATATTGGAGTCGAATCGTTTTATCTCTTTTGTGCGGGGATGGACGAAGCCAAGAGTCTTGGCATGGAGAGCCTGCCGGGGGCAAAGCTCGAAGCAGTTCTGGATGAACTGGCGGTATTTGGCGTAGATCGTGCCCTTTTTGATCTCCGAGCCTCCATATCTGGCGTCATTGAACAGGGGGTGCCCGATGTGGCTCATGTGGACCCTGATCTGGTGGGTCCTTCCGGTCTCCAGGCGGCATTGGATCACTGTGACATAGCCGAAGCGCTCAAGCACTTTATAGTGCGTCACAGCATGCTTGGCCCTCTCGTCATCTTCCGGATAAACCTTGAAGCGCAGCCTGTCGTTTGGATCCCTCCCGATCGCGGCGTCAATCGTGCCCTCATCGTCCTTGACATTGCCCCAGACCACCGCGACATATAGCCTTTCGATGCTGTGCTCGAAGAACTGCTTCGCGAGATCCATCTGGGTCTCGTCGTTCTTCGCGACCACAAGAAGCCCTGATGTGTCCTTGTCGATACGGTGCACCAATATTCCCATCCTTTCCGGTTCGGCCGGCCCTTGTTCTTGGATGGCGGCCGGGTCTATTCCGAGGTGGAAAGCGAGGGCGTTCACCAGCGTACCGTCGTAATTGCCGTGTCCAGGATGAACCACCATCCCCGCGGGTTTATTCACGACGAGAAGATCGTCGTCCTCGTAAACTATGTCAAGTGGAATATCTTGCGGGATTATCTCGGTCCCTCTTCGCCTGTACGGCATCATGAAGCGGATAATATCCCCAGGGCGGACAATGAGGTTCGCCTTCGCGGTTTTCTCCCCGACCTTGACATATCCTTCCTTGATCGCGAGCTGGACCCTGTGCCGGGATGTGTCCTCCAAGTGAGTGGCCATGAACTTGTCGATCCTCATTGGGGACTGCCCTGGATCCACGTTAAGCCGGAAATGCTCGAACATTCCCTGCTCCTCATCCTCGACGTTTTCTTCGGGGTCGGAGTAAAGCTTGTTCTCGTCCACGGCTAGTAGTTCTCCTTGATGTCCAGCGAAAGATGCAGGGTCACGTCAGATCCCATCAACAGGGGACTTTTCGACGCGCCGGGAGTCTGCTTGTACACCATGGCGTTGAGTGAGTCGGTGTAGTTCTTGACCGTCTTGTCAAACACGACCTTGCCAAGGTTGAGGGAGTTGTCATGAACGGCATCCACTGCCCTTAAATATTTCATACCCTTGACGTTAGGGACGTAAGTCATGTTGTCTGAAGGGTTGAGTCCGACCTGCAGGTCAATCTCGGAACCTGTCTCGATCTGCACTCCGGGACGGATCTCCCTGTTGCGGTAGATTTGACGGAGCACGTTGTTGGTGGCTATGTCATTGACATAGATGAGCTTCCCGAGAGCCAGTCCGCGGGAGTTCAGCTCGGCCTTGGCCTGTCTCATCGAATATCCCACAAGATTTGGCATGCTGACCTTTTTGGCGTGCATGGCGTTGATTGTGAGAATGATCCTTCTACCTTTCTTTACCCTGGATCCCGCTTTGGGATTCTGGCTGTAGACCGCTCCTTTCGCCATCCTGCGCACGTAGATCGAGTCTGTCACCTCGGTCCTGAGGTGATGGCGAGATGCCTCCTTGTGTGCCTCGCTGACGCTCATGTTCGTCAGGTCAGGGACCTCGATGGATTGCCCGTGGTGCGTGATGACGTTCAACAATATTGACGCTCCGATCACCAGGATGGCAAAAAACGCCACCGCGCCGATCAGGTTCCTCACTATCCAGTTACTGAAGAAACCTGTTTTCTCTTTTTTAATGTCAGACTCTTCCATGGCTATTTGGCTCTGATGAAGATTTGCACAGGGCAACCCAGAAGGTCGAAATGCTCCCTGAGTTTATTTTCAAGGAATCTCTTGTACGGTGCCTTGACATACTGCGGCAGATTGCAGAAGAAGGCGAAGGCCGGGAACCTTGTGGGCAACTGTGTCACATATTTGATTTTGATGAACTTGCCCTTCCATGCCGGGGGAGGGTAGTTCTCTATCTCGGGAAGCATCACCTCGTTGAGACGGGCGGTAGGGACCCTGCGGGCGTAGTTGTCGTAGACGTGCGCGGCGGCGTCGAGCACATCCATGATCCTTTGCTTGTTGATGACGGAAGTGAATATGATCGGGACATCATCGAATGGGGCCAGCCTCTCTTTCAGAGCCTTCGTGTATTCCTTCATCGTGTTGCTGTCCTTTGTGAAGAGGTCCCATTTGTTCACGACAAGCACGCAGCCTTTGCGGTTGCGCACGATCAGGTTGAATATGCTCATGTCCTGGGCCTCCATGCCGGCGTTCGCGTCAATCATCAGGATGCAGACATCGGCATGCTCGATCGCCCTGATAGCCCTCATGACAGAATAGAACTCAAGGTCCTCGTTGACCTTGGTCTTCCTTCTCATTCCCGCGGTGTCGACCAGCATGAAATCGTGGCCGAACTTGTTGTATCTGGTCGAGATCGAGTCTCGGGTAGTGCCGGCGACGGGAGTCACGATATTCCTTTCCTCGCCCAGAAGGGCGTTGGTCAGGGATGATTTGCCGACATTCGGCTTGCCGACGATGGCGATATGCGGCAGATCAGGATGGTCGTCCTGGGCGGAAGTGTCCTCGGGAAGGAGCCTCAGAACTTCGTCGAGTAGGTCACCTGTCCCGCTGCCGTTGGCCGCTGAAATGCTCCAAACTTCTCCGAGACCGAGGCCGTAGAACTGGTAGGAATCGTACATCTTCTCACCGGAATCCACCTTGTTGACGCAGAGAACCACCGGCTTCCCGCTTCGGCGAAGCAGGTCGGCGATCTGGGAATCGTAATCGGTTATCCCGGTGGCTGCCTCGACCATGAACAGAATCAGGTCAGCTTCTTCCAGGGCAATGACGACCTGGCGACGGATAGCTTCCTCGAAGACATCGTCCGAGTTGCTTGTCCATCCTCCGGTGTCCACCACGGAGAACTCCTTCCCGTTCCATTCACATTTCCCGTAATGACGGTCGCGGGTCACACCCGCTGTCTCGTCCACAATCGCCTGACGCATTCCAACGAGGCGGTTGAAAAGGGTTGATTTGCCCACATTGGGCCTTCCTACTATGGCTACCAAGCTCATGACTAATCAGTTTTTATAAAACCCGCATCCCGCGCAGGCGTCTGACATGACACCTGTGCAGGACGCGTTTTTCTGGCGTTGCCGTTCAGAACCGAACATTTCTTTTTCCTGGTCATGCATGCACTTGATGCCCAGCTTGCGCATGTTCTCGTTTTTGCTGACCTCAGTCTCGGGGAACCGTCCTTTCACGATGATTCCCACGCACATCAGGGCGATGGCGATAGCGAGGATGAGTATGGCCGCGAGCAGGGTGCGCATGGTAGGGGATGGAATCAGAATATGAATTCGGAGCTGATAGGCTCGTAATTATAGACTTTATGGATGATCGAGGCAAAGGTCGAAGTCATCGAGACCACCTTGATCTTGGACGTGTCAGCGGTGGTCCGTAGCGGAATGGTGTCCGTGACGTAGACCTCCTTGAGAGACGAGGCGTTGATCCTTTCGTAGGCTGGACCGGAGAGGACAGGGTGTGTCGCGCAGGCTCTCACACTGGCGGCGCCTTTCTCCATGAGGAGGTCGGCGGCCTTGGTCAGGGTCCCGGCTGTGTCGATCATGTCGTCCACGATCACGATATTCTTGCCTTCCACGTCGCCGATGGCGGTCATCGAGCCGATCACGTTGGCCCTTTCCCTTGTCTTGTGGCAGATGATGACGGGGCAGGCGAGTTCCTTGGCGTAGGCATTGGCCCTCTTAGCGCCGCCCATGTCAGGCGCGGCGATGGCCAAGTTCTCAATATTCAAGGATTTAAGGTAGGGGATGAATACCCTGCTGGCGTAGATGTGGTCCACCGGAATGTCGAAGAATCCCTGGATCTGGTCAGCGTGGAGGTCGCATGTCATGATCCGGTCCACTCCGGCGGCTGTCAGAAGGTTAGCGACAAGTTTGGCCCCGATTGAGACTCTCGGTTTGTCCTTTCGGTCCTGACGCGCCCATCCGAAATACGGCATGACGGCGATCACTTTGTCCGCGGAAGCGCGTTTCGCGGCATCGATTGTCAGAAGGAGTTCCATGAGGTTCTCGGTGGGCGGGAATGTGGATTGGACCACAAAGACAGTGGCACCTCTGACACTGTCTGTGAATGAAGGCACGAATTCCCCGTCGCTGAACTGGGTTACCTCAGAGTCGCCGAGATGATACTTCTCGCCGAAGCGCTCCCCGATTTTGTTCAAGCTTTCGACTACCTTGCATGCGAAGTCCCTTGAGGCCCTGCACGCGAATAATTCCATTCTGTGTTCGATGTACATGGTTATATATATTGTTCAATATAGTCGAGTATCTCCTGCTTCCCCGCGCCGGTCTCTGAACTGGAAGTGAACATCGCCGGAAGCTCTTCCCATTGCTCAAGAAGGATCGCCTTGTCTTTCTCTATCTGGGCCTTGAGGGCGTTGGGGCCAAGTTTGTCTCCTTTTGTGAATATGATCGCGAAAGGAATCCCGTTCTCACCGAGTCCGGAGATGAACTCAAGGTCGATCTTCTGGATGTCATGCCTCGAATCGACCAGGACGAAAAGCAGGACCATCTCCTCCGATCCGAGGATGTAGTCGTTGATCATCTTCCGGAGATCTTCCCTTTCTTTTTTGGATATCTTGGCGAATCCGTAACCTGGCAAGTCGACCAGATACCAGCTGTTGTTGATCAGGAAATGGTTGATTAGTTTTGTCTTTCCTGGAGTAGAGGATGTTTTCGCGAGCTTGCTGTTGCCGCAAAGCATGTTGATAAGGGAAGACTTGCCGACATTCGAGCGTCCAATGAACGCGAACTCGGGCAGTTTTCTCCCAGGTTTTGTTGCCACCCTTGTACTGCTGCCGGCAAATTTTGCCTCAAAAATCCTCATAGTGCAAAGATAGTGGATTTTTGTTAATTTTGTAAGAGAGTAACCATAGAGTTTGACAATGGATTCGGAATACATGGAGTTGGTGGACTTGACAGCCCTGCTGAAGGATGGGATAGAGTCTGTGGTGCCGGGAATTATCTGGGTCAAGGCCGAGATCTCGGAATTGAACCTGAAGAGGAACGGGCATTGCTATCTGGAACTGTCCCAGAGCGAAGGGGGAGCGGTCTTGGCTAAGGTCAGGGCCACTATCTGGGCCTCAAGATGGAACTACATCGACCAGTATTTCAAGAGCGTCACCGGCTCGTCGCTCGGCGTCGGAATGGAGGTTCTTTTCCGGGCTCAGGTCAATTTCCATCCTGTTTACGGATTGTCCCTTAATATTGACGATGTTGATCCGGATTTCACGCTTGGGGCTAATGAACGTCAGAAACGTCTGACGGTTGAGCGTTTGTCCAAAGAGGGACTGATGGACCTGCAGAGGCGTCTCTCGCTTCCTGAACTGCCATATTCCCTGGCTGTGATCTCCGCTCCAGGCGCCGCCGGACTGCGTGATTTCGAGCGTCATCTTCTTGAGAACGAATATGGTTTTGTCGTCGAGATGGAATTGTTCGAGGCACTGATGCAGGGTGAGCAGGCGGCGGACTCGATGATCATGGCCCTTGAGGTAATCCAAGCCTCAACCAAGGGTTATGACGCGGTGCTTATCATGCGCGGAGGCGGGTCTGAGCTGGATCTTTCCTGCTTCGACGATTATGATCTGGCGGTCGCTATCGCCACGTGTCCTTATCCGGTTTTCACTGCCATCGGCCACGACAAGGATTATCATGTCGCCGACATGGTCGCCAACACCTTCGTGAAGACCCCGACCGCCTTGGCGGACCTAATCCTTGATTGCTACATCGCTGAAGACCAGCGGATTTCCTCTCTGGAGACAAGAGTCAAACTGGCATTCTCCGGTCGTTTCTCCGCGATGTTGTCAAGGCTTGACCTCCTTAAGGGAAATGTTGTTCACGCTGCGGACCGTCGATTGTCCGACGCTGCCCACAGGCTTGACATCCTCGAGTCCCGGATCGCCTCCGGGGATCCGAGAAAGATTCTCGAGAAGGGATATTTGCTCGCTCTCGACGACAAGGGCGTGAAGTTATCCTCCGCCTCGAGCCTTAAAGAAGGCGACAATTTCAGGATGATGTTTTCCGACGGCACCGTCACCGGCACCGTCACCTCTGTCGAACATAAAAAATGATTATATTTGACTGAAGCGGGAGGCATGACCTCCCAGAACCACTGCCACCCTCGGCACGTTAAGAGGGGGGACCGGAGCGAAGCGAGCGGTGGGGTCGAACGGAGCGAGACGGTTCGGGGAGGTCATGCCTCCCGCTTCGGACTGAGATGATAAATATAAAACGAATATGTCAGAAGAGAAGTTTGATTATGCGAAAGCGATGGCCGAGCTGGAAGACATCGCGGCCAAGATCGAGGACCCGAAGACGAGCCTCGATCACATCGGAGCGCTGGTGAGCCGTTCCAAGACACTGATCGAGCAGTGTCGTAACTATTTGCGCTCAGTAAGGGAATCAATTGAAAAAGAAGAGGATAAGTAATGAAAGAAATATATCTGGCCGGCGGCTGCTTCTGGGGCGCCGAGCACTATTTCAGGAATATTGACGGCGTGGTGGACACCGAAGTGGGTTTCGCTAACGGCGACACGCCGTCCCCAACCTACGAGCAAGTCTATACCGACACCACAGGCTACGCCGAGACCGTCCGGGTAATCTACAATCCGGACACCCTCCCTCTGGAAGAACTTGTCCGGGATTTCTTCTGCGCCATCGACCCGTTGAGCCTTAACAAACAGGGAGAAGATGAGGGAACCCGTTACAGGACAGGAGTTTACTACTCTGATCCAGCGGATTCCGCATCTATCCGCAAAGTGTTTGATGAAGTTCAGGCTCTCTATGCCGAACCATTGGCAGTGGAACTTCTTCCCTTGAAAAATTTCTTCACGGCGGATGGCCGCCACCAGGACTATCTCATAAAGAATCCCGACGGTTATTGCCATCTGCCTCTTAAGATATTCCGTTACCCGAGACTGGTCAGCGACCTTAAGCACCTTCTCGGAGACGAGCCGGACTTTGTCGCCAGATTGTCCAACGCCGCGGCCCTGGTGAAAGAGAAAATGGGCTTTTTCTGGACCGGTTTCTATTTGGTCGGGCCCGCCAATGTCGCGCCTGGGAGCCATGGCCATGGAACGCCTTCTCCGGATGGGAAGGAATTGATCCTCGGACCGTTCCAAGGACCTTTCGCCTGCATGAGGATCGGGTATGGTAGCGGAGTCTGCGGAACCGCGTGGAAAGAGGGCAAGACCATTGTCGTGCCCGATGTTGACGCGTTCCCCGGTCACATCGCCTGCTCCTCCGCCTCAAAGTCGGAGATTGTTGTCCCGTTATTCAAGGACGGTCAGGTCGCCGGTGTCCTGGACATCGACAGCGACGAACTCTCCACTTTCGACCAAATCGACGCCTTCTGGCTCGAGAAACTTGTCGCCGTTCTCTAACCGCCGGGGCAGCCTGTCCCGCGGGAAACCCGTGGCCACGTGAACGGGGGGACCGCCGGCTTAGCCGGTGGTGGGACGAGGGCCGTTATGCCCGAAGGGTTTCTGTGGGACAGGGCTGCCCCTGCGGCGAAGGACAATCAGTCGATCTTGAAGGCGGCGATCTCCTTGTTGAGGGACTCGAGCATCGAGATTTTCTTGTTGTAGAGGTCTTCGGAGATGTCGACCTTGTAGTAGTGAGGGTTGATAAGACGCCTCTCTGACGGGCTGAAGTGGTTCAGCGTGTCCCTGTAGAAAGCGCGCTTTTCTTCCAGGGAATGCTTTTCCGAGCAGTCCTTCCCGTCTTTGATTATCTGGAGCTGGAGAGCCCTCCAAGTGTACGACCCGGCTTCGAAAGTCTTGTGCTTGAACCGGTCGTCCTCGGCGAAGATCGTGAACTCTTCTCCGGCCTCGATCTTTTTCGCGATCGAGTCTCCCCTGAGGCAAGTCACGTCGGCTTCGTTCAACTCGCCATGGTCCGGATCGTTTTTCATGATCCTATAGGTGATCTGGAAACCGGGATTGATCAATTTGATGGTATCCTCGGAGCGCTTCAGTACCGGCTCTCCTCCGATCTGGACCAGCTTGTAGACATTTCCGAAGCATGGGGCCGCCTTGCTGGTCGCGATCGCGTCACCCACGCCGTAAGAGTCTATGCAGGCACCCTGACGCTCCAAGTCGGTGATCAGGTATTCGTCCAAAGAATTGGTGGCGAATATCTTGCATTTTTTCATTCCGTGCTCGTCGAGTATTTTCCGGACCTTCTGCGACAGGTAGGCGAGGTCTCCGCTGTCCAGGCGGATGCCGTAGCCGGGAGCGTAATTGTCGTCGATCCCGCACTCCCTGAATGACCTTATGGCATTGAGGACCCCGCATTTGAGGGTGTCATAAGTGTCGATCAGGAGAATGAGGTTTTCCCCCTTGTGGGTATTGCAGTAGTCGACAAAGGCCCTGTGCTCCCCCTCGACGCTGCTTCCGTACGAGGTGACAAAACTGTGGGCCATGGTCCCGGTCGAGGGAACCGAGTTCATGACTCCGGTCAGGATGTTCGAGGTACTGGCGCACCCGGCGATGATGGCCGCTTTAGCTCCATAGGTCGCGGCCCAGGGGCCGTGGGCCCTTCTGGAGCCGAACTCGCTGACCGGACGATCCGTCGCCCGGCAGACTCTGGATGCCTTAGTCGCTACGGCCATCTGGTGGTTCATGATGCAGAGAATAGGGGTTTCCAGAACCTGGGCTTCGATGAGAGGGGCCTCAACTGTGATGATCGGCTGGTTGGGGAACACGATCTCGCCCTCGCGGAGAGCCCAGACATTGCCGGTGAACCTCATGGTTGCAAGGTACTTCCGGAATTCGGCGTACTCGTCTCCCGGGAGGAATCTCTCGAAGAAGTCCGGCTCGGCCTTGCCGAGGTTGAGGATGCACTCGATCACCTCGTGGGTGCCGCTGCAGACCGCCCAGTTGTTGTTCTCCGGGGCCTTGCGGTAAAACATGTTGAACACGGCCATCTCATCCTTGCGGCCAGTTTCGAAGAAGGACTTTCCCATCGTGTACTGGTACTTGTCCGAGCAATAGGAATAGTTAAGCATGTATTATTTCGTTCTTGATTATCTTGTCGAGCAGCATTCTGGAAGGAGTGGGATCGCCGGAGGCGACAAGCCTCACGTCGGGCAGGGAAGGGCCTCCGTCCTCGCGGACCAGGCCTTCAGTTCTCATGACATCCAGCAGATGCCTCGCGACCGCCGGGGCCGGGTCAATAACCTGGACATCCGGACCGGCGATACGCTGTATCACATCCCTCAGGAAAGGGTAGTGTGTGCAACCGAGGACAATCCTGTCGGCCCCTTTGTCGAGAAGGGGCTGGAGACTCTCCCTGACGGTCGCCTCAGCGATCGGTCCGTCCAGGACTCCGCTTTCAACCAGCTCCACAAAGCCTTTCCCGACGTGTTCCTCGATTATGACGTCGTCTTCGTATAAGCCTTTGGTGTTGAGGTATTTCGATCCTTTGAGGGTTCCTGATGTCGCAAGTACTCCGATCACTCCGGATTCCGAGCTCAAGGCAGCTGGTTTCACAGCGGGCTCCATCCCGATGAACTTCACCTGGTATTCCGCCCGGAGAGTGGAAATCGCCGCCGCGGTGGCTGTGTTGCACGCCACCACGATTATGTCAGTTCCCTCGCCGAGAAGAAAATCAGTTATTGCCCTTCCCCTGTCCTGGATAAAGCCCGGGGTTTTCTCCCCGTAAGGGCAGAAGGCGTTGTCGGCGTAGTAGATGTACCTCTCCTTCGGGAGAATCCTGATGATTTCCCGCAGAACCGAGAGGCCGCCAGATCCGGAGTCGAATATGCCGATCATATTACAAATATACTCATATTCCCGGATAAAATGTTATTTTTGCATATTGTTTGATATAATCGTCCAGAAACAGAAGTCATGAGAAATATTTTTCGTTTTTTAGTCATAGCGGCAGTTTCCGTTTCCTCCGTGGTAGCTTGTGGAGACAAAGACGATCCGGTCACGAATGGAAACACCGATAGCCCCGATACTCCCACACCTGTATCGACCAAACCCTCAAAGGAGATCCAGCAAGCGAGCAATTTCGCCCTGAACACCCTCTACACTTATTATCTCTGGAATCAGGAGATATACAACGATCTTGAGAAACTTGATCCAGAGACTTGTCTTGATCCGAAGACGGTTGTCCACGACATCCGTTATCACGCCAACGGCAAGGAGGTTGACCATTGGACCCTGTTGACAGATGACATGAAGGCCATGACAAGCTCCGTGGAAGGTTTGGGACTATCCTATGGTTATAGCCTTGAGGCAGGAAGGATCTCGAACAAGGAGGGAGTGTACTTCCTGATCGTGGATTATGTCGTCAAGGGGGGACCGGCCGACAAGGGCAAACTCAAGAGGGGAGACCTTATCATGACCATTGACGGGAGTGAGATAACCTCTTCCAACATCAACAACGTGTACAACTCTGAGAAGATTACCCTTGGAGTGGCCCATCTCACTGCAGACGGTTATCTTGGAGCCGTGGAATATGATGTCACTCTTTCCGCCGAGGACATTTGGGAGGATCCGGTCCTTGTTGACACGACTTATGATGTCGGCGGCAAGACGGTAGGCTACCTTGTCTATAATTCCTTTGACCTGAATACGCTTGGGACTCTTCCTGGTATTTTCCGCAAATTCAAGGAGAAAGGAGTCCAGGAGCTCATCCTCGACCTTCGTTACAACGGGGGAGGATTCGTGACTACCGAGTGCGAGCTCGCCTCGCTCATCGCCCCGTATGCCAATGTCGCCGCTAAAGACATATTCCAGACGGAAGTCTACAACTCGATATTGACAGAAGCGTGGAAGGAATCAGAAGACTTCAACACCTATTTCGATACCAAGTTTGAATACAAGAACGAGAATTACGATATCAGTGAGGATATCTCAGATGCCAACCTGGACCTGAAGAAAATATATTGCATTGTGACCAGCAGTTCCGCCTCGGCTTCGGAAGGCCTTATCGTGGGCCTGACGCCTTATGTGGACATTACCGTTATCGGGCAGCAGACCTACGGGAAGTATTGCGCCGGTTACATGCTTTCGCCAAAGAATGTGTTCTCCAATAGCACGAATGTGGACATATCCAAAATTGGCAATTGGGGCATCTATGTGATGGTCAGCAAGTTCGCCGATAAGTATGGAAACAATCGCGCTATGCCAGACGGCATTCCTGTCGACATCGAGGTCCAGGACAACGCTTTGGATGGATTCCAGTTCGGGGATGAGAACGAGACCATGTTGAGGGCGGCTCTTTCCGCTGCCGGTAAGGTGTACACCAAGGCTCCCATTGAAGGCCGTAGAAGCGGCTTGGAGACGGTGAGACTTGAGCATGGCGCGCCTCGCGGGATGCTGATCAAGACTGATATTCCAGACATTCCCCTTCGATAATGACATCAAGAGAACAGATAGAACTCCTTCGAAAGCGTCTGGAGACTCTGGACTCCTGTCTTGACATCCCTGGGAAAAAGGGGCAGATCGCCATTCTCCAGAAAAAGACCGAGTCTCCCGATTTCTGGAACGATCCCAAGGGTGCGGAGGCTTTCATGAAGAATCTCAACGGGATCAAGTCCTGGGTCACCGCCTACGAAAAGGCTTTTTCCGAGACCGAGGATGTGGATGTCCTCTATGAGTTCGCCAAGGAAAGCCTTGACAGCGCTTCCGAAGAGAGTGACTCAACTCCTGAGACAGAGGAACTTGACCAGGCTTACGCTCTGGCCTTGAAAGACATAGAGGCCTTGGAGATGAGGAATATGCTTGGCTCTGAGGGCGACAATCTCGGGGCCGTGCTGACGATCAATTCCGGAGCCGGCGGTACTGAGGCCAATGACTGGAGCTCGATGCTGATGAGGATGTATCTCCGTTGGGGCGAACGCAACGGTTACAAGACGGCGATAACAGACATTCAGGACGGCGATGAGGCCGGAGTGAAGTCCGTGACTATTGAGTTTGACGGGGAATATGCCTACGGCTATCTGAAGGCGGAGAATGGTGTCCACAGGCTTGTGAGAATATCGCCCTTCAACGCCCAGGGAAAGCGCCAGACGACATTCTCGTCAGTTTTCGTATATCCTCTTGTGGATGACACGATCGAGGTAAATGTCGATCCCTCAAGGCTTTCCTGGGACACTTTCAGGGCAGGAGGACATGGCGGACAGAATGTCAACAAGGTTGAGTCGGGAGTGCGCCTGCGGTATCTCTATCAGGATCCCGACACCGGCAAGGAGGAGGAAATCCTCATCGAGAACACCGAGACCCGGGATCAGCCGAAGAACAGGGCGAAAGCCTTGTTGCTGCTTCGTTCAAGGCTGTATGATATCGCGATGAAGAAGCGTCAGGAAGAGAAAGACAAGATCGAAGGCCAGAAAAAGAGGATTGAGTGGGGTTCCCAGATCCGTTCCTACGTTCTCCATCCGTACAAGATGGTCAATGACCTAAGGACCGGCTATAAGACGGCTGACACGCAAGGAGTCCTTGATGGCGACCTTGGCGAGTTCATGCGCCGCTACCTCATGCAGGAAGGGGCTGGGGGAGCTGTTGAGCCCATGGAAGACATTGAATAATAATTACATGACACTTTATGACAGATTTTTTTATTTCTGTCAAATTTTTACTATTTTTGACAGTTGAAAGGAAAACTGTCAAAAGATGGAAGCCTACGATCGTAATATCCCATACAATAACTTGCCGCCTTTGCCACCTGCAACGGAATTGTACCGTGACGAAGATGTGCTGAATAAACTGATGATAGCAAGTCGGCTTCTGGCCGAATTGAAAGGACTGGCGTCAACGCTCCCAAACCAGTCCATATTCGTAAACACCATTGCTTTGCGTGAGGCAAAGGCCAGTAGTGCCATCGAGAACATATTCACGACGGATGACGAACTCTACAGATCCCTGTCTTTTCAGGAGGATAGTTTTCTGGAGGGTCCGGCTAAAGAGATTCTTCATTATCGTGAAGCTCTTTGGGAAGGATTCAACAGGGTCGCATCTGACAATACAATGACACTGGGTACAATAATCGATGTGTACAGGGCGGTTAAACAGACTCGTGATGGCATCCGCCCATACCAGGCGGAAGTGGTAATCAAAAAAAGAGGCTGGGGCTCCCTGGTCGCCGAAACTGTTTACACTCCACCACGTGGAAAAGGAGTAGTGGAAAAGCTGATGGCGGACCTGCTGGAATTTCTGAATGATGATATCAAGTATCCTATAGACCCTCTCTTGAAAATGGCAATGGCCCACTATCAGTTCGAAGCCATCCATCCCTTCCGCGACGGCAATGGAAGGACTGGAAGAATACTTTGTATTTTGTACCTGATACAAAAACAGCTGTTGGATTTACCCATTCTTTACCTCAGTTCATACATTCTCCAGAACAAGGATGAGTATTATCAGAAACTCGGTGGGATTACAGGGACGCTAATGTGGAAACCGTGGATTCTGTATATGCTTGAAGCAGTTTCTCAAACGGTGGAATACACCATCGACAAGATTATGCGGATTAAGGCTCTTATGGAAAAGACCAGGGCGTTTATGCTTGACAACAAGTTCCCAGTAGATAAGATGAATATTCCCAAGTTTTTTGAACAACCCTACATCCGTCCTAAGAACCTGCTGTCAGAAAAAGTCAAAAGCATCAATACGGCCAAAAAGTATCTGTCCCAATTGGAAACTCTTGGAATGCTTGCCAAGGAAAAAATAGGTAAGGAATACATTTGGTTCAATACGGATTTGATGGCTATACTGACAGATTGACAAGGCTGCCGAATAATTGATTTGCAGAGGTCTGAATGATTGAATATATTTATAGATTCAAAACAAACTGTATCAAAGATGCCTGATTTCAAATACGCTCCGATGTTCCAGTTGGGACCGGACACGACAGAGTACTACAAGATCCCCGGATCCGAGAAATTAGTTAAAACCGTCAAGTTTGGAGACAAGACTGTCCTCGAGGTCTCTCCCGAGGCGCTTACGCTTGTCGCCCAGCAGAGTTTCCACGATTGCCAGTTCATGCTTCGCAGGGCCCACAATGAGCAGGTCGCTGCCATACTGAATGATCCGGAAGCCTCGGAGAATGATAAGTATGTCGCGCTGCAGTTCCTGCGCAACGCTGAGACTTCCGTGAAGGGAGTCCTTCCGTTCTGCCAGGACACAGGTACCGCGATCATCCACGGCGAGAAGGGCCAGGGAGTCTGGACTGATTTCGAGGACGAGGAAGCTTTGAGCCTCGGTGTGTTCAACACCTACACCCAGGAGAACCTCCGTTACAGCCAGAACGCCCCTCTGAATATGTACGACGAGGTCAACACAAAGTGCAACCTTCCCGCCCAGATCGACATCGAGGCGGTCAGAGGTGCTGAATATCGTTTTATCATGGTCGCCAAAGGTGGCGGATCAGCCAACAAGACATATTTCTACCCGATGACGAAGGCCACGATCCAGAACGAGGGGACCCTCCTTCCTTTCCTTGTTGAGAAGATGCGTTCCCTTGGTACCGCGGCCTGCCCTCCGTACCATATCGCTTTCGTGATCGGTGGCACTTCAGCCGAGAAGAACCTGCTGACAGTCAAGCTCGCCAGCATTAAGTATTACGATTCTCTCCCTACGACAGGAGACGAGACAGGTCGCGCGTTCCGTGACATTGATCTGGAACAAAAACTCCTAGTCGAGGCCCAGAAGATCGGCCTTGGGGCGCAGTTCGGCGGCAAATATCTCGCGCATGACATCCGTGTCATCCGCCTTCCCCGCCACGGGGCCAGCTGCCCGATCGGAATGGGAGTCAGCTGCTCAGCCGACCGTAACATCAAGAGCAAGATCAACGCGGACGGTGTCTGGATCGAGAAGATGGACACCAACCCTTCAGAGCTTATTCCTGATGAATACCGTCGTCCCGGTGAGGGCCCCAAGGGTATCGTCATAGACCTTGACAAAGGCATCGATTCTGTCAGGGCAGAGCTCACCAAATATCCGGTGGGAACCAGGGTCAACCTTAACGGTACCATCATAGTCGCCCGTGACATCGCTCACGCCAAGCTTAAGGCCCGTCTGGACGCTGGTGAGGATATGCCCGCCTATTTCAAGGATCATCCCATCCTTTACGCGGGTCCGGCCAAGACTCCGGAAGGTTATCCTTGCGGCAGTATGGGTCCCACGACTGCCAACCGTATGGATCCCTATGTGGATGAGTTCCAGGACCATGGAGCTTCGCTTGTCATGATCGCCAAGGGCAACCGTTCCAAGGTTGTGACTGATGCCTGCGAAAAGCATGGCGGATTCTACCTCGGCACCATCGGTGGCGTCGCCGCTGTCCTCTCGCAGAGCAGCATCCGCTCAATCGAGTGTGTTGAATATCCTGAACTCGGAATGGAGGCGATCTGGAAGATCACTGTCGAGGACTTCCCGGCCTTCATCCTCGTCGATGATAAAGGCAACGACTTCTTCAAGAAGCTCGGACTTTAGTGTGAACGAAAAGCTATTTACAGTAGAGGGTGACCACATGGCCACCCTCTTTAGTTTATTGACTTATATGCTTATATGTCAACGACAGATAACAATGTTTTGTTGGTACTCACACCGCTACCATCCGTTGCAATGACTTGGACCTTTGTGGACCCTTTTTTCTTGGTTTTGATCACGGCATGGCGTTTATCACTGGGGGTAGGATAGGACACAGTCGCGATGCTTTCGTCGTCGATGACCCATAGCAGTTTCGAGAAATCGGCATTTGAGGGAGAGACGTTGACATAAACGTCAATTTCCAGTCCGGCATTGATTAGTACGTCTCTCAGGTAATTACCATATTGGTCCGGTTTCCAGCTGATAGAAGTGATGGGGTTCTTTGTCGAAGAGGTCTCAATCTTTTGAGTCGCGGTGCAAACTATGTTCCCACTGAGATCCCTGGCTGTTACCGTCAAGGTCTGCGTACCCGCCGCGACTCCCTGGATTGTACAGGAAGTGTCATCCGAAGATATGATTTTAAACACGGAGTTATTGGGGACGCTCCATGTCACCTTGTTATTAGTGACGGGCTTTTTGTTGCCTGTCAGTTCGGCTGTGATCTTGATCGTACGGTTGGGGAGGACTGTGAAGACACCGGTGCTGCTTGAGAGGGTAATCTTGTCGGTTTTCCTCTCATTCAGTGAAAACAACATTGTGGAACTCACACCGCTCTTGTCCGCCGCGGTTGCGGTGACGGTGGCTGACCCTTCTCCGACAAAGGTTACCAAGCCGTCGCTGTTGACTGTGATGACCTTGGTGTCGCTGCTCTTCCATGTGACGTTTTTATTGGTGGCGTTGGCTGGCAGAACTTCCGCCTTAAGCTGGTAAGTCAATTTGTCCCATTCTATATACCCCCAATACATTGTTTTGTTATCCGGAGTAATAATATTGATTTGCTTGACCTTGACAGTGGTGCTAACCTCCTTTTCCTCTACCGTGATTTCGCAGGACGCGGATATTCCGCTGCCGTCGGCTGCGGTGGCTGTGATCGTGGCTGTTCCAGGAGCGATCGCCTCTACCCTTCCTGTCTGTGTGACAGTGGCGACAGCCTCGTCAGAGGAGCTCCATACGACGTTCTTGTT
>JAGAFU010000001.1 GCA_017627955.1 Bacteroidales bacterium | reverse complement strand
AGCAGCTCTCCGTGAGTACGTCGACTACTACAACAATAAGCGAATCAAACTACGGTTAAACGGACTAAGTCCGGTACAATACCGAACTCAGAACATGTAAAAATCTATTATTAACCGTCCAACTTTTGGGGTGCACATCACTGTCCGGGGGTGGACAGGTCCTCCAGGGGATGACACCTCGTCACTGTACTCAATCGTCCGATGGCGTCCCTGAAGGGGGCCTAGGAGAATGGACGTAGCCTGCGGCCGAGCATGGCCGATGCGAGTAGTCCAGTCGACGTGGTACCCCGTAGGGGAGCGCCATCGGACGATAGGAGAAATGAATTGTTTATAATGTGTTGATTATGATGAAGAGGGTTTTAATAGCGGTCTTTGCTCTGGGGGCCAGCGTCATGTCCTGGGGACAGGCGCTGGATTCGAGACTGGGCCATGGCGGGGAATATTCCTGGAAGATGGCCAAGGCTTCGGAGGTCAAGGCAACGTCGAGGGAGCTGTCCTCGGCGGAGTTCGACGACTCGAAGTGGATGGAAGCCATCGTGCCGGGAACCGTTTTGACTTCCCTGGTGGAGAACGGAGTGTATCCGGAGCCATATTACGGAACCAACAACAAGATCTCCGAGCACAAGATCCCCGACATCATAGACACCGGCCGGGAATTCTGGACATATTGGTTCAGGACAGAGTTTGACGCACCGGAAGTAGCTGAGGGAGAAAGGCTTTGGCTTCATCCTCAAGGCATCAACTACCGGGCCGAATTCTGGCTCAACGGTCACTTGGTCAGCGAGATGGCCGGGATGTTCAACGACGACCTCATCGACATCACGGACTTCGCCGCCAAAAGAGGACGCAACGCGCTGGCCGTCCTGGTGAAGCCCGTGGATATTCCCGGAACCACTATGCCCAAACCCTGGGGAGCCCCCGGCGAGAACCGCAACGGAGGAGACGGCGACATCGGTTGGAACACCACCCAGCTTATGACCGTCGGCTGGGATTTCTCATACGACGATGGCATCCGGGACCGCAACACCGGCATTTGGAAATCCGTCGAAGTGTTCAAGACGGGCCCGGTCCGGCTCGACTCCCCTTTCATCCGAAGCGCGTTCCCCGAGCAGGACTATTCCGTCGCCGCCCAGACCATCTCCGTCGGCCTTGTCAACCCGGCCAGCGGTTTCCAGAACAACGAGCCTGTCAAATGCGTGGTCAAAGGAGAGATCGAGGAGACCGGAATAAAGTTCTCCAAGGAAGTCTCCCTTATCCGGGGCGAGGAACCTACCATCACCTTCTCGCCGGAGGAATATCCCCAACTCGCGATCAAGAACCCCAGGCTCTGGTGGCCTAAAAACAAAGGTGCCCAAGAACTTTACAAGCTCAAGCTAACCGTCTCTGTCGACGGGAAGGTCTCCGACTCCAAAGAGGTCACCTTCGGGATCCGGGACGTGAAGGTCACGACCGACACTCCTGACGGATCGAAGGTGTTCATAGTCAACGGAAAACGCATGTTCATCCGAGGCAGCAACTGGATCCCCGAGGCGATGCTCAGAACCGGTGACGAGCGCATGAGGACCGAGATGGCCTACACAGACCAGTCAGGGATCAATTTCCTGCGGCTTTGGGGCGGAGGTATAGCCGAGAGCGACCTTTTCTACCAGCTTTGCGACGAGTACGGGATCATGGTCTGGCAAGAGTTCTGGATGACAGGCGACACCAGGCATCCTCATGACAAGTCAATATATTTCAATAATGTGGCCTCGACAGTCAAGAGGATCCGCAACCACCCCTCAATCATCTTCTACGTCGCCTCCAATGAGAGCACTGAAGTCACCGGGACTCCTGCCCTGCTGGATGCCCTGGACGGGACACGTCCCTACCAGATGCAGTCCGAATGCGACGGCATCCACGACGGAAGCCCCTACAAACAGGTTAATCCGATGCGCCACTACACCAACACGGCCTCCGACCGCGGCAGCCGGGTGGACGGTTTCAATCCTGAATATGGAGCCCCTACCCTTCCGGTCATCGAGTCGCTCCGGAAGATGATGCCCTCAGACAAGCTCTGGCCTATCGACAAACCCACATGGAACTATCTGGACGGCAATGGTTTCCACCTCATGACAACCCTTTACGACGACATGGTCCGCTGCTATGGGGAACCTTCCGGCATTGAGGATTATGCCCGGAAAGGACAACTCGTCGGTGCCATGAACTCGAAGAGCATCTGGGAGGTCTGGAACTACAACCGTCTGGACGATGGAGACCGGTTCTGCTCCGGGCTTCTGTTCTGGTATCACAACTGCCCCAATGTGCAGGTCTGCGCCAGGATGTGGGACTACTACCTTGAGCCGACGGCATCGCTCTATCACACAATGCATTCCCTGGAGCCGCTACACGTGCAGTTTGACTATCTGAAGAATACTGTCAGCGTGATCAACGACTCCCTGGAACCGGAATCCGGGCTCAAGCTGAAAGCCAGGTTATACGACCTTTCCAGCAAGCTGGTTAAAACCTGGGAAGCCTCGATAGACATTCCCGCCGAGAAGGCCCTGGACGATGTCCTGACCCTGGACTTCCCCTCATCAATCTCAACGGTCCATTTCATAGACCTCCAGCTGACCGACAAGTCCGGGAAGACAGTCTCAGAGAATCTTTACTGGCGTTCATCTGACGAATACGAGGGACCCCAAACCGTGACAGGCCCCTGCACGTCAGGTTTTGAATCCCTGCGGGATATGCCCAAAGCGACCGTCAAGGTCAGCAGGCGGAACCTCCCCGACGGAAGCATTGAAGTCACTCTGAGAAACACATCGTCCAAGATAGCGTTCTTCAACAGGCTGCAGCTCCGCGACTCTTCAGGAGAGCCGGTCCACGGGACCATATATTCCGACAACTTCATCACCCTGCTGCCGAAAGTTTCCAAGACGATCCGGATCAAGCCAGCCGCCAGCCACCAAGGCGACCTCAAGGTTTTCTTCGAAGGCTGGAACACAACTCAGAAATTACTGTAAACCAATCACATAAATCCAAAATGAAAAAACTAAGAACTCTTATCATCCTGCTCAGCGCATTGACGCTGACAGCGACCGGCATCTATGCCCAACAACCACAAGGTCCGGAATTGCCCGAACTGATGAGCCTAAAACCATTGGAAAGAAACGACGATGAGACTGGAAAATACCTGGAAAACACTGCCTGGGAACTCATATTCAAGACTGTTCCCCAGGTCCAGGAATTCACCGCTAAGCTTTGTGAAAGAGCCAAATGGGACCGGAAGATCCTCATTGAGATGAGCAACGGTACCAGGCCTGAAGATGAGGTCTTCGCACAGAAACTCATCGATGAGAGCAAGAACTTCGTCCAGTTCATGATCAACCTCTACCTCATCGCCGAGAACCACACAAACGTCAAGATGGTCAAGAACTCGAATGGAGAGTGGGCATATTCAATGTCTCCATCGCCTGAATTCGAGACAAATCTTTGGGTAAATCATGTCCCCAGGGCGAGACCGAATGAGAGATCCACCGGCTACGCCGTCTGCTACAAGAATGACCAGTATCAATTCTGCGAGAGGCCGCTTGGCGGTGGCTACACTCCTGTCATCCTTGACGACGACGAGATGTACATCGCCAAGGTAGCGGTCAACCTGATGCGTAACATCGGGGTCATCTACGAATCCGGCGCTCTCGCGATACTGAAGGAATGGTATCCTAATGAATATGACCATAAAAGATTCGAGCAGGCCTACCAGACTTGCCGTCTGTACCTCAGCATCGTGACAAAGGCGATCGAGGACAATGACAAGATCCCGATGGAGTACCAGCCGATGCCTAAGGCTGGAGCGATGAACGCCTCGATGAAGGCCAAAGTGCTTCCCCTGGAGAAGGCGATCACAGACAAGGTGGTGGATTGCGTGGTGACTTCAGACGGTTGGCAAGTCGAGACCAACGCCGCCGGACAGCCAGTCAGAAGGGTTATTTTCGGCTACTCAATCGTCCAGACCAGCAAGGGTAAGCAAGCCACCAAAGTGTCCTGGGCCCAGGAGTACCAAGGCGACGGTACCTATGGTCCTGTCCATGCCTACGGAGTAGGCGGAGGCCAGTTCTATGTCAAATAAACGTACATGAAACGTAGGGATTTCCTTAAGATCGGGTCGGCGGCGACAGGAGCGGCGCTTGTCGGCGGGGCTATTCCCGCCGCTGGCGCGGAGAAAGCGAAGCTGTCAACAGACAACATCGCTGTCGAAGGTTATGTCAAGGAACCGGCCCGAAAGATCCCTGTGATCGCCTCCTGCGACATCCTGGTTGCCGGAGCCGGCCCCGCGGGATTCGCCGCCGCTCTTGCCGCCGCGAGGGAAGGCGCCAGCGTCATATTGCTGGAAATGAACAGTTTCCTTGGTGGTCTGTGGACCGGAGGATCGGTTCTGCCGCTCAACTGCATGGAGGCGAAAACCGCCTCCGGGTGGAAGCAGGTGGTCTATGGAATCGCCGATGAGCTCGCGGTCGAGCTCAAGGACATGGGGATGTCGATTCAACCCGGGCGCTCCCCTGTCGTTGATCCCGAAGCCACGAAACACGCCATGCGCCTGATGGTCAACGCCGCCGGGGTGAAGGTCCTGTACTTTGCCCATGCCGTGAATATCATAAAGTCAGGCGACCGGATCGACTCTGTGATCATCGAGAGCAAGAGCGGCCGCAGCGCCATAAAAGCCAAATATTACGTGGACACTACCGGCGACGGAGATCTATTCTACTGGGCAGGCGAAAGCTACCGCTTTGTCAAACACCATATCGGTGCCATGTGGCGCGTCGGCAACCTCAAGGAGGAAAATGCCCATGGCAGCATGACACCGATAAAGGGTGTTGGGCTGATGCACACCAACGGGGAATATGACCAGGATGGACTGGACATATTCAACATGTCCCGGCTGAATGATTCCTTGCGGCAATATATGTGGGACAAGACCCAGGAGCTGAGAACCAAAGAAGGCTGCGAGGAGGCTTTCCTGATGGAGACTCCACCTCTTCTCGGGGTCAGGGTCACGAGGGTGCTGGACAGCCTCCGAAATGTCTCGATGGCCGACGCTATCGGACAAACAACCTATGAGGATGTTGTCGGGATCGCCGGTGTCGATATCGATTGTGACCTGGACGGGAATAAATACAGTGTTTGGGACAGGCCTGCCTGGCAGATTCCCCTGCGGTCTCTCCTTCCAAGAAAAACCCCGAACCTGGTCGTGGCGGGGCGCTGCTTCGGTTACGAGGCAGACATCACATACGATGCCCGTGAGATAGCCACCTGCCTTGTTACAGGCCAGGCGGCCGGGGCCGCGGCGGCCAGAGCCCTTCTCGACAGATCAGCCGTGCAAAACACCGAGCCCGCACGTGTACAGGCCATCCTCAAGGCACAGGGAGTCAGGATCTAACTTTTCTCGTATTCCTTCAAGGCAGCGAAAGCCTTTGGGGCAAGGATGATTATCGCGACCACATTGACCCATGCCATGAGGCCGACACCGATGTCACCGAGTGTCCAGACCGTATTCGCTTCTTTGACCGCACCAAAGACTACGGCGGCAAGAATTACGGCCTGAAGAATCCTGATCATCAAGTTCTCCTTCTTTCTGGAGAAATTGTCCTTCAGGCTGCAAAGATACATTATGCTGGATTCTGAATAGAAATAATAGGCCATGACTGTCGTGAACACGAAAAAGGCCAGGGCAACGCTCACGAAAACGCTCCCGAATCCTCCGATGACCGAATCGACGGCAGCCTGGGTATATCCCACATAATTGGCTCCGAGTCCGGGATCGTTCGCCACCAGCATTTCTCCTGTCTTGGCGTCAAGGATGTTGAAGGTGCCGGCCGAGAGGATCATAAGCGCGGTTGCCGTACAGACCAGGAGGGTGTCGACGTAGACGGAAAAGGCCTGGACAAGGCCCTGCTCGGCGGGATGCTTCACGTCAGCGGACGCTGAAGGGATAGCTCCAGTTCCCTGCCCCGCCTCGTTGGAGAACAACCCGCGCTTCACGCCCATCATGATGGTCGATCCAAGGATTCCTCCGCACAAAGGATTGATTCCGAACGCGTTCTTGACAATCAATGAAAGGAGGCCCGGGATAGCCTGATAATTGAGGACGAGAATAACTATGGAGATGAGAATATAGACGACCGCCATGACAGGGGTGACCAGCGCGGCGGCCTTAGCGATCCTCTGTACTCCCCCGACGATCACCAGTCCCAGGATGAAGGCAAGGACTAAACCGGAGATTAAAGGATTGATCCCAAAGGAGTTATATGCGGCGGCGGACAATCCGTTGGACTGCACCGTGGGTAGGAGCAGCCCCGTCGCCACTATCGTAACAACCGCGAACAATATTCCCATCCAGCGAGCCTTGAGGCCTTTCTCGATGTAAGTAGCTGGACCTCCCCTGTAGCCTGTGGGGTGGGAAAACTTGAAAATCTGGGCCAGAGTAGACTCCACGAAAGCTGTGGAAGCCCCGAAGAAAGCGATGACCCACATCCAGAAGACCGATCCAGGCCCGCCGAGGGCAATCGCTGTCGCCACTCCCACGATATTCCCGGTACCTACCCTTCCGGAAAGAGCTATGCAGAAGGCCTCGAAAGATGAGACTCCTTTGTTGGCGGACTCCTTGTCCTTCTTGCGGAAAAGAAGGCGGGTCATGAGTCCGAAACGCCTCAACTGAACGAAACGTGTCCGAAGGGAAAAATACAAGCCGGCCCCGACAAGCAGGACTACCAGCGCCGGACTCCAGACGACATCGTTAACCGAGGATATAATCTTCTCTAGCATGCCTAAAAATAAGAAAATATCCTTGATTATCAAAATAATAACAAAAAAGGCCGGCAGTTTGCCGGCCTAAAACGTCGCGATCGGAACTATTTTTCCTCCTTGGGAGTAAGGGCGCACCAGACAATGGCGCTGAGAGCACCACCGATGAGCGGGGCGACGATGAACACCCAGAGATCCTTCAGGGCCTGACCGCCAGCGAAGAGGGCGGGACCGATTGAACGGGCGGGGTTGACGGAGGTTCCGGTGAGGTTGATGCACACGAGGTGGATCAGCACGAGGCTGAGACCGATGGCAAGACCGGCGAAGTTGCCGGCTCCGACCTTGCTGTCGGTGGTTCCGAGAACCACGAGGACGAACAGGAAGGTGGCTACGACCTCAACGAGGAAAGCTCCACCGACTCCACCGGCTCCGGCGACACCGTTAGTGCCAAGTCCGGCA
The DNA here is from genome assembly GCA_017627955.1 of Bacteroidales bacterium. GTDB lineage: Bacteria > Bacteroidota > Bacteroidia > Bacteroidales > UBA932 > Cryptobacteroides. Next base: position 60,726 of record JAGAFU010000001.1, on the reverse strand, counting down.
GGGTTGGCACCGGCGAAAGCGGCACCAGGCTGGGCCATGGTCTTCGCGAAAAGAAGAAGGCATGCTCCGGCGATGATGGCACCGATGATCTGTCCGCACCAGTAGCCGCAGGCATCCTTCCAGCTCATGCGGCCAGAAAGGGCCACGCCGAGGGTGATGGCAGGATTGATGTGGCAACCGGAAATTCCGCCGATGGTGTAGGCCATGGCGATGACCGAGAGACCAAAGGCCGCGGCTGTCGCGAACAGGCCGGCGGGAGTGCCGCAACCCACGAACATTGCCGTGGCGCAGCCGAGGAAAGTCAGGACAAATGTCCCGATACATTCAGCGATGTACTTTCTCATAATGTTTTGTTATTAAGTGATATTAACAATAGTTGTTATACCTTTTACCATGCCAATTTACAAAATTCTCCGGTTAAATCCATGATTTTTTATAAATTTACATCCGGAACTATAATCGATTATATTATGAATACCCACGTCGTAATAATGGCTGGAGGAGTCGGAAGCCGCCTGTGGCCTGTCAGCACGCCCTCAATGCCAAAACAATTCATAGATTTGCTCGGGATAGGTAAGACCCTCATCCAGATGACTGTCGACAGGTTCAGACCGGTCTGCGATCTGGAGAGATTCTGGGTTGTCACTTCCGAGGCGTATGTGGACATAGTGAAGGAACAGCTGCCAGGCATTCCGCAAAGTCACATCCTCGCCGAGCCGGTTCCTAGGAACACCGCCCCATGCATCGCCTACGCATGCTGGAAGATAAACGCGGAGTTCCCTGACGCCAACATAATCGTCACCCCCGCGGATGCCCTGGTCATCAATGTCCAGAAGTTCGCCGCAGCGATCCGAAAGGCCCTGAATTTCACGGACGGGACCCACAGGATTGTCACCGTGGGGATCGAGCCTTCCAAACCAGAGACAGGCTACGGCTACATCCAGGCGGAGGAAAGGCTTCCTGACGAGATCGTCAAGGTAAAGGAGTTCAAAGAGAAACCGGATCTTAAGACAGCCGAGTCATATCTTGCCGCCGGTAACTATTTCTGGAATGCGGGATTATTCGTATGGAGCTGCAAGACAATTATTTCCGAGCTCAGGGAGCATGCTCCCCAGATCGCCGGGATAATGGACTCGATCGCCGCCTCGTTCGGGACCTGGAAAGAAGAGGAGACCCTCAAGGAGCTCTTCCCCACCTGTGAGAAGATATCCATCGACTATGCCGTCATGGAGAAATCCAAGGATATTCATGTGATTGCCAGTGACCTCGGTTGGTCTGACCTCGGGAGTTTTTCCTCGATAAAGGAACATATTCCCATGCCCCACGAAGATCCTGTTCCAGACGGAGGAGCCGCCAAAGCGGTCGATGGTGGCAACAAGGTTATCGGCAAGGACATCAGGCTGTTCGGTTGCGAGGGTTGTATTGTCCATGCCGAAGACGCGAGGAAGGTGGTCGTCTCCGGCCTTGATGGCTATATCGTGGCTGTGAGGGACGGGAATGCCCTGGTCTGTCCTATTTCCGAAGAACAGAAGATAAAGGATTATTCCGCCGATTGATTCCATGGAACGGAAACATTTCAAGACAGTCGTCATCTCCGATCTCCACATGGGGTCCCTGTACGCCAAGGTCGAGGAGCTTACCCGCTTCCTTGAGAGCCTCACGTGCGAGCGCCTGATCATGGCAGGAGACATCATAGACGGCTGGCAGCTCAAGAAAATCGAGGACAAATGGACAGTCAGGGAATCGTCTTTCGTCAAGGCCGTGATGGAACTGATGGAATCGTTCCAGACAGAGGTGGTCTACGTGACAGGCAACCACGATGACTTCCTCGACCACATCACTCCCTGCCAGCTGTTCAACATCAACATCGTGAATGAATACACGATCGACGACAAGGGCGGGCGTTATGTGGTGATCCACGGACACGCGTTCGACAGCATCACGAGCCATTTCAAGTGGCTTTCGAACTTCGGAGACACAGCCTACAATTTCCTCTTGAAATTCAACAACCTTAAGAACAGGGCCAGGGATAAGCAAGGGAAGGAGAAGTACTCATTCTCGAAGGCCTTGAAGCATGGTGTCAAGAAAGCGGTGAACCTCATTTCGGGCTTCGAGTCGGACCTCGCGGAGTTCGCCAAGTCCAAGAAATGTGACGGGATCATTTGCGGTCATATTCACCACCCGGAGGACAAGATTCTCAAAAATGGGATCCGTTACCTCAACAGCGGGGACTGGGTTGAGAGCCTGACCGCTCTGGGCGAGGATGAGGACTGCCAGTGGAAGGTGCTGAAATATGGCGACTTGGTGACTGAAGGCGTTCAGGTTGACTAAAAAAGTTTAAAAAAAGTCTAAAAAATTTGGTTTTTTCACCCGAAGGATATAAATTTGCAGTCCCGATTCGGAAATGACCGAAACGACTGGAAAGAATCGTTAGCTCAGTTGGTAGAGCACAACACTTTTAATGTTGGGGTCTCGGGTTCGAGCCCCGAACGGTTCACTAAAGAGCCACGTTCTTTAAAAATGCTTTGTTAGCTCAGTTGGTAGAGCAGCTGACTCTTAATCAGCGGGTCTAGGGTTCGAGTCCCTAACAGAGCACGTTAAAACCCCTCCGGAGGCATCTCCAGAGGGGTTTTTCGTTTTGTTATAATGGTAATACTCGGCCCAAATATACTGTTTTTGGTCCCAGAGCTTTACATATTACCAGTTTTGGGCCCATAATCTGCGTATTTGGGCCAATTTGTCGTATATTAGCGAAACTGATACAATCCCACTGATTATGAGACAGAAACCATTGGTGATTTCGGGGGCGATGCTGCTCGCCACCATCCCCGGAGCCATGAATCCGGAAGAAACTAGGGCCCAAGATAAAAATGATGTCAAAAGGCTCAACATCATCCACATCATGACTGACGACCACGCGTTCCAGGCCATCAGCGCCTATGGTCACCCGCTTAGCCGCCAGGCACCTACGCCCAACATGGACAGGCTCGCCGAGGAAGGCATCCGTTTCGACAGGGCGTACGTGGAGAACTCGCTCTCGACTCCCAGCCGGGCATGCCTGATGACAGGCCTGTACAGCCATCAGAACGGCCAAAGGACTCTGGGTAAAGGAATTGACACTACTGTTACCTTCGTCTCCGAGCTTCTTCGCCGGGGCGGCTACCAGACAGCCATGATCGGCAAGTGGCACATGCAATGCGAGCCTAAAGGATTTGACTATTTCTATGTGTTCAGGGGCCAGGGCGAGTACTACAATCCGGTGCTGAAGAGCCATCTCTCGGACGGGCAGTATCTCCGGGAAGAGGGCTACGCCACGAACCTCGTCACCAAGCACGCTATAGAGTTCCTTGAGGAGCGAGACAAGGACAAGCCCTTCTGCCTCTATGTCCACCACAAGGCCCCACACCGTAATTGGTTGCCGGACATCAAGTACCTGGACCTTTACGAGGATGTCACCTTCTCCCTCCCGGATAACTTTCACGATGACTATTCCGGGCGAGGACAAGCCGCCAGGGACCAACTCATGACCATCGACAAGGACATGACCATGATCTATGACCTCAAAGTCGGGGAGTTGGACGAAGAGCCCACCAGGGCACCCCATCCGAAACAAATGCTTGAATGGGGTCTTTCCAGAATGGATTCCGCCTCCAGGGCAAAGTGGGAGGCCGCCTACGGGCCGAGAAACAAGGCGATGCTGGAGAGCGGCCTTGAGGGGGAGGCACTTCTGGAGTGGAAGTTCCAGCGCTATGTCAAGGACTATCTCCGTTGCATCCGCTCAGTCGACGACTCTGTCGGTGAGATTCTGGAATATCTTGACTCTCATGGGCTCGCGGACAACACGATAGTGGTCTACACCTCTGACCAGGGATTTTACATGGGTGAGCACGGATGGTTCGACAAGAGGTTCATGTACGAGGAATCCTACAGGACCCCCCTTATCATCCGCTATCCGGGTGGAAAGGCAGGGAAGGTCTCGGACGCGTTTATCCAGAACATCGACTTCGCCCCGACTTACTTGGATGTCGCCGGAGTGGATGCCCCTAAGGAGATGTCGGGAAGGTCTCTGCTGCCGGTCATCGAGAAAGGCGGCAAAGAGCCCCGCAAATGGCGGAAATACATGTACTACCACTACTACGATCTCCCTTCCGAGCACAATGTTCTCAAGCACGACGGAGTCTCAGATAAGCGCTTCAAGCTCATCCACTTCTATGGCGGGTCAGAGGGAGATTACTCTGAGTTTTATGACATCCGCAAGGATCCTTCCGAGATGACCAACCTTTACGGGGACAGGCGCTACAAGCGCCGTATCGCCAGACTCCAAAAACAGCTGGACGCGTTCAGAGAAAGGCTTGGAGTAGACGAGTTCTAGGATGAGGCGATTTTGAGGCAGAGCATGGCGAGGTCGTCGCTGGGCTCCGCTTTTTTAACATGGCCGGCGACAGCCTTGGACATTTCCTTGACCATTGCCTCAGCATCCAACGAAGGATTGCTATTGATGACCGAGAGAAGCCTGTCATTGCCGAACTGCTCAAAATCCTTGTTTTCGGCCTCGTTCAGACCGTCAGTGTAGAGGAAAAGTGTCATTCCCCTCACGTCATCAATGATTTCCTCTTCGAACCAGAACCCGGGTTGCACACCTAACGGAGTGTTCGGGAGGCTCTCAAGGAAAGCGACTTTCCCATCCGGGGAAACTGTCACGGGAGGATTATGGCCGCAATTACAGAAGTCCATCAAACCAGTCTCGAGGTTGACCCTGCCGATGAACATCGTGACGAACATCATCTGGTCGTTACCCTGGCAGAGGATCTCGTTCAGACGCCCGGCAATCTCATCAGGCGGAAGTCCCTGCTGCCCCATGACCCTGAAGAGGTTCCTTGTCACGGCCATGATAAGGCTGGCCGGGACTCCCTTACCGCTCACGTCACCAATGCAGAAATACAAGCTGCCCTTCTCGATGAAGAAGTCATAAAGGTCGCCACCCACTTCCTTTGCCGGAGTCATGGAGGCATACAGATCGACATCCTTCCGGTCCGGGAAAGGAGGGAATATGCTTGGAAGCATTCCTTTCTGGATACCCCTCGCGATCTGGAGCTCACCCTCGATTTTCGTGTTGGCGGCAGTCGTACGGGTCAACTCGTCAATATAGGAGACAAGCGAGGAGCGCATATTCTCAAAAGAATTAGATAGGACTCCTATCTCGTCCTGGCGGTCGCTTTTCGGGAGGACCACCTTGAAATTACCCTCCGCTATGTTCCGAGCCTGGCCTGCCAGAGCGCTTAATGGCCTCATAGTCTTGCTCACTACCCTGAAACAGGTCAGGAACATGAGCAGGAGGCCGAGAGCGGAGATCAACAAAGCCATTTTTAGAAGACGGTTAAAGCCGCCAAATATCTCTTTTTCCGGGCAAACGATAGCGGCGCTCCACCCTGTGCTCTTTATGGGCTTATAGAAAACGAGGCATCGCTCTCCTTCTATCTCTAGTACCTTTGAGCCCTCATTCCACTCCAGCATCGAATGGCCCAGTTCTTCCAATTCCGGATCATCACCTTCCAAAGCCTCAGTGAAGACAGTGTGGTAGAAAAGCTTGTCCGGGTCGGGATGGACAAGGTAGGTACCGCCCCGGCTGATCAGGACACTGTACGATCTCTTATAAGGCTTGACCGGGGCGATCTGGCTGGTAAGCCATTCAAGGGAGATGTCCAGGGAGATAGATCCCAGGAAGTTGCCGTCCTTGTCAGTCAGAGGCTTGCAGTAGGAGATGGTCCGCTCGGTGTCCATGCTGAGGGAATCATCAGACTCCCAGTCGTTGTATGGCTCAGTCCAGCAAGGCTGCCGCAGGAGTTTCGGCAGGAGGTACCAGTCCATGTAGAAATACTGGTAGTCGTCAGCGCCCTCCTGGACAGAGACGACCGTCTCACCGTTATTGTATGAATATGCCGAGAAATATTTCTCCCCCTTGAAGAAAAAAGGCTCCAGGGAGACTGAGCACCCGAGCAGGAAAGAGTTGCCTTGGACGGTGCTCCGGGAATATTCCATGAGCCTCTGGGGAGAGTCGAGGTTGCGGTACACCAGCCATTCCAGGTTGTCGGCGGCGATCTCCACATCCTCGATGATGTTGTTCAGGCGCAGGGTCGTGTTCTCCATGACCTGCGATGCGCCTTTGACAGCCTCAGCCCGGACCAGACGGCGTGCCACAACGGAGACATATATCTGGGCGGCCAGGAAAACCATGGCGGCGAACAGGACCACCCACAGGCTCAGGCGGGCGGAGAAGGACTGACGGATGAAGTTAAGCAATCGTCTCATGGCAGCAATTCCTCCGCTTTGACCTTCCTTTTAATCGCCTCGGAACCCATGAGGATCTCCCCGGCCTTATCGACCATATCCGTCCTGAGCCGGAACTCGCGTCTGCCGGACTCCGGATCCAGCTGGAGCGACAGAACCTCTTGCAGCATAAGCTTTTGGATGGTGCGATTAGTCGCTATCCTGTACTTTTTCACATAGCTCATGACTATGTCCAGTGCCTCATCGGGATTATCGGCGACCCATTCCCAACCCTTACGGCTGGCCCTCGCGAAGCGATCCGCCCGGTCCTTGTTCTTGAGGTAATAGGAGCGGGACATGTACACCCCCTCCTCCTGGATATTATAGCCATTGTCCTTGAAACGGTAGATCGATTCGGGAGTCGGATCGAATCCGGCCTGTCGGATCATGAGAAGCTCATTATAGGTCATGGCGACCGCGGCGTCCACCGCCCCGGCGACAAAGAGATTGACCGGGTAAACGGCCTCTATCCACTGGAAACCAAGTCCACGGCCGGAGGCAACGCTTCTCGCGAGCTGGTCGAATCCCGACCTCCAGGTAGCCACTTTAGCCTTTTTCAGGGACCGGGGATCCTGACCTTTGCGGGAGACTATGACCATGGCGCTGTTCATCGAGGTCTGGAGAATATTGACAAGGGGAAATCCTCCGGCGACCATCGCCATGGCCTCCGTTAGCGGCAGGGTGGAGGCATCCGCCTCGACAGAGGAGAAACGTTCTTTCAGGTCCTGGGTGGCGAATGGGTGGACAATCTCGACCTTCAGGCCTTCCTCCTGATAAAAACCCTTCTCAAGCGCGGCGTAATAGCCGGCGAACTGGGCCTGCGCCATCCACTGGGGGGCGAATACGAATGGTTTGCCTGCCTTCTGGGCCGCTGAACTCAAAGCGAGCGAGGGAATCAGGAGGAGCGTAAGTATCAATTTGCGGAAGAGACGCATCTGATCTAAAAACACGAGTTCAAATATACCGTTTTTTCTTCAGTTTTTATCGTATATTAGCGGAAACTAAAACACTGACAAATGAATAAATCCTTTTTCCCCATTCTGAAGGCCGCTTCTTGCGCTCTTCTGGTTATGACCATCATGCTCGCCCCCTCATGCAAGAGAGGGCCGAAGAAAGCCGCTGAGGAACCGGCAGCCACTGAGGAAGCCGCCGGCGATCTCGACGCCCAGTACGCCAAGGATCTTCTCGCCAAAGGTACCCCGGCGCCTGGCTTCACCCTCCGGACTCCGGACGATAATGAAATATCCTTGAGCGACTTCCGCGGCAAATATACTGTCCTTGATTTCTGGGCATCATGGTGCCCGGACTGCCGGAAAGATGCCCCGGAGGTAAAAGCCCTGTGGGAAAAATACGGCGACAAGGTCGAGTTCGTTGGAGTTTCTTTCGACACCGACAAGGACAAGTGGACAGGATATGTCAAGGAGAACGGTCTGGGGTGGACTCACGTGAGCCCCCTGGCAAAATGGAAAGAGACCCAGATCTCACAGGATTATAAAGTGAACTGGATCCCTTCCATGTATCTTATCGATCCGGACGGCAAGGTCGTCTTCGGAACCGTGATGATTGACAAACTGGCCAAGGAACTGGCCTCAGTCGCCGGGAAATAGGTCTTCGTCAGGCCTCTCCCCTCTTTTTCTTCAATTCAGCCTGAACCTCGTTCATCTTGCTGGTAGTCAGCGGATAGAACGAGAGCGCAAGTATTGACAAGGCCGCTCCTATGGCCGGGATGAAGCTCATCATGGCCTTTATCGCGCCGAGGGTCCTCGGAGCCTGGACAGCAAGATCCTTGTTATAACCAAAGACACCGAGAAGCGCCAGGAGCAGGAAACCTCCGATCGCTCCTCCGAACTTCTGGGCCATCGAGGAAGAGGAGAAGATCAAACCCGTAGAGTTGGATCCGTTCTTCAATTCCGAATAGTCGGCCACGTCCGCGAACATGCTCCAGGTCAGCGGGGCGGCTACTCCGATAGCGAGGCTCACGAGCACCTGGAGGACAATCAGCCACCAGATTCCCGCCGCCGTGCCGGTCGGGATGAACCAGATCAAGGAGCTGAACAGCACCACAGCGGCCATGGAGGCCATGAAAGTGTTCCTCTTACCAATCTTCTCTGAGAGCGGAACGGCGAACGCGACACCCGCCATTTGTCCGATCTCACCGATAGTCAGGTACACCGCGCATGTAAGGAATATGTTGACTCCCAGAATATTGGCGAAATAATAGGCGGCCGCTCCGCCACGGATCGAGCCGCAAAGCAGCTGCCCGATCGCGGCACCCAGCATCAGCCACCAAGGGCCGTTGGACACAAGGGCCTTGAGGTCGTCCTTGATGGATGATCCGCCCTCCGCCTCCGGCTTCCTCTCGATCTTGACATGCTCCTTGGTCATCAGGAAGCAGAGGATGAAAAGGATGGCGCAGAGGACCGCCACTATGGCCACGATGCTTGTCCACTGCATCGGATCGGCGTCGCCGACTCCCTTGATCACCTTGCCCGCGGAATTGGTCGAGCCGATGATGGACTTCTCGAAGAGCCAGAAGATTCCCATCGCGATGAAACTGCCAATGTAGGCGAAGAACATCCTGAAGGAGGAGAAAACGCTCTTCTCCTTGGAGTCCGCCGTGACCACTCCGAGCATGGCTCCGTAGGGGACATTTACGGCGGTGTAGGCGGTCATCATCAGGATGTAGGCCACGTAGGCATAGAAATGCTTGAAGCCGTAACCGGCGTCAGGGACATAGAAAGCCATTATTCCGATCAGGGCGAACGGAATAGCCAGCCAAAGGAGGTAAGGACGGTATTTTCCCCATCTCGTCTGGGTGCGGTCCGCTATTATTCCCATCACTGGGTCGGAAACGGCGTCATAAAGACGCGTGATTCCCAGCAAGGTAGCCGCATGGACAGGCTTCAGGCCGAAGACATCCGAATAAAAAATAGGAAGGTAATACGAGAATATCTTCCAGAACATCGAGGACGACATGTCCCCTAATCCATAACCAATTTTCTCTGATAACTTTGCCATAATACGCGAATGTACTAAATCAGGCGAAGATTTTCAAGGCTTCGAGGCACATGCGGGTGTTGTGGTAGGGACATTTCCAGAATCCGGCTTTGGGAGATTCCAGATCCGGAGTGACTCCGTCCTCCTGGGTGCCCCAGTACCATTCGCCAGAAAGAGATCCTTCGCTTCGCTCAGGATGACAGGAGGTGGAGGCCAGCAAATGGGTCTTGATGAAGTTCCAGCAGGAGAGCGCCCTTGGAAGTCCCTCTGTGTCAGAGTGGTACTTCCAAAGCCACAGATTGCCTACGACGGTCTCGGCCTGGACCCACCACTGACGGGAACGGTCAGAGGAACCGTCCGGATGAATCTCGTACATCATCGATCCGTCGGGAAGAAGTCCCTCGTTCCCAGCCGCGCCGAGAGCCACGCAATAAGGCTTGACATATTCAGTCACCTGCGGATTCCCCAAGGCCTCAGCGCATTCCAGAAGAAGCCATGAAGTCTCGATATCGTGGCCGTAGGAGACAGCTCCGGGGATAACGGTCCAATCGTTCTTGAAATACAGGTGAAGATGGCCGGATGGCGATATTATCTTCTGGCAGGTAAGCCTGAGAAGATCCATAAGAGCTTCCCTGAGGAAGGGGTCAGGCCAGACTGAATAGAGGTTGGCGTACGCCTCCATCAGGTGCAGATGGGAGTTCATCGTCTTGTCGGCGTTGATGTCATGGGCGGAGAGAGACATGTCATCCAGAGGAGAAAAATCCTGTGACAGGGCCTCTGTATATCCCCCGTTCGCGAAATCCCGGAACTTCCGCTCGACGATGTTGAAGAGTTTTGTGGCAACTTCCAGGTCGGTCTTGTCCGAGGTCACTTTGAACAGCTCGCTGAAGGCGTAGATCGCGAAGGCCTGGGAGTAGAGCTGTTTTTTGGTGTCCAGAGGTGATCCGTCGGAAGAAGCGCTCCAATAGACTCCCCCATTCTCTTGGTCAACAAGATGTGAGACAAACCAGTCGCGGCAATGAAGGGCGGCGTCAAGATATTCCTTCCGGCCCAAGGAGCCGTAAGCTGCAGCGAAAGACCAGATGATCCTGGCGTTAAGTATCTCTCCCCTGGGAGCTTCCTCCAAAACATCACCGTTTGAAGTCACCTCTCCGTAGAAACCTCCCGAGGGATCCCTCAAAGAGAGCCAGAAGGGCAGGATGTCCCCTTCCAGCTCTGACAGAATCTCATTCCTGAACAGATTAATATCCATGGCCTAGATGTTAGGCGTGTCCCACACTTTAGTCTCAAGGCATTTGACCATGACGGCCTGGCCTCCGCAGGAGAGGCGGAAATCGCCTTTCTCAAGACGCCATTTGCCATCCGCTCCGACGAAAGCGAGTTCTTTCGCAGGCAGCTCGAATTCAACGACTTTCGATTCTCCTGGCTCGAGGGATATCTTCTCGAAGCCCCTGAGCCTCTTCACGTCAGGGATGAGGGAGGCGACGAGGTCGGAGCTGTAGAGTAGGACGGCCTCCTTGCCGGCGCGGGAGCCGGTGTTGGTGACTTTGACGGAGACTTTGAGGATGTCGTCGGCGGTGAAGGGGATGGGATCCCCGGTCGCGCCGGGTATGGCGACCTGGAGGTCGGAATAGCCGAAGGTGGTGTAGCTCAGGCCATGGCCGAAGGGCCACTGGACATCCATGATAGCGTCATAATTGTAGGAGCCGGCCATCGTCTCATTATGCTCGGAGACCTTGTAGTCGTAGGTGTGCAGGGAATTGATGTGCTTTGAATATGTGAACGGAAGCTTTCCGGAGAAGTTCTCGTCTCCTGAAAGGAGGGCCGCAAGGGCGTCTCCTCCGTAATTGGATGGAAGCATCACATCCACAACGGCTTTCACCAGAGGCTCGATGTCGCCTATGATCCTCGGACGTCCCTCATTCAAGACGAGGATAATCGGCTTTCCGGTGGCCGCGAGAGCCTTCACGAGGTCTTTCTGGTTGGAGGACAGGTTGAGGTCGTCCATATTGCCGGGGGTCTCGCAATAGGTGTTCTCGCCGACACAGGCGATCACCACATCGCATGACCTGGCCGCGGCGACAGCCTCGTTTATTCCTGTCACATATTCCTTCTGCCACTCTCCCCATTCCTGGTCATATTCGATGGCGGGGACATACTTGACATTCGGGAAACGGTTCCGGATAGCCTCAAGGATGGTGTTGTGGTCAGAGGCGAATGTGTCGGCATCGCCCTGCCAAGTGTAGCTCCAGCCTCCGTTGAGAGTCCTCATCGAGTTGGCGTTGGGGCCGGTCACAAGGATACGCTCCGTTCCCTTAAGGGGAAGTATACCATCCTCGTTCTTCAGCAGGACCTCCGACTCAAGGGCGGCGGCATAAGACTCCTTGGCGAAACGCTCGCTGCCGAAGTCCTTATACTCGTGCTCCCATGAAGGATTGTCGAAGAGGCCGAGACGGACCTTGAGCCTCAGGATCCTGCGGACAGCGTCGTCGATCCTCGACATCGGGATCTCACCGGACTCGGCAAGATCAACGATTATATTAACGCACTCAGGATCATAAGGTTCCATGATCATATCAATACCGGCGTTTATTCCCATGGCCACAGCCTCGCGTTTGTCCGCGGCGACATGGTCCCTGGTGTAAAGATTGTTCACGTCAGCCCAGTCAGTCACGATCAGGCCGTCCCAATTGAGTTCCTCCTTGACCCAACCGGTCAGCAGTCCCTTGTTGGCGTGGGTCGGGATGCCATTGATGGAGGCGGAATTGATCATAGTGGTCAGGGCGCCTGCCTGGAAGCACTCCTTGAACGGGCGGAAATATTTCTCCCTCAAATCATTAAGGGCAATATAAGCCGGAGTGCGGTCTTTGCCGGTGTGGGGCACCCCATAGCCTAGGAAGTGCTTGATGCTGACAGCCGCGTGCTCAAGGTCGATATGGTTGGGATCGTCTCCCTGGATCGCCTTTGTCTCGGTACGGGCCATCTCAGCCTGGAGATAGGGATCCTCCCCCCAACTCTCCCAATGCCTTGGCCAGCGGGGATCACGACCGAGATCCATGACAGGAGAGAATACCCATGCCACCTGAGCGGCCCTGGTCTCATAAGCGAGAGCCTCGCCCATCATTCTGGGATATTCCCTGTTGAAAGTGGCTCCCAGGTTGATTTCCTGCGGGTAAAGGGATCCGTCAGTGAGATAAGAAGCCCCGTGGATCATGTCCAGGCCATAGATGCAAGGGATTCCGATCAGTTCCATTGACTTGTCCTGGATCTGCTTTACAAAGGCGGCGGTACCCTCCCTGGAAAGCGACACGTCTTTGAGGAGGTTCAGGATCGATCCAACCTTGTACTCCCCTATGATCTTCTCCAGCTTGGCCGGATCTATCTCAGGGATAGTGTCATTCGTGATGGTGTCGATGGAAAGCTGCACCATCTGGCCGGCCTTCTCCTTGAGAGACATCTTCTTGAGAACCGACTCAACCTTCGCCTCGACTTGCTGGTCAGAGGGAATGGCGGGATTGACCTTCCCGCCTTTGGAGCATGATGATAAAACCGCACTTGCCATCGCAACAACCGTTAATGTTTTTTTCAAGTTATTCATATCAAAACTATTATTACTTATTCACAAGGGTAATAGAGACCTCCGCAGGAGAGATTCCGGCAGCTGAAGAGACTCTCACAGCGGCCTCTCCGGCACCGCCGGCACTTTGCACCATAAACTGAGCCAAACCATTGAAGGTGTCAATCGTGAAAGAACGGGCTGAAGGATCTTCAGGGCGTTCTTTGGAACGGAACGCCGGGTCACCGTTCCCCGCGCCGAGGATCCTGACAGGGCCACTGACCGTGATGGTGACCGGCACGCGGGCCGTAGGGACGAAGGTTCCTCGCTGGTCCAGGACAGAAACATTGACTACAGAAAGGTCTCTGCCGTCAGCGGAAACCGTTGTCCTGTCGGCGTTTATCTTAAGACTGGAAGGTGCGCCCGCTGTCCGCACGACTTCCTCTGCGACCTTTTTCCCGTTCTTGTAACCCACGGCCTTGACGACACCGGGCTTGTAGATGGCTTTCCAATCAAGATGCCCCAGGTGAGGCATCTTCTTTCTGCCAAGGTTCTTCCCGTTGACCGTCAGGGAAACTTCGTCGCAGTTGCTGTAGACCCAGACCGGAACCTCCTCACCCTCATGCCCTTCGAGATTCCAATGAGGGAGAATGTGAAGAACCGGCTCATCTGTCCACCAGGATTTCAGGTAAAAGGCCTCGTCCTTGGGAAAGCCGCAATAGTCAAGGATTCCGAACTCGGAGCCGGTCGCCGGGTATGAGAGCGGATTAGGCTCTCCGCGGTAGTCAAAGCCAGTCCAATAGAAAAGCCCCGCGAGCCAAGGACGCTCGCCATAGAACTTCAAGCCACGCTCTATGCAGTTGTACAGGCTGTCAGGGCCTTGCGGAGCGCGGTTGATGGCCGCCATGCGTCCGTTTTCAATGTCATCGAAATATACTCCCCTGGTGCCGCAGCCGGATGTTTCCTCTGTGCCGACAGCCACCCTTGAAGGGAAATTCGCCCTGTGCTCGTCAATAGGATTTTGGATAATATAGTTGTAGCCGGCCACGTCAGTACCCTTTATGACCTCCGGGCCGCTGCTGGTCGCTACGACAACAGGCCTGGTAGGATCTATCTTATGGCAGAACTCCGTCATAACCCTGGCGATGTCCTCACCCTTGCTCTTCCACTCGATGCCCCATTCCTCATTGCCGATGCCCCACATGATTATGCAGGGATGATGCTTGTCCCTCTCGATCATCTTCCGGAGCGGTTCAAGCTGGGCCTCATTCACCCCCATCAGCCTCGTTTCCTCAATGACATACATCCCGAGGGAATCGCAGATGTCCAACAAGGCCGGAGAGGCGGGATTATGGGAGGTACGTATAGCGTTGAACCCGTATTTCTTGAGTTCCCGGACACGATATTCATAAAGGGCGTCAGGAATCGCCGCCCCGACTCCGGCATGGTCCTGGTGGAGGTTGCAGCCACGGAGCTTTACGGGAACGCCGTCAATCAGGATCCCTCTGTCAGGATCGGTCTCAATCTTCGGTAGTCTCAATGCAGGCTTCCCTGAAGGCTCGCCGATAGTCAGCCAGACATGGCGGTATATTCCGGCACCCTCGTAGAACCATCCTTCCTCGAAGGTGGCGTCCGCGCGGACGGCAATGATATTCTCCCCACCGTATTCAAGATAAGGATCGATGTCGTAAGTGGCTGATGTATAGCCGCTTTCCTCTCCCCCAAGCCAGAATCCGTTGACCCAGATGTCGGAGTCCCTGAATATCCCGTCAAAGCGGATTGAGACGGGCTTTCCTTTCGCCTCCGAAGGGATGGAGAAAGTCTTCCTGTACCAACCCACGCTAGTCTGGGGATATGCCCAGCCGACGGTCTTGTAGCCGTGGCTATGGCTGGCTTTCGGATCGAAGGGCAGGTCCACCACCCAATCGTGAGGAAGGTTCACTTCCTTCCAGGCGGAATCGTCGAACTTGGGCGAATACGGGCCTTCGTTATGGATCGAGGCTGCTTTTGTGAAATAGTTGAAGTACTCCGTACCCCGGCCGAAGTCTTTCGCCGGGGACGAGGCGTCGCCGAAAGCGAACTTCCAGCCGTCGTCAAAAAGGACTTCCTGCGCGCTAAGACATAACGACAAGGAAAGGCAGAGGACAAGGATGAGCGATCTTCTCATACTCAAAGATTTAAAGTCACCTCGGTCCCATCATAATCAATCGTCTTACCGGACGCTTCAGGATCATAGGGATGGGGGTTTGACGGATCGACAACGACAACCGTGAAGCGGCGGGAAGAAAGCATCCCGGGGAATGATCCGCTCCGAGGGCCGAGTGTCAAGGTTCTTGAAGACTCATCCCAGATGATCGGGATCGTGGCGAAAGCGCCTTTCTCGTAGCCGTAGGTGAGGCCGTCATCCTCGTAGAGGGTGAAGGTCGCGTCAGCTCCGGCATAGACATACAGACGGATATCAGAGGCGGGTTTCTCGTCCGACCACTCCATCTCAGGGCCGAAGGGAACAATCGATCCGGCACGTACATAAAGCGGGATCCGCTCGTAGGGAGCGGGAACCGTCAACCGTTGGTTTCCAGGAATATAGCTTCCGGAATAGAAATCATACCATCCGCCCTGGGGGAAATAAACCTCACGACTTCTGGCTTTATATTCAGACACGGGGCAAGGCATGAAAGCGGGACCGAACATCCATTGGTCGGACATGTCACGCACGGCGGGATCGTCCGGGAAGTCCATCGGGAGTCCCCGCATCAAGGTGTAATCCTCGAAATGGATGGCTCCGGTGAGTGAATACAGATAAGGCATCAGCCTGTAACGCAGCCTCATGTACCAAAGGATGCTCTCATAGGCTGGGGAGCCTTCGAGGGCGATATTCCAGAGTTCCCTGCGGGGCCATTGGCCATGGGCCCGGAAAAGCGGCACGAAGGTTCCGAACTGGTGCCAACGGGTCTGGAGTTCCCGCCACTCGTCGGCGTTGGCCTCATCGTAGAACTTGCCCATCACTGAGAAGCCGCCGATATCCATTCCCCAGAACGGGATGCCGCTCATAGAATAATTGAGCCCGGCGGGCATCTGCATCCTCATGTCGTCCCAGGAGGTGCCGATGTCGCCGCTCCAAGTGGCTGTGGAATATCTCTGAAGCCCGGCGAAACCGTTACGTGTCAGCAAGAAGACCCTCTTGTCGGGATCCACGCTCCGCTGGCCGTTGTAGATCGCGTCCGCATTGACGAGGGCATAGGCGTTGAGATATTCGGTCGAAGAGCCTAAAGCGTTGGGTGTCAAGAGCCATTTGAAGTAATCCATCGGGAGGCAGTCCCTCAGGTTCGGCTCGCTGGCGTCCATCCACCAGGCGTCAATCTTCCTGCCGTATTTTGAATACAGGTTCTCGTCCATCTGCCTCCAGAACATCTTCCGTCCGCCCTCTGAATAGGCATCGTAGAAGGTCTGCTTGTGGCCGAGCCAGTCTTTAAGGCTGTCCTCTTCGGCATGGGTGTAGGCATACCCGGCGGCTTTGAGCTCCTTGTAGTTGTCGGTATTGATGTAGAACTTCGGCCAGACGCTGATCATGAACCGGGCGTTCATCCCGTGGACATCGTCAAGCATCTTCTCCGGATCCGGATACCGCTCAGTATCAAACTGATGGCTTCCCCACTGGTCTTCTTTCCAATACTGCCAGTCTTGGACTATGTTATCGACGGGAATATGCCTGCGGCGCATCTCGGCGAGGGTCTGGACGAGATCTTCCTGGGTGGAGTATCGTTCACGGCTCTGCCAGAATCCCAAAGCCCATTTGGGCATCACCTGGGCTTTCCCTGTCAATTCCCTGTAACCTCGTATGACTCCGTCGTAGTCTCCTCCGGCTATGAAATAGAAATCAACTCCGGGCTCGAACTCGGACCAGAATGTCAACGAGTTATCCTCCTGCGGAGTCTGCAAGGCCGCTACCCGAAGGCCCATATAGGAGACGTCTCCGTCCGGATCCCAGACTATCTTTATCGGGGTCTTCTCCCCCTTCTCAAGGCGCGCGGAGAACTTCCTGCTGTTGGGATTCCACGCGGGCCGCCAAAGACGGGGCATGACCTCTTTTTCTCCTATGAAGGTCTCCTGGAATCCGGCGTAATACTGGATGAAATGATAGTCAGCGGTCTCAGGGGCCTGAATATACCCTTCGTAAAGCACTTTGGAGCCGCTGAGGGGCACCTGTGGCAAGTTCTTTATAGCGAACTCGTTCTCAAAATAGAGCGAGTCCTCACGCCTTACAAGTGTCTTCCCATCCTTGGTTTTGTAGGTGCCGGTCAGTGCTCCCTCGACACCATCTTTGTCATATAGCTTGAACATTCCGCCAAGCTGCCTGTAAGGCTCCGGATTGCCCCAACGGGACAGCGAGTAAGCGTCGAACAGTACACCATATCCCTTGGTAGAGACCACGAAAGGCACGCTAACCTTGGTGTTGTACTGGTAGAGTTCCTCGCTTCTTCCTTTGTGGTCAAATTCCCCCGCCTGGTGTTGTCCAAGGCCATAAAAAGACTCGCCTGGATCTGAGGGGAACCGAGTCAGGACTGAATAGCCTTTCTTTCCCTCGACTTCGGCGGGTGAGAAAGACATATTGCCGTTCCCTGCCAGAATTCGGCCTTCCGAGTCAAGGAAACCGACTGTGCCGCCAGGAGCGACAAAGGCCGAAAGCTCACCTGTTGTGACAAACACGCTGTCGCCTTTAGAACAGACATCGAAGGAAGTCTCGCCCTCGCCAGGTAAAACCACAAGGCTCTTCCTGTCGGAGAACTTTGTTCCGGAGGGTACGGCCGAGACCCTGATGATCTCAGGAGAAATCACCTGCAGACGGACAACAGATTGTCCCCGGTTGACCTCTACCACATTTCCTTTGACCCTATAGTCCTTACTGTCACATGCCTGGATGATCAAAGAGGCCAAAAAGAGGCGCAAGACTATTCTTCTCATACCCATCACAGGACGACATCCGCGTTCTTGTCTATCAACTTGTTGAGGATCTCCACCGAGGCACCGGTACGGAGACCGTCGGGAGCGGTGTTCATGCAGTAATCCACCAGGCGATCCACAGTGGAAGTGGCGACGTGCATCCTCGTGTCGGAAGAAGCGTAGTAGATGAACACCTTCCCGTCCGGATCACAGATCCATCCGTTGGTGAAAAGGACATTCATAACGTCTCCGACATATTCCCCGCCCTCGGGGGCCATCAGGAAGCCGGCAGGCTCCGCGATCACCTCAGAAGGATCTTCAAGGGAAGTCATGTACATGTAAAGCACATAGCGGAGACCGGAGGCGCACCCCCTGACTCCATGAGCGAGATGGAGCCAGCCTTTCGAGGTCTTTATCGGATGGGGACCTTCCCCGTTCTTGCACTCCATTATGGTGTGATAACGCCTGCGGCTAAGGACCTTCTCCTCACCGATGACGGCGTGTTCCATGCTGTCCACCAAAGCCCAGCCTATCCCGGGGCCGTTTCCGGCGTCGATGAAACCATCCTGGGGACGGGTGTAAAGCGCGTATTTCCCATCCACGAACTCAGGGTGGAGAACGACATTACGTTGCTGGTGGGACGAGACGATGTCAGGAAGCCTCTCCCAATTGACGAGGTCCTTTGTCCTGGCGACTCCGGCGCAGGCCATGGCCGCGGATAGGTCGTCCGGTCGGCTTGGATCCTTTCTCTCGACGCAGAAAATGCCATAGATCCAGCCGTCCTCATGGGCTGTAAGCCTCATGTCATAGACATTGGTAGCCGGCTCCCCATATTCCGGCATCGTTATCGGATGGGGCCAGAAACGGAAATTATCGACTCCGTCGGGACTCTCGGCAACGGCGAAAAACGACTTGCGGTCAGCGCCTTCCACCCTGGCGACCAGGATATATTTCCCTTGGAATTTAATCGCTCCGGAGTTCATGACAGCATGGATCCCGAACCTCTCCAAGAGGTAGGGATTGGTCTCCTTGTGGAGATCATAGCGCCACTCCAGGGGAGCATGACCGGCGGTCAATACAGGGTTGACGTATCTCTGGTACACACCATTACCCTCAATGGGGGTATTCACGCATGAAACCAACTTCTTATGTGACTCCTTGAGCCACTCCAATCTCTCTTCGTATGTCATAGCAACACTATATCGTTCTTCTCACTGAATACCTTGAAATCTTCCTCGTTCTCAAAGCCCTTCCAGGGACCATAGAAATGGCCGGGCTTGTCGTGGGCGTTGCGCCATGTCAGCACATAGGCGACCGGGAACCCTTTTATCGCCGGATAGAGCCTCTCTGTCCACCAGTGGGGATCCACAAGGCCCTCAAGACCAGTCTCCGACAAGCACATGAGCTTTCCGCGCTCTTTGGATATCGCCTCCAGTGTGGACAGCATCTGCCTGACTTGGGAGACATAGCGTTCCCCGGCGGCTTCCAGGCCATCCTGTCCGACATATTCATAGATGTCAGTCCCGAGGATGTCCACAATCTCGTCACCCGGATACCTTGACATATAATCCTCAGCGCTCAACGGGCCGTTCGGGGAATAGCACCAAAGCAGGCCCTTGACTTTCTTTTCGGCCATTCTTTCGTAAGTGAGCCGGAAAAGGGCCTTGTACTGTTCCGGAGAGCAGAGCTTTCCACCCCACCAGAACCAACTGCCGATGTTCTCATGCCAGGGACGGAATATTACCGGAGCGCCTCCCAGGCTGTTGAGGAAATCAGCCAGGCGGTCGAGCCAGAGGACAAACTCCTCGTATTTCTCCCCGCCCTCAAGTACAGAAGCCACAACCTGGTCCGAGGAGATGTCCCAGGAATCGCCTCCCGTCAAGGGGTTGCGCAGATGCCAGGAGAAGGTTACAACTCCTCCCCTCTCGCGGTGCTTCAGGGTGGCTTTCCGGATGAGGTCAAACGGGACCCCGTCAAGATTCTCCTTGTTACCCAGCTCTATTCCTCCGAGATCAAAGCCGATGACGGCGGGATATTTCCCGGAGACATCCTTTATGTCCGAACGCTCCAAATCGTCATTCTTCCAGTCCTCAACCTTCCACGAGTGGCCGTAGGAGAGGTCGTCCTGATGGCCGTACATCACCTTTCCGGCATCGACCGACGCGGCCAACTCACTGGCCAATAATCGGTTCCCTGGAATCTCGTCATCCACGGGACGGGGTCTTCTGCCACAGCCGGCGAACAATAGCGGGATCATAATAAGAGTAATCAGTTTTCTCATGTCTTATCAGAATTTTGGAGCCGAATCATAAACGTGCTGGAGAGTGTAACCGTCGCTCTCCGTGAACCAGGCTTTCTTGAGAATATTCACGACCTCCTTGCTGTTGCCGATGTAGCCGCCTGTGCCGTGGTTGATGTAACCGTGCTGTTCCTTGCCTGTGTCAGTCGCCCCATTGTCCCACAGGAAACAGGGCAGGCCGAATGTCTTCGCGGCCTTGACGATGTACTCCATGTAGTAAAGGTAGAACCTCCAGGCCCTGGTGTCGGACTTGGCCCTCATCGAGCAGCCGAACTCGCCAAGGTAGCAAGGTATGTTCTTGGACACATATTCCTTGTTGAGCATCCCGAAGACTTCCTGGACATGGTCCTCGTCGCCGTAATCGGCTTTTTTCCCTTTCGCGCCAGTGTGCCCCCAGTCGGAATATTGCTCGTCACCGATCGTGTAAGGGCTCGGGTCATAGAAATGGACCGAGAGCATCAGCCGTCCGGCCTTGTCGGAAGGCATCTTGAGATACTTGGCATATTCAGGATTGGCGGCGTAGGTCGGCACTCCGAGCCAGCGGGTGGCGTTCTCCCCTCCAGTTGCCCTGACGGCGTCCACAAAGACCTGGTTCCACTCATTCAATATGCCGCACTGGCGGGTCGGATCCTTGCGGAAATCCTCGCTCCAGCCCCATCCGCCATCATTGAGCTCATTGAAGCCTTCCATGATCAGCCAGTCGCCACAATCGGCGAACCTTTCAGCTATCTGGGTCCAGACAGCTTTTATCTTCGCCTTTATCGACTCGTTCAGGGAAGGATTGTTGGCCGCGTTCTTTATGTCGAGCCACTGGTAGCCGTTGCTGACACCGTGATTCTCGTCATGATGGGTGTTGATGATCACATTGAGTCCCGCCGCATGGGCAAAGCCAACCACCTCGTACACCCTGTCCATCCAGGCCTTGTCAATCGTGTAGGAAGGTTCCGGACCGATCATCTTCAGCCATGAGATTGGAATGCGGACGCTGGTAAAGCCAGCCTCCTTCACTCCATCAAATGTGGTCTGGGTAGCCTTGTTCGGCTGCCATGCGGTCTCGTCAGGATATCCCTCCTTCTCACCTGCCCACGATCCATTGTAGAAAGCGTCGAAATGGTTGCCCATGTTCCAGCCAAGTCCGAGAGCGCGTGCCATCTTCCAGGCATCATTGTCGCCCGGTTCCGGCTCCGGTTCGGGTTCGGGATCAACGGGTTTCTCCGCTGGAGCCTGGGTAACGGTGAATGTCACGGATGGCACCCCGGTTGACGCGACGGTGACAGTGGCTGAGCGCTCCTCGTATGTCTCGTTGGCCGACACATTCAAGCCGATAGTTATCGAGTACGAGTTAAAAGTCCCGTCCGCAAAAGTGATCCACGAAGGAAGTCCGGACAGGGTCGGACGAGATGGAGCCTTGATGGTCAAGGAAAGATTCTCTCCTGGTTGAGCAACCTTGAAGGAGCTGGCGCTCAATGTGATGGATGTCGGAGCCGGATTCGGTTCCGGGGTCGGTTCAGTCTTTTCTTTCCCGCAGGAAAATAGGATGGAAACGGCAGCGGCCAGAACCGGCAGGGTTATATGGAATAATCTGTTCATATCAATACTTCACTTCGGAGCGATCGATAACACTGGGACTCGACATAGCGGCCTTCCACCAATCCGCATCAGGCATATTCGATCCATACCATGGCATGAACCAGGACCATTTGGCTCCGGCGGACCAGACGGAAGGGATAGTAGCGAAGGCGGTGGTGCCATCTTTGCCGCACTCCCCGAGCGTCACCATCTTGGTGGGATATGTCTTCTGGATCTCCTCGAACTCTTTCTTGTTGACAGAGGCCGCGCTTCCATACAGGTCTCGGGCCACGATGTCCACATAGCCATCCCCGGGATACCAATCCTTATCCTGGTTGTACTCGGAAGAATTCCCGTTGTAGTTCTGGGTGGTCCATACCCAGACAAGGTTGTTGATCCCCTTGGAGGCGAAATAGTCGAACATTGTGGTCCAGAGCTTTTTATAAACGTCGGCGCCGTCGTACCCCCACCAGAACCAGGATGTCGTCCAGGAGGCCTGACTCTTGTGGGTGGCGTTGCCGGCGGCCTCATGGAACGGACGCCAGATCGCGGCTATCCCCTGCTTCTGGAGCCCGAGGATCACCTCGACGACCTTATCCATCTGCTCATAGAACCACTTGTTCTCCCATGAGCCTGCGGTAAAGACATTCTTTGCCCGGAAGGTGGTCTTGTCCGGAGAACAAGTCACACCTGAGCCGTCGGCGGCAGGAGTCGTGTCTTTGTTGACGGGGACATTGAAATGCCACATCAGGGAAACGATACCACCAGCCTCCGCCCACTCTGTCACCGGCTTAAGATCAGAATAATTGATCCAGTTGTTCGCGGGGACATAGATGTGGATGAAGTCGTAGCAGTTCATCGCAGGATATTTCCCGGTGGAGGATAAAACCTTGTCAGCCTCCCTGTGGTTCCAGTTGACGTCCGCCATAATCGAGGATATGGTTTTCTTGCCGTACTGTTCCAGAAGATAGCCGTAAAGGGCCACCGCCTTGTCCATGGGCGACTTGGTCACGAGATTCTTGGATATATTCACTTCCACGTTACCGCTCGGTTCTTCCGGAGTTTGCGGCTCCGACGGTTCCTGCGGCTTCTCGGCCGCGGCCTGGGAAATGGTAACGGAACTTGACAGTCCACCCGAAGTGACCGTTATGGTCACCGACCTCGGCTCATAGGTCGTGTTCTCAGCCACCTTCAGGGTGAAAGTGATACTGTATTTGTTGTAAGTGCCGTCCTGGACGGTTATCCAAGCAGGGATCCCGCCCAAAACAGGCCGCTGGGGAGCGGTCACGGCAAGGGACACTTCCCCGGACGCTGAGGTCAGGCTGGATGAAGCGGGAGTCACTGTGACAGATGTCGGCGCGGTATCTTCCGGAATGACTGGATCATCCGGATCGCCACCGCAGGACAAAACCGCCAACACGGACATGGCCAAAGCAAGAAAAGACAGTACTTTCCTCATTGAATGAATATTAATTGGATCCCGGAGGGAGGGTCAGCCCCCTCCGGAATAATGTTATTTGAGAATGACAGCCGTCAGGGTATATCCCTGCCCGGTGATCACAAGACCACCATTAGCGATCATCTCATCAAGGATAGCTTGGGTTAGCTCAATCTCGAGTGAGCTTTCTCCATAGAGCTTGTAAGGATCCTGGGTGCCAGGATGAGCAGCCCATGAGCCGTTGGAGAAACGGATCTGAACCTCGTCAGCCGTAGGTGTGAACTCCAATACGATGGTAGTTCCGGCTTCAACTGTGCTCCAGTCATAGCCACCCCAGGAGAGAGCTGTCATTGCCTTATGGTCGTCACCAAGGCCTCCGGACCAGTCAACCTCGAAAGAACCTTCCCAAATAGGGGTACCAACAGGAGCCATCTCTCCAGTAGTGACAAGGTAAACTCCAGTAAGGGTAAAGCCCTGGCCGGTGATAACGAGACCGCCTGTGGCTACCATATTGTCCAGAATCTCCTTGGTCAACTCTATCTCGAGTTTGCTTTCGCCATAGAGCTTGTAAGGATCCGGAGTACCAGGATGGGCAGCCCAAGAGCCATTGGAGAAACGGATCTGAACCTCATCAGCCGTAGGAGTGAACTCAAGGACGATCTTCGTTCCAGCCTCAACGGTGCTCCAGTCATAGCCGCCCCATGAGAGAGCGGTCATGGCCTTGTTGTCTTCGCCTGCTCCACCACTCCAATCAACGACCTGGGAGCCCTCCCAGATGGCGGTCTTCTCCTCGACAGCACCGAACTGGATGAGTGAGATACGGGTGATCTCAATATTACCGTCTCCATTGATGATAAAGGCATTGCCCCAGGTATCAATCTTGGTCAGCTGGGCCAGGATCTCGGGCGTAACCGCGAAGGAGAACATCTGGCTTCCGCTAGGATAGAAATCACTCTTGATCTCATTACCACCATCAAGCTCAGGGACAGAGAGGTTGGACCAATGTCCATCCACAAGCTGGATGTCCCACCAGTTACCTTCAGGAGCGTTGAAGTATACACGTACGACATCGCTCTCCTTGATTCCGGCTTTGATGAAAGCGTCCTGCTCAGCAAAGCCCTTTCCACTCCAACCAGTCACGATTTCACTGCCTTCCCAGATGGTCTTCTCGGTGAAAGGAGCGGTGATCTCGAACGGGACAGGCCATGTCAGTTCAGTACCGTCGATAAGAACCATCGCCAGACGATAAACGCCAGGGCCTATTCCTTCAGGTATATCGAATGACATATTATCGTCACCGCGGACAGCATAGGAAACAACCTTCTTGCCCTTGATGAACAACTGCTCCACATTCAGGAGATTCTTTCCGGTTATAGCTATCTTCTTTCCGAGAGCGAATGAAGGCTGTGCGAAGGTCACGGAAACCGCCTCGTCGTAGGTGACGGTAATGGCTTCGGTCGCAGTGTTATCTCCATTGGCGGCGGTAAGGGTAAGAGGACCCGTGTAAGCGTCTTTCGAGACAGCCACCTTTACGGAATCAGCGGTCAGGATATCGAACTTACAGTCAATGAATCCGTGTTCCTTATCACCAATCGTGACACCAGTGACAAGATCGAGATCGGTACCGGTGACGACGATATTGGTCTGGCCGGCTACCGCCTCATTCTTGTCAACCGCGGTGGCAACAGGCTTGACAACAGCGATCTCTGAGCTGTAGGCCTGTTTCCCTGAAGCGAGAGTAACAGTTAGACCGCCATCCTTGGCACCAGCAGGGACCGTGGCGACGATGTTTTTACCATCGAGATACCACTGTGCCTCAGCACCAGTGAACTCAACCTTCGTGACAAGGTCAAGATCGGAACCGGTGATCGACACGTCTGAGCCAGCCTTGTAGCGTCCGTCCTCAGCGAGTGACGCGACCTCAAGATCGGTCACATTCAGAGAGATGATCGCTCCGGCTTGGAACTCCTTAGCTGCGAATGAGGTGAGGACTATCTGACCGTCGCTAGCGGAAGGCGGAAGATTGAAACTGATTGAGTTACCGTCCTCGGCGAGCTTGAATTCAACATCAGCGGCGCCTGTCAGGTTGATTTTCTCAATCATATCCAGATGGGATCCGGAGACGGTGATGACATCACCGCTCTTGTATGTGGTGGTGTCAGCAACAGCGACGGTAGGATCTCCGACCACAAGTTCGGTACCTGAATAGATCTGGTTCGGAATAGTGTTCTGATCCTCAATCTCATTGACATCTCCAATAATCACATAACCGGAAATCGCATTAGAAGGAACCTTGAAGGAAAGCTCGCTGCCAGACTGGCTGTTGAACTCAGTGACATAGACACCACCTCCGAGGATAACTTCCCTGACATTGTTCAGATATTCACCCTTGATGGTGACAACATCACCGGACAAGACTGTCGCCGGAGCGAAAGAGCTGAAAACAATCGGCTCGGTGTACTCCAGGTCAAATCTGGTGGAAGCGGTCGTTCCATCGCTCGTCACTACTGTGACAGGGCCTACAGCGGCATCCATAGGAACAGTGAGACGAATCTCACTACGCTCGCCGGCAGCGACCTTCTCTATGGAAGTGACTGTCGCTCCGCCTGCGAAGCGGACCTCCGTCACTTTATCAAGGTTGGCACCGATGACGCGAAGCTGGGCACCCCTCATCACGGGGTTCGGAGCGATTGCGGCAAGGGCGAGCTTACCGGCATATTGGTCAGTGTCCAGTTCTTCTTGCTGGCAAGCGGTCAAGCCTGACATCGCGACAATAAGAGTCGCGAGAATGGAATACTTAAATATATTCTTCATATTCAGTTCCTCCTATTATTTGTAAGGGACAGCGCGGATGTTGTCGATCTTGATGACCGGCTGGCACTCGGTTCCAGTCACGCCGCCACTCCATACGAAGATGGTGAGGGAAGAGAAGGAAGCGGGAGTAATCTCCACTGTATTAGCTGTTCCGTCAGACTTATAAGCGAAATCAGTATAAGGGATGGTTACAGTCACCCACTTATCGCCGGTATCGAACGAACCGCTTGACTTCCAAGGGATATACAGCGCGCGGGGAGCCTGAGGCACACCGTCGCCGCTTATGAACTTGTTGTTAGCTCCGGCGGTGACATTGCCATCTTTGTCAACCGCGCCTTCGGCACCACCGGTGACGACATCAACGCCTCCGATGATGATCTGCATCGCTCCAGCCTTCCAGGCATTGGCACTGGGGATATAAAGCTCGAACTTGAGAGCCATATTCTTCCAGTTGGAGAAATCAACGAAGTCGGTCAGACGAGGACTGTCAGCGTAGGACACAGGATCGTCCCAATCGCCGGGCCAGTACTCGAAGGAGAAGTTACCATCTTTCCAGCCACCCTCAGCGTCCAGGGTGACATCAACGCCACCAAGACGGAGGAAGTTGCCGGAGAGGGCGGTCTCATCGGTCTCAACGACCTGAGCGTGCCAACCATGGTTGGTCGGGTGAGGATCGTTATCGAAATTGAACAGCATTCCTCTGGAATCCTTGTACATGAACACTGACTGGGCGGTTCCGGAAGATGTCGTAACCTTGATCTTTCCGGGCTGGGCGCCCTCAGGGACAACCACATTGATTGACGAGCCGTCGCCAGCAGTGGCAGTCACAGGATCAACACCGGGGAACTCAACCTCGACAGGAGCGAAGAGGTAAGATCCGTTGATCGTGACAGTCTCTCCGGGCTGGGCCCACTCGAGTGACATGGTGGTGATCTTCGGGGCAGGAGGAAGGACCTTGAAATCATAGGTCACTTGCTGGCCATCCTTGGTGATCAGATAGATCTTGTCGGTCTGATCGACCGGCATTGTCTTGGGAACAGCGACAACGAGAGTCTTAGCCGTAATGAAACTGGTGTTCAGTATGGCGGGCTGGTCGTTGAAATAGACGTCGTGGATGCTGGTGAGGTTATCACCGACGATGCACACGATCTCCTCCATATTGGCCTGGGTGATGACAACATCCTTGTTGGCATAGCGGATGAAATCCACTGTGGGGACTCCCGATGTCTGGACAAAACGGTCCGGATAATCAACGGAGTCGCAGGCAGCCAGAAGGACCGCACCCAGGAGAAGGCTTGTGTATATTGTCTTAACTTTCATCTTTTCTCGAATTAAAAGTCATATGAATAAGTCTCACGGACATCTACATGAATCGGCTCAGAAGTGGAACCGACATTGGGGTTCATGACGACATCCTCGGTAGGGAACGGCATGTAGAACATCGAAGGCTTGACATCCGTCAGCTCCTGGTCAGCGTTGTAAGTGACGCCGGAGGTATCCCAGGCGCGGGCGCCGGGACCGACATAGTTCTCCTGCGCGTCAGTGACAAACTGCTTGTAAAGACCGTCGAGGCCATTATAGCCAGAGCGTTTCTGGGCGAGGAGGTCAGCGATACAAGCGTTGGCATCATAGTATGAGCGACGTACATAATCGTACCAGCGGTCTCCCTCGAGAGCGAGCTCAAGGCGTCTCTCTTTCCAGATATCATCATAAGTGACACTGGTCAAAGGCTTCGCGTTAGCCCTCTCACGGATCTTGTTGACATACTCCAGAGCCGTGGCGGAGTCACCAGTAAGAAGAGCGGCCTCGGCGTAGACAAGATAGATGTCACCCAAACGAAGGATGTGAGTGGGAAGCTGGTTGTACATACCGAATGAAGGATAGCCGAAAGCGGCCACGTGGTCAGCCACGTCACCATAAATATGCTTTGCATAATTGGCTCCGGTCGGGCAACCGAAAGACTTGTTGGAAGCATTGGTGTCGAAACCTCCCGGGCAATAGCTGGGATCATAGAAGAAACGGTAGAAATCAAAGCCGCCCTTGTCGGTCCAGAAATAGTCATAGAAGTCACCAAACATCATCATAGTGGCTTGACGACGGTCATCCACATCTTTCCTTTCCTCGGGATTCTCGATAGCGGAAACTCCGAAAGCGGACTGAAGATCGACAGTGGGGCCTTTCCAGTCACCCCAGAGATTGCCGTTCTCGTCGAATCCGACATTACCCACATCGCACTGGATGGAGTTCTGGGATGTCCAGTTCTCCTCCTTGCACTGCCAATGCCAAGTGAAGAGGCACTCGCCAGTCTGCTGGAACTTGTCCGGAGTCATCCTGAAGATGTCTGAATACTTAGGAGTAAGGCTACGACCCGAGTTCTTGATCACATCCTCAGCATACCTCTTGGCGGCAGCCAGGTCATTCTGGTCAAGAGATCCGTTGACACCGGCCTTAGTCAGATAAACCTTGGAAAGAAGAGCCTCGGCGGCATAGTAGTCGATCCTGTTAAGCTTGCCAATGTAAGCGTTCTTGGGGAGGAGCTCGAGGGCTTTCTCAAGAGTCAGGACGATATATTCGTAAACATCGGCCTTCTGGACCTTGCTGACCTCGTTGTAGGTAGCTTCCTTGATAACCTCAGTGTTGTCGTGGATAATAGGAACGTCACCGAAAGTGCGGACCAACAGGAAATAAGCCATGGCCTTCCATGCGAGCGCCTCGCCTATGCAACGGTTCTTCGTGGCCTGGGAAGCGTTTCCATCAGCCTCGAGGATATTCTTGATAACAGTGTTGCACTGCGCGTTGACAGCCCAAAGTGAGTAGGACATATTCTTAAGGTCCTGGTCGGTACCATTGACGGTAAGGGTAGTATAGGCGTTCTGCCCCTGATACACGTTACCGCACATTGTCTCGGATCCGTAGATATAGAAACGGATGATGTCGTACCAAGGAGAGTTATAGAGGTAATTGATACCCTGCTCCACCTGCGCGTCATTCTTATAGAAATCGCCGGTTGTGAAGCTATCCTCGGAAGGACGGTCCAGGAACTTCTCGCATGAGGAGGCGCCAAAGGCGATGACAATCGCCACGATAATATATTTCAATGCGTTTTTCATTTTCTTGTCCTCCATTCTAGAAAGTGAGATTAAGACCGAAAGAGCAAGTCATAGGAGAAGGATAACGTCCGTTGTCTACTCCGAAAGTGAGTCCGGATGAATCCTGCGTTGAGGCTCCGACCTCGGGGTCGAATCCCATGTACTTGGTGAAAGTGTAAAGGTTCTGAATATTAGTGTAGAGCCTTATGTTGTCGACTTTGATCTTGGTGAGAAGCTTCTTAGGGAAGGTATATCCCAAAGTTATATTCTTGATTCTCAAGTAGCTTCCGTCCTCAATGTAACGGGTGCTGAGACGGTCATTGTCGTTAGGATCCTGAATTGAAGGACGAGGAGTCTTGGTCCCGGCGTTGGAGACTTTGACATTGGTGATATCGTCCTGCCACCATGAACCATCAGCATAGGTCTTCTGGGGATCTATCTGGACAAGTTTAGCCCTGTCAGCGATAGATGTGTGCTGGTTGGTCCAAGTGCTGTTCATGTGCACGA
Organism: Bacteroidales bacterium; assembly: GCA_017627955.1. GTDB lineage: Bacteria > Bacteroidota > Bacteroidia > Bacteroidales > UBA932 > Cryptobacteroides. The sequence goes on along the minus strand of JAGAFU010000001.1, from coordinate 31,189 downwards.
GACCATTGTAACCCTGACCCATCATATTATAGTTGAGGACCTTGTTGCCATAGGAACCATTAATGAAGATAGAAAGGTCGAAATTCTTGTAACTGAAGGAGTTGGTCCATCCATAAGTAAACTTGGGAAGAGGAGAACCGATGTTAGTGCGGTCAAGCTCGTTGATGACATTGTCACCATTGACATCCTCAAACTTGAGGTCACCAACCCACACGGTGGTGTAACGGTTGAATACTCCGTCAGCAGGATATTTCTCAGCCTTGGGAGACCTCTGGATGTCCTCCAGGGACTCATAAACGCCAAGGACCTTGTAGCCGTAGAAGTTATAGAGGGACTCCCCTATCTCGGTCACAGAGACCACATCGCTCCACTGGCCATAGCCGACGAGGTTGGCGTTGGCGCTACCGTCGAGCGCGACAAGTTTGTTGCGGTTGAAGGAAATCTGGAAGTTGCTGTTCCAGGAGAAATCCTTGGTCTGGATCGGATGGGTGTCCAGAGTGATCTCAAGACCCTTGTTCTCGATGGTACCGTAGTTACCCTTAGGAGCGGCGAGAGCGGAGGAGCCGTTACCCTGGGTTCCCATGTATGAAGGAAGGGTCATGGACATCAGCATGTCGGAAGATATCTTCTTGTAGAGGTCGACGGTAAGGTTGATCCTGCTGTCAAGGAAGCTCAAGTCGAAACCGAGGTTTGTCTGGTGCTGCTTCTCCCAGTGGATACCAGTGTTGGAGATGTTTGCGGGGCGTTGGCTGTCACCAAGGCCTGTAGGCATCTTGGACATGCCTGACTCCCAGGCGCCACCACCGATGTTAGCGTTACCTGTCTGTCCCCAACCAACGCGGATCTTACCGCTGTTCATTCCGATGGAGTTGGTGAAATCCTTCAGGAACTCCTCATTGGTGAACCTCCAGCTTCCAGCGAAGGAATGGAAAGGAGCCCAACGGTTATCCGGTCCGAAGTTCGAGGAACCGTCATAACGGAATGTATAAGTGAAGAGGTAGCGGTCGTCATAATTGTAAGTCTCACGGGTGAAGAACGACGCCATGGCCGCACTTCCGAAACCTGAGTTGACGGTAGGGTTACCTGTAGCGAGTTTGATATTGTGAATATCATCTGAAGGAAGACCGGTGTTATTGGCGCCGAGGTAGTTCCATCTGGACTCCCAAGCTTCCTGGCCGGCCATCGCCGTGACACTATGCTTACCGAAGGTGTTGGAGTAGGTCAGATAGTTCTTGATTGACCAATAGGTACTTCCATTACGCTGTGAACCCATGCTGTTGTTACCCCTCTGCCAGCCTCCGAGATTAACCATCGGCTTGTAGAAGGTGGACTCGGAATTACTCACATCGAAACCGACCTCGCTTCTGAGCGTGAAGTGCTTGATGGGGGTGAGGTCAGCATAGACATTACCCGTCAGTTTCTGACGCTTCAGGAGGTTTTCATCAAGCATTGCGAGGGCGACAGGGTTGGCGGAGGTGTAACCCTCACGGACAGTTGTCGAATAATTTCCGTCAATATCATAGACAGGAATATCGGGAAGAGTGGAGAGGGAGTAGAAGATCACACCCTCTTGACCGTCGGCCAACTTGATATTATCGTTCGTGACAGCATACGTGGCGTTAAGTCCGAGTTTGAACCACTCCTTGAGCTGCGCGTCAAGGTTGGAACGGAAGGAGATACGGTTGAAGCTGGAACCGATAATTGTTCCCTGCTGATCCATATAAGAACCAGACACGTAGTACTGGACCTTCTCGGTACCACCCTGGGCACTGACCTGATGCTGGTGCTGGAGAGCGGTACGGAAGACCTCATCCTGCCAATTGGTTCCCTTTCCGAGAATGGAAGGATCAGCGTACCATGAGTTGGCGTCGACAAGTCCGAGATCCACCATATCATTGTAGTACTCAGCGAATTGGCGGAGGTTCATCATATCGATGCGGCTGGTCTGCCTCGAGAGAGCGAACATTCCGTCATAAGAGAATTTCGCATCCCCGGCCTTACCGTGCTTGGTCGTGATGAGAACGACACCATTAGCGCCTTGCGCTCCATAGATAGCGGTCGCGGAAGCGTCCTTGAGGATTTCCATCGAGACGATATCGGCAGGGTTGATAGTGGCGAGCGGGGAGATCGTGGAGACCTTACCGTTACCAAGTGTTCCCAGACCGAAGTCCCAACCGGAGTTACCGCCGCCCTGGACGATCACACCGTCGATGACATAGAGAGGCTCGGCGTTGGCGTTGACAGTGGCCTGTCCACGGACACGGATGGATGAGGACGAACCAGGGGCTCCCGAGGTCTGGACGGCGGAGACACCGGCCGCCCTACCCTGGAGGGACTGGTCGAGGTTGGTGATGATCGATCCTTTCAGGTCCTCCTCCCTCATCGAGACGGAGGCGCCGGAGAGGTCGCTCCTTTTCATTGTACCGTATCCCACGACGACAACCTCATCGAGGAACTCGGCATCTTCCTTAAGGAGAACGTCGATGACCGTACGGTCTCCGACAGCAATCTCCTGCGTAGCGTAGCCGATGGAAGAGAACACGAGTGTAGCGCCCTGCTTCACCGTGATCACATAGTTTCCATCAAGGTCTGTGACGGCACCGTTGGTGGTGCCTTTCTCCATGACACTGGCTCCGATCACCCCTTGCCCGGTATCGTCTTTGACGACACCCGTCACCTTGACCTGAGCGGTCATGGCAACGGCAGAGGCGAAAAGCGCCAGCATGAAGGTTAACAGCTTGTGTTTCATGCTATTGACTTTGATTGTTAATATATTTGAGTTTGCTTGATAATATCGATGGTAGAGTCTGTGATGTAAACCCCGTTGAGTCCCTGGGCCTCCTGGGCCGGATCACCGGAGTAATCGTCGCCGGGCTCCCATTGTGAGTGGGCCGGATTGGCGTATCCGCTCCAACCCCAGAAATTCATGCCGTCCAGTTTCCCGGACGCCACCATCCCCAGAACATGGGAGTAATACTTGTCGCGGCAGGTGGTTTTGGCTTCACGGCTGTCCGAAAAGCCGTCCCTTGGGAATCCGAACTCTTCCAAAACGATAGGGAGTCCCAATCGTCCAGCCAGTTCCGCATGCATATCCACATATTCATCAGTCTTCGCGATGGCATTGTCCAGATCCTCGGCGAGGCTCTCGGCCTTTGCCCAGCTCCAGTTGTAAGGCCAGATGTGGATTGTCATATAATCAACCCCGGGGATTGTGTTGACCCTCTCCAGCAGAGCAGGGTCATTCTCGCAACCCATCAGTCCCTCGTTACCTGTCGAGAGAAGATGGTTGGGGTCTATTTCCTTGATAATACGGGCGGTCTCGGTCATCCAGCCGATGAAACCGTCGCGGATCTCGGGCTCGTCCGAGAAGCAGCGAGGCTCGTTTCCGATCTGCCAGGAGAATATCGCAGGGTCATCCTTGTAAGGTTTACCCGTGATCGAGTTGGTGCGTCCGACTATCGCGCGCACATGATTGTAAAAAAGATTCTGGGCCTCGGAGGAGGTCTGGAACTTCCTCATCTGCCGCATGAAAGGCCAGTAGCCATCCACCAGGGGGATAAGGGCTTTCTCCCCTGTCGCCCATTCGAGATACTGCCCATAGCCGCCTGACCACTCCCACGAGTTGTTGAGATAAAGGACAGCCTGCATGTCCCTCTTGCCAAGCTCGACCAGCAAACGGTCCAACCCGACCAGGAGGGTGTCATTATACACGCCGGGGGCGGTTTGGAGGGCAGGATCAACACGCGAGAAAACCCCGTCAGGGCCGTCGCCTCCGACAAGGACCCTCAGGTTGACAAGGCCGAGTTCCTTAAGGGCGTCCAGCTCACGGGTGAGACGCTCTGGATCGCCTCCGCGACCTTGGGAAGCTATGATGGGACCATACCAGAAATTGGTGCCCATGAACTTCTGGACACGCCCGTCACGGACGAAATGGCCGTCTTTGATTGTGGTGAAACCTGCCTGCCGGGCACACCCGGCGGCAAGAACGAGAATGGCCGCCAAAGCGACCCGTTTGATTGAGAACCTCATGTTGGCCAAACAGTATTAGTGTCGAATGCAAAATTATATGTATTCGTCAGAGCCGACAAATACAAAATTAGCAAAAAATGATACTTTTTTAACCTACTAAACGAAGACCCTTTTTTTCTTGAAAAGAGTGCGGAAATCACGGGGAGTGTATCCCCTTTTCGCCTTGAAGATACGGTTGAAGTTGGAAAGGTTGTTGAAACCGCAGCTATAACATATCTCCGACACATTCTGAGTAGTGTCAACGAGGAGCCTCGCGGCGTTCCCAAGACGGATGTCTATGATATAATCGCTCAAGGTGCGGCCGGTTCTCGTCTTGAAGAAACGGCTGAAAGCCGGTGGGGTCATTCCAGCCAATGAGGCGAGGGTCTCAAGGCGGAGATCCTCGGAATAGTGGTCGTTGACATATTGCTTGACCTTCATCACCCTGCGGCTCTCCTTGTCCCTGGAAGCGCGGGCGAAAGAACTGCTCGCCAGAATCTTGGCTTCCCCATCCTGAGACAGCTCATAGAGGATTCTCAGGAAATTGAGATACTGCTCAAACGGCTCTGTAACAGAAGATAAGGTGTCAAGGAGGGAATATACCCTCATGATCGTACGGACAGAAAAATTAAGCCCGTGGCTGGCTTTGGACAGCATCGCGCTGATCGATGAGAACTGGCTTTTGTTCAAGAGATCCCCCGGAAACAGATCCGGGGAGAACTGGATGGTGATCTCCCTGACATCGCCCTCCACGCAACTCCCCTGCTCCCAGGCATGCTCAAGCTCATTGCCGGCTACGAGGGTCAACTCATAAGGGCCTATCTCCTCGACACTGTCCCCGACGACTCGCAGGACACCCGTTCCTTTCTCGATGAAATTGAGCTCATATTCCCGGTGCGAGTGCAGAGGGAAGAGGAACTCGGACTTGTGGCGCTCCACTATATAAAGGCAATCTTTATCGGAAAGCGGTGTTATTTCCTTTAAAACTGAATTTGTGGTCATGCGCAAATATAATATTTTTGATACTATTTTCGCAAGTATTGCCGCGGTAAAACAAGTATTTGTATATTTGCGGGTCTTAAAACTTGATATGAACCATCTAGGAGAGATTATCTCACTCATAGTGTCCGTCTGCTGGACATTCTCGGCATGGTACGGCGACAAGGCGAGTCGAAGGATCGGGTCCATGGAGACCAACGTGATCCGTCTGGTCCTCGCCACGATATTCCTGTCCGTCACCTTGTGGCTGACAATAGGACGTCCCTACCCTGTCTACGCTGACGGTAAAGCCTGGCTCTGGCTGGGCCTGTCTTCACTGGTAGGCTATGTTTTCGGAGACTATTGCCTCTTCAACAGTTACATCTGCATAGGTCCAAGACTTGGACAGCTGATGATGACCATAGCGCCCCCGATGGCGGCGGTTGCCGGCTGGATAATGCTCGGAGAATCAATGAGTTGGAAAGCTATCCTTGCGATGGGCGTGACTCTCTGCGGAATCGGCATGTCAATCCTCAGCCGCGGCGAGAAACACCACATCCAGCTTGACATTCCCCTGAAGGGCATTCTTCTGGGAATCGGCGCCGGGACAGGTCAGGGTGTGGGACTTGTGCTAAGCAAGATCGGCATGGAACACTACACCGCAGCCGTCCCGGCCGAGGCTTCCGAGGCAATGCGGAACATGCTGCCTTTCGCCTCGACAATGATCAGGGCGATTATCGGAGCCATCGGGTTCTATCTCCTGCTGAGTTTGGGGAAGGGCGCCAGTAGTCTGAAGAAAGCTGTCAAGGATCCGAAAGGCATGAAATACGCCACATTGCTGACCATCTTCGGTCCAGCTCTTGGAGTCTCTCTCTCATTGATGGCCGTCCGTCACGCGAACGCCGGGATAGCATCAACCCTGATGGCACTTGCCCCGGTGCTGATCATCGCCCCGGATGTCCTGGTCAACAAGCACAAGATCAAGCTCAAGGAGATCCTCGGAGTCCTTGTCAGCATCACAGGAGTCGCCCTGTTCTTCCTTCTTTAATTGTCAGACGATACTGTTCTCTTTCGTGAACCGCACGATGTCAGGGACATAGCCGAAAGCCAGCCCCGTGACGGAATCCGCGCAGCCGTAATAGACCGCGAGCCTACCGGTCTCGGGATCATGAAGGGCGGCACACGGGAAAGTGACATTAGGAACGTCTCCGGCACACTCGTAGATCTCCCTAGGGGAAATAAGGTAAGGACCACTTCTGGCGAGGACTTTCCAGGGCTGCTCCAAATCCAGGAGGGCCGACCCGAAAGCATACACATAACCGTTGCACGAGCGTAGCACACCATGATAGATAAGAAGCCACCCGTCCGGAGTCTCGATCGGGACAGGTCCGGCTCCGATCTTCATGCATTGCCAGGCACTTACTTCAAATGGGGCCGGCGCCATCACATGACGGTGATGCCCCCAATATTCCAAATCGGGAGACTCGGAATAGAAAATATCACCGAAAGCGGTGTGACCGGTGTCGCTGGGACGGGAGAGCATGGCGAATTTGCCACCGATCTTCTTTGGGAACATCACTCCGTTGCGGTTGTAAGGGAGGAAAGCGTTCTCAAGCTGGTGGAACTCCTCGAAATCAGTCGTCCACGCCACCCCGATCGTCGGGCCATGATAGCCATTGCACCAGGTGACATAGTATTTGCCGTCAATAAGGGTCACTCTGGGGTCATAACCATAAACCCATTCCGCGACCTCGGGATCAGCGCCGGTGAACTTGACATCCTCCTCGTTGATGTCCCATTTGATACCATCAACGGAGAAGCCGACATGGAGCCTCATCCTGCGATTCGTGTCATCGCAGCGGAAAACTCCCGCATAGTTGTAATCACCTTTCTCGAAAGGGACGACAGCCGAGTTGAAAATTGAATTGGATGTTGAGAGAAGATCTCTCGGGATAATAGGGTTCTTGGAATAGCGCCACATCACCTCTTTGGATCCAAAGGGACGCTCTTCCCACGGGAAATTATTATTCATCAATTACTTATCTAATTAATATTACTGAACGAAACGGATAGTGCCCCACTTGTCCGGATAGTGGATGTCGACAATCCCGGTCGGGGACCAGACCCAGTTCTCCTCGGGCTTCGTGAGCCACTCGACACGGGAGAAGTTGGCCTTCCATTCCTTGTTTTGGAGAGGATCGGTCCCTCCCCTGCTCAGTCCTTTGAAAGGAATCATGATCTCGACAGACCATCCCTTGTCGGTGTCATTCGAGCGGTTAAGAGTTCCTTGGACTTTCACGGAGGTCTTCAGCCCCTGGAAATCCCAGGTCATGATGTAAGTGCCGCCTTTGCTGTAGGGCTTCTCCATCAGGAGGTCCATCACGGTACCCAAAGCATTGATCTCGAACTCGTAGTAAAGCCTCTCGTCGCAATAGGGATTGAGGAAGACTTCAAAGTCGTTGTCGTGATAGACGATGTCATCACGGTCTTTCACGCCGGCCTTGACATCCGGCTCCTCCAGAACGGCCGAGATGTACAGGTTGTCGTCATCCCAGAGCATCCTCATGGTAGTCAGGTACTTCGGGGCAGCCCAACCATCTCCTCGGATGTCCCTGAAATCGGTACATGGGACGGCTCCGGCCCACTCCTTGTCCGTGACCTTGCCATCAATCTTGATCTTGCCAGCTGCCCTGTGGCAATCATAAACAGGTTGCCCCACCGCCATGAGAGGCAGAAGGGCAAATGCGATTAAAAACAACTTTCTCATCATGCAGTCAATTATACGCAGGTGTAACCTCCGTCAACAGGAAGGGCGACTCCCGTCACATAAGAAGATGCCGGCGAGGCCAGGAAAAGAGTAGCGGAGTCCAACTCGCCCTCATTGCCGTACCTCTCCATAGGGATCACCTGCTTGGCATAGGCCTGAAAATAATCGGAATTGAGAGTATCCACAGTCAGAGGGGTGTAGAAATATCCGGGGCAGATCGAGTTGACCGTGATCCCGTATTTTCCCCACTCGGCGGCAAGAGCCCTGGTGAGATTGACCACTCCACCCTTGGCGGCATGATACGGAGAAGCTGGCGCTATCTTGTTGCCGACAAGGCCATACATTGAGGCGATATTGATGATACGGCCATATTTGGCAGGGATCATGGCCTTCGCGGCCACGGCCCTGGCGACCCTGAACGAGCCGAAAAGGTCGATCTGCATCTCATTCTCGAACTGGGCGTCAGTTATTTCCTCGGCGGGAGCGACAGCCCCAGTACCAGCATTGTTGACAAGGATGTCGATGCGGCCGAAATGAGCGACAGCCTTGGCCACGACCTCGTCCACCTGCTCCGTGGAAGTGATGTCACATTTGAGAGGCAAGGCCTCGACTCCAAAGTCAGCCCTCAAGGCGGCGGCGACCTCCTCAAGCTTTTCCATCCTCCTGGCGATAGGGATGATGTTACACCCCGCGCTGGCGAGAGCCCTTGCCATCTGTACGCCAAGACCACCTGAACAACCGGTCACCAAAGCTACTTGACCTTTCAAATTGAAATATTCGTTCATACTACTTTTAATGTTTTTTGTGGTTATATGAGTCTTACAAAGATAATCATTATTTGGACTTATTCCAGACTCCTTCAGCGAAATCGAGCATCCATTTCCAATCGATGGGGGCGATCCCGTGCTCTCCGGCCCGGCGGACGTAGCCAAGGGAAGGGCCGATGGCAGACGTGTCGTAGTCGGAAGGCCACTCGACGTCAGACATTCCTTTCTTGCCCAGGAACTTCCACACCGGGCTGGCGGCCTTGACTGCCAGGTACTCCCCTTTCGTGTCAAACCACGGCTGGTCAAAGCCTTCCACGAGAAGGGCCCGGGGAGCGACGCAGGCAAGGAGCATGTGCTGGTCGAAAGGCAAGGCGTCAGTATTGTCGGCGTACTTGTCATAGGCGCGGCAAAACCAATGGCGGAACGAGACCACCTCGGTGGCGACCGACTCGCCGAAATTCCTCTTCGCGAGTGGCACTCCACCTCCACCGGTCTGGACAGGGACCACCACGGGGAAGCGCTCATCAAAAGCCCCGGCGATGAGGGCGGCTTTAGCGAGGCGGGAATATCCCGTCAGGATCACCCTGCGCTGGTCAAGAGTCGGATCCTGCTCTATCATGTCCATGGCTCTCATCAGAACCCATGCCCAAGCCATCAGAGAGGTGGTGTTGTCGTCCTTCGACGGGTCCCTGGGGCCCCAGAGATCGAATATTCCTGTGTAGGCGAAACCGTCCTGCATCTTGACTCCATCCTTCATCTGGACCGGATTGGGATCGGGAGAGACCTCATTGTAGCAAGCGGTCACTGTGGCATAGCCCCTTGCGGCCAAACTTCCAATCGGATAGACGGTCTTGCCGGCATCCCTGTTATAGAGTCCGCGGTCTGCCTCCGAAGCTTTGTTGTCTTTCTCCCCGAAGAGCCCCTGGAACCAAGCATCCGGCACGAGGATCTCCTCGTCCGCAAGGACGGCATGGTTGCCCGCATAATTATACAGAAGCACCACAGGCACAGGTCCTTGCACATTATTCGGAGTAACAATCAGCCAGTCCACCTTCGGGCCTGTCTTGTCTGGGCGGAACCACATGCGCACCTGACGTCTGGTACCTTGTCCGAAAAGAGTCGGCCCCTCCTCGATGGTCTCAAGGAATATCCCGTCGCCCTTCGGGGGCAAGACCCCGTACATCTCATGCTGGAACATGTCGAGGATCTCCTTCCTGCGTTCCTGCCACTGGCTTTTACGGACTTTCTTCCCGTCCGCGAAGACAAGCGGATCCGGCAGCTCATAAGGAGCGACGGCCGCCTCATCGTAATTGACGTTCTTTTTCTGAGCTTCCGCGTCAACCATCAGGGCCAACGCCAAAACGATAATGAATACCTTTTTTGTCATGATTGTAAATATAACACTTTTTTATTTATTAAATTTGTGAAGAGAACACCTATATTCCTAATCATGCGCGAAAATCACCTTCTTTTAACACTGGCGGCGATAGTGACCGTCACCATCCTCCACAGTTGCGGTCCCAAGTACGAGTTCAACCTGGACGAGCACCTCGGGATCTGCGGAATGGGCTGGGCCGAGGCAGCCAAGACGGCGGGGCTGGACTATCTGGAAGCCAATGTGAGCGGGTTCCTGATGCCAGAGAACAGCGACGAGGAATTCGCCGCGAACAAGGCTTTAGCAGCCACGATCACCCCTCCGATCTATTCAGCAAATGGTTTTTTCCCTGGCGAGATCAAGATCGTCGGGCCAGAGGCTGACATCGAGAGAGCCGTTAGGTATTCAGAGACAGCCATACGCCGGGCCAGCGAGATCGGCATCAAGATTCTCGTGCTCGGGAGCAGCGGCTCGAGGAGTATTCCGGAAGGTTTCGACCATGGAAAGGCCGAGGAACAATTCACAGGATTCCTCAAGAGAATAGCCCCGACGGCGGAGAAATATGGCGTGATCGTCGCCATCGAGCCTCTCCAGACCGCGGAGACCAACTTCATCAACACTGTGGCGGAAGGCGCTCAGATAGCGAGGAATACAGGCAGTGACAATATTCGCGTGATCGCTGACCTGTTCCACATGGCACGGATGAAAGAGGATCCCGAGGACATTATCACGTCCAAGGACAAACTCGTCCACTGCCACATCGCCGAGTGCGAGGAACGCACCGCTCCGGGTGTCAAGGGCGATGACTTCACTCCCTACCTCAAGGCGCTGAAAAAGATCAAGTACACCGGCAGGATGTCATTCGAGTGTTCCTGGCAAGACATTGACACCCAGTTGCCCAAGGCCGTCGGAGTCATGAAAGAACAAATATTGTCAATAAAATAACACCAAGACTATGCAGACCAGAAGGGAATTCATCAAGACGAGCGTCGCCGCGACCGGTGGCCTGATGCTCGGCGGGCTGGCGCTGGACGCCAAGATATATTCAGGCTCAAAGCGGGCCAACGACAAAGTCAGAGTCGGAATCATCGGATTTTCAGACCGTTGCCGCGGTTCACTGATTCCCACATTCATGGCGAGCGCGGAGGAGATGGGGTTCGAGATCGTTGCCGTCTCCGACATCTGGAACCGGCGCCGGGAGGAAGCCAGGGTCTTCTTCAAAGAAAAATACGGGTTGGATGTCAAGCTGTTCCGCAACAATGAGGAGCTTTATGAATCCGGGATGTGCGATGCGGTTATCATCTCGACGGCTGACTTCCAGCATGCCCTGCATCTCATAGAGGCGGTTGAGGCCGGTTGCGACGCATATTGCGAGAAGCCTTTCGCCGAGACAATGGCTGACGCCCGCAAGGCCCTGAAAATCGCGAAGGGGTCCGGGAGGATCATCCAGATCGGGTCGCAGCGCCGCTCCGCCCCCAATTACCAGGCCGCTTACGACTACATCAACTCCGGCAAGTTCGGCCAGATTACCATGGTCGAGATGAGCTGGAATGTCAACCAGCCGGGCCGCTGGCGCCGTCCGGCCCTTGTCGCCGAATGCCGTGAGGAGGACACCGACTGGAAGAGGTTCCTCTGCAACCGTCCATTCGAGCCTTGGGATCCCAGGAAATATCTGGAATACAGATTGTTCTGGCCATATTCCTCCGGCATACCCGGTCAGTGGATGTCCCATCAGATCGACACTGTCCACTGGTTCACAGGTCTCAGCCACCCCCGGAGCGTGGCCGCCAACGGAGGCATCTATCTTTGGAAGGATGGCCGCCGCAACTATGACACCCTGACCGCCGTGATGGATTACGGCCCGGAAGGATCCGGTGACGGGTTCCAGGTGCTTTATACTTCCAGGTTCACCAACGGGGCGGGAGGCACTAAAGAACTTTATTTCTCCAATGGTGGAACCCTCAACCTCGACACGAATGAAGTGACCTCCGCCGGAGGCCTTGAAGAGTGGGCCGCGAATGAGATGGGGATGAAGGCCAATTTGCTCGAGACCTTCAAACTGCCTTCGATCAAGATCGAGACAGGAGCGAACACGGGCGGAGACGACATGACCTACCTCCACATGAGGAACTGGATGGAGTGCGTGAAGAGCCGCAAGGAGACCAACGCCCCGGTCCAGGCCGGCTACAACCACTCCATCGCCACGATCATGACCAATGCCGCTGTCCGTTCCGGCGAGAAAGTGACCTTCGACGAGAACAAGCAGGAGATCATGGCAGGAGGAAGGCCGTTCAAGCCGTTCAAATACATCTAATCCATGAATAAGAAGTTACAACTCATCCCCGTGATGCTGTGCTTCTTCGCCATGGGGTTCGTGGACCTTGTGGGCATAGCGTCCAACTACGTGCAATCCGACCTAGGACTAAGTGACACGGCTGCCAACATATTCCCGTCACTTGTATTCTTCTGGTTTCTCATTTTCTCCGTCCCGACCGGGATGCTGATGAACAAGATCGGACGGAAGAACACCGTCCTTCTGTCCCTGGCCATTACCATCGCCTCACTTCTCCTGCCCATTTTCGGGGAAAGCTACGGCCTCATGCTTGCCGCGTTCTCCCTCCTCGGAATCGGTAACGCCATAATGCAGACCTCCCTCAACCCACTCATAGCCAATATAGTAAAAGGAGATGGTCTGGCCAGCACGATGACTTTCGGGCAGTTTGTGAAAGCCATCGCCTCTTTCATGGCCCCGTATATAGCCATGTGGGGAGCAACTGCCGCCCTCCCCTCTTTCGGCCTGGGCTGGAGGCTCCTTTTCCCGGTCTATGGTATAATCGGCATAGTGGCGGCTCTTCTTCTGGGAGGGACGTCAATCGAAAGGGAGACGGTCAGTGAAAAGGCCTCCGGATTCGCGGACTGCCTTAAGCTTCTCGGGAAGCCCTTCGTGCTTTTCTCTTTCCTCAGCATCATGTGCCATGTGGGAATCGATGTCGGGACCAACACGACCGCACCGAAACTCCTGATGGAACGCGTCGGGATGACCCTCACCCAGGCCGGGTTCGCGACCAGCCTGTACTTCATCTGCCGAACGATAGGAAGCCTGCTGGGATCGTTCATCCTTTCAAAGTTCAGTCATAAGAGATTCTTCATGCTGAACATTGTCCTGATGGCCCTGGCCATGTGCCTGATGATCTTCGGACACACGAAAGCTATCCTCTACGCGGCGATCATAATGATAGGTCTAGCGAACTCAAACCTGTTTTCCATCGTGTTCTCCCAGGCCCTGCTGGCGGTGCCGGACAAACAGAACGAGGTTTCGGGACTCATGATCATGGGGCTTTTCGGAGGGACCATATTCCCGCTCCTGATGGGATTGGCCTCTGACGCTGCCGGGCAGGCCGGAGCGGTTGCCGTCATGTTCATCGGCGCCCTTTACCTCTTGTATTACTCTACCCTTGTCCGCAAATAAAAAATGAATATCCATAAGATCGCTTTTCTTCTGGCACTCGCCACTCTTGGCGTGACCGGATGCTCCTCTTCCGGTGGACATTACGAGATCAACGGCATTTACACGGCTCCGGACGGGACCGAGGTTTATCTCGTGGATCTCAACTCAAAAGACACCTTGGGCACAAGCCTGGTGAAGGATAACGGATTCAATCTCAAAGGCCGGATTGGGGAGCCCGCATACGTTTACCTCGGGAGAGGGAAAGAAAGGGTCAGATTTATCCTGGAACGTGGGAAAGTGACCGCTGACATTGACGAGCGGATAGAGTACGGCACTCCCCTGGTGGATCAGAATAACCTCTACCACAAGAGATTCTACGGTTTCAACGCTCAACGGAACAAAGAGCGGAAGGAACTTGATGCCGTCAAATCAAGTCTTTCGACCGTGGAATACAATTCCGAGTGGGACAAGATTACCAGTAAGTATTTAACCATGCAGGCGGATCTGGCCGACTCGGTAGTCAGGGCCAATCCGGACAACCTGTTCGGAGCGATCGTGATGGAGGATCTAGCGTCCACAGACACCGCACGTTTCCTGGCAAGGCACAAGGAAGTCTCCAAGAAAGTCCGGGACTTCTACCTCGTCCGGAAAGCTTACGAGTCCATCAGGAAATCTTCAGCCACAGCGCCGGGGAAAATATTCACGGACTATCTTGTCCAAGGAGGGAACCTGGACGGGACAGATGCCCGTCTTTCCGACTACGTAGGGAAAGGGAAATACATCCTCCTCGACCACTGGGCTTCATGGTGCGGTCCATGCAAAGCGGAAATGTCTTATCTTCTAAAGACTTACGAGGCGTTTGCCGGAGAGTCCTTCGACATTGTGAGCGTGGCCGTCAATGATAAAAGGGAGGACACTTTGAAAGAGTTGGAAAAACTCAAGCTTCCTTGGAGCCAGATCCTTGATGCCGGAAATATTCCCTCTGAGACCTACCAGGTCAACGCTATCCCGCATCTTATCCTCTTCTCCCCCGACGGGACCATTCTTCAACGCGGGCTCCGTGGTGAACGGATCTACACCACGATCAAAGAGCTTTTGGCAAGTAGCGACTAAAAGATGATTTACAGGAACGACAAACATGGAGAGCCTCTCTCAATCCTCGGATACGGCTGCATGCGTTTCAGCCGCAAAGGCACCGGCGTTGACATTGAGAAGACCGAGCGCGAGCTGATAGCCGCCTACCGGGCTGGCGTGAACTATTTTGACACGGCATACATCTACCCCGGCAGCGAAGCGGCCCTGGGCGAGATTCTCGAACGCAACGGGATCAGGGACAAGGTCCGGATCGCCACTAAGCTCCCTCAATACCTGGTGCGTAACAAGGCTTCGCTGGACAAGTATTTCGACGAGGAACTGTCCCGGCTTCGGACTGACCGGGTCGATTACTATCTCATGCACCACCTTACCGACATCGCCCAATGGGAACGTCTTAAGACAGTGGGAGTTATTGACTGGATCGCCGGGAAGAAAGCCTCCGGAGCCATCCGCAACATAGGTTTCTCCTACCACGGGAATACCGACAACTTCCTGAAGATCCTCGCCGACTATGACTGGGACTTTTGCCAGATCCAGTACAACTACATGGATGAGACGACCCAGGCTGGCGTGGCCGGACTTAAGGCCGCCGCGGCACGGGGCATCCCTGTGGTTATCATGGAGCCGCTCCGGGGCGGCAAGCTCGTGAACAAGCTGCCCGAAGACGCTAAGAAACTTATAGCTAGTCACCATCGAGGGTGGAGCCCCGCAGACTGGGGCCTGCGCTGGCTTTGGGACCAGCCTGAGGTGACGGTGGTCCTCTCAGGCATGAATTCCATTGAGATGGTGGAAGAGAACGTTAGGATCGCCTCGGAAGCGACCGCGGGAGCTTTCACGGATGATGACAGGGCCTTTCTTCGTCAGATCCTTGGCATCATCAGGGCGAAGGAGAAAGTCGGGTGCACGGGCTGCCGTTACTGCATGCCATGCCCAAAGGGGGTGGATATTCCAGGAATATTCGCAAGCTACAACACGATGTACACGGAGTCGAAGGTGTCCGGATGGGCGCAGTATTTCCAGGCGGTCGCCCTCGCCGGCGAGCCGTCATTCGCTTCCCAATGCGTTAAGTGCGGCAAATGCGAGCAGCATTGTCCCCAAAGCATCCCCATCCGGGAGAAACTCCCTGAAGCGGAGCGGGCCCTTCTCCCCTGGTACATAAAACCTCTCGTCAAGCTCGGCCGGAAGTTTTTGCTGCGGAAAAAGTAAGTAATAGAGAGTTATTATTATATTGAAAAGTCAGGATAGTCTCTGGGAAGCCAGAGGCAACTTGATAATACCATTCGAGTCGTCTATCTTCTTTTTTTACTAGTCCAGAATAACAGTATAACAGAATATACAATGCTTCGGCCACCAATGTACAGGCTATGGAACAACACAGATTCGCGGGCACCATTAATCTGGTCTTCAATGGCCCACAACATGTATTCATGTCTGTTGCCATCACAGATCAAGTTCGGGTAGTTTGTTGAAATCAATATCACTATGACAAAGGATGACAGATACAACAGTGCCTGAAATAACCTTGGCCAACGAGAAACCGGCAAAGCAAGTTTTATGATCTGCGCGATAAAATCCAAGACAAAAACAAGGCAGCAGGTGACAAGACACCTCCAGTAAAGGCCATATCCATCATAGGTCCCGATACCTCTCAAGTTGTACTTTTCAAGTACACCAAAACAAAGGGTAATATAGAAGATAAAGAGTACACCTATGAACCTTGTGACCGATGTGATTATCTCAACTGTTTTCCACCGCATAAAGCAAAGATAGTCATTTCTATTCCACCACGTCACAACTTACCAGGATTTCTTCATTTCTGGACAAGGCAACAAGGTTATAATATGAAAAGAACTATTCTATCCATCCGTCAATCAAAATCTTTTCTTTGCTATTATAAGGAAAGAACGCTATTTCTCCTTGAGAGAATGATGTCCGAAGATAGACCATATAACCATCTTCAAACATATAGATTTCGTATATAATTGGCATTGTACATAAATACCACCCTGCCCAATGACCTCTCTCAACTGGAATGTAGTTCCTTAGAAAAGAGAGACTATTCTGGTTAATGGGAGACCATTTAGTCTCGTCAAAAGCATCATCCTCATTGTCTGCGATACCACCGATAAAAACCGAAAGCAGACGATCAATTTCGGGTGTAATGAACAGAATCTTTTTCTTAAGGTCCGCACTTGGAACATAAACAAATCTCTCTGACGCTTTCATCTTCAATTCCCACTCACTATCTCTATCAAATAACTTGAGAGGCGGGTATTCACTGTACTTGCCAGCATATTTCATCACTTCGACATTGCTCATGAAGGAGTAGAAATGGCTACTGTCATTATTATCGGTGAGCCCATAGTCTTGATAGACCTTCAGAATAATCCTGTTTATAAGGGTATCATCAGAATGGCTCCTTAATTGATCGGACCATTTCTCCCATTCTGTAATAAACGAGGTAATATTACTTTCAGTTAATGACACATACTTTTCAACGAACCTTGGAGGCAATACACAGGTCTTGTCAAGAGTGTCCGGATGCTCAGCCTCCCATAGCAAATCTTCCTCCGCCAACTGCTCACCTATTGTCTCATCCCAAGAAGATTCCTCCCAGATTCCATTTGAATACTTATAGTAGTACTCTTCTCTGCCAATCGCATGCGTATGTGAGAAAAAGTTCAAATTAGTTATGTAAAAATCTGACCACCGTAGGAGAGGTCTCTTTTTTGATTGACCGACAAACACCTTAGGGACAATGTCATCTAAAGCGTTATTTGTAAATACAAACCTAACCCCATTAATAGTCGTAAACCCGTACAAAGTATCGCCAACCCGTACAAAGTATCGCCATCCCCGAACTCGCTCGGGAACATCGCACAGCAAGCAATAGAATTTCGTGTTGTCGCCACACATATAAACATGCTGCCTGTGGAATATGATTTGGATTTCTCCTTCCGCGCTATTTCCTCAAACCAATTCTTCACATCACTATCAACGAGCTCATATCTGTTTACCCAAGTGATACGGACACAAACGCAAATAATAACCGCTGTCAGGGTGATAACAGCAATGGAAAATGGAACTATTCTCTTTATGAGTCTCATTTTTCAAAGATAAGAAAAAAAAAATCCTGCCATGTCGTTATTTAGCAAAGCCCTTCCTCAGGAAATCGGCAAAAGGAATGTGGATGATACCCTCCCATTGGGAGGAATCCATGTTGGGCGTCATGGAGACGACATACTCAGGACCGGTGTGTCTTTGACCTGGAAGTTCGGCGGATATACAGAGAAGAAGCGAGAGGCTGTGGATACGGAACGGTTCAAGTAGTTTGGCTTCATAAGCACGATTAAACATATATACTGACAAGAACTGCCGTCACTTTGAGGTGGCGGCAGTTTTCTTAAGCGGAAGCGTCTATTTCTTAATCAAGACTATCCAACGTCCAGTTTTGCGACCTTCTTTACGCTCGAGATATCCGTCTCTTTGGAGTTTGTTCAGGTGGTATTTCACACCATCCGGAGTCAGATCAAGAATCGGAGCCAAAGACTGACGAGTCAAGTATGGATCATCTGTCAATAAGTCCAAAATCTTTTGGGCAGTCTCACTGATGGGCTTTTGGGTAGTGGAAGAATTCTTTTGGGTAGTGTTTTGGGTAGTATACTCGCCCTTTTGGGTAGTCTTTAGGGTAGTGTTTTCCAGCTTTGGTGTGGACTCTTGGTCAATAATGCACTGGAAATCTGCATCCGTCTTTCCATAGAGGACACTGTACACTGTGGTGAAGAAGGAGGAAGCATCCGACTCGAAGGTGGGTGCGAGGTCTTTGCTATAGAGGCGCAGTTCAGAGGTATGCGTGGTGATCTTCTGGAAGCCGGAGCCCCGTTTCTCCATTAGGTCCAGCTGGGTGAAGACATCGGCAATGATAGGATTACGCCGCTTGGACGGGACCTTGAGAATATCGCGGTCCTGGATCCTGGTGCCATCGAACATGCCGCCCGGAGAGTAGAACTCGATGCGGTTGTCGTAGATATCCACATGGACTTCACTTCCGACCTCGGTCATATCCCTATGAATGAGGTGGTTTACACAGCATTCAAGGATGGCGCGGTCGGCGTACTCAGGGAAGTTAAGGCGATAGTCCGGGAGCTTGAACCAGCGTTTCGCTGTACTGGACTTGATGAAGCCGGTCATCATCTTGAGCAGGTACAGCAGGTTGCCGCTATACTCAGCGTCGTTGATGGCGTCCGTTTTCGTGAGTCCGTCCCAACGGGTGCAAAAGACTCGTGACTGATATACATTGCAATTGTCCGAGAAAAGCAGGCCGCCGTTGGTTAGGGTGCCATCTTCCATAACCAGGCCCCAGGACTCGGGATACTTATCGTCCCATTGAAGGCGGGTTCTTTCGTGGTATTCGTTCGCAAGCATCTTGAAGCTGTGCTTGGAAATCTTCTCTTGGGACGGTAGGGCGTCCCAGCTGCGGTTTGTCCCTTTGAGCACCAGGTTTAGAAGCTGGCGTGACGTGGCCTGTTTACTTTCGTTTCCGGAGCGGACATAGGCCTGGCGGGAACCATCCAGAAAGAGGTAATAAGGCGTGAACTGCCCGGGCTTTACCATCAGTTCAAGAATCTTATTGCCGTTTTCGTCCTCTGCTGGCGTGAGCGTCCACTCCGGTAGCGGATCCAAATGGGCATTAATCTTCTCGCTTATGAAGTCGGAATCTGCCTGGATGTCTTTGAGGCCGGTGACGGTGCCATCGTTGGACACACCGAAGTATAACGCTCCGCCTTCCGTGTTGGCAAAAGCGCTTACGCTCTTGAGCCAGTGACGGATCTTCTTTCGCTCCAATTCATCCTTGAAGTCGTATGCCGTACACTCGGATATGAGTTTGTTTCCTAGAATCTTCATAAACCAGTATGTTACGGATTACAAATTTAGCATTTATTTCCATTACCCTGGCATTTCTGGCATTATTGGCATTTTGGTTGGGCCGAATGTGCCAATAATGCCATAGACAAACAAATTCGGCAAACAAATGGCCCAAAAACAACAGCGAGACAAACAAATTATTTTGTTCATCTCGCTGTAAATCGGTATGTTAAGAGCGTGTTTTTCTCTTAATATTCTTCCTCATTAAAGAAGAAGTCTTCTTTCGTGGGGTAATCGGGCCAGATGTCCTCAATGGATTCATAAATCTCACCGTCATCCTCGAGCTCGGTGAGGTTCTCAATTACCTCCTCAGGAGCGCCGGATCGGTTGGCGTAATCGATCAGTTCTTCTTTTGATGCCGGCCATGGAGCATCGTCCAGGCTGCTTGCAAGTTCGAGTGTCCAATACATATCGCAATCAATTAATTGATAAACAATAACTTACGCTAATAAAGCCAAATAAGGGGCCTTATTTGCCGCAAAGATATGCAAAAAATCGAAACTATAATGATTTTTTGGCTAATTTTGCATGACAAGCTGAATATTCAACAACTATACCAAGAGAATGGCTTTTGAGAAAATAGAGAGATACGACGAGAAGACGACCAAGGAGATCGCCGCCCGGGTGAGGGAAATCCTGAAACTCCTGGGAGAAGACCCCCAGAGGGAAGGACTTCTGAAGACTCCTGAAAGGGTCGCGAAGTCGCTGCAATTCCTGACCCAGGGCTATGCCCAGAACGGCACCCAGATCATCCAGTCAGCGATTTTCGACGAGAAATACCAACAGATGGTCCTCGTCAAGGACATCGAACTGTACTCGATGTGCGAGCACCACATGCTCCCCTTCATCGGGAAATGCCACGTCGCGTATATTCCCAACGGGAAGATCACAGGGCTGAGCAAGATCGCCAGGATCGTGGAGACTTATGCCCGCAGGCTCCAAGTACAGGAAAGGCTCACGGTCCAGATAAGGGACTGCATGGTGGATGCCCTCAAGCCTCTCGGAGTAGCCGTGGTCATCGAGGCCATGCACACCTGCATGTCCTTGCGGGGGGTCCAGAAATCCAACGCGATCACGACGACTTCAGCTTTCTCGGGAATATTTCTCAGCTCGGCCCGCACAAGGAACGAGTTCCTCAATCTGATCAAATAAACTTAAATCCAATATATGGCAGGAAGAATAATACTCACAGGAGACCGTCCCACAGGACGTTTGCACATTGGTCATTATGTCGGTTCCCTTAAGAACAGGGTGGCTATCCAAAATGCCGGCGGCTACGATAAGATGTTCGTTTTCATCGCTGACGCCCAGGCGCTTACCGACAATTTTGACAATCCAGAGAAAGTTCGTCAAAACATAATAGAGGTCGCTCTTGACTACTTGTCCGTCGGACTCGACCCGGATAAGGTTAATCTTTTCATTCAGAGTCAGATACCTCAGCTCACGGAACTCACTTTCTACTACATGAATCTCGTCACTGTGGCCAGGCTCCAACGCAACCCCACTGTCAAGACCGAGATAGCGATGAGAGGTTTCGGAGCTGATGGAGAGGAGCAGGCGTTCGGGAGCGGGCTTCCGGTAGGTTTCTTCTGCTACCCTATCTCCCAAGCCGCCGACATCACCGCTTTCAAGGCCACTGATGTCCCAGTCGGAGAGGACCAGAAACCGATGATCGAACAGACTGTCGAGATAGTCCGCAGTTTCAACAGGATTTATGGTGAGACCCTTGTCGAGCCTAAAGCGGTTCTGCCGACCAATTCAGCCTGCCTCAGGCTCCCCGGCACCGACGGGAAAGCGAAGATGAGCAAGTCGCTCGGCAACTGCATTTACCTGGCTGAATCAGCCGACGAGGTCCGCAAGAAGGTCATGTCCATGTACACTGATCCACTCCATATCAATGTCAGCGACCCTGGCCACATTGAGGGCAACGCCGTATTCACTTACCTCGACGCGTTCTGCCGCGATGAGCACTTCAGTCTCTACTGGCCAGACTATGCCAACCTCGACGAGCTTAAGGCCCACTACCAGAAAGGAGGCCTCGGAGACGTGAAATGCAAGAGGTTCCTTGAGAAAATCCTCAACGAGGAGCTTGAGCCGATCAGGGCCAGGAGAAAAGAGTACGAGAAGGATATCCCTTCCGTCTATGAGATCCTGAAGAAGGGCAGCGAGGCTGCCGAAGCCGTGGCCCAGGCCACTCTCGACGAGGTCAAGAACGCGATGAGGATCAACTACTTCAGCGACAAAGCCCTAATCGAGGAGCAGGCAAGGCGTTTTATGGAACAATAGGAATATGATAAAGAAAGCCCTGACAACCATTCTCCTGGCCACCTGTGCCATCAGCGCCGCCGGCCAAATCTATGTCAATGAGGATCTACAGTTCCGGTCCCCAAAGGTGCCGCAGTATGTCGTGTTCGCAGGTGACACGATCCGCTTCAACCGAAGCGACCTTTACGAGAGGATGGACAGGGAATTGATCGCTTTCACATATTCCCACACCAATTCACTTCTCATGCTAAAGCGCTCCGAGCGCTATTTCCGCCAGGTGGAGCCGATTCTCAAGCTTTACGGGATTCCGGACGACCTGAAATACCTGATGGCCATCGAGAGCAATCTCAACCCTAAAGCCGTCTCAACAGCGGGAGCCGCTGGTCTATGGCAGTTCACCAAGACGACCGGCAGGGAATTCGGGATGGTGATCGACAACGAGGTTGACGAGCGGTTCAACATTGAGAAAGAGACAATCGCGGCTTGCCAGTACCTGAGAAGGGCCTACGAAAAATACAAGGACTGGATGACAGTGGCGGCCAGTTACAACGCCGGGCAGGGAGGAATATCCAAGAGGCTGTCAGACCAGCGCCAGACTTCAGCGCTGGATCTTCTCCTGGTGGAAGAGACCTCCAGGTACATGTTCCGGCTTCTGACGGCGAAATTGTTTTTCGAGAAGCCGGAGGCATTCGGGTTCAAGGTTGACCAGTTTGAGAAATATCCCTACCATCCACCGAAAGACCTGGTCTCCGTCAGCGGACCGATAGAAAACCTTGTGGACTTCGCGGAGAAACACGGATGCAGCTACTTCCAGCTAAAGGAAGCCAATCTATGGCTCCGCGACAACAAACTCCTAAACAAGGCCGGAAAGACATACATAATCGAAATACCAAGCGAAAAATGACAATCACTACCGCCATGAGAAAATTCATATTCATCCTCGCGACAGCCATAATGGCATTTGCCGCGGCAAGCTGCGCCGCCCTGCGAATGACTCCGGAAGAAAAAGCCAAGATAGAGGCGAAAATCCAGGATGACCTTGATAACAGGGAATTCATCATCGATGTCAACCAGATGAATCCTCTCCGGGGACCGTCCAGAAACGTCAACAGTTTCTCGCTCGAGGTGAAGGAAGACTTTCTGATCTCCCGTCTACCCTACTTCGGCCAGGCGTGGAACGTTCCTTACGGTGGAGGAAAGGGTATGAACTTCGAGTCGAAGATAAGCGACTACATCGAGACTATGCCGAAGCCGGACAGAAGACAGATCACTATCGCCACTAATAATGGCGAGGACAACCTGGTGTTCGTCATCGTGGTATTCACGAACGGAAAGGCCTCTATCGATGTCCGCGCACGCAACCGGGAGTCGATCAGCTATTCCGGGGACATGCGCGTAAGCCTCGACGATTAATCCGACAAATAATTCAAAAGAAGGTTCCTGACCCTGTCGGAGATCTTCTTATGAGCGTCTGTGGTGTTCTCAAGCATCTCAGCGAGATTCTTGTATTTTATCAGCTCGCGGACATCATCCACATTGCCGAATATGAAACCGATATATTCCTCATAAGCCTCATCCGCGGCATGCTCAAGCTCAGTAACCCGGTCGCAGCACAAGGAAATAGCGGAAAGGTTGCGGCGAATATCTATCAACAGAGGGAACATTTCCCTTAGGGCCTCCGACTGCGCCTTGGCCAGTTGGGACAACTCTTCCAATTGGCTGTCAATATGTTCTGGTTTGTAAATCAGTACCGCTTTGGCGGTGTCCTTGATGACATCGACGCAATCATCCATCGCCATTGAAACGGACTGAAGGTCCAGCTTGTTGATCTGCATTATCAGACCACCTGACAGCATCTCGTGGAACTCATTTAGCAAGGCATCTCCCTGGACCTCGCACGACTTAATCTCCTTCTCATAGCTCTCCCATAACTCAGGATCTGAAGACGAGAACATGGTCGCTAAGAGCGAGGAAGATTTTGAGATAAAATCAGCCTGCTGTATGAGGATCGGGACATATTCGTGCTTCCCTCCCCTCAAAGCGATCTTAATATTTTTTAACAGTCCCATAAAAAAAAGAAATATCTCCGGAACCCCCGGCAAGATTTTCCAAATTTACAACGTATTCCGGAATTTTACCACAGTTTCAATAAAAAACTTAAAAACTTGAGCATTAGTTTTTTATCATCAGGAAATCCATCACACGGGCATGCTAACTTCGCGTATACAAATCCCGCCCGGATTCTTGACTGCTTAAGGTGGCGTTCTGCCGCCTGCCCTATGCTTCAGATTTCATCCACACCACACCCGTACCGGGCGGGATTTATTATAATTCAAAACGGGATTTAGAGGGGAAATGGGAACCGAAAGCTTTGACAACAGATTCCCTATAGATTTCAAAGTCCGCATCCGACATATTCACATCGTTGATACACAACAATTTAGTCGTAGGAGTCAGAATATTGGCCGCGATTGTCCCGGGACCATGGACAGCAGGAGAAAGATGCTTGTTCGAGATCTTCCCTTTTACTGTCTTGCCTTGATAATAGAGATAATCCAGGAACAGATACTGATTGAAGTTCCTGGTCGTCCTCAACCGTGACACGACGCCGGAAATGTCTTCCTCGCAGAGAGAGTACAGCTTCTCGCTTTCGCTTCTCAGCATCGGCGAACAGGTGTGCTGAGGGCGGACGAAAAACAATCCCGGACGTTTTCCTAGAGCCTTGCGAGCCATCCTGTCTGAATTACGGACCCTTTTCTTGTACTTGCCTCCGGCGAACAGATGCCTGGCGAAACCTATCACAGCCTTCCCGGAATTGAAAAAATCATCATGGACACAATCCATAACCGGGAACATGTCGTCATTGAAATACAGGAATTCCTCGGACAATCCAGGAATCCTGTGCAAATACATCTCAATGGTAGTGCTGTTAAAAGTCGGAAGGAAATGCCTGGGGATAATCTCGTCATGGGCGACGACCCGGACCGTTGAACGGTTGATCCACGATGGCACCTGCGACTCCCCTGACACGAGAAGAAACACGTTTTCGACAGAAGGAATATGCCTCTCGATACCTCTCAGAAGATAGCGTAACGTGCCCCAGTCCCTGTAGCGTTTGCTGAGGGCATCACCTCCCACAGCCGAGGCGTACTCGGCCTGCCAGACAGGATCCTGCCCATTGACATATGTGATGACAGCATCCACAATCAAGAGATAATCTTACTTAACCCGAAATATTCGTCCAAGGCGCTCCACTGCAGGTCATTCCGGTTTTCTGGCCCCTTGTTCTTGCTTCTCAGGGAAACGACCTGCGAGCTCTTGATGGTCAGAGGTTTAGGGAAAAATCCACCGCAGGCCACACCAATACCGGAAGCCATCTCCACCGCTTTAAGCCAAAGGTCATCAGCTGTCGGGACGAGCCTGGCTGCAGTCTCCCGGTCAAGAATCCTGTCCAGAGGTAAACCGGAGGGGTACAGGACCCCGGCAAAGCCAAGCGCGACATTAAGGTTGGAGGGACCGCTCTCTTCCGAAGATTTCTTCCAGAATGAATATTCATGGAAATGGGAAGGATCTATTACCGCCGCGATATTGCAGCAGACCGCTCCTGGATACTTCCGGTGAAGGGCGAGAAGCCTCTCGATAGTGTCGCTCCGGTAATAACAGTCATCGTCCACGGTTATGACGACAGCGTCAGGGAAGGCCGCGAGGGAATGACAATACTTGTTGTGACATTTGAGGTTGTACGGGAGGAAAACGACTTCCACTCCCCTGGCAAGATATGGAGCCAAGGATTCAGGCAAGTCATTGATCCCTCCGGGGAACTCATCCTCGGTCAGGGTGAGGACTATCCTGTCCGGCCGACGTGTCTGACGGAACAATGATTCCAGAGTGATCCAGACCTTTCTGATGCGAGCCGGGAAGGACGTCAAAGACACGACCACTCCCCGTTCGTCTCCAGAAAGCTTAACGCCTTCAAGAGATGGTTTCCGGCGGATCCACAATGGCAGGGAAACCTCGGCGACAGCCCGGGCCAGATTTGACAGGAACTTTCTCATCTTGAGTCGGATTGGCGTAAATATTCCGCGGTGTACGAGGACTCGCTGGAGGCAAGACTCTCCGGTGTGCCGGCGAACACGATATTTCCTCCTCTGTCTCCAGCATCCGGGCCAAGATCTATGACCCAGTCCGCGGCCCTGATCACATCCATGTTATGCTCCACGACAATCACGGTGTGTCCCTTGTCGAGAAGCGCGTCGAAAGCCTTCAACAGCTTCTCCACATCGTAGAAATGCAGTCCGGTGGTCGGCTCATCGAACAGGAACATGATCTTTTCCTTACGGACGGAGGCCGAATCCTCGCTCAAAGCCAGGAAATAAGCGAGCTTTATCCTCTGGCTCTCTCCTCCTGATAGGGTGGAAGAGCTCTGGCCAAGCTTGATATAAGATAGTCCGACTTCCACCAGAGGCTGAAGCTTATGGGCTATCTGCCGCGAGAGAAGGTCTTCCTGCGATCCGAAGAACGAGATGGCCTCCTCGACGCTCATCCCGAGGATATCATCAATATTCTTACCCTTATAGCGGACCTCAAGGATGTCTGGCTTGAACCTCTTGCCACCACAAGACTCGCAGACCATCGTCACATCAGCCATAAATTGCATCGGGATTCTCACGAATCCGTCTCCCTGGCACTCGGGGCAACGTCCACCTTCCTGATTGAATGAGAAGAACGATGGCGTGTAACCGTTTATCTTGGCATATTGCTGGTCCGACAAAAGCTTACGGATGTCGTCATATACTTTCAGATAGGTCACCGCATTGGAGCGGGAGCTTTTCCCGATCGGATTCTGGTCGACATACTCAACCCTCGTGATGCGGTCCAGATTTCCGGAGAGTTTCCGGAACACTCCAGGCAGGTCCCCCGTCTGGTTCAACCTCCTGTAAAGCGCCGGATACAAGATGTCTCCGACAAGTGACGACTTACCGGAACCGCTCACTCCCGAGACGACTGTAAGGACGCCGAGGGGGAACTTCACGTCAATATCTTTGAGGTTATGCTCCATAGCACCTTCGACATTGATCGAATAGTTCCAGCGGCGTTTTTCCCTGACATAACGCTTCCGGGAGCCGGAGATGTATTGCAAGGTGAGGGATCGCGAAAGGGAGGCCTTGGGGATCCTCGAGGGGATCTTGCCCTGAAAGACAATCTGTCCTCCATCGATGCCCGCGAGCGGTCCCATGTCAATCAGCATGTCAGCGGCCCTGATGATCTCCTCATCGTGCTCGACGACAACAACCGTGTTCCCGATATCCCTCAATTTTCTCAGGACAGAAATCAATCGGTCGGTATCCCGGGGATGCAAACCGATGCTTGGCTCGTCGAGAATATACATGGATCCGACGAGGGAACTGCCCAAGGCGGTAACCAGGTTGATTCTCTGGCTCTCACCACCGGAGAGGGTGTTGCAGGCACGGCTCAAGGTAAGGTAAGAAAGTCCGACATCGCTGATGTATCTCAGGCGGGAAATGATCTCCTCAACCGCTTTATGGACTATTCCATATTCATAATCAGTCAGTTCCAGCTTGGCGAAGAAAGCCAGAAGCTCCTCGACATTCATGTCGAGCAACTCCGCGATATTCTTCCCGCCCACCTTGACGTACAAAGCTTCAGGGCGAAGTCTCGACCCATGGCACGCATGACAAGTCGTCCTTCCGGAGAAGCGGCTGAGCATATACTTGTACTGGATCTTGTAGCGATTGGCCTCAACCCAGGAGAAAAACTCGTTTATCCCGACGATGGAATTCTCATCACCCTCGACACTGTGCCCGTTCCAGATAATGTCTTTTACCTCCTGCGACAGGTTGCAATAAGGTTCGAAGATGGGAATATGGTATCTTTCAGCGACTTCCACAAGATGGTCCTTGAACCACCCCATCTTGTCGCCTCTCCAGCATGCGATTGCACCGTCATATATACTCTTGCTCTTGTCCGGGATAACAAGATCCTCGCTGACTCCGATAATCTTCCCCAATCCCCCGCAGACAGGGCACGCGCCCAAGGGACTGTTGAAAGAGAACAAATACTCGTCAGGCTCCCTGAATGTCATCCCATCCAGCTCAAAACGGTTGGAAAACTCCTCCCTGCCAGCATCCTTGACCAAGACCAGTTTACCTCCGCCTTCCCTGAAAGCGTTGTCGATCGATGAGCGGAGCCTCGTCTTCAAATCCTCCCAATCGGCCTGCTGCCATGGCTCGCCCTCATCCGTATAAGGGAGACAGGCCTTGAAAACAGGGAGTTTAAGACGGTCTATAAGGAGATAGAGCTCACTGGGATATTCCCCCTTGTCAGCCATCCTCATTATGTCCTCAATACGGATGACACCATCCGGGCCGAAGAATCGCGAATAACCTTCCTCCTTAAGCCGGAGCATCAGCTCGACCTTATCATCCCTCGACTCCCAATCAAGGTCAGCTAGAATATAGACAGTCCTGGAATCTCCGGAAAGAATGCTCGCCATAACGTCCGCTTGGCCATGGCATTTGACCTCACGGCCACTTACCGGGGAATATGTCCGACCTATCCTGGCAAAGATAATCCTAAGATAATCATATATTTCCGTGGTAGTAGCAACAGTCGAGCGAGGGTTCTTGATATTGACTTTCTGCTCTATCGCGATAGCTGGAGGAATGCCTTCAATGGATTCCACGTCCGGCTTGCTCATCCTCCCAAGGAACTGCCTCGCGTACGAGCTGAGACTTTCGGCGAACCTCCTCTGCCCTTCGGCGAAAAGGGTGTCGAACGCCAGGGATGATTTTCCAGAGCCGGAGATACCGGTCACAACCACAAACTTGTTCCGCGGAATCTCTACCGTGATGTCCTTGAGGTTGTTGACCTTTGCCCCCCTTATGATGATATTGCCCTCTTCCGGCATATTCAAATCCTCTCGATGATGGTCTTGAAAAGGGTTATCATCTTTGTGGCGGCGGCGTCAGCCTGACGGATAATCTCCTCACCGTCAGTGACATAGTCCGAGTCCTCATCCTCATGGGCGACATCCGTGATAACCGAGACTCCGAACACGGGGATGCCCGCATGACGGGCCACAATGACTTCGGGAGTCGTGGACATTCCGACCGCGTCAGCCCCGACAATTCGCATGTACTTATATTCATGCGGGGTCTCGTAAGTCGGGCCGGTACATGCGAAATACACACCTTTCCTCAATTCTATTCCAAGTTCGGAGGCTATCTGCCCGGCCAAGGCCACAAGACTCGGGTCATACGGTCTGGTCATATCGGGGAACCTGGGGCCGAACTCATCCATGTTGGGGCCGATCAACGGGTTGGGGATCTGGTTTATATGGTCAGTAATGACCATCAAATCACCGATGCTGAACGATGTGTTGACTCCTCCTGCCGCATTCGACACGAAAAGGTACTCTATTCCCAGGACCTTCATCACCCTGATCGGAAGTACCACGGTGTCCATGTCATAGCCCTCGTAGTAATGCAGACGCCCCTGCATGGCGATCACCGTCTTCCCTCCGAGTTTCCCGACGATGAAATTGCCCTTATGCCCGATGGCCGTAGAAACGGGGAATCCTGGAATATTCTTGTAAGGAATAGTGACTTGATCTGTAATATGGTCCACAAGGCGGCCCAAACCGCTACCGAGGACTATTCCCACCACAGGGCTCAGGCCGGTTCCTTCAAGTATTCCCTTAATATAACTGGCAGCGCCATGTATTCTTTCTAATCTTGGATCCATTTGTATTATTTATATGACTTGACTGCCTCGACAGCGCACTTCTGGCAAAGCTTGGCGTCCTTTTTAGTTATTGAATATTCAGTATCTTCAAGAAGATAGGGATTCCCCTTCACCGACTTTCCAAGGGTGGGCTTGATCAGAGACTCGAACCAGACGCAAGCGGCGATGTAACGGCCATGCTGGCGGCTGAGGTGGAATCCGTCCCGGGTAAGCTGATAGACCTTGGAATCCGCCGGAACCCGGTTCTCGTTATTGAGCCTTGTTCCCCGGGCAATCTGTACCGCGATCCCTGAAGGTATAACGACAGGGACATTAAAGTCCGTCCTCGCCCTGTCCACGCAGCTGACAATCGCGTCGTACATGGTCTTCTGGTCCTTGTTATAGAACTTGAATGCGCCATGGTCCGAATTGGACGCGTAGGCCCATGTCATGTGCCAGACGATGGCGGCCTTGGGGTTGGTGGCCTCTTTGCGGATGATGGAAAGAAGCTTCGGAGCCCACATCTTGTAAGTGTCGTAAGTACCTGAATTATTGGACACTTCCTGAACCGTGATGATGTCCCACGGTTCGTCCTTGAGTCCGTCGAGGATCGTGGCGTTCTTGCTGACGGTCACCCATTTGTTATTCGTGGACTTGTAATAGACATAATCCTTGGTTTCCTCCTCATACTCGCGGCAATGACGCTCAAGAGAGCATCCGCCGATATAGAGGCGCGCTATGATGACATTATGGATTCCGGCGGCTTCCAGAAGACCAGGGACATATTCCGTCCCGTCATCCGAGAAACTGTTTCCGACAGCCAGGATCCTCAAGGTATCCGGATTCTGTGGTAAAGGATAATTAACGGGCGTTCCCTGCGCCATCAAACCATAAGCCGCCAGCATGGCGACCGCCAAAAGCCATAATCGTCTCATCATAAAACTTTTTAATAAAAAAGAAGAGATCATCCTCGCAAATATACGAAAAAGTTCTCGTACCTGACATATAGTGGAAATGGACATTTTGTCATAGCTAAATGACAAATAGTCAGGCAGTTATGACATTTTGTCCGCTTTTTATGGACAATTTGGCACTGGTACGGGGATTGCCATTCCATAAAGCGTCCGCCCGAAAGGACGGGGTTGAAAACAAAAATAGAAATTTAAAATTATAGGAGGTTTTAATCATGTTACCTGTTTCAAGAAGATACAACCAGAACTGGTTGCCGAGCATTTTCAATGATTTCTTTGACAACAATTGGATCGAGAGGACTAGCGCGACCGCTCCCGCGATCAATGTCTTAGAAAACGAGCACAGTTACGAGCTTCAGCTTGCGGCTCCTGGTATGACCAAGAATGATTTCAAGGTAAGCCTCGATGACGAGGGCGATCTCGTGATCAACATGGAGAAGAAAGAGGAAAACAAGGACGAGAAGAAGAAGGGCCGTTACCTTCGCAGGGAGTTCTCCTACGCCAAGTTCCAGCAGACTATGCTTCTGCCTGACGATGCTGACAAGGAGAAGATCAGCGCCACTGTTGAGAACGGTGTACTGCTCGTGACTATCCCTAAACTCGAGCCGAAAGTTGTCCCTCAAGCCAACAAGGTCATCGAGATTAAATAAAAAGTGAAAAAAAATTTGCTTACCCAGCATTTTTGACTATCTTTGCATCCGCATTTGAGACCAAATGCGGATCTTTTAAATTCTGGTGCGGTAGTTCAGCTTGGTTAGAATGCCGGCCTGTCACGCCGGAGGTCGAGGGTTCGAGCCCCTTCCGCACCGCCAAAAACAAGGTTCAGTCATATGACTGGACCTTGTT
>JAGAFU010000055.1 GCA_017627955.1 Bacteroidales bacterium | reverse complement strand
GGAAGAAGCTAGTGAGGTACTCATATACGTTGATTGCTTTCTTGTCTTCCATGACTACAAAGGTACATCCTTCCTCCGAATCTACCTCTATAGTCAAACATTTACATCATATCAGACACGGAAATTTGCAAGTGTCCCGATTAATTCAGGAGTTTCCGTCACATTCCGGGACTCCACCCTGGCCGGGATTCCTGCCCTGTTTGCCGAAGGAGGATTAAGACTGAGGGGAAGCCGGCTTTTGGACCATTATAGCGGAGCCAACATGATAACCCAGGATGTGTGGGAGGACAGTTTGAGGCTAAGGGAGAATTTCAACTACCTTGAATTGTTCGCGGAGCCGAACATAAGGTTGAGCTACAACAAGAGCAGGTACGGCGCTGACTTGAACTCTACCATCCAACAATACGGGAACCACCTCACGGACAAGGGTAAAGCACATAAAGTCAATTGGAGACCCCTGTCCCTGATTGGGAATATCCAGTTCTACTGGAAACCCTCTCCAGCGCATATTATCGCGATTGGAGGCTCCCGTACCATCGCCCATCCCTCCTATCAGCAGATTTGCTGGTACGAGCGTCAGGCGGCGGTCGAAGGACAGCTTTTCAGGGGCGACCCGGATCTCTATCCCACCGTATGGACCTCTGAATATATCGATTATCAATTAACCATCAAGAAGTTCCATTTCTCTTCCCGTTCAACCCTGTCACACTCGGCCAATGAGATCGAGCAATTCTTCATTACTGAAGATATCGACGGAAGACCATACACAGTGTTCATGTGGGACAACACGGCCTATGGCGACAGTTTCACTGAACAGTTCGGTGTGTCGTGGAACGGGAGGGTCGTCACCAGTTCACTGACGGCCGACTACCGCCAGGAGCGTCGCCACAAATATGGAACACACGACAAGATCCTGGACAGCAACAGATGGATATTAAGGGCCGGCATCGGGGTTCATCCGGGCCACGGCTGGGACTTTGCCGCTGACGGGACTTATCAGGGCAATATAGTCACCTTCTACTCCATCCTAAAGGAATATATCACCGTCAACGCCAGGATTTCCAAACAATTCAAGAAGATTGCCCTCACCCTTGAGGGAAGAGATCTTCTTGACAGGAAGAGGGTTGTCCAATACTTCTCACAGGACATGGTGGACTCTTGGGAAGAAGAAAGCAGGATGAACCGGAGGCTCATCCTGCTAGGATTCAAATGGAATTTCTAAATTCCCGTATTTTTAGAAGAGATAAGCGATGCCAGCCTTGGCGTAGCTCTTGGTGATCTTGGTCCCGTCGGTAGTGTCGAGGTCGAAGAGTCCCTGGTCGTAGCCGAGGGTGATCTGGAACTTGCTGATGTTCAGGCCAAGTCCGCCACCAAGAAGGACGTTGGTACGGCTCAGGTTACCGTCCTTGTACCTGTCGAACTTACCAGTGGAAGCGCTGCCGGCGGAAAGTTCAGTCGTAGAAGCGACTCCGAACTGGGCGGTAGGGCCAGCGAAGAGGAAGAGCTTGGCGTTCTGGCCAAGATTGAATCCGAAATTGAGATACACAGGCACATTCACGTAATGCTCCCTGACCTTGGAACCGAGGTTAATACCAACAACGCTGGTGCTCTCGTTGGACATAAGGAGTGAATAATAGAGACCGGGAGCGATACCGAAATTACCGGCGATAGGAAGGTTGTAGGACAGACCCGCGTAAGCTCCGTTAATACCGACATCGACGGGGTCAATTCCAGTCAATGTGATCTGCTCGTTTGAATGGAGGAATCCGGCGCCCACCTGCATCTGGGCGAAAGAGTTCGTGGCGATGGTCATCATGACCGCGGCCGCGATAAGAGTGATGATTCTTTTCATTTTCATTCTTGCTTTAAAAAAAATAAACGCTTTGTTTAAAACGCCGCGAATTTAGACATACTTCATAAAAAAAACAAATTCCATGCCTACAGCTGGTTTTGGACCTTGCATTCCCTGCTCAATAAGAATGAGAAGAGCGACTCTATCGCGACCATGATGATGGCCAGGATATATGGAGGGAAAGAAAGCCCAACGACAAGGGACAGAATCGGGATAACAATGGACAATACAAGATAACTCTTCGATTGGTAGAGCCATGAGAAGGGCATCAGATGCGCTCCAAAAATCATCGCGTACACCATCAGCATCTTGTCAGGGACGGCGGCGAATACCCACATGGCAATCAGAATGTACAGCATCTGATTGATGCTGAATATAATGCCGGCTTTCGTGAGCGGGTTTCCCTTACCTTCGAAATCTATATTGAGAGCTTTCGCGAGCCCCCAGGCCAGAGGGAACAAAACCGCCGAGCAGCAGAATGTGATGAGATTCTTTGTCTCGATGTCCAGATGTGTCAGATGCGCGACAAGGATCAGTCCCCAGATGACAACGGACGCCAAGATAAAGTGCAGACCTCTCTTCTGACGTCTCGCACAGTCTTTATGCAATTCATCCAATTCCATAAATAACTGATTCATTTGTGGTAAATATACTATATTTTCACCAAGACCGAATCAACTGTCTTGCTCTTTCTTTTCACGTCTAATCTCCGTAAACATAACCACCGCATCACCAAGCATAGCGATAAAACCGCACCACAGTCCAATTCTGCCAAGAGCATTGTCCCTGTTTTCCGGAACAATAAGCCCAATGCCAAAAATCACCGTCAACACAATGAAAAGGACAAAAAGAAATCGAAGGAGTTTCAATCTGTTCATACAATCACGATTAATGAAACCAAATATACGGTTTTTCATGTAAAGTTAATAGTATTCCTTGTTGAATTACTCCTTTCCATTCCGGTTGGTTTTCTTTTTTGGTAAACTACTTTCAGGACGATACAGACCCCCTGGAATCCATACTGAGTGAAAGTGTTGATTATCAGATATATATAAATTGTCGTAATCCAGGCCCCAAGAAAAAAAAGGTGCCTGGATTTTGGCGTTTTATAATACATTAATAATCAATAATTTCCAACAGAGGAAATTCCAGACCCCGGCAGCTGTCAGACGAGTTATTGGTACATGTAGAGTAAACTGATCTGGACACTAAACCTTAGGCTCGTCACCGCCCTTCGGTAATATCTTCGGAAAAGACACTTTGATCCGGCAATAAACGCTTTGTCCCGGCAACAAAAACCTTTGCTTTATACTAATTCCGAACGAAGTGAGTTCAGGGGGTCTGGGGGGAACGCCCCCAAGTAAGTCGAAGACAAGGTACGAGAAAAGGCGGCAAAGCCGCCTTTTCTCGTACCCCCATGGCGAATCGAACGCCAATCGTAGGAACCGGAATCCTAAATTCTATCCATTAAACTATGGGGGCGATAACAGTCCCTGCTGGAAACCATTCGCGAAAATACTAAATTGAAATCAAATTCGGAATTTTTATTTTCGGATATTCAAATAATAAGTTGTATTTTTGTCAGATATGAAAAAAGCATACGTATTTCCCGGTCAAGGGTCACAGTTCCCCGGCATGGCCAAAGATCTCTACGAGAACAGCGCCAAAGGAAAAGAACTGCTGGAAAGGGCTGACGAAGTCCTTGGTTTCAAGATAACTGACATCATGTTCAGCGGCACGGCAGAGGACCTTAAAGCCACTAAGGTCACCCAGCCCGCCATATTCCTACATTCTGTCGTTCTGGCGAAATGCCTTGAAGGATTCGCTCCTGACATGGTCGCAGGCCACTCCCTCGGAGAATTTTCCGCCCTGGCCGCAGCCGGAGCCATGGCGTTCGAGGACGCCCTGAGGCTTGTCTCCATAAGGGCCACAGAGATGCAGAAATGCTGCGAGAAAGTGCCAGGAGGCATGGCCGCCATCATCGGCCTGCCGGACGAGAAGGTCGAGGATATCTGCTCGGGAGTCGAGGGAATCGTCATCCCGGCCAATTTCAACTGCCACGGACAGATCGTCATTTCCGGAGAGAAAGAGGCCATTGAGAAGGCCTGCGAGGCCGCTAAAGCTGCTGGAGCCAAGAGGGCCTTACCCCTCCAGGTTGGCGGAGCTTTCCACTCCCCTCTCATGGAACCCGCCAGGGTCGAGCTCGGCAAAGCCATCCAGGAGACAGAGATCGTGGCTCCGGTCTGCCCTATTTACCAGAATGTCACCGCGAAGCCCACAACTGATCCCGTTCTCATCAAAGAGAACCTCCTCAAGCAGCTGACCTCTCCCGTAAGATGGACAGCCACAGTCGAGAACATGATCGCCGACGGAGCCGGCTACTTCATGGAGATCGGCCCCGGAACAGTCCTCCAAGGCCTTGTCAAAAGGATTTCCGGGGGCACGGAAGGCATTGTCATCGAAGGAGTTTCATCATTATAGAATATTCACATTTTAAACGATATGGCAAAAGAAAAGAAATTCATCACCTGTGATGGTAACACCGCTGTGGCGAACGTCGCTTACCTTTTCAGCGAGAACGCCTGCATTTACCCTATCACCCCCTCTTCTCCCATGGCGGAGAACATTGACGAATGGGCAGCCCACGGGAAAAAGAACCTCTGGGGCGAGACAGTGAGCGTCACTGAGATGGAGAGCGAGGCCGGTGCCTCCGGAGCCGTCCACGGTTCCCTCCAGGCCGGTGTGCTCACCACCACCTACACCGCTTCCCAGGGTCTCCTCCTGATGATCCCCAACATGTACAAGATTGCCGGTGAGCTTCTTCCCGGTGTCTTCCATGTCAGCGCCCGCGCCCTCGCTTCCCACGCTCTCTCCATCTTCGGAGACCACCAGGATGTCATGGCGTGCCGCCAGACCGGCTTCGCCCTGCTCGCCTCCGGATCTGTCCAGGAGGCCCAGGACATCGCTGCCGTCGCCCACCTTGCGGCGATCAAGTCCAGCGTTCCTTTCCTTCATTTCTTCGACGGTTTCCGTACCTCCCACGAGATCCAGAAGATCGAGGCTCTCGACGAGGAGGCCCTCAAGGGCATGGTCAGCGAGAAGTCATTGAAGGCTTTCCGCGAGAGGGCCCTCAATCCCGACGCTCCCGTCACCCGCGGTACCGCACAGAACGGAGACGTCTACT
The DNA here is from genome assembly GCA_017627955.1 of Bacteroidales bacterium. GTDB lineage: Bacteria > Bacteroidota > Bacteroidia > Bacteroidales > UBA932 > Cryptobacteroides. Next base: position 119,272 of record JAGAFU010000055.1, on the reverse strand, counting down.
TCCAGGCTGTTGAGTCCAGGAATAATGTCTACGCCGGCGTTCCCGACATCGTCGCGCGTTACATGGGCGAGATCAGCGAGCTGACCGGCCGCGAGTACCGCCCGTTCACATATTACGGAGCCCCCGACGCCGAGAATATCATCGTCGCCATGGGTTCTGTCACCGAGACAATCAAGGAGACCATTGACTATCTCGCGTCCCAGGGCAAGAAGTGCGGACTTATCACCGTCCACCTTTACAGGCCTTTCGCCGAGAAATATTTCATGAAGGTTCTCCCGAAGTCCGTCAAGAGGATCGCCGTCCTCGACCGCACAAAGGAGCCCGGAGCTCTCGGAGAGCCCCTCTTCCTCGATGTCAAGGCCCTGTTCCAGGGCAAGGAGGACTCCCCTCTTGTGATCGGTGGCCGCTATGGACTGTCCTCAAAGGACACCACTCCCGCCCAGATCGTCGCTGTCTATGATAACCTCGCTCTCAAGGAGCCCAAGACCGACTTCACTATCGGCATCGTCGACGATGTGACCTTCAAGTCACTCGTCCTGAAGGATGAGATCTCAATCGTCAAGCCCGGCACCACCGAGTGCAAGTTCTACGGACTCGGATCTGACGGTACCGTCGGTGCCAACAAGAACACCATCAAGATCATCGGAAGCCACACTCCGAAGTATTGCCAGGCTTACTTTGACTACGATTCCAAGAAGTCCGGCGGTTACACCTGCTCGCACCTTCGTTTCGGCGACCTGCCCATCAAGGCTCCTTACCTTGTCAGCACTCCCGACTTCGTGGCCTGCCACGTGCCTTCCTATCTTGAGAAATATGACGTGCTGAAGGGCATCAAGGAAGGTGGTACCCTCCTTCTGAACTCCCTCTGGGACGAGGCTGAGACCGTCAAGAGGATTCCTGACAACGTCAAGGCTGTCATCGGCAAGAAGCACATCAAGCTCTACATCATCAACGCCACCAAGATCGCCTCTGAGATCGGCCTCGGCAACAGGACCAACACGATCCTCCAGTCCGCTTTCTTCAAGATCACCGGCATCATTCCTTACGAGGAGGCCGTGAAGTACATGAAGGACGCCATCGTCAAGAGCTACGGCAAGAAGGGCGAGAATGTCGTGAATATGAACTATGCCGCCGTCGATCGCGGTGGTGAATATACAGAGGTTACCATCCCCGCCGAGTGGGCCGAGATCAGCGCCAAGTTCGAGACTCCGAACAAGGATCGTCTGGCTCCCGCCTTCGTCAAGGAGATCGCCGACGTCGTCAATTCCCAGAATGGTGACTCGCTGCCTGTCAGCGCCTTCCTGCCCTACATGGACGGAACGATGCCCGCCGGCACAGCCGCTTACGAAAAGCGCGGAGTCGCCGTCATGGTGCCCAGCTGGGATCCGGACAAGTGTATCCAGTGCAACACCTGCGCCTTCGTCTGCCCTCACGCCGCCATCCGTCCGTTCCTTCTCACCGCCGAGGAAGCCGAAAAGGCTCCCGCAAGTGTCAAGAAGACCGCCGGCAAGGCTGTCCTGAAGGAATATTCATTCGCCCTGGCCATCTCCGTCGACGACTGCACCGGTTGCGGCAACTGCGCCGATGTCTGCCCTGCCAAGGAGAAGGCCCTCACAATGGTTTCCGCCCTCGACCAGCATCAGGAGCAGGAGAACTTCAACTGGCTCCACAGCAAGGTCGGCTACAAGGACAATGTCGTGAACAAGGCCGCCAATGTGAAGAACTCCCAGTTCGCCCAGCCTCTGTTCGAGTTCAGCGGCGCTTGCGCCGGCTGCGGTGAGACCCCTTACATCAAGAATATCACCCAGCTCTTCGGAGACAGGATGATGATAGCTAACGCTACCGGTTGCTCCTCCATCTACGGAGCCTCCTTCCCTGCCTCGCCTTACTGCACGAACGCCCAGGGCCATGGCCCGGCATGGCAGAACTCCCTGTTCGAGGACAACGCCGAGTTCGGTCTCGGAATGAAGATCGGTTCGGACCGCGCCCGCGAGACTGTGGCCAACATCATGGGCCAGATCGTCGCTTGCGATTGCTGCGGTGAGGACATCAAGGCTCTCGCCCAGCAGTGGCTCGACAACAAGGAGAACGCCGCTATCACCCGCGAGGTGGCCGACAAGATCGTCCCTCTCGCCGAGGATTGCAAGTGCGACTGCTGCTCAAGGCTTATTGAATACAAGCGTTTCATCGCCGCCCGCAGCCAGTGGATATTCGGTGGTGACGGTTGGGCTTACGACATCGGCTACGGCGGACTGGACCATGTCCTCGCCTCCGGCAAGAATGTCAACGTCCTTGTTCTCGACACCGAGGTTTATTCCAACACCGGCGGACAGAGCTCCAAGTCAACTCCTGCCGGCGCTATCGCCAAGTTCGCCGCCTCTGGTAAGAAGATCCGCAAGAAGGACCTCGGCATGATGGCCATCAGCTATGGCTATGTCTATGTCGCCCAGGTCGCTATGGGAGCTTCTCCTGCCCAGTATCTCAACGCCATCAAGGAAGCTGAGGCTTATGACGGACCTTCACTGATCATCGCCTACGCTCCTTGTATCAACCACGGTCTGAAGGCCGGAATGGGACTGAGCCAGAAGGAGGAGAAACTCGCTGTCGATTGCGGTTACTGGCATCTCTACAGGTACAACCCGGATCTCGAGGCCCAGGGCAAGAACCCGTTCAGCCTTGACTCCAAGGAGCCCGACTGGACCAAGTTCCAGGACTTCCTCAAGGGTGAGGTCAGGTTCGCTTCCCTGTACAAGCTGTTCCCCGACAAGGCTCAGGAACTTCTGACACTGACCGAGGAATTCGCCAAAGTCCGCTACGGCACCTACGCCCGCCTCGCCGGGAAGTAGTTCGCTGATAAGTTGTTATGAAAAACGCGTAGCCAAATAAGCTACGCGTTTTTTGTTTTTCATTGATCATCAATAATTTGCGAGAAACACACTTCACTATTCGCTGACGTAGTCGTCGTGGCCGGGTTCGGCTTCGGCGGCTTTGATCATCTCTATGTTGAGCTGCTCAACGAAGGAGAGTTTTATGGCGTCGTTGTTCTGCGGCATGTACCAGTCCTGGCTCCCGAAATATGTCTGAAGATCGCTGGACTGGAAGCGATAGCCGTGCCTCGCGAGAATTGAGTTGCGCATTATCCGCAGAGTGGATTTCTTGTAGTTCCTCAAGATGAACTTGTTAAGGAGAAGATAAGAGGCGAACTTGAAACGTGGAGTGTACCGGTCTCTAGCCACCAAATAGTACGGCCCGTCAGTGGTCTTGAATATTCCATATTCATCAAAAGAACCCGAATAGACTTTGAATCCCTCGAGGGTCGGAACAAGCTGCCAATAGCCGTCCAGGGAAGTGCCCTCGACTTTCATAACCCCGATGACCAGTCCATTGAAGGTCATCACCTCATACCTGCCCCTGCTTCCCTCGACAACAAGGGCATCGTCCTTGATCTCGACTTCGTAGCCATAAGGCTCGGTCTTGTAAAGGCCTTTGATCTGAGGAATCCAGCCCCAGATGTTGTTGAACCTGCTGTCGTCCGGAGTCAGCACGAGAATATTGTCCAGCGTGGTGGGTCCGTCATAGACGCACAAGACTGTCATACCATCCTGGTGGCGATACTTCACGTTCTGGCCGGGACCGAAAGGATTGATCGCTCCTTCATTCGAGCCTTCAGCGACGGTGTAGGCCCCAGGTTGCCCATCCTTCGGAACCAGAACGAACTCCATTTCCTGGCCTTCGTCCATGGCCTCCATCAGGACAGTTCCGTCAGCCTGGACCGTCGCCGTATAATTGATGGACCCGTCGTACCAATCCGTGCCAGACTTAATGCCTTGGGCATTCAGGGAGACGGCCAGAACCAGTCCGGCCAATATCGCGAAAATCTTATTCATCACTTAAAACTTTTTGGCTAATAAACTTACCGTCAATGGTATAGATCTGCTCGATCGAATAACGGCCTCCCTCGGGATGATAACCGTACGCCCCAAGATGAATCTTCTTCCCAGGGACATCGAAAGATATGAATCCCTCCGTAGAAGGGAACTGGATGGCCTTGATGTCATCCGGATCGCTCACATCAAGGATATATGACCAGATGTTCCTGGCGTCCGGACATCCGTCAATATAGAACTTAGTCGGATCCCATGGGACAGGAATGATGTTATCCGCACAAGCGATATCACCGGAATCAACTCTGACAGGGATGGCGTTCCCGTCCTTCATCAAAGACCACTTTGGTTCCGCTGAAGCGAATGTTGTGCAGATCCAATGGGTCTCCTCAGCCTCCCCCTTATCCTTTATCCAAAGCGCCAGGACTTCGGGATCCTCCTCCGAAGCCGGTCTGGCCACGGATGTATAGAACCAGTAGTGGTCTGACTCCGCCCGCAGAACAGCTTCTTCAGGAAGCGGATCATAGTCTTCCTCATATTCAGGATAAATATATTCATAGGATGTGCCCTCGAACTCGTGTTTCATACCATTGAACACGAAATGGTGGTAAAGCGGAGCCGCTTCATCGTCCTTGGGGATTTCAAGCAATATGACATCCTGCCCGTAATCGTCCTGCGCGATCATGTAGTTCATACCCGAATCCTCGTACGTGGGCTTGAAACCAGCGTAAGGCTCATCCTCCGGGGTCATCACGGAAGAGGCCGGATCATAGTCGTAGAAGCAGCAAAAAGCGATTTCCTCGGGATTTGACCGTTCAAGGCATACGGCGAAAAGGGTGTGGCCGTTCTCCCTTGAATATGACCGGAACTCTATCGCCTCATCACCGGTGTCGCCATGGTTGTACCAGCCGGAGTTGAAGTCCTCGGTGTCCACATATAGATTGCCCGAGGCACCGGTTTCATCGTCGTAAGAGACGAAGGTTTTGTCTCCAACATAGAATATGATTGAATCAGCGATCTGAGTGCGCCACACTGAGTTGAATGCCTTCAGCAAGTCCATGACGCTCGGATTCTCACCTCCGTTTTTCACGGAACATGTCTTGGTTTTCCAACCGTCCCGGATCTGTTCGAATGGGACAGGACCATTGTCAGGCGCCGCTGCGCAGCTGACCAAAAAGGAGATAAAAAGGAAAGCTAGTTTTCTCATGCTGGTAAATATAGCATTTTTTCAATAAAAATACTGACCAAAGAGATTCTTCACTTCGTTCAGAATGACAGTTTGGTCAGTATCTTTTCAGTATTACCGTTATTATCAACGGCTTCTATTCCTCAGGCGGCCGGTATTCAAGAAGGTCGCCGGGCTGGCAGTCAAGAGCTTTGCAGATAGCGTCGAGCGTGCTGAAACGGACACCTTTGGCCTTCCCGGTCTTAAGGATCGAGAGGTTCACGGCCGAGATCCCGATCTTTTCAGCCAGTTCGGCGGAAGTCATCTTCCGCTTCGCGAGCATCACATCGACATTAACGATTATCGGCATGATTACTTACCCTCCTTTTTGGCCGGCTCCTGTCCCTCGGGAGCGACCTCCTTGCCCTTCATGTATTCGGGAAGACTCATGCCGGCCATCTTGAACAGGTCCTGGAGCGGAGGGACGGAACCCATGAGCCCGGAAATGAAGTTGGCGGTGGAAGTTTTCCCGTCCTTGCCGTTATTGCCGTCCCAGACGGTGACCTTGTCGATCTTGATGCCCTTCACGGCCTCGACCTGGGTCTTGACGAGCTCAGGCAGACGGTCGGAAATCATCATCAGCACAGCCTTCTGGGCGTCACCCTCAGCGGCACCGACCAACTGGGCGAAACCGTCAGCCTGCTTGGTCAGGATCTCGAGGGTACCGCGAGCCTGGGCCTCCATCTTGGCGTAAATGGCGTCAGCCTCTCCCTTGGCGGTCCTGCGGAGCTTCTCGGCCTCAGCCTCGGCCTCAATGATCTGGCGCTCCTTGTCGATCTGGGCGGGAACGACGATGTTGGCCTGCTGGGTAGCCTTCTCCCTCTCAGCACGGGCAAGCTCAGCGTCACGCTCGCTCTGATAAGCCTCCTGGAGAGCCTTAGCGGCCTGGACCTTCTCAGCGGCGACAGCTATGCGAGCGGCCTCAGCCTCCTTCTCACGACGCATAGCGTCAGAGTTGGCGATGTCAATCTTGGAGGTGTTCTCACCCTGAACAGCCATAGCGTTGGCGGCGGCCGTCTTGATACGTGTATCTCTCTGGGTCTCAGCGATTCTGATGTCCTTATCCCTGTCAGCCTCGGCCTTTCCGATCTCTCCGAAACGGTTCTGCTCGGCGACACTCTTCTTCGCATCATTGATAGCCTTCGCGGCAGCCTCCTTACCAAGAGCCTCGATGTAGCCGGAGTCGTCACGGATATCGGTGACATTGACGTTGATAAGCTTCAAGCCGATCTTGCGGAGCTCGGCCTCGACGTTCTGGCTGACGGCGGCGAGGAACTTGTCGCGGTCGGCGTTGATCTCCTCGATGTCCATCGTCGCGATAACGAGACGGAGCTGACCGAAAAGGATATCAGTGGCGATATTCTGGATGTTCTCGATCGTGAGACCGAGCAGACGCTCGGCGGCGTTGGTCATGCTGTCAGCCTCGGTGGAGATACCGACGGTGAAGCGGCAAGGCACGTCAACACGAATATTCTGCTTTGAAAGGGCGTTGGTAAGGTTGCACTCGATTGAGATAGGCTTGAGGTCAAGGAAAGCATAGTCCTGGAAAACAGGCCAAATGAAGGAGGCACCTCCATGGATGCACCTCGCGGACGAGATCGAGCCGCTCTTGTTCTTGCCGGTCTTACCATAGATGACCATGACTTTGTCTGAAGGGCAGCGCTTGTAGCGCCTCAGGATGGCCGTGAACGTCACAAAAAGGACGGCCACGAGGATCAAGATAAGAGAAATGTCCATGATTATTAGTTTTAGATGATTGTAGGATTCAGTTCTTCAACAAGCAAAGTGTGGTCATTGACGACACCTATGACTTTGATGGGAGTGCCGGTCGGAATTGTGTCGCCCTCGCAAAGAGCGTCATATTCCCGGACGGCGTTATTGATCGTGATCTGGATCTTGCCTTCGCCTTTGCGCTCTCCCGGGATGGTAAGGTAGACCTTGCCCTCGCAGCCGACAGCCGCGGTATGGACATCGATGTTCCCGCTCTGCTGCATTCCGCTGAGCCATTTGAACATCCACATCACAGCCGCCACAAGGGCGACACCCACGACCACGGCAAGGAGCATCACAAGGAAGTCCGAGCCAATCTTGTCATGCATCAGGACAGCGGTCCAGCCGAAACCCAGGCAGAAATTGACGAAGTTGCGGAAAGTCAAGAGATTCATCGAAGGATCGGCATCAAAGGAACCGTCAGCGCCTCCGAGCTCGATGTTTCCCGCGGCGTCGAAATCAGTGTCGACACCACCGTCACCTCCGAGTCCAAGGAAAGTCAAGATAGTCTGGATCACAAAGATCAGGGAAGCGGAAAGAGTTATGGCCCAAAGGACCTGCATAACCGTACTAAGAGAATTCCACCATGCAATCATAACGCAAAAAAGATTATTGTCTTCCGCAAATATATAAAAAATTTACGAAAGACAATAATTTTTTAAAAAATTTTGTAAATATTTTTACTCGGTGGTTTTCCCGGGTTTCTGGGTGAACTCAATGAAGTTTCCGGACTTGTAGAATCTGGCGGCTGCTTCCTTGATTCCCTCCTTGGTAATGGCGGAGACAGCCTCCTCATATTCCTTGTCGTAGTCGAAGCCGAACCTCGCGTAGCGGACAATGTTGCTCATCCAGTAGTTGTTGCTGATCCTGTTCTCAGGAACATTCTTCTTGAAGTTCTCAAGCGTGCGGGTGAACTGCTCGTCAGTCGGGCCATTCTCGGCAAGCTTGCGGAACTCTTCCCTGGCGATCTCCCGGAGCCTGTCAGTCATCTCAGGCTTGCACTCGAAGGCCACCTGGAGAAGATACATCGGCTCGGGCTCCTGCGCGGCGCTGGCCGCGGAAGAGGCGCCGTAGGTGCCGCCTTCATCCTCACGCATCGTGTCGACATAGATCTGGTCAAGCACATAGCTGACAGCCTTGGCCATGACATCGTCCTTGACAGAATAAGGCCTGTAGTCGGAATATACCTCGATCACGGTTGACTTGGGAGTCTCCATGTCGGTCCGGATTTCCTTGACGTTCTCGCCCCTGACGAGTTTCGGGGTATTGTTGACCCACTTGGGAGCCTTCTTGCCCTTTGGAAGCGATCCGACATATTTCTCAACAAGAGGTTTGAGAGTCTCGAGATCGACATCTCCGGTGATCACCATAGTCGACCCGGCGGCGTCGGCGAACAATCCGCGGTAATCCTTCTCAACGGTCTGGAGGTTAGCCTCGTCGAAAGTCTCCATCGAGATGAACTTGTTACGAGGATCGTTATTGTACAGATAATCATTAAGTTCCTTCTGCAACTTGAACGCCGGGGTGGCGAGGGCATTGGGAAGGACAGCCTTCAATTGGGCGACGGCGTTGTCCCACTCCTCCTGATCGAAACGAGGCTCGACAAATGTCAAGTAAAGGAGCTGGAACGCGGTCTCCAGATCCTTGACTGAAGACGATCCGGTCACACCATTATAGATCGCGTCAATATAAGATCCGACACGGACATTCTTTCCGGACAGCATCTTCGTGACATCGGTGCCTTTGAACTTGGACAAGCCCTGCATGGCTGAGAATGTGCCGTAGATGTTACCATCGAAAGAAGCCAAGTCTTCGGTGGGGATGAGAGTCCGGCCACCGGCCTTATACATATTAAAGAGTATCTGGTCTTTCTTGTGGTCGGTGGGCAGGACGATAACCTTGACCCCGTTCTTGAGAGTCCACTCAGTGGCGCCATAGATAGAGGTCTTTGTCTTCTTGACCTTGGAGCCCTTCAGAGAGGAAGGATCCATCAAAGGCTCGGAAGCGGTCTCCTGGGCAGGAGCCTCGATCTCGGCAGACTCGACCTCTTTGAAAACACCAAGAAGCTGATCCTTGGTAGGCGTGGCTATACCGGCCTTCTCGGGGCCGCTGTAGATGACGACCATATTCTCCTCGCCAGGGATCATCTGCTTGATCATCTGGTTCAGGATGGAAGCGTCGATCTGGTCGAGGAAGGCCTTGGCCAGCTCGTATTCCATCTTCGGTTCCATGTAGGAATAGTTGTCGAAGAAGTTGCTGATCAGAGGATGGACAAACTCCGGATTCTTGCGGGAATCCGCCTCATTCATGGATTTCTCGAGAGAAGCGAGGATGTTGTCCTTCGCTCTCGTCACTTCAGCGTCAGAGAAACCGTACTCACTCATCTTCTTGAGCTCGGTAAGGAAGGCCCCAAGTCCACCGAGGATGTTGTCCTCCTTGAGCGTCACCCGGCCCATCACGGCCTCGAATGACTCGCACAGTCTTCCAGAGCCGAACATTCCGGCAAGATAGGGGGCATCAGCCTTCGAAGTGATGTCCGTGAACCTCTCTGACATAACTGAAGCGACCAGGTTCTCGATAAGATCGACGGAGTAACCCGCGGGAGTGCTGTTGAGCGCTTCGTCCCGGGCATCGCTCTCCCAAAGGATCTCAACGGAAGGAATTGTGGTCTCAGGATCGGTGATGATTCCCACTCGGGGCTCCGAGAACGGGGCAAGAGTAAATTTCTCTTTCGCCTTCGGGTTCACCGCCGCGGGAATATCAGCCCAGATCTTCTTGATCTTCGCCTCGACAGCGTCCACATCGACGTCTCCCACAACCACGACGGCCTGGTTTCCGGGATGATACCAAGTCTCGTAGAAGGAGACCAGGCTCTCCGGCTTGAAAGACTCTAGGCTTTCCTGAAGGCCGATAAGGGTGCAAGTCGAATACTTGTTGTCACCGTAATAATAAGGGAGTGAACGCTCGAATGTCCTCCACTGGGCATTGCGGCGACTACGTCTCTCCTCGATGATGACAGGACGCTCCTTGTCGATCTCGACCGGATCATTGGTCACGAAATGGGAGTAGTCGTGGAGAATCAACAGGCAGGTGTCAACAACAGTCTCACGGACAAGCGGGATGTTGTTGAGCATGTACTGTGTCTGGTCAAAGCCAGTCGACGCGTTGACGTTGCCCCCGAAAGAAGCGCCGATGCTCTGGAGCCAGTTGAGAATGCCCTTCCCGGGGAAATTCTTGGTTCCATTGAAGCACATGTGCTCCAGGAAATGCGCCAGACCGTCCTGGTCGGGTGTCTCCTGGATGGCGCCAACGTTAGTGGCAAGGTAAAACTCCGCCCTCTGGGCAGGCTTGTCGTTGTGCCTGATGTAATAAGTCAAGCCATTATCCAGCTTTCCTTTTCTGACAGCCGGATCGTTAGGCAGCTGCTGGGCTCCGGCAAAAGTGAATCCGAAAGCCAAGGCTGCGAGTAATGTTAATAACTTCTTCATATCAAGTGTATTAGCGTTATTCTATTAAAAACTCCGCACCACCCGGCACGGAGTTCAAATAACGTTTGACGGAAACTACTCCGCAGGGCTGATAGCGCCCATGGGGCAAGCGTCAGCGCAGGTTCCGCAATCAATGCAGACCTCAGGGTCGATAGTGTAGAAATCTCCCTCGTGGATGGCGCCCTGGGGGCACTCACCGGCGCAGGTTCCGCAAGCGATGCAATCAGTTTCAGAAATCTTGTAAGCCATAATACCTTTAAAATTAAAAAAGTTTCCCTTTCATGTCTTTCCCGCTCGTCGCGGGAATATATTTACAAATATACTAAAAAAATCAATCAATCCAACCAGTTAGGAAGAGGTTCATTATTGGTCTCGAAGGAGAGTTGGTGGTGAGAGTCAGGATCACCAGGCATTCCCCTTTGGGGAAAGTTGACGTGTCCAATGTGACTTCAAGTTTCCCCTTGCTTCCTGGAGCGACATCCCCGAAAGGCATCACGCTCACCTTAGAACTCTCAGAATCAACCTTATAGACTTTAAAAACGCTCTTTCCCTGATTGGCTATCTCATAAGAGCCCTTTACCTTCGTCCCTACCTTGACCTTCCCGAATGAGAATGTGCTCTCGGCGGCCATGGGGACAGGAGCCGCATCTCTCTGTTCTTTGGTGTAGGAGGAGAAATCCTCTTTGGTGACGGTGTATATTCCTATCTTGGACTTTCCAGCTCCCAACTCGGGATTAGGATCCGAGACGAGCGCCTCTGTTCCGGCCTCCTCTTTCGAAGCCTCCGCTGAAGGCCTGACAACCGCTTTATAGACTTTTCCGTCAACGAGAGGGGTAGCGTAGTAATAATTCTTGCCCCAATGCTGCCGGTCGGCAGTCACGGTGTACACCATCTTGGAGGTTCCACCCGCGGGAATCGGGTTCTCTGACAGCTTGACGGACAACCCTTCGCTGACATTCGAGAACTTGACGGTCAAAGGCTTGGTGCCGAGATTGGCCACCATCACCTCCCCGCTACGCTGCTGTCCCTGAGAAAGATTGCCACCCTTGATGTCGACGGATTTGAAGGCCAGGTTACCGAAACGGACAGGGTACAATTCCCCGAGGCTCAGCTTCTTTTTGTGACTCTCGCCCCGCAGGCGGAGGATAACAGGTTGCTTGGGCTCGGAGAAGTAAACGGTCAGGTTCTTGTCAAAAGGATAACCGCCCTCATCATTCTTGTAGGTAGCCTTGATGGTTCCCTTCTCGCCAGGTTTCAGCGGGGAGCGGGTCCATTCCACATCGGTGCAGCCGCAAGAAGAAACCACGCTGTAGATCACCAGGGGCTTGTCCCCGATATTCGTGGCGGTGAAGGTGGCCGTGACAGGGCCGTCAGTCACAAGGATGTCCCCGAAATCATGGACAGTCTTGTCCATTTTCACGGTTCCTCCAAAGGTGTTCCCTGCCCCGGAGCCCTGTCCCCAGGCAGGAATCCCAGCGACAAGCGGAAGCAGCGCGAGCAATATGTTAATGACACGATGTCCCATAATATTCCTCTTTTCCGTAAGGCCTTTGCAAATACCTTTCCAAACTCCCGGAGATAGTCGGCAAAGATACTATTTCAAATCCCGGCAAAAATGCGTAAATTTGTATGATTTCGCATCAAGGAGAAAGGAAATGGCAGAAAAAAGGACATTCGAAGAATACACTGACGCCAACATAAAGACCCTGGAAGGGGTCGAGCATATACGAAGAAGACCGGGAATGTACATCGGCCGGCTTGGGAACGGTTCAAACCCTGGAGACGGCATCTATGTCCTTCTTAAGGAGATCGTGGACAACTGTATCGACGAGTTCTCCGCCGGGTTCGGTAACAAAGTTCTTATCGACATCGAGGGTAAACAAGTCAGGGTCAGGGACTTCGGCCGCGGTATTCCGCTCGGATCCGTTGTCAAGGCGACCAGCGAGCTCAACACCGGAGGAAAGTTTGACGACAAGGTCTTCAAGAAATCAGTGGGACTCAACGGTGTCGGAACAAAGGCTGTCAACGCGCTTTCTGAGAAATTCTACGTCGAGTCGTTCCGCGAGGGCGAAAGTTCCTGGGCGGATTATGAGAGAGGTGAGCTGAAAGGCAGCGGGAAGAAAGACAAGGTCAGCGAGAAAAACGGGACCCTTGTGATTTTCACACCTGATGACGAGATGTTCGGAGGTTTCGAGTTCAACATGGACTACGTCGAGACCATGGTCAAGAACTATTCCTACCTCAAAAAAGGCCTGACACTTGTCCTCAACGGAGTTTCCTACAAGTCAGAGAACGGTCTCCTCGACCTTGTGAAGGAGAATATGGCCGAGACCCCTCTGTACGAGCCGATCCACCTCGAGGATGACGACATCGAGATAGTCCTTACCCACGGCAACTCCTACGGCGAGAACATCGCGTCTTTCGTCAATGGCCAGAATACCAGGGACGGAGGCACTCATCTGGCAGCGTTCAGGGAGGCGATAGCCAAGACTCTCAAGGATTATTTCAAAAAGGACTATAAGCCCGAGGACTGCCGTCAGGGCATCATAGGGGCTATCAGCATCCAGATCCAGGAGCCAAACTTCGAAGGACAGACAAAGACCAAGCTCGGATCCACCTACATGTGGGAGAAATACAAGAACGACGAGCACGGTCCCACCATCCGCTCCTTCGTGAATGATTTCGTCGCGAGGCACCTTGACAATTACCTGAGGATCCATCTCGACCTGGTTCCGATCATCGAGAACAAGATCAAGGAGTCACAGGCCGAGAGGGAGGAGATCGCCGGGATCCAGAAGAAGACGCGTGAGAGAAACAAGAGGACCAACCTCTACAACAAGAAATTACGTGACTGCCGGTACCATTTCTGCGACAAGATGCCCAAGGACAAGGAGGACATGGCGGAAAAGACCAGCATATTCATAACCGAGGGAGACTCCGCTTCCGGAACCATCACGAAGGTAAGGAACGCCAACTACCAGGCAGTGTTCAGCCTCAGGGGAAAGCCTATCAACTGCTACAAGGAGAGCCGCAAGAGGGTCGCCGAGAATGAGGAGCTGAATCTTCTGATCTCCGCCCTCGGAGTGGAAGACGACCTGGACAACCTGCGCTACAACAACATCATTGTGGCCACCGATGCCGATGACGACGGGATGCACATCCGCATGCTGGTCCTGACTTTCTTCATGAAATATTACCCGGACCTCATCCGGCGCGGTCACGTCCACATCCTCCAGACTCCCCTCTTCAGGGTCGCGAACAAGAAGGAAAGGCGTTACTGCTATTCCTCCGATGAAAAGGAGAAGGCCATAAAAGAGCTCAAGACATCTGTCCAGATCACCAGGTTCAAGGGTCTTGGCGAGATCTCCTCAAACGAGTTCGTGGACTTCATCGGGGACGACATGAGGCTGGATCTCGTGAAGCTCTCCGACGAGGAATCAATCGCCGACATCATGGAATTCTACATGGGAGACAACACAATCGACCGCCAGAATTTCATCAGGGCGAACCTCAAGTCCGAAGAAGAATTGGAAGACGTTAACATTTAAATACTTACCGAGATGTCACAATGGTCGAGATTCTGCAGGTGGATGCTTAAGAAGATGGGATGGACCACGGTGGGCGGCCCTGTCCCGGAAAAGAAAGCCATCATCCTCGGGGTGCCGCACACCTCAGTGATGGACTTCATCGTCTCGTACTTGTTCTACACCCAGTTCGATGCCCAGAAGGCACATGTGATGATCAAGAAAGAGTTCTTCTTCTGGCCGATAGGTCCCATCATCCGCAAGATGGGAGCGGTTCCCGTGGACAGGACCAACGCCACGGCTATGGTAAAGAGCCTGATCGACCAGATGGAAGACAAAGAGACATTCATCCTAGCGATAGCTCCAGAAGGCACCCGTAAGGCCATCAAGAAGTGGAAAACGGGGTACCATTTGATCGCCAAGGCCGTCGGATGCCCCGTGTATCTGGGATATTTCGACTGGGGGCGGAAGAGAGTAAGCGCCGGGGAGAAGGTCGAGCTCACTGATGACGCCCGGGCCGACACAGAACGGATCCAGGCGATTTACGAGAAGATGGAGTTGAAAGGGAAGCATCCCGAAGGATTTGTAACTCACTAATATAGACATAATGTCAATCCAGACCCTATTGAAGCAGAGCAGGGAGAATTACGTCACGACCCTGTCCAAACTATTCGAGATGGCGACAGACACCTTCGCCAAGAGGCCGTTATCCCGCTTCGTTGATGGAGGCCAGGAATATACCTATGACTCCTTCAAGCACAAGTGCCTTGAGCTGTCGCAGCGTTTCAACCGCTTCGGAATCAGCGCCGGAGACAAGGTGGCGATACTCTCGAACAACATGCCCAACTGGACGGTGGCGATGTTCTCCTGCGTGCCTTTCGGCAGGGTGACAGTCCCGATATTACCTGATTCTTCAGAAAGTGAGGTGACCAATATCCTGACCCACTCCGAATGCAAGGCGATATTCATTTCCAGGCGCCTTCTGAAGAAACTCTCCGACGAGATCCGGGAGAAGATGACCCTGGTCATTGACATCGAGACTTTCGAGTTCATCAAGAAAGACGACCACGCTTTCACCTGCGAAGGCCATTCCGCCGAGCCACAGGCCGATGACCTTGCCTCAATAATCTACACTTCAGGCACTTCCGGCAACGCCAAGGGAGTTATGCTCTCTCACCGCAACTTCTGCCAGAACATCATCGCGGCCTTCCATGCCCAACCCGCCGGGAAGAAAGACCGCTGGCTTTCCATATTACCGATGTCCCACACCTACGAGATGGCTTTCAGTGTGCTGTATCCGCTGTTCGTAGGAGGCTGCGTGTATTATATCAAGAAACCGCCGACACCCTCCATTCTCATGGAGGCCATGGAGAAGGTAAGGCCGACGATAATGTGCGCCGTCCCCCTTATCATCGAGAAGGTCTACAGGAACAGCGTCGTCCCCACCATTTCCAAGAGCCGCACGCTCTCGTGGATGAAAAAGAAGATGCCGAGGGTGCTATATTGGCTCGTGGGCAAGAAGCTGTACAAGTCTTTCGGCGGCAGGCTCAAATTTTTCGGCGTGGGAGGGTCCAAGCTGGACTCCACGGTCGAGGACTTCCTCAACAAGGCCCGCTTCCCTTACGCCATCGGCTACGGCCTGACCGAGACTGCCCCGTTGATCACTAACGCGTGCGTCGGAAAGACCGTTGTCGGCTCGATCGGAGTCCCGGCCTACAATGTCCAGGTCAAGCTCCAGAATGTCGATCCGGAAACTGGTGAGGGCGAGATAATCGCCAAGGGTGACAACGTCATGCTTGGGTACTACAGGGATCCGGAGCGCACCAGGGCCGCGTTGACCGACGACGGCTGGTTCCGCACCGGCGATCTCGCCTGCATGGACGCCAAAGGCCGGTATTACATCAAAGGCCGCCTGGGAAACATGATCGTCGGCCCGTCCGGAGAGAACATCTATCCCGAGGAGATCGAGCAGGTCATCAACAACATGAGAGGGGTCAACGAATCCCTTGTCATCGAAAGGGACGGCAAGCTGGTAGCCTTGGTGAAATTCGACGAGAATGTCATCGACTGGGGGATGATCGAGAAGGAGGAGAAGTTCTTCGAGAATCTGGAGTCCTGGAAGAAGGCCGTGATGGAATATGTCAACAAGAGGGTCGGCAAGCAGTCCAACATCGGAGAGGTGAATGCCATGAAAGAAGACTTCGAGAAGACAGCCACGCAGAAGATCCGCCGGTTCAAGTACAAATCCTTCAAGCCCGAGGACGGACCAGAGGACAAGAAGGAAGAATAAACCCTATTCAGAGAACAAGCTTATCAGCGTGTCCTTGCGGAGATCCCCAAGGTCCAGTTCAGCCTGCTCATTTTCAGCGGCTTCCGTAAATCTTGCCTTAAGAAGGAGTAACTTCAGGTCCACAAAACAGGCGGCCTTCCTGGCGATGATGGAGGCTTTGTCGGAGGCATCCATCCCAGCGCTGACACGGGAATTCCCCACCCCAAGACTCATCATGAATATCTTTCCGCCGCTCACAGCCGCGATCATGGACTGGCGAAGATCGGAAGTCAGATCCTCATTGACTACCATGCTGTTGGGATCGACCATATATCCCCTCTTCAAGTTGAGGATCTTTTCCTGACCGAAGAAGAAGCGGAACCGGCTCCCCTGTTCCCCATTGTAACGGTTGCAGAATATGATTCCGTCATCACAGGTCCCTTTGCAATAAAGGATCTCGCTGGCTTCCGGATCCGCGTTGGTCATGTCGCCGGAATAGACGGCGTGGCCGGTATTGTAGACGCTGTTCCAACCGACCTTCTGACCGCCAAGATCAACAAAACTGATGTCGAAATCATAAGTCCCCCACTCGTTCTTCCAATATATTCCGAAAAAGTTGTTCTCGCTCAGAGGGTACCATGAGCCGAAAGGATAGTTCCCTATGAAGTTCTTCTCCGAGGAAGGGCATGCCAGGACGACTTTCTCCGGGAACTTCACCGGGCAGGCCTTCGGGGACAGGATTTGGACCAGGCGATTCTCCAGAAGTCCCTCAAGGTCAGCATAATAGTCCTTCAAACCAGCGAATTCCGTCTCTTCAACAGGAGCCACATAGGTCTTCCCATTCCGGATCATGAACATACGCTTTGAAGGCGATTCCATCATGAGGACACGTTCCCGAACCGCCTGAAGCAAAGAGACCGTCTTGAACGCGTTGAGGCCCTCCAGACGACTGGAGATTTCCTCCATGGGGCGCTTTTCCGCAAGCAAAGTCTCCCAATACCCAGGTTTAAGAGGCTTATGGAGCTTCACTGCTTTCCTGCGGATCTGGTTAATCACTTTTCTGGAAGGAGAAAGCTCCGTCACCATCTTTTTCTCAACGGTGTCGTAAAACCTTGCCTCATGCGTCCTGAACGCCAGGAATAGGTCTTTGAAACGGTAGAAGACGGAAGCCAAGGCATCCGTTTCCTCATCTGTCAACTTATTGAAATCAAACTGGCTGGCGGTTTGCTTGATCCTTCTTATCAGATCGTTGTTCTTAATCAGGAGCGTCATCCCGGTCGACTCATAGACGATGTATCTCAGGAGGGCAACAGGGTCGGAGGGTCTTATCCCAAGCTTTGACGCCAGGATCGAGAGAGCCTCCCTGTTACGTACAGAATCGATGTCGAGCTTCGCGTCAGGATTGGACTTGAGGTAATCTACAATTTCCCCGCTGACCGCCTTTACAGTGACCGGATTAAGGGCGATCCCGCTGGTCACCAGACCCATGCAGCGCTTGTATAACTCTTCCCGGGATATTGGCCGGATGACAGTGTACCGGGAGAAATCCGGAGCCTCCGCCCCATCATTGGGGACATAGCCGTTACCTGACAAAGTATAATCCGTCCCGTAGGTCGTGGAATAATGCGCGACCTGATCCAGGAACAGTTCCCACCTGTCCTTCGAGACCACATCGTCCCAAGCCTTGTAAAAAGTGGAGTTGGGATCAATGGCCTCGGCCTTGACAAAAGCGGCGACATCCTCGTTGAGAATCTCAGGATGAATGATGAAACCCCTTTTAAGGGCTTCAGCCTGAAGGGCTTCCGGATCTTGAACCGGCTTGGAAGCCGTCGTCGCCGCCTTGAAGAATTTTATGAGGACAGGATGCATATTCAATAAAAAAAGGACCGCGGAAAGTAAAACGAAGCCCGAAGGCTCTCAGACAAAAAGGAACTTTCTATGCGGTCCTAAGTAAATAGGTCTATTTCAGCTGGAGACCGTCCTTGAAGGCATTGCCGACGGTCTCGCCGAGGACGATGTACTTGTTGTTGAACGGATCGAACGTGATGGGCTGAAGCTTTTTCACATCCACATTTCCGTTCTCGTCAAGAATGCTCTCGTCGGCGCTCACATTGACGATCTCGCCTTTAAGGACTCCAGTCTCCTCATCGTAGGAGATGAGCTTGCACTCAAGAGCGAGCGGTAGTTCCTGGATGAGAGGAGCGTCGACAAAAGAGGACTTCTCCACATGCCATCCAGCTCGGGCGACCTTGTCAGGAACCTTGTTGCCGGAGACGACGCCCACATAGTCACAAGCGACCAGCTGGGACAGGGTGCCCATACTCACTGTGAAGGCTCCCCTCTCCCGGAGATCCTTGACGGTCTTGTGGCCTTTGCTGAGATCCATAGTAATCTCCTTATAATCAGATATTCCACCCCAGGCCGCATTCATAGCTGAGGGAACATCATTCTCGCCGTAAGCGGCGATGATCAGCACAGGCTGGGGGTATGTGTAGGGCTTCGCCCCGAAATTCTTTCTTGCCATAGTGTTATTCATTATAAAACGTTGATTACTTCCTTGGAAATGCTAATTTAGGCAATTAGAACGTCTTTTCCAAATGCACCCGCTGTCATCCTGAGCGAAGCCCTGTCATCCTGAGCGCAGCGAAGGATCTACCAGCACTGAAGTATCATCGCCCCGTGCCGGAATTACGGCCTCAACGGGCACGGCAGCCCCAAAAACGCCTTCCCGTGCCGAAAAACGGCCAATTTCGGGCAAGGTCTTAAAATGAGCTGGGGACCTTGCCTGCCGAATCGGCCTCCCAGAGCCCTGTGGGGCATTTTCACAAGGCAAGGTCTAAAGCCTAAAATCAGACCTTGCCCGATGTGCTTCATTTATGGTTAGTTCCCTGATATCCTAACCGGCCTCGGAATCACCGACATAGTCTGGTTCGTCGGCAAGACCGACACCGCAGCCCGCATCGCATTAGCCGCCAATAGGCTTAGATAGCCATAATTGACTACTTAGGGAACTCATCAAAGAGCTTGTCAAGTTCCCGTTTTAACCAGGGCACATCGTTAACAGCGGTATCCCATAAAACTTCAGGAAGGACTGAGGCGTATCCATGCACAAGGATATGCCTCATCTTGATTACCGCATCCCATGGAATTGAATTGACGCTATCCCTGAAGTCTTTAGTCAGCATATAGGCTGCTTCCCCTATAATTTCTACATTTTTCAAAACAGCATAATACCGAAGCTTGTCTTTTGAAAAATCAATAAAGGATAAACCATCCACAAAACTGATAACATTATTCGAGGCTTCTATCATATCCTCAATTCGACCTTTGTCCCTATCAGGTTCTCTCATATATCAAGACTCTTTCATTCATCACATTATCTGCCGCAAAAGGCTTCAAAGAACCTTCCGCCACCAAGTCAATACTCTTTTTAAGACGTTGCTCCAGATCGATCGAGAACTGGGACATTTGAAGCAGTCCAACCTTTGAACCACGTTGGAAATCCACTAAAATATCAATGTCACTATTTTCTGTTTCCTCCATCCGAGCATAAGATCCGAACAACCAAGCTTTGATGATGGGAGTATCCCGTAAATAATCTTGGATAATCCTAACGACCTCAATTCTATTCCGGTCAATCCCGGATATCATCAGCGAGACCTCTTCTTTCTCTCCTTTTCTGGATGCATATCTCAATAATTTACTTTTGTTCACATCGTAAGTTTCAAAAGCTTTCTGGAAGATCTTGTTGAGAGATTTCGAGGCAGATGAGTACTCCTTATCAGAAGCTTGATCGACAAGTAACTTCTCAATGGAAGGAACTGGAACACTATCTTGCAAGTTAACAGGAGCTTCAGAGACAAGTGGTTTAACCAGGATAAAATCAGTGAGTTCATCAATCATCAGATATGCTTTCTTGATGTTTACCGCTCTTCCAAAATTAGCTTTCAGCTCCCGGGCAACCTCATCAACATCATTCTTTGGCACCTCAACGAGGAGATTCCCACCGAGACCGGAAATGCAGTGATTCATCCCCACAAAGCGAGATGTGAGGAATCCGTTAACCTCCAACATTTTAGGAGAAATGTCCAGTTTAAACCGCATATTATCGTTTTCGCAAATATAACTATTATGGCAATATTTTACAAATATTGCCGAAAACAACTCATGTAGTCGCTATCCTCTCGACCAATCCCGCTGTCATCCTAAGCGCAGCCTGTCATCCTGAGCGAAGCCCTGTCATCCTGAGCGAAGCCCTGTCATCCTGAGCGCGGCGAAGGATCTACCAGCACTGAAGTATCATCGCCCCGTGCCGAAATTACGGCCTTAATGGGCACGGTCTAAAAAAAGAAAAAAGCGACACCCGTATGGGCATCGCTTTATCATTTTCATTCGATGTCTTAGGCTTCGGCCTCGACGACGAACTTGACAGCGGCCTTGACAGCCTTGTAGATCTTGACAGTACCCTCGTACTCGCCAAGGGCTTTGATGTCCTCGGGAATAGTGATGTTCTTCTTGTCAATCTCAATGCCGAGAGCTTTGAAAGCATCCTCGATCTGAGCTGTGGTAACAGAACCGTAGATCTTACCGGCCTCGCTGACCTTGACGGTGACCTTGGCGGTCGTAGCCTCGATCTTGGCGGCGAGAGCCTCGGCGTCAGCGACGAGTTTGGCCTCTTTATGAGCCCTCTGACGCTTTGTCTCCTCAAGCTGCTTGATGGCAGAAGGAGTAGCGACAATAGCGAATCCCTGAGGAATCAGATAGTTAAGTCCATAACCACCCTTGACCTCGACCACATCACCGGCCTCGCCGAGATTGGCAACTTCTTTCTTGAGTATAATCTTCATAATCTCGGTCTCCTATTATTTAAGAAGGTCAGTGACATAAGGAAGCAGAGCGAGGGAGCGGGCCCTTTTGACGGCCTTGGCAACCTTCCTCTGGAACTTGAGGGAAGTACCGGTGATACGACGGGGAAGGATCTTACCCTGCTCGTTGAGGAACTTCTTGAGGAACTCGGGGTCCTTATAATCGACATACTTGATGCCAGCCTTCTTGAAGCGGCAATATTTCTTCTTCCTGACCTCGACTGTCGGAGGGTTCAGATAGCGGATTCCAGCGTTCTGAGCGTCATTCTGTGCCATAGTGATATCCTCCTATAATTAAGCGTTGTTCTCTTCAGTGTTCTCTTCGGCCTGGGCAGGCTCAGCGGGAGCGGCTTCCTCGACGACGGGCTCAACGACGGGCTCGGCGGGAGCGGCCTCCTCGACGACAGGCTCAGCAGGGGCGGCAGCAGCCTTGGCCCTGTTCTGACGGCGGCGCTCGGCGTATTCGACGGCGTCCTTGTCAAGAGCGACTGTCAGGTACCTGATGATCCTCTCATCACGGAAATACTGGGTCTCCAGAGTCTCCACGAAAGAGGGCTCAGCCTGGAACTGGATAAGATAATAGAAGCCAGAGGTCTTGTGCTGGATCGGATAAGCCAGCTGACGGAGTCCCCAGTCTTCCTCGTACACAACCTCGCCGCCGTTATCAGCGATGAGCTTGGTGTACTTTGTAACCGCTTCCTTCATCTGTTGGTCAGACAAAACGGGAGTAGCGATGAAAACGGTCTCGTACTGTTTTAACATTTTGCTGTAAAGTTTTGATAATTAATAAAATACAGTCCTTTCGAGAACGTATGCCTTCTCAAAAGGACTGCAAATATAGCAATTATTCCTGAATCCGCAAAAAGATTCTTCGCTTCGCTCAGAATGACAATGGCTTGCCGCCATGACAATGTTGTCATCCTGAGGCGCGGGAGCGCCGAAGGATCTACTTCTCCGGAATGTTCTCCAGCACGGTGGTGAGGAACTTCCAGGTCTGGGCGACAGTGTCGATCTTCACCCTCTCATCCGGAGAATGAGGATGCACGATGGTGGGTCCTATCGAGACCATCTCCCAGTTCGGATACTTGGCCCCCATGATGGCGCACTCAAGTCCACCATGAGTTGCGGTGATCTTGAGCTCCTTGCCGAAGAGGCTCTTGTAAGTGTCCTCGAGGACTTTGATCATCGGAGTACCAAGCTTCGGTGTCCAACCGCTGTAAGCTCCTGATGTTGAATACTTGGCGCCAGCGAGCTCAAAGACATAGCGGATCGAGTCGGCGAGATACATCTTCGCGGAGTCGATGGAGCTTCTCGTCAGGGAATGGACTGTCAAGTGGCCCTTGGCGGTGCGAATGATAGCCATATTGGTGGAAGTCTCCGTGAGGCCGGGGATGGTGTCGCTCATCCTGCGCACTCCATGCGGGCAGGCGATGATGGCCTTCAGGGCCCTATCGATGACCTTGGGGCTGATGTAACGGGCGGGAACCTTATCCACGCTCTCGACATACATGACCATGCCGGGATCGGAATATTGGAACTCGAACCTGCACTCCTCAAAGGTGCACTCGACAACTTCTTTGACCTCCTTGGTCAGCTCGGAAGGTAGGACGATGACAGCCTGCGCCTCGAACGGGATGGCGTTGCGCAGGGATCCTCCGGAGATTCCGGCGACCTTGACCTCGGCGAACTTGCCGGTGACAGCCTTGAGGATACGGCATATCGCCTTATTGGCATTGCCCCTGAAGAGGGAAATGTCCATTCCAGAATGTCCACCCTTAAGGCCTTTGATAGTAATCATATAGGAGACATACCCCTCGGGGGTCTTGTAAGTCCTGTAGGAGAAATCGGCGGTCCCGTCGATTCCACCGGCGCAACCGGTGCAGAGCTCTCCTTCCTCCTCGGAGTCGAGGTTCAGCAATATGTCGCCTTTCAAGACGCCAGGCTTCAGGGAGCTGGCTCCGGTCATTCCGGTCTCCTCGTCGTATGTGATGAGGGCCTCCAGAGGTCCATGCTTCAAGGTCTTGTCCTGAAGGACTGAAAGAGCGAGGGCTACTCCGATGCCATTGTCGGCTCCGAGGGTAGTTCCCTTCGCGGCGACCCACTCCCCTTTGATCTCGGTCTCGATCGGATCAGTGAGGAAGTCATGTTTTGTCTCGGCTGTCTTCTGCGGAACCATATCCATGTGGGCCTGCATGATGACACCCTTGAGGTTCTCATAGCCAGGGGTGGCAGGAGCGGTGAATATGATGTTGCCGGTGTCGTCACGCTTGACATCGACGCCGTGTTTCTTGCCCCATTCGAGCAGATATTCCTGGACTTTCTCCTCGTGCTTCGACGGACGGGGAATCCTTGTCAGGCCATAGAAGTTCTCCCATACGGCCTTTGGCTCTAAATCTCTAATTGTCATAATGTTATTATGTTTAATGTTATAATTGGCAATAGATTCTTCGCTTCGCTCAGAATGACATTGTCATCTTGAGCCGCGAAGCGGCGAAAGATCTACTTCGACGAAATCGGGAAATAGCTCTCGACGCCGAGCTGATAGACGGCAACCCTGTCCTGGAGGATCGGGTTGACCCCGTCGGTGAGCTTGACGGCACAAATCGCGGGAATCCTATAGACAGCGACGGCTCCCTTGGCGGCAGACGCCTTGCCAGAAGCCTGGGACACAGGCTGAGGGACAAGCTCGAGAAGGTAAGGCTTCCCGGACACATTGTCGGCGGAGACGATGCCCTCGGAGTCCGAAAGACGGAACGCAACATAAGCCTGAGACTTGCGATCTTTCTGGGGAACGACGTCACATTTCATCTTCTGGGTCTGGAAATCACTGTAACCCACAAACATGGACATATATTCCTTCTCCAAAGCGGCGATCTCCGAAAGAGCCGCTCCCATGGCCTCGCCACTATAGGTAGCGTCAGTGTCTCCGGTCACGATCTGGACTCTCTTCTTCCTCAGGTCGAAAATCATGTCGGCAGCCTCTTTGGCTCTTTGCTCAAGAGTCTTCTGGACCACCATATTCTGCTGCACGGCCACCCGACTGCCGTCGACCCCGCGGTAAAGGGTCGTAGCCTCGGAGGTGAGGTTAGAGCTCACACCCTTGTCGGAGAAATCAGCATCAGCCTGGGAGGCGAACCGCCACTCGGCCCCGTTCCCGAATGAGCCGTCGTTAACGGCCACAAGTCCCTGCGAAGTAAGGGCGAGGAAGGCCATCGCTCCTTTATCGGGAGTGATATAGTACCGGCAGTTCTGGTCAGCCTCGATATGGGGAGTCATCTTGACAGAGCTCAAAGAGCAGGTCTGCTGGTCTTCCTGGCGAGCGTTGACACCCAGGTACTTCTGGGCGAACTTGGCATAAGGGCCAGCGTGGAAACTCTCCCGGACGGCCTCGACCTCAAGGGTTATCGTGGTCTGCGGCAGGGCGTAGGAGACAGTCCCCATGGCGTCCTGGGCCTTGGCTCCGACCAGAGGGATCAAAGCCAGGGCGATTGTCAGTTTTGTGTTCAGTCGCATATTCTTAGAATTTTACAATTATTACTTTTTCCATCTTTTATGTGTCCAGAGGTAGCACCAGGGCGCGGCCTCGATGTCTTTCTGTAGCAAGGCGTAATACTCCTCCATGATCTCCTTCACCGAAAGCTTCGAAGCGTCGGGGCAGATCTGGGTGAACCGCCATTCGTAATGACCCTTCCCTGTCGGGAACAGGCTGGCGTACAGCACGCTCCAGCCGAACTTCCGGGCCAGGGACGCTCCCCCGAACATCGTCTTGGTCTCCTGATGGAGGAACTCAACCGGGAGGTCCGCCACTGAGTCCCTGTAGGGGCACTGGTCCGAGAGCATGTTGACCACCAGCTTCCGGTCTTTGTTCTCAAGGACATGACGCAGGATACTCTCAGTTGAGATATAACCTTTATAATCAATACGCTTCACGGGAGCGCAGCGGCTGTCACCCATAATCTTGTCCCACATGCGGCTCTTCAGGGGCTTGTAAACGAATATCAAATCGTCCGGGACAAGGCCATCAATTATCTTGCCGTCCGGGCGGTAATCGTAGTTAAGGCAACCCCCGAGGAGCTCCCAATTTCCGAAATGCGAGGTCAGGACCGCCACCCCGGGGCTCTCTGAATATGCCTTCTCAAAAACATCGATGTTGGAATATTCCACGATCCTCTGCCGGCGGAGACGCTCGGGATTCCGGCATCCCCCGAACCAGACCGCCTCCGCGACAAGGCGGCCGAAATGCTTGTAGAACTCGTCCGCTATCGCGCTGATCTCGTGGTACTTCTTGTCAGGGAAAGAGCGTGACAGATTGGTCATCACGACATCCCTGCGGTAGCGCATGACATTTTTCAGGAACCATGACAGGAAACGGGCGAAAGCATAATGGACCTTCAACGGAAGGGCCGAAAGAGCCCTCATGAGTCCAAGCATTATGATTGTTCCTATCAACATATCGTCAGATTACCAATTCCACAAATATAACAAAACAGTGCCAAATATCGAAAATTTGGAGAATATGAGGGGATTTAGTAAATTAGATGGTCAATTTGGAATCAAACCAATATTCTAAGATATGTTCAAAAACCATCCGAAAGGACTGCTGGCCGCCGCTCTCAGCAACATGGGAGAGCGTTTCGGCTACTACATCATGAACGCGGTCCTCACCCTATTCCTCTGCTCGAAGTTCGGTCTGACGGACACGAGCGCCGGTCTTATCTACTCATTCTTCTACTGCGGCATCTATGTGCTGAGCCTCGTTGGAGGTATCATCGCCGACCGCACATCGAACTACAAGGGCACCATCCAGAAAGGTCTCATTATCATGGCCTTGGGATATGTCGTCCTTTCTATTCCCATTCTCGCCACACCTGCCAATAAGGTTGGCCTTTTGGTCCTGACTTGCGTGGCCCTCTTCATGATCGCCTTCGGTAACGGTCTGTTCAAGGGCAACCTGCAGGCCATAGTCGGACAACTTTACGATAACTTTGAGGCCGAGGCCGCCAAGGAAGGCCCCGAGAAGCTTAAATGGGCACAGGGACAGCGTGACTCCGGATTCCAGATTTTCTATGTGTTCATCAATATAGGAGGATTGATCGCTCCTTTCGTGGCTCCTCTTATCCGCCAGTGGTGGCTCGGGCTCCACAACCTTTCCTACAACGCCCAGCTTCCGAAACTTTGCCACGACTTCATCGCGAACGGCACGGTGTCCAATAACCTTATCACCGAAGCCGCCAACGCCGGAGCGGTCCTGGATCCCTCAAATCTTGAGGCTGTCGGACAATTCTGCGGGAATTACCTCAACTACTTCAACACAGGTATTCACTATTCCTTTATAGCTTCTGTGGCCGCCATGCTGATCTCTCTTTGCATATTCCTGGCCACCAAGAAGATACTCCCCACTCCCGGGAAGAAAGAGACCGCCGTCTCCGCAGGTTACACCGAGGAGGAGAAGCTCGCTATGGCAAAAGAGATCAAGCAGAGAATGTACGCCCTTTTCGCCGTCCTCGGCGTGGTGATCTTCTTCTGGTTCTCCTTCCACCAGAACGGCCAGTCCCTGTCATTCTTCGCCCGTGACTTTGTCAACACCAGCAAGATAGCCCCAGAGATCTGGCAGGCCGTCAATCCGTTCTTCGTGATTGTGCTGACTCCTGTCATCATGTGGTTCTTCGGCTGGCTCGGAAAGCGCGGCAAGCAGATTTCCACCCCCCGCAAGATCGCTTACGGAATGGGTATCGCCGCCTTGGCTTACATATTCCTGTCGCTGTTCTCATTCAAGATGGGTTATCCTTCAGCCCAGGATTTCCTCGCCCAAGATTCCGCTGCCCAAGCTTCAATGAAGGCCGGTCCTTGGGTACTTATAGTCCTCTACTTCTTCCTGACCGTCGCTGAGCTCTTTATCTCCCCGCTGGGACTTTCCTTCGTCTCGAAGGTAGCTCCGAAGAGCATGCAGGGCCTTTGCCAGGGTCTCTGGCTTGGCGCCACAGCGGTCGGAAACCTCTTCCTCTTCCTCGGCCCGAAGATGTACAACGTCATGCCTCTGGGCTGGTGCTGGGGAGTGTTCGCCTGCCTATGCCTCCTGTCTATGGGAGTTATGTTCGGTATGGTGAAATGGCTCGAGAGAGTAACTAACTCTTAGTGACTCCGTAGCCGAACAGAGCGAAGTCGCCTTTACATGGATCACCGGGGAAGATGTCATCGAACACCCCGGTGATTTCTTTTACTGTCACTATGTCCTTGGGCTTGCGGCAGGTCAGTCCGAGAGCCACGGCCTCGTCGTAAACATGGACATCCAGGGGGATCAGAAGAGAAGCCGGATCGGTGTCTTTCCAAAGGCCGAGATCGACTTTCCCGTCACGGCGGACCATCCAACGACGCATCATGTTGATCTTCTTGTTGGGAGCCTTGGGGTCGGGTTTCTGGCCGTAAATACGGACACGTATTTCCTCTTGAGATAAGGGTTCAAGGCTCGGAAGTTCCTCATACACAGCCTTAAGGCGGGCGCATATCGCCGCCACCTCGCTCCACTTGACAGTACGGTGGGCGCTGCAGTCGTCGCACCTCCACTCCCCTCTCATCACATAGTCGTAGGGCTTCCAGGCCATCTCGTCAAAAAGCCTCCCGCAGTCCCGGACAATCATCGCTCTTCTGCCCCAGGCGAAATGGGCGGCGAAAACAGCGGCCACCTCAACATCCTTGACTGATGCCTTACCGGAGCGAACCAGTTCCGCAAACTTTCTCGGGAAGGCTATCGGATCTTCTTCGAAATATTTAGGATCATTATATGTCTCGGCCCAGATGACGAGCAGGTCTCTTGTGTTCTTATCCATTGTCTGACATTTGTTTACGTGCCCATGGCATACCTTTGCCGGGGACTTCTTAAGCAATATAAGGTCTCTCATTTTCTCGAAATATGGCTGGGTGTATCTGAAATACGCTTTCAGCCCAAGGCAAAGGGAGTTCTTGCCGGTGGTTCGATTCCTCTCACCAACCGGTCCCTGAGCGGAGTCGAAGGGCCGGTCAAACCGGTGCTTGGGACACTCTCCACGGCAAGCGAAATAAAAACGGCATTTCTTACACTCCAGAGGCAGGCTTTCCCTTTTGGCCACACCGAAACGGAAGCGTTTGGGATCCTGGTAAATCTCAGCCAAAGGACGCTCGAGAATATTCCCGAGAAGATATTCAGGATAGACGAAATGGTCGCAGTTATAGACGTCACCATTATGCTCCACAACCAGGCAATCCCCGCAAGTCTCGCACATCGAGCAGACTCCCGGCTGGACATGGCAGTATTGCGCCAGGGTAGCGTCGAACATCTGGACAAAGTACTCTCCCACATCGCTCACGACCCACTCGTCGAAGATGTCATTCAGGAACTTCCCGTACCCCTCGGCGCTGACGCACCACGGAGCCAGACGGGCCCCATCAGTCTCCGGAGAAACTATCACCGGACGTTTGAAATCAGGCCTGTCAACGACATGCTCAACCGCCGGAAGGAACTGCATGTAATGGCTTCCTATAGACTTGAAGAAAGAATATATCTCCTTTCCCCTACCCTCGCATTGGGCACTCACGACACTGAGGGTATTGAACTCCACTCCGAAACGGCGGAGCAGATCAACGGAGATCATCACCCTCTCCCAGGTCGGCCTCCCCATTTTGTCCCGGCGGAACCCGTCGTGGATATCCTCCGGTCCGTCGAGAGACACTCCGACAAGGAAGTTATTCATTCTGAAGAACTCAGCCCACCTTTCATCAATAAGGGTGGCGTTAGTCTGGATCGTGTTGACAATCTTCTTGCCGCATGAATATTCCCTCTGCCAGGCCACGGCTTTCTTGTAGAAGTCCAGCCCGAGCAGAAGGGGCTCACCTCCGTGCCAGCAGAATGTGACTTCAGGGACCGCGTTGGAGGTAATATATTGCCGGATATATTCCCGGAGCAAGTCGTCGCTCATCACCGCCTCCTTCCCTCCATACTGGATGGCCTTGTCGAGGTAGTAGCAATAGGAGCAATCGAGGTTGCAGGCCGATCCGGCCGGCTTCACGATGGTGGAGAAGGCGGTCGGCCGCGACTCTTTCACGGCATCGGCGAGAGTGACTGTCCGGGAATTATTCATTGGATAGCTGCCTATTGACGCGAATTTAGTATTTTTGCAGGACTATGCCACGGCTTTTCATCATATCCGGCTGTAATGGCTCAGGTAAGACGACCGCGTCGTACGCTGTGCTGCCCGAACTTCTGGGCTGCAGCGAGTTTGTGAATTCGGACGAGTTCGCCAAGAGCCTTTCGCCTTTCAGCCCGGAAAAGGCTTCTGTCGGCGCCAGCCGTTACATGCTCCTTAAAATGAGGCGCCTTCTGGAGCGGCGGGCCGATTTCGCCATAGAGACAACTCTGGCCACAAGGTCTATGCTGAAGATGATTAAGGACGCGCAGGAGGCAGGTTATTTCGTGACCATCCTCTACCTTTGGCTGAATTCCCCAGACCTTGCCGTCGCGAGAGTCAAGGCAAGGGTGGCGGCCGGAGGGCACAACATCAAGGAGGAGACAATCCGGAGGCGCTACAGCGTGGGGCTCCACTACCTGTTCAGGGACTTCATGCCCCTGTGCGACAGGTGGATCCTGTGCGACAACTCCGAGGACAGGCTCGAGATAGTGGCCGAGAGTTCAGAGGCTGGCATCACCGTCAGGAATCCGGAGACTTTCGGAAAGATAAAGTCGGTGAATTACGAGTACGAGAAAGAATTGAAAGAAGAGGGAAAGAAGAAGAATGTTTAATCCAGAGAATTATTACTTGGACTTGTTCCAGGTCACGCCCGGGACGCTTGAGGAGCTTTCTGGTTTGGGAATCAAGGAGGGCGGCAGTTATTGTGACCTGTTTTTCGAGAACACTACTTACCACGAGTTGCTGCTGCGGGACGGTATCGTCTCGTCGGGTGGTTTCCATATTGATTATGGTGTCGGCATACGTGTCCTTAAAGGCGACCGCACCGGCTACGCCTACTCCGAAAGCACGGATGCCCGTTCAATGCGGGATGCTGTCAAGGCCGCGTCGCTAATCGCTGCCTCAGGGCCGGACCGACCTCTGGCCCCGTCCGCGTCCATCCTCGCGCCCTTCGACTCCGCTCAGGGACCGCTGCGGCTGAGTACGGCCGGTGACCAAGGTCGGCTCCGGCACCAGGTGGCGAGCCGGCAGAGCACTCGAGCCACGGACTACTACCCGTTCAAGCAGGATTGGAGAGCCGCTGAGGCGGGAGGGTTCGTTCCTTACATGGAGAAGCTGCAGAGGAAGATCAGCGCCGCTGACCAGCGTGTCTTGAAAGTCATAGTCTCCCTGTCTGACCAAGTCAGCGACATCATGATGTACAACTCCCTCGGCGAACTCACCTTCGACACTCGCCCTATGGGCACAATCGCGGTCTCGGTCGTATTCGGGCAAGACGGGAAGGTCGAGAACAAGACCGTTTCCAGGAGTTTCCGCACCGGAGCGGAGATGCTCACCCAGGAGCTTCTCGACGAGATCGCATCGGAGGCCGTCAATGGAATCGACGAAAGATTCGCCGCCAGAAGGCCAAAAGGCGGTCAGATGCCTGTCGTGATGGGTGCCGGAGCATCCGGAATCCTCCTCCACGAAGCCATGGGCCACGCTTTCGAGGCTGATTTCAACCGGAAGGGCCAGTCCATATTCAGCGGAAGGATCGGAGAGAAAGTCTGCCGCGAGGAGATCTCGATTGTCGATGACGGGACCATCCCCGGCAACAGGGGCGCCGTCAATTTCGATGACGAAGGAGTTCCCGGGCAGAACACATTCATGGTCAGGAACGGAGTGCTGGAGTCATATCTCCACGACAGGATAAGCGCGGCCCATTTCGGAGTCGCGCCCACGGGTAACGGCCGCAGGGAGAGCTTCCGGTACGCCCCTATCCCAAGGATGAGAGCCACTTACATGCTCGGAGGCAACTCCACCAAAGAAGACATAATCGCCTCCGTGAAGAAAGGAATATATGTCGACCAGTTCAGCAACGGGCAGGTCCAGATCGGAGAGGGAGACTTCACCTTCTTCGTCAAGAGCGGCTTCCTGATCGAGGACGGCCGCCTGACAATGCCTGTCAAGGATATTAATATAATAGGCAATGGTCCCCAGGCGTTGGCTGACATCGTGGCGGTCGGGAACGACCCCAAGGTGGACGAAGGGGCTTGGACATGCGGGAAAGGCCAGAGCTGCCCGGTCTCATGCGGGATTCCGACCGTGCTGGTCAGCAATCTTACAGTTGGAGGAGAATAAGATGGAAGAGATTATTGGAATGTTATCCCCTGAGGAGATAAAAATAGCGGACAAATGTGTCGAAAAAGCCCTCGGAATGGGGGCCACGAAAGTCCGGGTTACCTTGAGCAAAAGCCTCATGGAACTTTTCGGCATACTGAACGGTGAGCTGGACAAGGTCAGCCATTGCATGGACCGCTCGATGAGCGTCTGTCTTTTCACGGATGGAAAGTACGGCACGTTCTCCACCAACAGGTTTGTTGAAGACGAGCTGGATGATTTCCTGGCAAAGTCATTAGCCACTGTCAGGATGCTAGCCGAGGACCCTTGCAGGGATCTGCCAGACCCATCCAGAACCGCGAAAGAAGCCATTACGGGCAAGGAATTGGACCTCTACGATGACTCATACCCGTCCCTCACTCCCGACCAGAGACTCCGAATGGCTCTTGGCGCTTCCGTATTCAAGAAGCATGAGCCGGAAGGCCTCATCTCGGAAGAGGGAGAGTATTCAGACTCAATCTACGACACTCTGACCTTGGACTCGAACGGCCTGCGTTGCCGCCACATTGAGACTTCTTTTGAATATGGGGTCGAGATGACAGTCAAGGACCCTGAGGGCAACTGCTACAGCGGCTATTGGTGGGATTCCAAGCCCAGGCTCGCCGACCTGGAAATTTCCACATGCGGCGAGACAGCGTTCACGAGAGCCATGGCCCAGATAGGGCCGAAGAAGATCCCCTCCGGTAAATACACTATGGTGGTCGACAGCGAGAACTCCTCAAGGCTTTTGACGCCCGTCACCTCCGCCCTGGGGGCTTTCGCCTTGCAGCAGAAGAACTCCTTCCTTCTCGACACCCTCGGGAAGAAGGTCTTCCCCGAGTGGATGACCTTGATGGACAAGCCCTTGGAAAAAGGACAGACTGGATCAAAACTCTTTGACTCAGAAGGAGTTGCCGCCAAGGAGATGCCTGTCATCGAGAATGGGGTTGTCAAGGAATATTTTGTCAATACCTACATGTCCAAGAAGATGGGGATCGCTCCGACGATCGAGGACGTCATGAGGCCTGTTCTCACCCCTTGCGTGGCGCCATCCCTCGCCAAGCCTTCAAGGATGGATCGGGACGGGATCATGGAGCTTGTCGGTGACGGGATCCTGGTCACCGGGTTCAATGGCGGGAACAGCAACTCCGCGACGGGAGATTTCTCGTTCGGTGTGGAAGGATTTTTGTTCAAGGGTGGGAAGATTGTCCATCCGGTCAGGGAAATCCTCATCACAGGGAACCTCTTGACCCTTTGGAACAACCTGCTGGCCGCGGGAGACGATGCCCGTCTCTGCAAGTCGAAGGTCATCCCTACCTTGGCGTTCAAGGACGTGGATTTCAGCGCCTGAGTAATGTCATTCTGAGCGAAGCGAAGAATCTATTAATACTGAGATAAATATTTTATGAAAGCAGAAAAGAACAAAGTCGTCAGCTTGACCTATGAGCTGATCGTCGACGGAGCCTTGGCCGACAAAGCCGACGAGACCCGTCCCCTTGATTACATCCATGGCACCGGAATGCTCCTCCCCAAGTTCGAGAGCGAGGTTGAGGGCAAGGAACCCGGTGAGGAATTCGCCTTCACATTGACTCCTGAGGAGGGTTACGGCACATTCGACGAGAGGATGCTTGTCGCTCTTCCGATGGAGGCGTTCATGATGGACGGAAAGGTCAGGGATGACCTTCTGGTCGTCGGAAAGATGATTCCTATGATGAATGACGCGGGCCAGGTGGTCAATGGCATTGTCCATGAGGTTACCGACAACAAAGTCACAATGAATTTCAATCACCCGATGGCAGGAAAGACTCTCAATTTCACTGGCAAGGTTATCGCTGTCCGTGACGCGACCGAGAAGGAGCTCCAGAAGGGACACCCATGCAAGCACCATGGTGACGGCGACTGCTGCCACAAGCACGAAGGTGACGGCGACTGCTGCCAAGGTGGTGACTGTCATAAAGACGCTGAATAGAAGTATCCCCTCCCGAACCGCCGCTGCGCGGCCCCACCGCTCGCTACGCTCCGGTCCCCCCTCTTACAGTGCCGAGGGTGGCATGGGTTCTGGAGGGGATACTTCTATTCAGCCGTTAGAGCGTCTATAACGCTCATATAATGGGCACGAAGATCTGACCAGTGGTAGAAAGGCCACTGGTCAGTTTCTATTCCGACTATCCGGGACTCCCTCTCATTGAGCAAGACCTTCACGAGAATATCATCGGAACGCTTTTTCCTGAAAAACACCAACTGGATATTCGCGCCCATCGGACAGATGTTATCCAGGATCCAGGAAGCCTCCGGGTGATCAGGATCGGCCGCCGGTGAGCAGGCTCCCTCAATGTCCATCACCACAGCCAAAGGGGTAAGCTGGGAATCGTGGCCATAGCGCAGTGTGGCCCTGTACTCCCCTCCCGCAAGGGCTTTGTCGGCATGTTCGATGATGTGCTTCAGATCAACGGCCGCCCCCCTACGGACAATGTCACCGAACTCTTTTGATGGGCCGATGATAAAGTATTCTTTCCAGTTATTGACCCTCCAGGTCTTATAGAAGTCATTGTAATCGAAATACTTAAACAGATCCACCCCAAGCTCGTCGTTCAGGGCGTTGTCAATGGCCAGCTCCCAGATCCACCTCAAGAAGTTGACCCTATCAGATGTGCTCAAAAACTCTTGTTTCCGCTTCTCATCGCAAGAGAATATCTTGGCGAAAAGGGTGTCATTGTCCGTCTCGGCATAGAGCCTTGTGTCAAAGTCAAAGCCCGCCTCTTTAGCCGCGGGAGAAACATGCGGAGTATTGAACACGGTCGCCTGCACCTTGGTTCCGCAATGACGGTCGTACCACACCTTCGGGTTCTTGGCCGTGATCGCGTCCAGACTGTAGGCCATACTCATGATGCAACGCTGGACAGTCGAGGCGTAAACATCTATCTTGCAATCTTTTCCTTTGAATATTTCGGGATACCTCGCGATTGTCCTTTCCATAATGTGGCGATGTTCCCTGCCCCCACGGGGAAGAAGCATGCCGAGGTTGCCGTCAGCATCCTGGGCTATCTTACCCACATCTTCCAGAAGGGACTTTCCCAACTCTGTCAAGAGCCCTTCCTGATCCGCCTTTTTCAGTATATCAAGAGGTTTAGAATAATTGTTGTCCGACATCAGATAACGGCTCCCGTGCCTGGCGAAATTAGCCAGATAGAAGGGCTTGTAACCTGTCGGAGCCTTTGTCCAAGGAGTCTCGACATCAGGATAGGGCTGGTACGACCAGGCCAGTGACCTGACATCCTGGGCGGAAAGGAGGACAGAAAAAAGACCAGCGGTGATGAGGATGAGTATCTTTTTCATTTGTGGCGAGATTATAAAGAGAATATGGCGTAAACCGGGTAATGGTCTGACAGGTAGGCAACATTCTCATACGGTTCTATAACCGTGTGGTACTCTTTTGTCGTGGCGGGATAAGAAAAAAGAATATTGTCAATCTGGGAGCCTGACACAGCCCCCCAGGAGTGGTAAGTGGTGTTCTCGTCGGTATAACCGGGTGGAGCCATATTCCTGGAATTGTGCATTCCTGACAGGTTGCCGAATATTTCCGAAGAGGGAGACGCGTTGAAATCGGCCGAAAGTATCTGCGGCAGACCACCAGGGTTATATTGCCCGAACCTTTTGGAAATC
The DNA here is from genome assembly GCA_017627955.1 of Bacteroidales bacterium. Lineage (GTDB taxonomy): Bacteria > Bacteroidota > Bacteroidia > Bacteroidales > UBA932 > Cryptobacteroides. The sequence continues at coordinate 84,286 of JAGAFU010000055.1, read as the reverse complement.
AGCTTCATGGATTCTTCCCGAGCCTTGGCGCCTTTATGGTCCAGATGGGTGTTGATGTAGCAGAAACGCTTCCCGGTTGAGATCACCTCAAATATTCCCCACGTGGCGGACCGGAAGCATGCCGCATCCCAAGAATCAGCTTTGGAAGGCGTGTCAGGAGTCGGAGACAGCCAGAAAGTCCCGATGTCGATCATCTTGATCTCGGATTTGCGCCACAAGATTCCCATGCATTCCCCTGAGCGCTTCCCGTCGTCACGTCCCACTCCATAGCCGTCATACTCATCTTTCAGCTGATCCATAAACCATTCAAACTGAAGATCATAGAGAGCTTCCTGGAAGCCCAGACAGGATGGTTTCTGATCCTTTATCATGGCCACGCAGGCTTTCTTCCGATTGGACTAGTTATTTGAGGAATTGCTCTCTTTCGCCGTCCCGTAACGGACATTGAAACTCATTATCTTGACCTCACCCTCGCGAGGGTATTTCCGCAGCTTGACATCGGTATACTCGATTTCCGGGACAACGAGCTCGACATCCTTTTTCGAGCATTGCGTAAAAAGAATAAGCAGGCAGAGCGCGAGCCCTGCCTGCTTGATGTATGAAAGGCACACTACCATCCAGGATTCTGTGTCAACTGGTCGTCGTCGAACAGAGTCAGGACGTTGGATGGAATCGGATAGAGGTACTGCCTCTGCGGCCAGTCCCTGCCAGGGATGGAGAAGTAAATCATATACCCACCCTCAACAGGCTTGACATTGAGGTAGTTGCTCTTGTTCTTCCCGACATAGACTCCGATGGAAGCATAGCTGGTATCACCAATGGAATCGGTGTCGTAGAAGTAGGCGTCAGCCACTCCGTCGCCATTGAGATCGACAGGGGAATTGATGGCTGGGATGAATATTCCCTCCCAAGGATCGCTGACCCAAAGGTCGCAAATTCCCCAGCGCTTGAGGTCGTTAAGACGGAAGCCTTCGAAGGCGAGCTCTATCTCCCTCTCCCTCATTACCTCAAGCAAAGCGGGGTTAGACGCCATCTTGGGGTAGTAGGAGGCGATGTAAGGCTCGGCCTTCTTCGGCAACGTGGTCAGGGTTCCGGTCTCGTCGGTACCACCGGTGATGCCGGCCCTTGAACGCAGAGCGCCCACGGTGGCGGCCCAGTCGGCATCGGTCAGCTGGCCGAGCTCGGCTTTCGCCTCGGCGTAGTTGAGCAGGACTTCAGCGTAACGGAGCAACGGGGTGTTGTTGTCGTTGGTCGCGGCATCATCGTAGGTCACGTCATCCATGACGAATTTCGTCACCTGGTAGCCGGTCAGTGAGTGTCCCTGGAAGTTGGCGGGAGTGAGAACGATAGCTCCGGTCGCGAGCTTACGGGTGTAGTCGTAAGCGCGGATCGTCTGGTTCATGCGATAGTCACGGTTTTTGGTCTCGACATCAAAGGTCTTGTACGTGCCATCCTCGTTGAACTCATTGTAAGGAGTTCCGTCGATGTTCAAGTAGGTCTTCGCGAACTTCCTGGACATGCAGAGGTGAGGTCCGTAAGTGGATGAGTTCCACCACCAGTTCTGCTCTCCAAGGTCGATGGCGGCGTCAGCGACGATGGCGAATATGACCTCGTCCGTCTGGGTGTCGATCGAAGTGAACAGATCGCGGTAGGCTCCAGTGCCACCACCCTTATAGGCGGCGCCTCCATGAAGCTTGAAGGGGCCCTTGTCCATAACTTCCTTGGCAGCGGCGGCCGCGAGGTTATACAGGTCATTGGCGGAGTACTTGGTGCAGCCGGTGCGGGCGATATCGAGCTCGTCGGTGGCATGGTACTTTCTCCAGGCGGCCTCGAAGAGGCAGACGCGGGACTTGAAGGCCGGAGCCACCCACTTGGTCACCATAGCCGCGTTGGCCGTGGAGACGACGGTGATGTTGTTGTAGGCGTAGTCAAGATCCTCAATGATCTTCTCGATAATGAAATCACGGCTGTCCTGGCCTTTCTTCAAGTCCTCATCCTCGGGAGAGTTGAAGACCTTGTCGATCCACGGAACGGGGCCGTAGGTGACCAGTTTGTCAAAGTAGAACCGGGCCCTGAAAAGGCGGGCGATTCCGTTGTAGTTGTTACGCACGGCCTCCGGGACCTTATCGTTCGTGTTGTTCTCCAGGAAGAAATTGATGTTCCTGAGCGCGGTCCAGGACCAGCTGTTGGAGGAGTTCACCGTGTAGGCACCGACCTCCATGCCGCTGATGGACTGCTTCGCTCCGTAGTCGAGAGTGGCGGAGCGGTGGGCGGCGTCATTATTGGTCGGAAGGACGTTGTAGAAGGAATAAGCGTATGTCTTCAAGCCTCCTTCAGAACTGAAAACCATATCGACGCTGGCAGAGGATTGGGGTTCCTCATCGAAATCGCAGGCGGTAGCGAGCAACGCTCCGAGAGCCAGCAATGTGAATATATTCTTTTTCATCGCTTTCGTCATTTAGAAGGTAATGTTGAGACCAAGTGATACAGTGCTCATCATCGGGTAGTTGTAGGCGTCTCCACGACCACTGTTGAAGTCGATGTCGGAAGTTCCGATGTTGGAGACGTTGATGTCCTTGGTGAGCTTGTACATAGGAGACCATGTCCAGATGTTCTCTGCGGAGAAGTAGACTCCGACCTGCTCGATGCGGATCTTGCGGGTCCACGCCTTCGGCAGGTTGTAACCGAGCTGGACATTCTTGAGACGGATGTAGGCCACGTTCTGGATGTAACGGGTGTTGGCCGCCCAGGTACCTTTATAGAAGGTGTCGTTGTAGCCGGAATAACGGGGCAGGTAGGCATCCCGGTTATCCTCGGTCCAGTAGTTGCCGATGTGCCACTTCGGAAGGTAGCCGTAAGGACGGTTGTACTGTCCCCACATCATCGAAGCCTCGTTGGAGGGGTACCAGTCCTGCTTGCCGACACCCTGGAAGAACGCGGTGAACCAGATGTTGTTCCAGTCGAAACCAAGGTTGAGGCTGTACATGTAGCGAGGCTCCTCGTTACCGATGATCTTACGGTCTCCGGGGTTGTTGACGGTGTTCTCGCCGCGGTCGATGTAGCCGTTGCCGTTCAGGTCTTCGTACTTGGTGTCTCCAAGGCGGGTCTTGTAGTCCTTCGTCGCCCTGATGAGAGGGTTGAAATAGCTCTGTCCGGCAGCTTTCGCTCCGGCTTCAGCCGCGTCGATGGCCGCCTGGTCCTGCCAGAGGCCGTTGGAGACGAAGCCCCAGAGTTCGCCGATGCGCATACCCTCGTAGTAGTTACCTGCGAGAGACTGGTTGGCGTTGTTGTCCAGGGAGAAGTTCTTGTTGTTGTACTTGTCGATGATCGAGTAGTAGTCGGACAAGGACGCCCTGATGTTGTAGTTGAAAGGCTTGCCTCCCAGCTCGAAGGAATCCTTCCAACCAAGGGTGATCTCGAATCCGTAGGTGCTGAGGTCAGCGTAGTTACCCTTCGGGGAAGCGGCTCCGAACGTGTCCGGGACAGTAGGTCCGGCAACGATCATGTCCGTGGTCTTACGCACATAGTAATCAGCTGATCCGGAAAGCCTTCCGTTCAGGAATCCGAAGTCGACACCGGCATTGTAAGTAGTCGCGGTCTCCCAGGTCAGGTCCTCGGGGAGGGCGGCCGGGGAAGAAAGGTACCTCTGACGCAACCCGTCCAGGATGTAATCCGAGGTCGAGACGCTGAGCGTCTGTTTGTACTGGTAGTTGCCCAGTCCCCTGGCGTTACCAAGGGATCCGTAAGAAGCGCGGACCTTCAGCTGCGAAACAGCATCGGGACTGACGTGCCACCAAGGCTCCTCGGTCACTCTCCAACCGATGGAGACTGAAGGGAAGAATGCCCAGCGGTGATTGGCCGGGAAACGGGAAGAAACGTCATAACGGCCGTTGATCTCTATAAGGTAACGGTTGTCGAACGCATAGTTGATCCTGCCGAAGAAACCACCGAAATCGAAAGCCGACCAGGATGAGGTGATGCTCTTGGTGTCGGTTCCGAAGGTCAGGTTGATGTTCTCCACGTCAGGGGTCAGGAGGTCGGTGTTGTAGGCATATATCCTCTTGTAGCGGGACTGCTCGTAGTTCCAACCGGCCATCGCCTTGAAATAGTGCTTGTCGGCGAAAGTCTGCTCAAACTCGCCGTAGACGTTCGTGGCTATGTAGCGGGTGTTGTCAGCATATTCGGCCATCGAGGTCTGGGGAGCTGAGGAGATCGTCTCAAGGAGGGGATCACCGTTGCCGTCGACTCCCTTGGAGTACTGGCTGCGGACACGCTTGATGTTGCGGTCGTAGGTGGTCTTCTTGTAGGTGAAGTCGCCGAAGAAGCGCAGGCGGTTGTCCAGGAACTTGGCGTTGAAGGAGGCTGTGTTACGGAAGACTTCGTTCACGGTCGTCATTCCGCTCTTTCCCATGAGGAGGTCACCGACGGTGTAGACACCGCAGTAGGAGATTGTTCCGTCCTCATTGTAAATCGGGGATGAGGGGTGACCCTCGTCAGCCATGTTCCTCCAGATGCCGCCGGATCCCTCGGAGAAAGTCATCGGGTTGTAGTAGTTGTTGTAGGCCATCTCGATGTTGTCGTTGATCTTCAACCACGGAGCGACCTGGTAACCGGCCTTGAAGCGGGTGTTGTAGGATTTGTACCTGTCGGTCTGGACATCGCTGTTGTACAGTCCGTCGTACTTGTACAGACGCCCGGAGATGTAGTAGTCGAACTTGCCGTCGGAACCGGACAAGGAAAGATTGTGGCTCTGGGAGAAGACGTTTTTCTTGTAGAGTTCCCCGTAGTAGTCAACTTCCTCAGGATAATAGACATAACGGCCCTTGGTTCCGATCGATCCGTCGGAGATGACCTGGCCGAAGTTTCCGCTGTCATGCCTTCTCTTGTATTCATCAAGCCAAGCCAGTGAGAACTGCTGGGTCTTGTTGATACCTGAAGGGTTTGAGAGCTGGTAGGCGTAGTAGGCCTTGTAGAAGTGCTCGGCCCAGACATAACCGTCCGTCACGAGATCGATCACGTTGGACGGGCGCTGGACGTTGAAGTTGGCCGAATAATTGACCTTCGGCTTGCCTGCGGAAGCGCTCTTGGTTGTGATGAGGACGACACCGTAAGGAGCGCGGGCTCCGTAGATGGCTGACGCGGCCGCATCCTTCAGGACCGAGACACTCTCGATGTCATCAGGGTTCACCATCGAAGGGTCGCTTTCGACACCGTCGACAAGGACGAGGGCGGAGCCACCGTTGATGGATCCGGTACCACGGACATTGAAGTCAGCCGTACGGCCAGGCTTACCATCAGCCAGGGTGATGTTGAGGTTAGGCACGGCACCGACAAGCATCTGGGTCAGGTTGGCGCTTGTGCGGCCTTCGAAAGCCTCCTCTCCGATGGCCTCGACGGCACCGGTCAAGTTGACTTTCTTTTGAGTACCGTAACCGACAACAACGGTCTCGGTCAATGAGAGAGCATCATCCTCGAGTACGACCGCGACACGGTTCTGCCCTGCCGGGACAGGGACTGACTTGGTCGCGTAACCCAGCGAGGAGACCTCAAGAACAACAGCTCCGGACGGGACCGACAACGAGAAGGTACCGTCCAGATTAGTGACAGTTCCGTTGGTGGTGCCTTGAACGACAACACCGGCCCCCATAAGGGCCTCGCCTTTGGCGTCACGGACCACACCCGTCACCGTACGGTTCTGGGCATGCAAACCCAAAACCGTGACCATTGACAAAAACAATGTCAAGATCAAAGATTGTTTGTGAGACATAGGTTTGTGGTTTAAAAAAATGGTTATAGTATAGTGTTAAAAAAGATGCGTCTGCGCGATTTGTGGTTTGTTTTCGAAATATAGGTATTATATTTCAAAATCGGAACATCTTAAGCACTTTTTCACCTGAAAATCGGCATTGACACTTTTTTTTCATAAGTTTGCACTCATGAGAACCGCTGTAGTCATACTGAATTGGAACACGAAGGACTTTCTGGGACGCTTCCTTCCGGGGCTTTCAGCATCCATGCCCGAAGGGGCGGAGGTAGCCGTCGCGGACAATGGATCGACAGATGGTTCCGTGGAGTTAATGAAGGACAAGTTCCAGAGTATCAAACTGATAGAACTGGATAAGAACTACGGTTTCACAGGAGGGTACAACCAAGCGTTCAAAGCTCTTTCCCAAATGCCGGAAGCCTCTGACTTGGATTACTTCGTGCTGATTAACTCTGACATAGAAGTCCCGGAAGGATGGCTTGAGCCTCTGGTCAGCTGGATGGACTCCCATCCCGACTGCGCGGCCTGCGCCCCGAAACTCCACTCCTGGCAAGACAGGGACAGTTTCGAGTACGCCGGAGCGGCCGGAGGCCTCCTCGACAAATTCGGCTACCCTTTCTGCAGGGGCCGGGTGCTCAAACGCCTTGAAAAGGACAACGGACAATACGACACTCCTTCCAAGGTGTTCTGGGCGACAGGAGCTTGCCTGATGGTCAGGGCGAAGGAATATGAGAGAATGGAAGGGCTGGACGACAGATTCTTCGCTCACATGGAGGAGATTGACCTTTGCTGGAGGCTCCAACTTGAAGGAAAGGAGATCTGGGTTGTCCCCCAGTCCGTGGTGTACCACGTGGGAGGCGGCACCCTGCCAAACGACTCGCCGTGGAAACTCAAGCTCAATTATCGCAACAACCTGCTGATGCTCAGGAATAACCTCGCGAAGACCATAGCGCTCAAAGAGGCCGGGCGGCTGCCGATAAGGAAGGCCGCGGAAAGGGCCTCTCGAAAGGCCGGGAGGATCATATTCATGAGAAAATGTCTTGACGGGTGTTCCGCCCTCGTGTACCTGCTGACCGGGAAAGCCGCTTTGACGAAGTCCGTAATTGAGGCGCACAAGGAATTCAAGTCCATGGTATCCAAATTGGAAGTTACTGATATTCAAGAATATCTGGCATCCCACAATGGGATTTCCGCTCCGGCGTTGTTCCCTCAGTGGATCGTTCTTTTGGCTATGACCAAAGGAAATGGTATATTTGCTTACTTAAGGAAAAGAATATGAAAATCGTCATCCAAGGAGCCGGGGAGATCGGATCCCACCTCGCCAAAATGTTGAGCAAAGAGGCCAACGAGATCACCGTCATCGACGATAATCCCCAGAGAATCGCCGCCTTGACCGCCATTGCCGACGTAATAGCGATCGAGGGGCCGCCTTCGTCGCTCAAGACGCTCAGGGAAGCGGACGTCAGCGATGCCGACCTTTTCATATCTGTCGTGCCGTTCGTCCACCAGGACGTCAACATCGTGAGCGCCCTGCTGGCGAAGAACCTGGGCGCCAAAAAGGTCACCGCAAGGATTGACGACAACGACTTCCTAACCCCGGAGAACAAGCTGTTATTCAAGCAGATGGGCATAGAGCTCATGTTTTGCCCGGAGAAATTGGCAGCGGACGAGATCTACGATCTTCTCAAGCATTCCTCAACTACCGAGTCGATGGACTTCGCGAGGGGCAAGCTCCAGGTTGAGGTCTTCAAGCTGGAGGAGGACTCTCCCCTGCTGGACATGAAGATCGCCGAGTTCGCCGCCATAACCGCCAAGGATGACTTGCAGTTCCGCGTCATCGCGATCTCAAGGGGTGGCCGCACGATCATGCCCAAATTCGACACCAAGCTGATGTATCACGACCTGGTGTTCATAATCGCGACCCGGGAAGGAATGGGATTCCTGATGAAATTCCTCGGGAAGAGCAACATCGAGACCGACAAGGTGATGATCCTTGGCGGGTCCCAGATCGCCGAGCTGACAGCCGCCCAGCTAAGCCGCAAGATCAGTCTCGTGAAAATACTCGAGAAAGACAAGGAAAGAGCGATGGTCCTATCCGAAAGGCTGCCCGACAATGTCGTGGTGGTGGTCGGAGACGGCCGTAACTCCGAGTTGCTTGTAGACGAGGGAATCAAGGACTTCGACGCTTTCCTGGCATTAACGGGAAAGGACGAGGCCAATGTGCTGGCATGTGTTTCCGCGAAGAAATTCGGGATAGAAAAAACGATCGCCGAGGTCGAGAACATCGAGTACATCCACCTCGCCGAGGAGATGGGTGTCGACTCGGTCATCAACAAGAAACTGATAACCGCCGGAAGGCTGTTCAAATTCACCTTGAGCGGCAAGGCCCGTCTCGTCAAATACATGAGCGGCACTGACGCGGAGGTGCTCGAGTTCACCGTGCCTCCGGGAAGCGCCATCACCAAGGGCACCCTGAAAGACTTGAGTTTCCCCAAGGAGGCCGTGATCGGCGGAGTGATCAGGGGCAGTGAATCGATGATCGCGATAGGTTCGACCAAGATAGAGCCTTACGACAGGGTTGTCGTGTTCGCCCTGCCGCATGTGGTCAAGGATGTTGACAAATTCTTTAAATAGACAATTCCAGCCAGCGGGTCTCGGCCGCGTCCAGGAGGGATGAGACTTCGGAGAAGCGCTCGCTGACCTTTTGTATTTCAGAGACTTCCGTAATTCCTCCTTGAAGCTTCGTCTCCAGTTCCTCCTTCTCTGCGGTCAAGGCTGCGATGTCCTTTTCCAGGGTTTCCAATTCCCTCTGCTCCTTGTAGGTCAGCTTGCGGGGTTTGCTTTCGCCATTCGCCGGGCTTTGTGGGCCGCCGAGGGTGCCCTTGTCGGCTTTACCCTCCGCCTTACCGGCGCCTGAGCGGAGTCGAAGGTCGGACCCTGAGCGGAGTCGAAGGTCGGTCCCTGAGCGGAGTCGAAGGGCACGGTACTGACTATAACTTCCGACAAAGTCCTTGACCGTCCCGTCATCATTGATTATGAATATGTGCTCCACCAGACGGTCGAGGAAATGACGGTCATGCGAGACGATGATCAAGGTTCCTTTATATTCCCGGAGATATTCCTCGAGAACATTAAGAGTCACGATGTCCAGGTCATTGGTCGGCTCATCCATGACCAGGAGGTTGGGCTGCCGCATCAGGATGGTCAACAGGTAAAGCCTGCGTTTCTCCCCTCCGGAGAGCTTGCGGATCTTGTTGTTCAGCATCTCGTGAGGGAACATGAAGCGTCCGAGCAGATGGGTGTCATTGACGGTTTCCAGGACTGTCTGGTCCTCATCAAAAGCCATCCCGTCCTGACGGTAATATCCGATGTTCAAGGACTCCCCTCTCTCGATCGAGCCAGTCACCTCGAAAGGATGCCCAAATCCAACCGCCCCGACCAGGAAATTGACCAGGGTTGTCTTCCCCGCCCCGTTTCCTCCGACTATGCCGACTCTCTCATAACGCTGGAAATTGTAGGTGAAATCCTTGACAAGGGTCCTGGATCCAAGGCTTATTCCAAGATTCCTGCAGTTTATTATCTTGGTTCCCAGACGAGTGGCCGGTCCCATCTCCTCGAGACTCAGCTGATTGGTCCTATAGGCCTGCGAAGCCCTGTCCTGAAGCTCGTAGAACGCGTTCTTGCGGGATTTGGCCTTCCCAGTCCGGGCGCACGGACTGGCATGCATCCACTCCAATTCCCTGCGAAGGATATTCCTAACCTTGTCTGTCTCGGCGTTGTAATTGTCGATCCGCTCCTGGCGCTTTTCCAGATAGTTCTCGTAGTCCCCTTTATAGACATACACCTGTCCCCTGTCCAGTTCCATCACGATATTCGCCACGCTGTCAAGGAAATACCTGTCGTGAGTCACCATCAGCAGGGTACATCTGGCATGAGACAAGTAATTCTCCAGGTACTCGATCGCATCGATGTCAAGGTGGTTAGTGGGCTCGTCCATGATGTAGAAATCGGCCTCGCTGGCCAGCATCACTATGATCGCCACCCTTTTGACTTCACCGCCTGACAATTCTCCCATCTTCCTGTCTGAATCCGTCAGGCCGAAAGAGTAGAGCAGCTGCCGGACACGCAGCTCGTAGTCCGCCACATGCTCAGGATCAAGATGTTCGATCCACTTGGAGCTGTCATTGATGATCTGGTCCCACACCGATGCCTCGGGGTCGAAATCATATTCCTGTTCCAGAAAAGCGATCCTTATGTCTTTGAGGAAGAGTACCCTGCCGCCCGAATCAGAGCTGTCTTTACCGGCCAGGATCCTCAGCAGACTGGTCTTGCCTGTCCCGTTCGGGGCTATCAAGGCGATCTTGTCACCTTCGTTGACGTTGAAACCGATATGCTCGAAGAGGATCTTCGGGCCGTATGATTTCGAGATATTCTCTATTTGGAGATAACTTGGCATCCGCTACAATCCCTCAATGTCGTTGCTGTCGTAATCGTTGAACCACTCCCCGAGTTTCACCCTGGCCTGGATCTTCACTTCCGGCGTGATGTTCTTCGCCACTGAATACAAGGCCCACATCAGGGCCGCCAGGTCATCGGTATAACCGATAGCGGGGAGGAGGTCAGGAATAAGGTCAGTCGGGAGGATCAGATACCCAAGAGCGCCCAGAATCTTTGTCCTGTCCGCCTTGGGAGTCGCCGGATTACGAACGACATAATAAAGGAGGAGAGCGACGTACACTACCTTTATCCCTGCTTTCCGGGCGAGCTTCTTAAGCTTTCCCCAGAACTGGTCGTCCGAGAAATATCTACGGTACTTTTCGTAATTATCCAATACTTGCATAACGAGCGTAAATATACGAAAAATCATCCATAAATGACTATATTCGCGTATGAGCTCATTTCTAGCACCACCTCCTTACAAGAAGGAAATGACCGGCCCGGAGGTCGATTCAACCTACAAGAAGAAACGTCTGCAGGTTTTCCTGGGCATATTCATAGGATACGCTGGATTCTACATAGTCCGCAAGAATTTCTCGATGGCCATCCCTGGGCTTGAGGCCTTGGGATTCAAGACCGAGGAGCTGGCTGTCGTCCTGTCCATGAATGCCATAGCCTATGGTTTCTCAAAGTTCTTGATGGCCAGCGTCTCCGACAGGAGCGACGCTCGCAAGTTCCTCCCCCTCGGTCTGGTGATGGCGGCCCTTTCGATGGCGTTCATGATAGTCCCTGTCCAATGGCTTGGAATTGAGAATAAAGGATTGGCTATCGTGTTGATGTCCGTCCTGAACTTCCTTGTGGGATGGTTCAACGGAATGGGCTGGCCCCCGTGCGGAAGGGTGATGACACACTGGTTCTCAATCAAGGAGAGAGGCACTTGGATGTCCGTGTGGAACTGCGCGCACAATGTGGGTGGCGCCCTCGTCGGTCCCATGGCGACTTACGGTGCCGTATGGTTCGGGTCGTGGTTCTACGGAGCCCACGCCGACCATTATTTCCTGATCGGATCCTTCGTGTTTCCCGCGGCCGTCGCTATCCTGGTAGCTATCATCGCATATTGCCTTATCAGGGACACGCCGCAGTCGCTTGGGCTCCCCTCCATCGAGAAGTGGTCCGGACATGCCGCCAAGCACTATTCCGAGAAAAGCGAGCACGTCATCTCCGTCAAGGAAATATTCCAGACAGTCCTCTCCAACCGGCTCCTCTGGTACATCGCCTTCGCCAACGCGTTCGTCTACATGGTCCGCTACGGATGCCTTGACTGGGCACCGAAGATATTGACAGATAAAGGGATAGACCTGACCAGCACGGGATGGGCATATTTCGCCTACGAGTTCGCGGCGATTCCGGGAACCCTGTTCTGCGGCTGGCTCAGCGACAAGGTGTTCAGTGGACGGAGGGCTCTCCCGACAATGCTGTTCATGGCACTTGTGGCGGTAGCGATATTCATCTATTGGAAGAACCTCGACAACCTGACGGTCATCATCGCGTGCCTGATCGCCATCGGCTTCTTCATCTACGGACCTGTCATGCTGATCGGCGTCCAGGCCCTTGACCTTGCCCCGAAGAATGCCGCCGGGACCGCGGCCGGGTTGACCGGTTTTCTCGGTTATGTCCTCGGTACCGCCGTGCTCGCCAACATCCTGGTTGGTTTCGTCATGAGGAGCGGCGGGTTGGACACCGTGTTCATCATGTTCCTGGCCGCCTGTGTCATCTCCATCATCTTCATGGGGCTCACATACAAGGCGGAGCAGTACCTCACAAAAAAAGAATAGATTCTTCACTTCGTTCAGAATGACAATCATGTCATTCTGAGGAGGCGTAGCCGACGAAGAATCTCTGGCGAAGCCGACGAGGAATCTTCTGACATTCTGTCAGCGATTCGCCGTTGGCAGATTATTTGATATCTTTGCAGTCGCAGATGAATTATTACAGATTATGAGCAAGAAGCAAAACGTCAAGAAACCAGCCGCCAAACCCGTGAAGGAGAAGGTGGAAGAGAAAGTTGAAGACAATATCAAAGAGAAAGAGAATAAGAATGAGGATGAGACCAAGGCTCTGAAGGAAGAGATCGAATCCCTCAAGGCCAGCGTGGCAAAGGAGAAAGACGATTACATCCGTCTGATGGCAGATTTCGAGAATTTCCGCCGTCACTCGGCTGAAGCCAAGCTGGAGCTTGTGAGCACTGCCTCGGCCGACATAATTAAAGGCCTGCTGCCAGTCCTTGACGACTGCGAGAGGGCCCTCAAGATGCTTTCGGACGCCGACGACAAGGTCGCCGTTGAAGGCACGGAGCTCATCTACAACAAACTGATGGCCTTCCTGAAGACAAAGGGCCTGGAAGTGATCAAGGCCAAGGACGAGAAGTTTGACACTGACTTCCATGAGGCGGTCGCGCAGATGCCTGTCGCCGAAGAGAACAAGAAAGGTCTGGTGTTCGATGTGGTCCAGACCGGCTACACTCTTTCGGGAAAAGTCATCCGCTACGCCAAGGTAGTGGTCGGGATATAGGAGATTAACCGGATATGGCAGAGAAAAAAGATTACTACGAGGTTCTCGGCGTCGGCAAGAACGCGACGGCCGACGATATAAAGATTGCCTACAGGAAAGCTGCCATGAAGTGGCATCCTGACCGCTGGGTTGAGGGAACCGATGCCGAGAAGAAGACCGCCGAGGAGAAATTCAAGGAGGCTTCTGAGGCATATTCAGTTCTCAGTGATCCTGACAAGAAGGCACGGTACGACCAGTTCGGATTCGCTGGAGTTGAAGGCCAGGCCGGGCCTGATTTCAGCGGCGGCTTCGGAAATCTTGAAGACATCCTCAGGGACCTCTTCGGAGGCGGTTTTGGAGGGTTCGGCGGATTCGGTGGTTTCAGCGGATTCGGCGGTGACGGTTCCAGGTCACAGACAAGAGTCTACAAAGGCAGGGACATCCGCACAAGGGTCCGGCTCACTCTCGAGGAGATCGCCAAAGGTACCGAGAAAGAGATCACGATCGAGCGCAACAGGCCTTGTCCGGATTGTGGCGGAAAGGGCGCGAAGAACTCTTCCGACATTAAGACTTGCCCTACTTGCAAGGGTTCAGGCCAGGTGCAGCATGTGACCAGCACTCTTTTCGGCAGGACGATGACGTACTCCACCTGTCCCCAGTGCGGTGGAGAAGGCAAGATCGTGACAAACCCGTGCCGGACTTGCGGTGGCACAGGGCTGGTCCGTAAACGCGAGACCGTGAAAGTGAAGATTCCGGCCGGTGTCGAGGACGGGATGCAACTGACTCTCCGCGGTGAGGGACATGCCGCCCCGCACAACGGAGTCAACGGCGATCTTCTGGTGATCATCGAGGAAGTCGCCCACTCCAACCTCAAGAGAGACGGTAACAACCTTTTCTACACTACGACAATCTCGGTGACGGACGCGATCCTCGGAACAGAGATCGCTGTCCCCTGCCTCGACGGGGCCTATAAAGTAAAAGTGGACCCCGGGACACAGTCCGGCTCAGTCGTCAAGCTTCGCGGCAAAGGGCTTCCGGCCGTGAAAGGCTACGGCAGCGGTACCGGTGACATGTACGTCAAGATACTCGTCTGGATACCGAAGAGACTGTCCAGTGACGAGAAGGCCGCGCTGCAGGGAATGAGGGCCAGCAGGTCGTTCACTCCCGATCCTTCAAAGGAAGACAAGGCCGTCTTTGACAAGATAAAGGATATTTTTTAAATATTCTTTGAAAAAAATTTTGTGATTGTAAAATAATTCGTACTTTTGCAGTCCAAAATTAAAGGCAACCTCTTGCGGGTCGTTATCAGATGTGCGTAATGTTGCGATAAAAAGTATTGAGAGATGGATTTAATGAAAATTGTTGAGCAGTCTTTCGCTAACGAGAAAGTTGCTACCTTCCCCAAGTTCAAGGCCGGTGACACTATCACCGTCACTTATAGGATCAAGGAGGGAGATAAAGAGAGGCTTCAGAACTTCAGGGGTGTTGTCATCCAGGAAAGAGGCGCCACTCCTACCACAAGGACCTTCACAGTCCGCAAGATTTCCGGTGGAATCGGAGTTGAGAGGATTTTCCCCTTCCAGTCCCCGTTCATCGAGAACATCGAGCTGAACAAGGTCGGTAAGGTCCGCAGGGCCAGAATATTCTACCTGCGTGAGCTCTCTGGTAAGAAGGCCAGGATCAAGGAGCGCAAGTTCGCGGGCAAGAAAGCCGAGGCCGCTGAATAGAAAGACCAGGTCCCCTAGCTCAATTGAATAGAGCATCTGACTACGGATCAGAAGGTTACAGGTTTGAATCCTGTGGGGATCACCACTTGGCGGAATTAGCTCAGTTGGTAGAGCATCAGCTTCCCAAGCTGAGGGTCGCGAGTTCGAATCTCGTATTCCGCTCGGAAATTGAAAAGACAGCCTTTTAGGCTGTTTTTTCGGTTTCAGGAATACGAGATTCGGCCGAGCGACCCTCATAGCCCCCGAGGGGCAGCCGCCTTCCAGGCGGCGGGGGTAACGTGGAAGGCGCGAGTTTGACCGAGGCGCAGCCTCGGGCTCGAATCTCGTATTCCGCTCGACGAGACAACGGACAGTCTATTTGGCTGTCCGTTTTTTTGGTTGTATATCTCCACTCCTTTTAAACCTTGCCTTATTTTTGCTGTCTAAAATACAGTGTATTTTAGCGACTTGACAATATTCAATGAGGAGATCATTTTTTATTCTGGGCACATTAGCCCTTCTAGCGGCCGGATGCACCGGAAAGAAAGAAGCGGGGAAAGCTCCCGCGGAGTACAAAACACTTACTGTCACAAGATCTGACCAAACCCTAGAGTCCCGTTACGCCGCCTCGCTTGAAGGACAGCAAATGGTTGAGATAAGGCCCCAGGTAACCGGCACTATCACAAGGATCTGTTTTGAGGAGGGAGACAACGTACGCAAAGGCCAGACTTTGTTCATTCTCGACCAGATTCCCTACACCGCCGCGCTGGAAGTGGCTCAGGCCAACAAGAAAAGCGCCGAGGCACAGCTCTCAACCGCGAAGCTTACAGCCGAAAGCAACCAGATGCTGTTTGACAAGGAAGTGATCTCCGCCTACGAGCTCCAGACCTCTAAAAACGCCCTCGCCGCCGCTGAGGCCGCCTACGCCCAGGCAGAGGCCCAAGTTACCACCGCCCGGAACAATCTCTCCTACACAGTCATAAAGAGCCCAGTCGATGGAGTGGCCGGTATGATCCCTTACAGGGTCGGAGCCCTTGTCAGCAGCTCGATCACGAGCCCGCTCGTGACAGTCTCTGACGACAGCCATGTCTACGCCTACTTCTCCCTGAGCGAGAACCAGATTCTGGAATATATCCGTCAGGCGGGATCGCAGGAGGCTTTCCTGCGGGACATGCCAGATGTGGGACTCATCATGAGCGACGGGGAGGAATATCCCGCAAAAGGGCGGATTGACGCGGTCAGCGGCATAGTGGACCAGAGCACAGGATCCGTCAGGATGAGGGCTAAATATCCCAACAAAGGGCGTCTGCTGAGGAGCGGGGGCACAGCCACGGTCGTGGTTCCCACGGACATCAAAGACTGCATAGTCATCCCCCAGACAGCCACTTATGAGATTCAGGAAAGGGTTTTCGCCTTCAAGGTTGAGGAAGGGAAAGCCGTTTCAGCCCCTGTCAAAGTATTCAAGCTCAACAATGGTTCCGACTATGTCGTCGAGAGCGGGCTTGAGGAAGGAGACATCATCATCGCAGAAGGTGCCGGACTCGTGCGCGAAGGTACACCCATTAAAGTCGCCGGAGAATGAACGTCAAGACTTTCATAGACCGGCCGATACTCTCAAGTGTCATCTCCGTCGCCGTACTGATAATTGGTCTCATCTGTCTTTCCAGGCTCCCTCTTGAGCAATATCCCGACATCGCTCCCCCGACCGTCACCGTGATGGCCAACTATTCCGGAGCAAGCGCCGAGACCGTCATGAAGAGTGTCGTCGTCCCGCTCGAGGAATCCATTAACGGAGTGGAGAATATGATGTACATGACCTCCAACGCCACCAATGCCGGAGGGGCCTCCATAAGGATATTCTTCAAGCAGGGTACCGATCCCGACATGTCGGTCGTCAATGTGCAGAACCGAGTCGGTGAAGCCCAGAGGCTTCTCCCGGCCGAGGTCGTGCAAAGCGGAGTCACCGTGCGTAAAATGCAGACGAGTACCCTGATGTTCGTGTCGCTGTACAGCCCCGACGACTCTTTCGCCGCCAACTTCCTCACGAACTACCTCCAGATCAACCTTGAGCCCCGCCTGAGCCGTATTCCGGGAGTCGGTGAGGTCAATGTGTTCGGAGCGAGGTACTCTATGAGAATATGGCTGGATCCCGGGAAGATGGCGATGTACTCCCTGGTGCCCTCGGACATCTCTGAAGTGCTCGCCGAGCAAAACATCGAGGCCGCTACTGGCAAGCTGGGACTTGAGACCGACAATGTGTTCGTCTACACGCTCAAGTACAGGGGACGTTACGAGAAGGAGGAAGATTTCGAGAAGATGGTGATCAAGTCCCTGCCGGACGGACGTCTGCTCCGCCTCGGGGATGTCGCCACGATTGAGCTCGGAGCCCAGCAGTACAACTTCTTCAACGAGGTCAACGGCCACCCTTCGTGCAACATGATGATCGTCCAGACTTCAGGCTCCAACGCCAATGAGGTCATCAAGAAGGTCCAGAAAGAGTTCAAGGAGTTCGAGAAGGATCTCCCAAGGGGAATGAAGCTTGTCACCGTTATGAGTATCAAGGACTTCCTTGACGCATCCATCGCGGAAGTCATCAAAACCCTGCTGCTGGCCATTCTCCTTGTCATCATCGTGGTCTACCTCTTCCTCCACGATTTCAAGGCGACTCTGATCCCTTCCTTATCCATCATAGTTTCGCTGGTAGGAACTTTCGCGTTCATCTACGCCGCCGGTTTCAGTCTCAACCTTCTGACCCTGTTCGCGCTGGTCCTGGTGATAGGCACAGTGGTGGACGACTCGATAGTCGTTGTGGAGGCCGTTCAGGCCAAGTTTGATGAGGGATACACCTCCGCCTACAAAGCGACGATCGACGCCATGAAAGACCTGACCTCGGCCATTGTCACCAACACACTGGTGTTCATGGCGGTGTTTGTGCCTGTCTGCTTCATGGGTGGGACAACGGGAATATTCTACACCCAGTTCGGTCTCACGATGGCGGTCGCGGTCGGTATCTCCTGCATCAACTCCCTGACGCTCAGTCCAGCGTTAAGCGCCTTGCTTCTGAAGCCGAGGGCTCCGGAAGGACAGGGAGCCGGGATGTCGGACAAATTCCATTACGCTTTCAACAAGCGTTTCGACGTGTTCAAGCGCGGATATTCATTCGCCGAGCTCAACCTGTTCAAGAACAAGTGGCTTTGCTGGTTGCTGGTGGCTGCCGCGATCGGCTCGCTCGCCTACATGCTGATGACGACCAAAAGCAGCCTCGTGCCCCAAGAGGACCTTGGCAGCATCACCGTCAATGTTCAGGCGGCTCCTGGCACCAACCTGGAGGAAACCGGCAAAATCGTTTCCGAAGTCGAGGAGGTCATACGGGAAATACCTCAGATAGAGCTATATTCAAGGACTACAGGTTCAGATGCGAGACGCACGACGACCACAGCCGCCGCCTCATTCAACTTGAGGCTGAAGAACTGGAGTGAGCGCAAGGGGAAAAATGATTCCGAGAGGGCGGTGATGGAAGAGATCTACCGCAGGACATCCCATATCTCAGCGGCCCAGATACGCCTTTCCACGAGACCAATGATCTCCGGATATGGCAGTTCCAGCGGCTTCGAGCTTTATGTCCAGGACAAGAAAGGCGGCAGCGTGGAGGACCTTCTGAAATACACCAGAGAGTTTATCGATGCCCTGAACGCGAGGCCGGAGATCTCCAGGGCGTACACCAGTTTCGACACGAAGTACCCCCAGTACATCGTCGATGTGGACGCCGTCAAGTGCAAGAGGGCCGGAGTCTCCCCGAGATCAGTCCTGAGCGTTCTCGCGGGCTATGTGGGAGGAGTCTACGCCTCGAACATCAACCGCTTCACCAAAATCTACAGGGTGATGGTCCAGGCCTCCCCCGAGTTCAGGTCCAGCCCCGAGTCTTTCAACAATATTTACGTCCGCAACAGCGCTGGCGAGATGTCTCCCGTCAGCCAGTACATCAAGCTGACGAAAGTCTACGGTTCCGAGTCACTCTCCAGGTTCAACCTCTTCCCCTCCATAGCCGTCTATGGCGAGAATGGCCAGGGACACAGCTCCGGTCAGGCGATCGCGGCTATCGAGGAGACTTCCCGCACCGCCCTGCCCGAAGGATATGGCTTTGAGTTCGGAGGAATGTCCAGGGAAGAGGTCGAAGGCGGGAACACGACGGTTCTCGTGTTCGCCATCTGCCTCTTGTTCATATTCTTGATCCTGTGCGCCTTGTACGAAAGCGTGACGATTCCCCTCGCGATCATCCTCTCGGTCCCCTTCGGCCTTGCCGGCAGTTTCCTCTGCGCCAAGCTGTGGGGCCTGGACAATAACATCTATCTACAGATCGGACTCATCATGCTGATCGGTCTTCTCGCAAAGACCGCCGTGCTGCTCACTGAATATGCCACGATAGCCAGAAGGGAGGGAGCCAGCATAACCCAAGCCGCGATGAGCGCCGCGAAGGACCGCTTGCGTCCGATCCTGATGACCTCCCTGACCATGATAATCGGCTTGCTGCCACTGGTATTCGCGTCCGGTGTCGGGGCCAACGGGAATATCTCGGTCGGCGTCGGAGCCGCCGGAGGAATGCTGATAGGGACCATCGCCTTGCTGCTGGTCACTCCCGTGCTGACAATCATATTCATTTACCTTGACGAGAAAATGTTCCCCGGGAGGAAGAATAGAGAGGAGGAATTGTCATGAGAAAGACTTTGATACTGATAATCGCCGCTGTGGTCGCCGGATCTTGCGGGCTGTATCCGAAATACGAGCGTCCGGAGATTGATGTCCCTTTCACCGAGACCATAGAGATACCCGGATGGAGGGATATGTACACTGATCCCCGTTTGCGGACTCTCATCGAGAAAGCTTTGGCCGACGCGACCTCCCCGGCTATAGCCGAACTCAAGGTTCAGGAAGCGGAAGCCGCGTTGGAGAAAGCCAGAGGCCAATTCCTTCCATCACTTGACGGAAGCGGTTCAGCGGACATCCGTTACGGAACCCTTGGGGCCGGTCTTCGGGCATCGTGGCAACTGGACATATTCGGGAAGGCAAGGAACGCCACCATGGCCGCCCGTTCAGCCCTCCAAGGCAGCGAGGCTTACAGCCAGGCAGTGAAAGCTTCCCTTATCGCCGCCGTGGCGCAGAACTATTACACCCTCCTCGTTCTGGATGCAGAGTTGGACATAAGCCTCAAGACGCTGGATAACTGGGATCGGACCATCTCCGTCCTGGAATCATTGAAAGCGGCGGGCAAGACCAACAGCATCTCAATCCTGCAGGCTAAGGCGACCAGGATGAAACTTGAGTCATCGGCGATCGGCCTGAGAGGAAGCATAGAGATGGAGGAGAACAGTCTGAAAGCCTTGATTGGAGACAGGGAAATGAATATTGAGAGAGGGGTTCTGGGAGAGAGCTCACTGCCCATGGAACGTTACCTTGAGATCCCATTGAAAGTCGCGGTCTCCCGCCCGGATGTCAGGCAAGCGGAGATGGCCCTTGCCGAGGCTTTCTACAACACCGCCCTCGCGAGATCATCCTTCTATCCGGACCTTACCCTCGATGGCAGAGGCACTTGGGCCTCTGACAGCGACTTGGCCTGGTCCGCCTTGGGCAACCTGGCCGCGCCGATACTGAACAGGAAGATCAACAAGGCTGCCCTCAAGAGCGCGCAAGCCCGACAGGAGGAGGCCAAGCTTTCCTTCAAGCAGACTCTGCTTGACGCCGGAGCGGAAATCGACAACGCGATATCTCTTTGCCGCACCGCCGCCGAGAAACTGAAGACAGACGAACTCCAGCGCGACGCCCTCGCCGAAGCCATGGAGAAGATCGAGCTGACGATGATCTATTCCTCAACCAATTATCTGGAAGTTCTCACGGCCCAACAGTCCCTTCTGAGCGCTGAGCTGGGGATTATCAGCGACTTACAATCAATAACCTCCGCCCAGATAGCCTTATACCAGGCCTTGGGCGGAGGAGTAGAATAGAAAACCTTACGGTTTTTCTTATGCTTCGGGAATATCGCTCCCGGCGGGAGTTGAGAAAGGAGAAGAGGATGAACCGACCTTGAAGGTCTCATCATTGTCCTCATTACCGGGAATATCATACATGGAGGGACGCTCACCAGTGGTCAACTGGGTGAACTCGCCTTCAGTGATCATCTTGCAATTGCCGTTGAAGGTGGCGTCAAGATCGACCTGGAGCCTTCTGATGTGAAGGTCGCCGGTCACGACGCACGTGTCTTTGAGGCTGAGGGTGTCCTTGACATAGAAATTACCGTCGATCTTTCCCCAGAAGTCGCAACTTGAGCAGATGATGTCACCTTTGACGATTGCCTTCTCTCCGACAACAACCTTTGCCTGTGAAACTATCTTACCTTCAAAAGTACCGTCTATCCTGATGTCGTTAGGAGATGTGATCTCTCCCTTGATGCTCGAGCCAGCCGAGATTCTGCTGATGTCGTTGACACCGACACTATCGCCGGACCTGTCATAATTCGCTGCCATATTCTTTATCATTTTATTGTTAATATTCAACATTTTACACTAGGCCTGCACCATGGCAGTTCTTGTATTTCTTGCCAGAGCCGCAAGGGCAAGGATCGTTCCTTCCAACCCTCTTCTCCACATGGACCGGGGCGTTCGCCTTCTGCTCCCCGTTAGTGACAAGGTCATTGCGACGGGTCTGCATCTGGCTCATGTCGGTACGGCGCCTCGGCGCCTGGGCCGGACGGGCCTCATTCTCGTCTCTCAGCGGCACGAAGGCCCTCAGGAGGAATGAGAGAACATCCTTGTTGAGATCTTCAAGCATCGAGGCGAAAAGGTTGTAACTCTCAAGCTTGTAGACCACCAGCGGATCCTTCTGCTCGTAAGCGGCGTTCTGGACACTTGTACGAAGATCGTCCATCTCGCGGAGGTGCTGCTTCCAGTGCTCATCAATCTGGTAGAGAATGATCGTACGGCTCAAAGCCTTAGCGATCTCCTTGCCCTGGGTGTTGTAGGCCTTCTCGAGATTAACACTGAGGGTCAACATCTTACGTCCATCAGAGATAGGGATGGCGATGTTCTGATACATACTCCCCTGCTTCTCGAATATCTGCTTGATGAAGGGATAGACCTTCTCGGAAAGAGTGTTCATCCTGCGGTCATAGACCTCCTGCATGTGAGCGCACAAGGCTTTGGAGATGTCCTCCGGCTTAGCTGAAGTATAGAAGGCCTCGTCGAAACCGAGGTCGATGGACATCTGGCCCATTACATATTCCTCAAAGGCCTGGTACGACATGCCTTCCGCCCTCTCGGAGATTATGTTGGAGGAGTCGATCATCATGTTCTGGACATCGATCTCGATCCTCTCGCCGGACAAGGCGTTACGACGGCGGGCGTAGACAGCCTCGCGCTGATAGTTCATCACGTCGTCATACTCAAGGAGTCTCTTACGAACACCGAAGTTGTTCTCTTCCACCTTCTTCTGCGCGTTCTCTATCGACTTGGAGAGCATTCCGTTGACAAGAGCCTCGTCATCCGCCATGACAAGCTTATCCACGACTCCGGCGATCCTCTCGGAACCGAACAGACGCATCAGCTTATCCTCAAGGGAGATGTAGAACTCAGAGGAACCCGGGTCGCCCTGTCGGCCGGAACGGCCACGCAGCTGACGGTCCACACGGCGGCTGTCATGCCTTTCCGTACCGATGATCGCGAGTCCACCCGCGGCCTTGACCTCAGGAGTCAGCTTGATGTCGGTTCCACGGCCTGCCATGTTGGTTGCGATGGTGACATTCCCCTTCTGTCCAGCCTGAGCGACGATTTCAGCCTCACGTGCATGCTCCTTGGCATTCAAGACATTATGCTTGATTCCCCTCATACGGAGCATACGGCTGAGAAGCTCGGAGGTCTCGACATCGGTCGTTCCCACCAGGACCGGCCTGCCGGCATCGGTCAGCTCTTTTACCTTATTGATAACAGCCTGATACTTGGCTTTTTTGGTCTTGTAGATGAGATCGTCCTGGTCGTTCCTTATCACAGGACGGTTGGTCGGGATCACGACGACATCCAGCTTGTAGATGGACCAGAACTCACCAGCCTCAGTCTCGGCGGTACCGGTCATACCAGCAAGCTTGTGATACATCCTGAAGTAGTTCTGCAGGGTGATGGTCGCGAAGGTCTGGGTAGCGGCCTCGACCTTGACATTTTCCTTTGCCTCGACAGCCTGATGGAGACCGTCGCTCCAGCGGCGTCCCTCCATGATACGGCCGGTCTGCTCATCGACGATCTTGACCTTGTTGTCGATGACGACGTAGTCGACGTCCTTCTGGAACATCGCGTAAGCCTTCAGGAGCTGGATCATGGCATGGACCCTCTCACTCTTGAGTGAATATTCCTCCATGAGCCTGTCCTGGGCCTCCTGCTTCTGCTCGGGTGTCATGTTCTCGTCCTTCTTGATGTCAGCGATCTTGCTGCCCATGTCGGGAAGGACGAAGAAATCAGGATCGGAAACCGCGTTCGCCAGGGCGTCATGACCCTTGTCGGTCATGTCCACAGAGTGCTGCTGCTCGCTGATCACGAAATACAGCTCGTCGGTCACGATGTGCATCTGGCTCTCATTGTCCTGCATGTAGAAGTTCTCGGCCTTCTGCATGAGGGCTTTCATGCCTTGCTCGCTGAGGAACTTGATGAGCGGCTGGTACTTGGGGAGTCCCTTGTAGGCCCTGTAGAGGAGCATGCCGCCTTCGTCCATCTTGCCCGCGGCGATAGCTTTCTTCGCCTCGTTAAGCACCTGGTTGACAAGGTTGCGCTGCTTCTGGTACAGACTCTCGACATACGGACGGTACTCCATGTACTGCTCGTCATCCTCCGCTTTCGCCACAGGACCGGAAATGATCAGAGGGGTACGGGCATCATCGATCAAGACTGAGTCGACCTCATCGACGATGGCGTAGTGATGCTTGCGCTGGACAAGGTCGTTCATGTTGACGGCCATGTTGTCCCTCAAGTAGTCGAAACCGAACTCATTGTTGGTACCGAAAGTGATGTCGCAGTTGTAGGCCCTCTTTCGGGCGTCGCTGTTCGGCTCATGCTTGTCAATGCAGTCGACCGAAAGGCCATGGAACATGTAGAGAGGTCCCATCCACTCGGAGTCTCGCTTGGAGAGGTAGTCGTTGACAGTCACGACATGGACTCCCTTCCCCGCAAGGGCGTTGAGGAACACCGGCAAGGTCGCCACGAGGGTCTTACCCTCACCGGTAGCCATCTCGGCTATGCTACCCATCTGCTCCTTGTTGGATTTTACTCCTCCGTTCAGGACGATACCACCGATGAGCTGAACGTCATAGTGGACCATATCCCAGGTGATCTCGTTGCCACCGGCCATCCAATGGTTGTGATACACGGCCTTGTCTCCGTCGATGGTCACGAAATCATGATTGATACTGAGATCCTTATCGAACTGTGTGGCATTCACCACGATAGACTCATTCTCCTTGAACCTGCGGGCAGTCGACTTCATGATGGCGAAAGCCTCGGGAAGGATCTCATCCAGGACTTCCTCGATCTTCTCATCCTCTTCCTTGACGAGTTTGTCAGACTCAGTGGCGAGATTCTCTTTTTCCGAGACCGGAATATCCTCCTCAAGCTTTGCCTTGATCTCGGCGATCCTGGCCTCGAACGGGGCCTCGCACTCGCTGAGCTTCTGACGCAATGCCCGCGACCTCTCCCTCAATTCGTCATCCGATAAAGCGTCGATGGCGGGGTATGCCGCCAGGACTTTGTCCAGGACCGGTTTGATGAGTTTCATGTCACGATCGGCCTTGGAACCGAAAATTTTTCTTAATATGCCTGATATAGCCATAAAAAAAGTTTGTCTCTGATTAACCTACAAATATAGCGATAATCAGAGACAATAACAATACCAGATTCTTCACTGGCGTTCAGAATGACATTTTGTCATCCCAAGTACTTCTTGTCATCCCAAGCACTTCTTGTCATCCCAAGCACCTCTTGTCATCCTGAGCGAAAGCGAAGGATCTAAAACAGGAATCCGACTCCAAGCTTCAGCTGGCTGCGGTGAATCTTCAGGAAACCGCTGGTCAGATTGCCGCCGTTGCGATTGATAAGGCCATAATCGTACCTGACAGAGAAACGGACAGCATCCATGACATCAAACCCGACTCCACCTCCGATCAAGACATCGAAACGGGAATACTTGGTGTAGCTGCTCAACGCGCCGTCGTAGATGTCATAATTGACACTGGTCGACTTTTCCTTGACCCTGGAAGTCAGTCCAATGTCCAGAGTAGGACCAGCGAAAACCAGAAACCTCATGTCCTCACTCATGTCGAACTTGAGGTTGAAGTCGAGGGGAACGGAAAGGTAAGACTCCGTGAACGAGATATCCTCGTACCCATAGATGTCCACATCCCCTTTGGTGAAATAGCCGACCCTCACTCCAGGGGCGAATCCGAGCGTGCCTTCAACGACAGGGATCTCATAAGAAAGCCCGAGAGTCCCCCCGAAAAGGGCAGCGTTGGTGTGGCCGAGAGTATAGTCGAACCTCGTGTCGCTCATTCCGAAGCCGACTTCTGCCATAAGGTTCTGCGCGAACGCGTTGGATCCGGCAAGCGCCAAGGACGCCGCAAGGATCGTTGTGATTAACTTTTTCATATTCATTTCAAATTTAAGATGTTCAAATATTGCCTGAAGGCAACTTTACCTTGTTTCCCATCTCAATGAGATAGTCCTGGGTGAAATACTTCATGTAACCGCCGGCGGAAGTGAGCGTCAGCTCGCCGAAATAGACCTTCCCGTCGACTTCGTAAAGGTCGACCCTCATCTGGGGATGCCCTTTTGAAAGAGCCGACGCGATCTCCAGCATCCTCGGGAGACTTTCGGGCCTGGGGATGGCGCCTTTCCCGTCCTTGTAATGTCCTGTGAACACGGAGACTTCCGGGTGGACGTTCCATTCAAGGTCATAGAGATTGACATAGACCTCCGAAGGGGTCCTTCCGTAACAGGCCCACACGGAATATGGCTCGCCGTCAAAACACCAGAACTTGTAGTCAACCAATGAGCTTGATCCCGCGGGCTGGGTCGACGAGTCCAGAAGCTCCTCGGCGATGACCAGAGGCTTGATCTTGGTGTAATGGAGTTCCGAGGTCTCGAACCCGCACCTGATTTTCATCAGCTTGGAGAAATGGGCCACAGTAGCGGGAATATCCAACTCACTCTTATTCTTGCAGACGACGACATCTCCGCTTCCATTGTTCAGTTTCAGCACAAAGGCCTCCGGAAGGTTCTCCCAATCAATGTCTTCAGGCCTTTCCCACTTCCCAAGTAACTTTGTCAAAGTGTCACCTAATCCCTTATCCCTGACGTAGGAACGGACCGCGTACTTGTCGGCAAGCATTGGCCACATGGATGTGTCGCCATTGAACTTCAACCAGTTGATCTTCTCGTTGAGATCTTTCGGATGCTTGAGGTCAGGCCAGCGGTGAAGCATTTGGTAATACTTCAGCTTAGCGACCGGCCCAGGCCCCAGCAAATGAGTCTTCGCCAGGATCCGCAGTACCGAGTTGAACAAATCGCTAAACCACTTTCTCATCTTTCACAAACGCTCCTTTTGACATTGACAAGGACCTGTATTTCTTCGCCTCCGGATAATCCCTGATCGCGTCGGCCAGAAGACTCAAGGGTCTCAAAGACTTGAATCTCAAGCATGCTGAGAAGGAATGGAAAACAACGAACAGCAGCTGCGAAGACGGCTTCCGCCTCGGATCGGAGAAACGGGACAAAGCCAGGGTGTAGACAGAACGAAGCATCAACCGGTCTTTTCCCTGCTTGCGGTCACCGATGTCATGGACCGCGACCGCCCCGGGAACGACGCCTATCCTCATCCCATGGTAAAGGACCCTGGCGCAGTAGTTGTCATCCTCGCCATAGACATGGAACAAGGGAGAGAAAAGCCCCGCTTCCTCCATGGCCCGCCTGGAGACCAGCCAATGGGCGGCCATCACGAAAGGTACCTCCCAAAGGTCCTCCCTCCGAACGACACGGCTCGGCACTACCCTGTTCTTGAAAAGGCCATTCATCTCCTCCATCCCATCGTTCATCTGGATTGGGCTGAGGATGCCATAATCGGGAGCGGACTGGGCCACAGCCACAAGTTTTCCGATCGTATCCGGAAGCAGCCAGGCGTCCTGATTCAACAAGTAGACATAGTCATAGCCATTCTCCAGGGCATGACGCATGCCGATATTATTCGCCGCGCCAAAACCGGTGTTCTTCTCGTTGACGATCACTTTGACATCCGGATAATGCTCACTTATCCACTGGGGTGTGCCATCGGTGGAGCCATTGTCGATGACTATGGCGTCTACCGGCATCTCGGAGCGGGGCAGGCTGCCGAAGCACCTCTCAACCCACCGCATGCCGTTATAAGTGACGATTATAACCAGAACTTTCATTTACTTCTCAACAAATTGTAATACCTGATGAAAATCTCCTTCGGCGTGAGTGGGCTGAAAATACTATGCCGAACATTACGTGCGGTCGCGGACATTATCCCATTCTTGCTGGCGGGGTCGCTGCAATCCTTGAACAAATATTTGAAGCTTCTGGCAGCCTCCACACACCAGCAATACGCTCCCAGAAGGTAATAGGCAAGGCGGCTGCCCCGGGAGTAGAACATGAGAGCCCCTTTGACTCGGGCGGGCTTGATGGCCGCTTCCAAAGGAGAGGCTGTGGAGCCGGCGATGTGGTAAAGGATAACATCGGCGTCAGTGTAGACACCGTAACCTTCCTCATTCATCCTGGTCCCCAGGGCAACGTCTTCGGGGGTGAAGAAATATGTCTCGTCGAACCAGCCCAATCGCTTGAATATCTTCGTCTTGGCAAGAAATGCGGCACCATTGAGGGTGTAGGTCCTGAACAAACCTTCGCGCATTGTCCACTTGGACCGGCGGGTCTCATTGTTGAAATGGAGATAGCGGAGAGTATAGCCCCAACCGGTGAACTTCTGACGACCGCAAGTCTGAACCTGACCGTCAGGGAACACTATTTTAGGCGAGACGACAGCGGCGTTATCCGGAAGCTTCCCGAAATCGGCGACAAGCGAGTCTATTACAGGAGAGTCGATGTAGGTGTCATCATTGACGATGAACACATACTCTCCCCTGGCCTTTCGCAAAGCCAGGTTATTATTCTCGGAGAATCCCCGGATCTCATCACTTCGCACTACCTCTACCCACGGGAATTCTTCCGTGAGGGCTTTAAGGTTGTCTTCAGTGAACATGTACGCGACAACAAAGGTCTCATAAGGGACCGATGTGTGGGTCCGGATGCTCTCCAGACAAGGACGGAGGAGATCCATCCTGTTCATGCAGACTATCACTATGCTGACCTTCGGATCCATATTCTCATTATCTCCACAAAAACAAAGCCGCCATCACCCGCCTCCAAGACCATGCCATCTTGATAATCGGATGATGAGCCCAAGACACATCTCCGGCATCTTTAGTGGACGGATGCCTGACAATCTCAAGACATCGCGCGTTCCTCGAATTGACACCATCCCCGAATAGAGGCTCAGGAGTGAAACCTTCTTTCCAATACACCGGCATAAGCGCGAGCTGGTCCCTATTGGAATATGACATATATTCATTCCACCACGCGTCCGAGATTCTCCGGACCCGCGGATCATTGTGACGCCGGAAGATCACGTTGTTCTCCCAAAGCCCGAAATGGGACGGGAAACCCTCAGCCTTGAGATGGCGGAACTGCCTGACCGCATCCCGAAGACTTATTCTCATGTCCTTGTAGCAGCTGACGATCTCCTCATATACACAGTCGCGGGAAAGATGCGGGACCTGGGACACCAGGCAGCCGGAATCCACCTTCCTTTCCAATGCCTCGTAGAACGACTCGCCGGTGATCGTGATGTTGGCATCCAGCCAGACACTGACGTCATAGTCCTGGAGAACCTTGTGAGGCTGAAGTTTCACAAACCTCGACTGCCGGGTCTTGTCCGGGCAGGCAAATGGGATCGGAAGCATGTTCCACACTCCGTCCCGTTTCCCGGAAGGGTTGTCTGAGAAACAGATATAGTCGTATGACGGGTCGACTCGGCAAGGCTGCCTAAGAGAGTCGTAAGCGCCAGTCACACAAGTATATATAACCTTTCTCATACTTTATCCACAGGGAGGATACATTGTTTTCCAAGCTCCACAAGATATTCATCCGTGAAGTAGTCCATCTTACCGTAAAGGCTCGCGAAAGTGAGTTCGCCGAAGTAGAGCTTTCCGCCATTGACATAGAAATCCACCCGGACCTCAGGGAAGCCCTCCGACAGTTTGGAAGCCGCGGCGAGCATACTGTCCAGGCACTCAGGTTTGGGGACCTTCCCCTTCCCATCCTTATAATGCTCGGTAAACACCGAGACTTCCGCATGGACATTCCAATCCAGGTCATATAGATTGACAAACACCTCATTGGCCGACCTTCCATAACACACCCAGATTGAATAGGGCTTACCGTCGAAACACCAGACCTTGTAGTCCACGGGAAGAGATTTTTCATCCGGAGACAGGAAACTCTCGGCGAGCACAAGAGGCTTGATCTTATTGTAGTAGACCTCACCGTGACGGTACCCGTATTTTTCGCCAAGACTCTTTCGCAGATCAGCCCGGATAGCGTCATAGTCAGGCCCGGCCTCCTTGTCGACGATGTGATAGGAGCCGCTATCATGGTTGCATTTAAGCACGAATTTCCGCGGAAGCGACTCAAAATCAATATCCTCCACGTTATCCCAAACTCCAAGCAAAGGAACGAGCAAGTCTTCCAGACCCTTTGACCGCACGAAGTCCCGGACCCGGTACTTGTCCGAACACAATGACCACATGGAGGTGTCGTAGAAACAAATCAGCCACTGGATCTTCTCGTTTATGTCCCGCGGGTTGTCCCAATCGACCTTATAGCCTTTCCATTTCAGCCAGTCCCTGTCGACCAGGTAACGGCGGAAATGGTCCAGCATAAACCTGTGGTAAGTGTGGTATAATCTCTTGCGTAAAGTCATATACACTGATTATGAGCAATCTTTTGGAAAAAACGGACGCAAGCGTTCTTGGTTTTTATGGCGAGGCGATAAAGGGCGAATGGCATTTCCCCGTACAATGAGATCTCCGGCACTTTCTTCCAACTGCTGACATTCTCCTTGACGAAGGATATCCATTCTTCAAGCATAGGAATTTCCTCCGAAGACGGAAGCTTATAAATATAATCGCATAATGTCTTGCAGATACGGCGGACGACCCCCTCCACCAGAGCTTTTCTCGGCCCGGAGATTTGCGGAAGATAATCCCCGGCAAAAAACACGGCATATTCGCGTTGCCTCAATTGCATTTTCATGTTCTTCCTGATCACAGCGCTATCCATTGTCTGTCCAGCCCTGCCCTCACGATAATGATACAAAGCGAAATCCGTGTAAGTATAAGTCGTTCCCCCTATCAACGGGGCCACGAAGAGAATGATGTCATCGTAATATGACTTTTCGATGAATAGCGGACCGAAACGCCTCAACACATCTGTCTTGTACACACACGACTGGAAATGGGCGTTGAATATCCCGTTCCCGCGGTAGGACCATGCCTCCTGGTCGAGGGAATACACCTTACCAGGAGCGACCCCTGCTATCTTTATCGTCTTCGAGCTGGTCGTCCCGTCGATGAACACGACCTTGTCAGTCATGACAAGATCGGCATCGGAAGTGTCAAGGAAAGAGATGAGCCTGTCGAGATTCTCCACATGATCATCGCTATCAAGGAAAAGGACATATTTTCCCTCACACATCGACAAGCCCATGTTCCAGACTGATCCGTGACCTCCGTTTTCCTTGTCGATGACCTTGAAGACAGAAGGGTATCTCGTCTGGAAAGTCCTGGCGATCTCAGCTGAGGAGTCAGGAGTCCCGTCATTGATAACATAGACTTCATATTTGGGGTGTAGGGAGTCCGGGACCAGCAAAGACTCCAGGCACTCCTGGATGTATTTCTCGACCTTGTAGGCCGGGACTATCACCGACAATAGTTTTTTCATATTCAGAAAGTGTTTATTTCCAATACTTTTTCAACAATCGGGGCCATGTCGAGATACTTGTACTCGGCAAGCCGGCCTCCAAAAATAACATTTTCCTCCGCGTCCGCAAGGGCCTTATACTTTGAATACAGTGCAGCGTTCCTGGCGTCATTGACCGGATAGAATGGTTCCGCTCCGGGCTTCCATTCCATTGAGAACTCCTTGGATATCACTGTCTTGGGATTAAGAAGGACGGATGGTTCCCCTTGGGCGAAATGCTTATGTTCGATAATACGGGTAAAAGGCGTGTCAGGATCCGTGTAATTCACGATG
Organism: Bacteroidales bacterium; assembly: GCA_017627955.1. Lineage (GTDB taxonomy): Bacteria > Bacteroidota > Bacteroidia > Bacteroidales > UBA932 > Cryptobacteroides. The sequence continues at coordinate 53,423 of JAGAFU010000055.1, read as the reverse complement.
GCGTTCCCTTGGAAATCACGGATGTCCATGGTCCGCGTCTCGAAACGCACAGAACGGTACTCAAGATTGCCGAAGCGGAACCCTAAATACGCGTCCAAGGGGCCCGTGAATACAATCTTGTCGGCAATGGAGGACAACTCGGAACGGCTCTCCAGAAAGTCGACGCCCGTTCTTGTCTCAATCCCGTCCAAAAGTCCTTCGATCAACTTGTTATAGCCTCCGATAGGAACTCCCTGGAAGGTGTCGTTGAAATAGTTGTTGTCGAAGGTGAATCTCACGGGGAGACGCCTGATGATAAACGCGGGCAGGTCGGAGCACTTCCTTCCCCACTGTTTCTGGGTATATCCTTTGACGAGTTTCTCAAAAATGTCCCTTCCAACCATCAGCAGTGCCTGTTCCTCAAGGTTACGAGGCTCCTTCACCCCCTCCGCCGCCATGGCGGCCATAGCCTCCGCCCTTTGACGCTCGATGATAGCTTTCGCTTCCTCGGGATCTTCGACGCCCCACATCTGCCTGAAAGTGTTCATGTTGAACGGCAGATTGTAGCGCTCGCCATAATAATCGGCAATCGGACAATTGATAAATGAGTTGAAGGGAGTTATCGAATTGACAAATTCCCACACCCGGGGATTTGACGTGTGGAAGATATGGGGGCCGTAGCTGTGGACATGGATCCCCTCGATTTCCTCACAGTAAAGGTTGCCTCCCAAGACAGGACGCCTGTCGATAACAAGGCAGCGTTTTCCTGCCTTGCGGGCCCGGTGAGCGAATGCCGACCCATAAAGACCGGCTCCAACAATCAGGTAATCATAATCCGCCATAGCCGACAAAATGATAATAGACCCTCAAAATAAAATCCGCGATAGAGCGCCGGCCCTTCTTGTGGATACGGCGAAGATGACGGAACCTCAACGTGCTGAACAGTTCGAGATCTTCTCCGGCGAACAAGCGTGTCAGCGGCGGTATTCCCGTAAACGGATTGTCCGCCAACGCGGCAATCTCCTCCGGGACACGTCCGCTTTCCTTGATTCTTTGAAGGACCTCCCTGTCATTCATGACAAAGTATTCCCGGCCAGGGTCAGGAAGGCTGCATAGATAATGCACCACCAAGGCATCCCGCAGGAACCGGACACCATGTTTCAGTTCACAATTCCAGACATCATCAAGCACCTGGATAATCCTGCCGAGAAGGATGTCTGCCTTGTTGAAAGCCGGCTGGTCCTGGGTCACACCCTTTTGGAAACCTTCCGAATAGAAAGAGCTCCACTTTTGGAAAAACTCCCTGGACTTCAGGTCGTCCCTGGAAAATATCACTCCGCTGTTGAAAAAGTTTTTCTCGTAGGAAATGTCAATCCCTATTTTCCGGCACATCTGGATGTCCGCTCTCCTGTAAGGGTTGTCCTTGAATAGGCAATGTGAGTCAAGGCAAGCGGCGACAGACCCTTCAATGGCATCTATCCCTTCCAAAGAAGCCGTGACTATGGTATCGCAGTCCAAAAACAGGAAATCGCCTTCAACATATTCCCTCATCCCGGTCTTCAACATCCTGGAGCGCCTCTTTTTCGACAAGGAGGGATCCAGGTCCGCCACCGTGATATGACTGGACAATTCCTCGAGGGTACGGGACAGCTCTCCTCGCCCCGGAAGAGAGTCGAAAGTGGTTTTGTCCATCAGGATCTCCACATGCGCCGAGGGATTGTGGTGACGGGCCGAGTAAACAGAGACAAGAAGCTGCTCCATGTAATAATCATCGGCGCCGCTGACAATCACATATAGGATTTTCGTTCTCATCTCTTTCTATTTTCCACCGGAAGGACACACTGATTTCCAAGCTCGACGAGATAATCGTCAGTAAAATAAGGCATCCTGCCTCCGCTTGAGAAAGTCAGCTCACCAAAATAAATCTTCTCTCCGACCACGTACAAGTCAACCCTCACCTGGGGGAAACCATCAGAAAGGATCGAAGCCACTTCCAACATGCGGTCAAGGCAGTCAGGCCTGGGGATCCGTCCTCCGCCGTCAAGACAGGTGTCCGAGAAAACAAGTGATTCGGGATGGGACTTCCAGTCCAGGTCATAAAGATCCAGCCGGACAGTGTCATACGTCCTGCCGCTGCAGGTCACGATCGAATATGGTTTCCCTCCGAAACACCGGATCTTGTAGTCGGTCACGCCAGAGTCACCCTCACCAAGAAAAGTCTCGGCCATTATCTTGGGCTTTATCTCGTTATAATATATCTCACCATTGAGATACCCTATCTTTCGGCTCGTGCGCCTTGTGAAATGCTCCCTGAGGGCCACGGGATCAAAACCCTTTTTCTTGTCAATTATCCTGAAAGAGCCGCTGTCATGGTTGCATTTAAGCACGAACTTATCAGGAAGAAGGTCAAAATCAATGTCTTCGAAACGGTCCCAAACACCGAGCAACGGCACGAGCAGATCCCCAAGGCCTTTTGACGAGACATATTCCCGGACCCGGACCTTATCGGCGCACAGGGACCACATGGACGTGTCCGTGCGGCTTATGAGCCAATAGATCTTCTCGTTGATGTCACGAGGGTTATCCCAGTCTATCTTGCGTCCTTTCCACTTCAAGTAAGTCCGGTCAACCATCTTCTCATAGAAATGAGAGAGCATGAAACGCTGGTATATGCCGTAATATAACTTGCTGCCCAAACCCATTGGAACCTCCTCTGAAAAGACTAACTATCCATGAATTCTCCCAGGGCAAGATCTTCTCCCGCATTACGGAAAGGCATCATTCCTCCGCTGGGATAGAGGGTCAATTCTCCGAAAAATACCTGCTCCCCTACCTGGTAGAGATCCACCCTGACGAATTTGAGTCCCTTCGCGAGAATCCGGGCCACACGCAGCATGTCCTCGTAACGGGACGGCTTCTCAGGCAAGGTGTCCTGGGGCGGGAAGTCAGTTCTGCCGACAGGAAGGAACTTCCAGTCCAGGGACAGGAAGTTGATATGCCCTGCCGTCGAGACATACACGAACTTCGGTTCGCCATCTCTGCAGAAGAAACGATAATCGTCAAGGTGAGATCCGTCAGGATTGAGTATCGGCTCGGCAAGGATCTTTCTCGGGACATCCTTATAGGCCCATTCCTTACCGAAAGAATAAACCCTGGCTAATGACCTGGCGAGACTGCTCCGGGCTTCCTCAAAATCAAAACTGGACTTGTCCATGCAGATAACCGCGCTTCCGCTGTCGTGGTTGCACTTCAGGATGAACTGATCCGGCAATGAGTCGAAATCGATCTCGTCGGCCGAGTCCCATAGCCCGATAGTAGGCACGATGTATTCCTCCCCTATTAGATCCGCGACATATTTCTTGACCCTGTGTTTGTCCACAAGGATGTTCAGCAGCGGATCCCTTTCATTGAGGATCAAGTTGATAATCTTCTCATTGAACGTGCGGGGATGCTTAAGGTCGGGCGACTTGCCGAATACGCTGCGGTAATGCAGACTGAAAAAAAGCTTGTCCGGAAGATAGCGTCCAACCTTTCTGAAGACGAATTCCAAGACTCGGTTATATGTTGCGGAAAGGGACATTACTTGATTCTTTCATTTGTGAGGATAAACAATAGGAGCTACTCCCGGGACATGGGTCAGAACCCAATATGACAAGGCTTTCCTCAGGCCCATGGTACGTGTGAGTGTTCCAAAGGAGACACAGTCCCAAAGACCGCTTTCCTTCGCCAGGGAGCGGACCATCTTGTGGTCGTATCCGTTCTTATGCATATTGAGAAGGGTGCGGGCGCAGTACCTGCGGCCCTCTTCTTTAAGCTCTTTATCCCATTCGAGCGATTCCAACCTTATCGCATTGGTCCACATGATATTCCGCAAAGCGTTCTCGCCCATCCGCTTATTAGTGGCTGAGCCGGCATTCTGGTAGTACAAATAGAACGGGGAATCGAGCAGGATGGCTTTCTTGACATGGGGCGAGATGATACACATCGCGGCGGCATCCTGGGAACGGATGTAGCCTTGAATGTGCAGATGGTCATACGTTTCTATGAGATCCCTCCTGAAGAGTTTCCTCGTAAGAGTGTACTCCACGTCACCAAGAAGCATTGCTTTTGTGAATCCATGGGCGGAGGAGCCGTATGGGAGAGACTGGCTGAAAACCTGGGAAGACCCGTCGGCATACACGGTCTCATAGTCGAAAATCACCAAGTCGGCGTCTTCCCTGATGGCGGCCTCAACAAGCTGGGAGCATGCGTCTTTCCTTAAAGCGTCGTCCGGGTCCATGAACAGGAAATAATTCCCTGTCGCAGCCTCTATGCCTGATTCCCTGGTCCACATCGTGCCATGGTTGACTGGATGCCTGACTATCTTGACCCGAGAATCCGCTGCCCTGTAGGACTCCAGGACACCGACTGACCCATCGGTGGAACAATCATCTACAGCGACAACCTCAATGTCCCGCAGAGTCTGCCCAAGGATAGAATCCAGGCATCTGGGGAGCAGTTTTTCCATATTGAAAATAGGAATGACGATTGAGATTTCAGGCATACTTACATCTATTTTATACAAATATATAAAAATATTTGATATTGAAGCTTGAATGAAGCTTGCCGTATTTGCGAAAAAAAGCATATATTTCGGTCAGAAACCTTCGACATAATGATTAACGTTGGAATTATCGGATGCGGCTTCGTGGGTGGAGCCCTGAAAGACTGGCTGGAGCATCCGCATGAATTGAACGTCCATTTCCGCGGAGTTGAAGAGCACATATAATGACAGCATCGGTAATGAATATCTTCTGCATCATAGTAACTTACAACGGGTCCAAGTGGATCCGGCGCACTCTTGACAGCTTATCGGATGGAGAGCAGGAACTCCCCATCAGGGTAATAGCGGTGGATAACGGATCCACAGACGATACCCTCTCCATCATCAAGAAGGAGTACCCGGATGTCGTTGTCATTCAAAACGGGAAGAATCTTGGTTTCGGGAAAGCGAACAACATCGGTATCGAATGTGCCTACAAACTTGGAGCGTCCCATTTTCTATTGCTGAACCAGGACGCGTCCATGGCTCCGGGATCCGTCAAAAAGCTGATCGAGGTCCAATTGAGTGGAGGACTGCCGCTTGTTTCCCCTGTTCACTGGAATGGGTCAGGAGACAGGCTTGACAGCAGTTTCTGCCTGTTCGTGTCTGAGAACCCGGGCATCAACGACCTTCTGAGCGACCTTCTGAAGGGGACAGTCAAAGACCGCTACAAGGTCCGTTTCGTCAATGCCGCATGCTGGCTGCTGCCCAAGGAAACAATAGAGAAAGTCGGAGGATTCGATCCGATCTATTTCCACTATGGGGAAGACGATGATTTCTGCGATCGGCTTTCTTACCATGGAGGTTCCCCCTACATTGTTCCCGACGCCAAGATGTTCCATGACAGGGTTGGCAAAGGTAATTCGGAGATGTGGAACAAGCAGAAGCTGCTGGTGGCACTCCTCCAAATGTACGGAGTACGGCCTGTCAACCGCATGGGAAGGATCAAGACCCACTTAAGGCTTCTGAAAAAAGCCGCCATGCTGTCCCTGACTGGGAAATTCAAGGACGCCTCCGCCATTATCGCGGCGGAGCGGAGGTTCTTGAAAAAAGTGCCGATGCTGAAGTCGCATGCCGAGGCCAACAGGCGGCCCGGGCCGAATTGGCTGTCTTTGAACACGGAAGAAGTCACCCCCGGGAAATCATGATGGATGGCTTTTTGAAATGTCTGGCTCGTTTCAGCGAATATATGGTCGCTGACTTTGTCCCGTGCGACAGTCCGAACAGAAGACGGGAGAAACGAGGCTTCTTCAAATCACGCTTGAACAAGCCAAGCGCTGTGGACGGAGTCCGGACCAACGCGGACATGTCGATGTTGTGCGCGTTTCTGGTAAAATGCGCCAAGCCGCTCGGAGTGGAACTTCCTGAAGGAGTCAGCTATGACATGCTTGAAGAAATGGCTCGCCAGAGCCTTGTTCACGCATATTCCACCCACAAGGCGGTAAGGCTGAGGCGGTGCGCCGATGGACTGTACTGGGGCAGCGTCAACGCCAAGAAGGCTGTCTGGGAAAGCCCTCTTTGGGCCTTTTCAGTAGCCTGGTCAGCTTTCTTCCAATGGGACAGCCTGTCCTCCAGGCAGAAGGAGAGCGTGTACAAGCTGCTTAAAGCCGAGTGCCACAGCGCTCTTCAGGCAAAAGTCAGGACCGCGTACTCAAAGTTCACGAGAGCCGAGGAAAACGGATGGTCAGCTTGCCTTCTCGCCGCGACTCTGGGACTTTTCCCCGATGATCCGCTCGCTCCCAAATGGTTTGAGAAGATGCGGGTGTTTGCTGTCAACAGTTACTCTCATCCCTCGGACACTGAGAAGACGGCCCCCATTGATCCCTGGTATGACAAGACATCAGTCGCTGACTTATACATAAGCCAAAATCTCTTTGAGGACTACACCTTGCTCAAACACGGGTTTTTCCACACCTCATACCAGAACGTTGTCATCCAGGAACTTGGAGAGGCCGCCTTGGCCCTGCGATTATTCCAGAAGAGCTTGAATGGCGAAGAGAAGTGGAAGTCCAGGTCTTTGTTCCACAACATTGAGCCGGTCATGGACAAAGTGCTTGAGTGCCTGGCGCTTCCGGACGGGGAGCTGTCCATGCCCAACAGCAACGACTGGAACTTGTTCCTTTTCGACCAGATCACGTCTTTCTCCACGATGTCGACCTTCATGAAGGATCCCGACGCGGCCATGCTTGAGAGGCTTGCTTTCAAGAACATAGAAGCCAGACAACAGACCACTCCGGACGGAGGCTGGCTATTACGCGCGGACATCGGGCCACAAAGGATGGGAGTGCAAGGCCACCGGGTCATGATGGCTTATTTGATGAATCTGACAAGCGGGGATCCTGATCTGGTCCCGACCAGATGGGAAGACTTCCGCAAGGCTCATTCGGGCGCCTTCGTACTTCCTTGCCAGGATGTGGTCCGGGCTTTCCCCAAGTCCCGCTTCGCGATATTCTCCTACAGCAAGGGGCTGGGCAACTTTACGGGTTATGTGGTTCCGAACTCTCCAGACAAGGCAAAAATCATGGTCCCGTACAGGGAAGGCGGAGGCGGGAACTTCACTGGCTGGTTTACTGTCGAGGGACGGGAGTCCAACGCCGTTCTCAAAGGGGAACCCTTCTATTCCCTTAAAGGGGATTCATTCGTAACTGGAGGCGTTTTGGGCCTCAATGAGGATTCATTGGAACAGAGTTTCGCACTTTACGCCACTTCATGCGACGCTGTGATTTACATCGACCATGTCATAGCCACACAGGAAGTTAACATCCTGACCGAAAGAGGTTTGGCAGCGGCGATCTCAATTGACGAATTCACTGGTCTCAAGCGGGTTCTCTCATTCAATAAGGAGGCTGGGATGGTTGTCGACGGGGAGACATTGGTGAGATTCCCCGGAAATTCATGGGCCAACATCGAAGGCGAGATCGGACTTCTCGCAAGGGGTTCTGACTCTATGGCTTTCGGGGAAAAGACCGACAACCACAGCATCATGACAGCCAAACTCTACGGCTCATATTCAGACACCCCGAGGATGATCCGTTCCGGAGAAACCATTCGCTCCAGGGCCGCCGTCTACTACACCGGTGTGAACCCAGAGGAGACCGCAGAGCTTAACAAGAAGATGTTCCTGCCGGACGGAAAGACATTGCCGGAGGGCTGGTCGGGGTGTATCGCCGCCGATAAAGACGGCTCCCAGGCCATTCTGATGGCCAATTTCACGAAGGAGAACTCCGAAGCCGCTATTCCTTTTGACATCGACTCTTCCTTAATTCCGGGAGTTCCGGTCTACTCCACCCCCGTCAGGGTGACCAGCGGCGACCGTGAGGGAATATTCCATTGCGAATATGCCATCCGGCTCGGCCGTGGAGAGGCGTCCGGCGAATCGACCAGGGTGTTCCTTATCGGTGAGGATGTCGAGGCCCGGCTGGAGAACACTGACACGGTCCGCTTGAGGTCGCTCTCCGGTTCCAGGAAAGTGACCGTCATATATTCAAGTCCAGAAGGGGAGATCGCCAGAAAAGAAGTCAGCCTTGAGGATGACGGGAAAGAGATAACTGTGAAAGGCGATTCCTGAGTTTCTCTTTCCGCGAATCGAGGAAGAATTCTCCCGAAAGGAAATGGTCGCGGTACATGTCCACATGATACCCCCGGGCCATAATGGGAGGCAGCTCGCCGGTAAGCAACCTTCTCATTCCCTGAAGGAAAGCCTCGGTCCTGATCTTGTGCGCCGATTCCTGGGACGGTGTCATCCAAGGCTTCGAGACCATTTCGCACCAAAGGGCATCGTCATTGTCGAAGCGCTCTATCACTGAGATCAATTCATCCATGCCGGACATCTTGCCGGCATCGATGAAACACTCCGGATTGATGTCGTCGGCCACATTCGGGTTCCCCCAATAAATAGGCAGAGAGTGAGCCTCGAGAGAGGTCAGGAGCTTCTCTGAGGTGTAGCCCCTGAAACATGAGTTCTCCGAGGAAATCGAGAATTTATAATTGGCCTTTATCAGGACCCCTTCTCCCTTATGGCCAATATAGCCGGTCCCGGGAATGGAGACATTATTGAGGTGCCTCCCAAGGGAATCAACTTTCTTATAGGCACTTATCTCATAAAACAACTGGTCTCTCACCGGATTTGCCTTGGGGTTCGAATACAAGAACGAACAGAAACCGCTCTTTCGCTCCAATTCCGCCCGAGCCTCGTCTGGAGTCTTGATTGGGTTCTCCTTTTCTTTCAGGAACTCGCTGAACATGTGATAAGGAGAGGGCAGGCGTAAAAAGGCAGGGTTATCCTTGAAACCGTCACTGAAACCCACACAGTAGTCAAAGACATTGAAATCCGGCTCGATCGCCTCGCCCATGAAAGAGACCTTGATCCCGGACTTGCCGTACAAGTCCCGGAACTTGCGGAACAATGCCGATTTGTAATAAATCCATTCAGAGGCGATTAGGATGTCGGGAGCTTCCTCATCCCAGACCAGTTTCCCCGCGAACGAGGGATCGAGCAGCAAGAACCGCAACATCGAAGGGATGTCGCTCACATTCTTATGCAGACAGCAAATCTTGATCATTTCCTCAATTGATTAAGGTTTCGGCTATTTAAGGTTCCCGTCTTTCCAATCCAACAACCGGCAGATGATTATCGACGCGGCCGGACTCTTCCCCACAAGATAATAATACCATGCCTTCCAAGGCCCCAGGGTGTCCCGAAGCGCTGAATATTCAAACAAGCCCGACAAGCCGTTGGACTTCACGCTTCCCATGACGGCATCCCATGGGTAGCGCTTCCTGATTATGGCGAATATTCTCCTGAGGACATTCTGCCGCATCCTGCCTATCATGCCCGGATCAACCCTTGAGACAGCCTCCAAGGCCAGACGGCTTGAGAGCGTCAGGTTGTCCAATCCCCGTTCGTTAAGCCGGAAAGCGGACATCGAGGAAGGATTCTCATAATAATGGTAAAGAGGCTCGTCGATGTATATGACCTTATTGACATGCTCCATGCACTCATACGTCAGCAGGAAGTCATCGAAATAATTACATTTCTTCGAATATGAGTAGGGTCTGTCTTTCCAGAGTTCCTTGCGATAGAGCCGCATGTTAACATAAACCGACATTTCGCCGCTCACGAGTGAGAGCAGGTAAGCGCCCCGGTCGTTACCATGGCTGAGACTGAACGACTTCCGTCCCAGAGTGCCGTCAGACTTATGCACGACGGCGCCACAGATCACCAGATCCGCATCCTCGGCCACGGCGACTTCAAGCAGTCGCCCGCACATACTCCTGTCAATAGAGTCATCCCCGTCGACAAACATGATATAATCCCCGGTGGATGCGTCAACTCCGGTTTTTCGTCCCCAGAGAATCCCCGAATTCTCCGGATGACGGATTATCCTGATCCTTGGATCCTTCGAGGCGTAATCAGCGGCGATACCAGGCGTGCCGTCAGTCGAGCAATCATCAATGATAATTATCTCGATGTCCTGGCAAGACTGGACGACAAGCGAGTCCAGGCATCTGCCAAGATAATTCTCTATGTTGTAGGCTAAAACTATGACAGAGATCTTCGGCACAGCTTAATCAACTCTATTTCAACGGGTTCTTATCTGACTTAAACCACTCGGCAAAGGCGGTTATACCCTCGTGGAGCGTGGTGGAGGGATGATAGCCGAGGCGTGTCTCAAGCTTTGAGCAATCAGCATAGGTCTGGTAGACATCGCCGGCTTGCATGGGTAGGAATTCTTTCACGGCCTCCTTGCCCATGGCGGACTCGATCTCGGAAATGAAGTCCATCAGCTTGACAGGGGTGGAGCAGCCGATGTTGTAGACCTCGAAGGGGACAAAGGATACTTCGCTTCGCATAGATCCTTCGCTTCGCATAGATCCTTCGCTTCGCTCAGGATGACAGGTGGGAGGATTGTCGATGACGCGGATGGTGCCTTCGACAATGTCGTCGACGTAGGTGAAATCCCGGATCATGTCTCCACCGTTGAAAACCTTGATGGGCTTTCCATGGGCAATCGCTGTCGCGAAGAGCATCGGAGACATGTCAGGACGCCCCCAGGGACCATAGACAGTGAAGAAACGCAGACCCGTGGCAGGAATCCCGTAGAGCTTGGAATAGGAGTGAGCCATCAGCTCATTGGCCTTCTTCGTCGCCCCATAGAGACTCACCTGACTGTCCGCCTTATCCTCCTCGCTGAAAGGGACCTTGGTGTTGAGCCCATAGACTGAGCTGGAAGAAGCGAACACCATATGCCGAACCGGATTGTTCCTGCATGCCTCAAGGATATTCAGGAAGCCCTCCAGGTTGCTGTGGAGATAGGAATATGGATTGGTGATTGAATACCTCACACCGGCCTGAGCTGCCAGGTTGACGACGATGTCGAACTTCTCGGCTTCAAAAAGCCTGTCCAACGACTCCTTGTCACAGATGTCCCCCTTAATGAAACGGCATGACGGCCAGCGGGAGCTGGACTTCATTTCCCACTCAGGGTATGGACCGCTGAATCCGTTTTCCTCCAGACGGCGGTATTTCAAACGGACATCGTAGTAGTCATTGATATTGTCCAGGCCGACAATCTCATCTCCCCTTCCCGCGAGTTTCCCCACAAGATTGGAGCCTATGAAACCAGCGGCACCTGTCACTAGAACTTTCATACCGGATTGTCAAAGACTGTTGATCCAGGAAGTGATATTCGCCTCAACGGACGCCTCGGAATACTCGAACTTCTCGAACTTCTCGCCGGTGATGTGCTCATAAAGCTCGATGTACCTGTCCGTGATCCCGGCGACAACCTCAGGAGTCATCTCGGGGACTTTTTGTCCTTCCTGTCCCTGGAAACCATTGGCCATCAGCCACTCACGGACGAACTCCTTGGAGAGCTGCCTCTGTCGCTCACCCCTGGAGAGTCTCTCCTCATACCCTTCGGCATAGAAATACCTGGAGGAATCCGGAGTGTGGACCTCATCCATCAGGTAGATCTCACCGTTTCGCTTGCCGAACTCATATTTCGTGTCCACAAGGATAAGCCCCTGCTTCACGGCGATCTCGGTACCGCGCTTGAAAATCGCCAGGGTATATTCCTCAAGACGCTCGTAATCCTCCTTGCCGACGAGGCCGGACGAGATGATCTCTTCCTTCGAGATGTCCTCATCGTGTCCCTCCATGGCCTTGGTCGTGGGCGTGATGATAGGCTCGGGGAACTTCTGGTTCTCAACCATCCCGTCCGGAAGCGGGACTCCGCAAAGGGTCCTCTTCCCTGCCTTGTACTCCCTCCAGGCGTGACCGGCGAGATATCCCCTGATCACCATCTCGACCTTGAAGGGCTCGCACTTGTAACCGACAGTCACGGCAGGATCCGGCACGGCGACTTTCCAGTTCGGGAGGATGTCGGAGGTCGCATCCAGGAACTTGGCGGCTATCTTATTGAGGACCTGTCCCTTATAGGGAATTCCCTCAGGCAGGACGACATCGAACGCCGAAATCCTATCGGTCACCACCATGGCCAGATAATCACCATTGATGTCATAGACGTCACGAACCTTACCGACATACTTTCCAACCTGTCCCGGGAGGCTGAACCCTGTTTGAACAATAGCTTTCATTTATCAATATCTTTAGAATCAATATCTTTTAAAACCTCCTCGACTACGGGGGCGACCTTGTCGTACTCGTATCCCCTGGTCAGGGCGAACTTGAGGAGCTTGAATTTGATTTGCGGATCCCCCACCAGGGAGCCGACTTTGGACTGGATGACAGACTTCATTTTACGGTCCGCCTCTTCCTGGTCTATCTCGCCGAGAGCCTCAAGGGCCACCGGCCGCGGGATTCCTTTCCCGACAAGGGTATAGGTTATCTTGGCTGGGCCCCAGCCGGAAAGCCTGGACTTTTCCCTCGCGAAAGCGGAGGCATAACGGTAATCATCCACGAACCTGTCTTCCAGAAGGGACTGAAGGATATTCTCCGCCATCTCCCTGTCACCGTCAAAGGCTTTCATGGCCTTGCGGAAGACATCCGAGGAACAGTATTCCCTCTTTGAGCACTGGGCTTGCAGCCGGTCCAGAACTTTCGAATACTCCTCCATGACCTAGAAATCAAAACCTATGCTGACGTAAGCGCCCGCCGAATTGGTGTAGTTAGACCAATGGACATTGGCGCTGATGGGACCGACTATTGAATTGTACGTGTACTGGAGGCCCAGGCCGTGGTAATCGTAAACCTTTGTCCCCCAATTCTTGAAGTCATTCAGTCCGTCCGCGGAGACGGCGTAGTTATAGATTCCGGTCAGGTAGTTGTTGCGATAGAGCCTGACCCGGAAGTCCGCCCGGGCGATGCCGAGCATCTTCGACATGGAAGCGGCGTTATTGATGCCGATGAATGGCATCTGCTGCTCAAGATAGCGCCCGGCCATGCTTCCTCCCATGGTGTTCGCGAACTGGATCGGGACTTGATCCCCGATCAACACCCTGGCGTTAAGCGATGGGATAAAAGCGAACGCGTCGCTCCCGTACACCTTCAAGGCGTCGAACTGAAGAGTGTGAATATTCTTGAATCTGTGCGGGAAAGCGCCGAAGATCCATCTGTACGAGATCCCGATTGAATGGCCGCTTGAAGGGACGTATCCATCGTTCAGCGAATCATTTCTGCCATCCACGAAGAACGAGAGGAAGCTGTTTTTCAGCTGGTCGGAATTATAGTCGAAGATAGCCCTCTCGGAAAGGATGGAGCTGATGTTGTAATAATCGTTTCTGAATCCCTCTTTCAGGAAGAACTTCGACCATTTGATATTGGACAGGTAAACCTCCTGGCGAAGGTTCGTGTTGTTGATCCTGAAGTTGTTGTCCCCGACGCTGAAGGTGTTCCTGTCAGTGTAGCGCAGGCTCGCGGCCGCATTGACAGTCATTCCCCTCTGGGCGACATAGGAATACACGGCCCCGACGTACGGATTGGCACCTACCTTCCCGGTGAAATCCCAGGACGCACCGCGGAGTTTCTGGACCCCGAGGCCCACATTGACCATAACGGCCACCACTTCCTCGGTGTCGAACCTGGCTCCGATCCCGACCTTGTTGATAGGTCCTTTCTTACAGTTGAACTTCAGACGATAAGGCTGGTCATCCCCAAGCAGCTCATAGTTGACATAGTCGAAAGAGTTTGTCGCGTAAATTGTCGCGACGGCATCCTCGATGTCGGTGCTTCCGACCCTGGTACCGGCCTTTATCGCGATCTTGTTCTGAAGATAGGAGCTCTCCTTGTCGCTCACCCCCGTGATCTCCACTCCGGAAATCATCACTTTCCCGAGCCGGATGTCATCCGCCACCGGATTATTTATTGTCTTCCTGCCGGGGCCGATCACACGCTTGAGGGAGTCGAGCTGGTCTGCCACGGCGACCGCCGCCTCGTATCCCCTCCCGATAATGACATCGATGCTCGCGGAGTCGAAACTCATCATCGAATATTCATGCAGGTCAGGCTTGATCGTGACATCGGGAATGTTGATGTTGTTCTCGAACGAGGCGCGCCCCATCATGTCAATACCAGTGTCGAGAATATCCCCGAGATTGTTGATCTCCGAATATGACTTGTATCCGCTTGAGAGGTTGACTCCGATGACTATGTCGGCGCCACATTTCTTGGCGAGGTCTGTCGGGTAATTGTTCCTCATTCCTCCGTCGACAAGGACCATTCCATCCGTTTTGATGGGGGTGAAAAGTCCCGGGATGGACATAGTGGAACGAAGGGCCGTGTTGAACTTGCCCTGGGTCCAGATCTTCGCGGTACCCCTGACAAGGTCCGTGGCGACACAGAGGAACGGAATCGGGAGATCCTTATAGAAGTCGATCTCGTCCTGGTAACCCACTGACAGTGAGCTTAGTAGGTTATTGACATTCTGCCCGAACACCATTCCGGAAGGCAGGCTTCCCATAAGGTTCGACCTCACCAGGCCAGTCGCGTCATCCCCATCGGCACCGAAATGGATGTCCTCGCTTTTGTGGGGATACTGCAACTCATCCGCCTTCTGGCGCAAGAACTCTTTCTTGTCGTAATAAAACGGGAATGACAAGACGTATTTCTCTTTGTACTTAATCGTGGAATACGACAGGTATTTCCTCGGGACTTTATCCGACAGGGCCATGTCCCAGTCAATACTCCTGATCAAGGAATCCAGGTGCGGGGCATCATAACCAAGGGCATATATTCCACCGACAAGTCCTCCCATGCTCGTTCCCATCACCAGGTCCACAGGCATCCCGATCGATTCGAGATAGCTGATGACTCCGACATGAGCGGCGCCCTTGGCCCCGCCTCCGGCAAGTACCAGAGCGACCGTCGGACGGTGCTCGACTATCCTGATCGAGTCAAGCCTGTGCTTGATGACCCTGACTCTCAAGTCCCTGGATTCGGCGGCGGCATCCAGGACGGCATGATTCTGCGATCTCGCCGAAGGATTGAAGGTGAGCGTCACGGCCAAAGCCGCCAATATTCCGAAAACTGTCCTTCTCATGATCGGGCTGGCTATGTTATTTCTTGTTCTTTGCGGTGTTCCCCCGCCAGCATGCCGCAAGCGGCCATTATGTCCTCTCCCCTGGAAGCCCTGATGGTACACGTGATCCCATGGTTCGAGAGACGGTCCCTGAAATTCTCCATCACAAGCCGGGGGGAAGTCTCAAAAGGCGCGTCGGGAATCTTGTGGAATCGGATGAGGTTCACCCTGCATTCCAGGCCCTTCAGCAGCCTTATCAACGCGTCAGCATGACGCTTGGTGTCATTCAGCCCGGCAAACATGATGTACTCGAAACTGACTCTCCTCTGCCCCGTGAAATCATATTCACGGAGAAGACCGACAACGTCCGAAAGCGGCCAGGCTTTCTGGACCGGCATGATGGACGCCCTCTCGTCGGGGAAAGGATTGTGCAGGCTCACGGCGACGTGGCACTTGGTGGAGTCAAGGTATCTCTTAAGGTTCGGGAGAACCCCGATAGTGGACAACGTGATCCGCTTCGGGCTCCATCCGAATCCCCAGTCAGAAGTCAGGACCTCGATGGCCTTCATGACATTGTCATAATTGTCCAAAGGCTCCCCCATGCCCATGAAAACGGCATTCGTCAGGTCGGGGGCCTCTTCAATGGCTATGAACTGCGAGAGGATCATGGAGACCGGGAGGTTGCCATGGAACCCCTGGCGGCCTGTCATGCAGAACTTGCAGCCCATCCGGCAACCCGCCTGGCTGGACACGCAGAGAGTCTTCCTGTCGTCGTCCGGGATCATCACAGCCTCGACCGCATCAGACTTTCCGGCTGGGAAAAGATACTTCTTTGTCCCGTCCGTAGAGACCTGGCAGGCTGAAGGCGGAACGACTCCGAGGTCGAACTCTTCCTTAAGCCTTTCTCTCCCGACCTTGGAGATATTGGTCATCTCGTCGAAAGATTTCACCCTGCGGTCATAAAGCCAGCCAGCGATCTGCTTGCCGGCATAAGCCGGGAGACCGGCTTGAAGGGCGGCTTCCTTCAGTTCGGCAGGGTTTTTTCCAAGTAAAATATCTCTCATTTGGGACATAGATTTCAGAATACAAATTTAATGAAAAATTATGTCAGTTTTAATGCCGGATTTGAGGTTATTTTAATATCTTTGTAAAGAAGGCGACTTGCATGTCATTCTGAGCCTAGCAATGTCATTCTGAGCGAAGCAATGTCATTCTGAGCGAAGCGAAGAATCTCAAGACGCCGATAATACTAACAGTTTATTAACTTCACATTATGGCAAAAGAGGTAGAAGTACAGGCCGCAGACATCAACGCCGCCAAACTAAAGGCGCTGCAGGCCACGATCGACAAGATTGAGAAAGATTACGGGAAGGGGACGATCATGAAGCTGGGAGAGCAGCCACAATGGGACGTGCAGGTTATTCCGAGCGGTTCCATAGCCCTCGACCACGCCCTTGGGATCGGAGGTTATCCAAGGGGCAGGATCGTCGAGATCTACGGTCCGGAGTCCAGCGGTAAGACAACGCTGGCGATCCACGCGATAGCCCAGGCACAGAAAGCCGGCGGGATCGCCGCTATGATTGACGCCGAGCACGCTTTTGACAGGACGTACGCTAAGGCCCTGGGAGTCAATCTGGAAACCCTCCTGATCTCCCAGCCGGACAACGGCGAGCAAGCCCTCGAGATCGCTGACAATCTCATCCGCTCCGGAGCGATAGACATCGTCGTCATCGACTCCGTCGCTGCCCTCACTCCGAAGGCTGAGATCGAAGGCGAGATGGGTGACAACAAGGTAGGCCTCCAGGCCAGGCTGATGAGCCAGGCTCTGAGGAAACTTACGGCTAACATCGCCAAGACTAACACCTGCTGCATCTTCATCAACCAGCTCAGGGAGAAGATCGGCATCATGTTCGGCAACCCTGAGACCACGACTGGAGGTAACGCGCTGAAGTTCTACGCTTCAGTCCGTATCGATGTCCGGAGGACCACCCAGCTCAAAGACGGAGATGAGGCCCTTGGCAACAGGACAAAGGTCAAGGTCGTCAAGAACAAGATGGCCCCGCCTTTCAAGAAGGCCGAGTTCGACATCGTTTTCGGAGAGGGTATCTCAAGGGTCGGAGAGATCATCGACCTCGGTGTAGAGTACGGGGTGATCGGCAAGAGCGGCTCCTGGTTCAGCTACAACGACCAGAAGCTCGCCCAGGGCCGTGAGGCTGTCAAGCAACTGCTCAAAGACAACCCCGAGCTTTGCGACGAGATCGAGGCCAAGCTCCGCGAGGCCCTCAAGAATGTCAAGGACTAGGCGGCAGGGCAATCCTGCATTTGGCAAGCTTTTCTTCAAGGCCGGGATCAAGGATTCCGGCCTTGATTATATTCCCGAGCGTCCAATCCTGAACGGGAGTGTTTTCCCTGAATATCACAATTCCCCTCGCGGCTCTTTTGCCTATGTAGGGATGCTTGGAAAGCTCAGCCTCGGACAGAGTCCAGAGCGGGTACGGTTCCGCAGGTCCAACCTTGATGAGATCCTTCAGGCCGTCGTATTTGTCCTGATCGAAGTGCCAGATGTCCATCAGCTGCTCCGGGTATGAATATCCCCTCAGCTCTTCCCGGTAGGACACCATCTTCGCGGCGAAGAATTTCCCGATTCCAGGAAGCGTCTCGAAGGCCGCCGAATCCGCCCGGTTGATGTCAATTTTAGGAATATCGATGTATTTTTCCAGTCGCCTGTACACGGAGTCTTCGACGACGTACGACTTGGCAAAATCGGTTTTCCGCCTGAAGCGTCCTCCCTTTTTGCGGTAATTATCAATAGATTCCGCTTGCTTCTGGCTAAACCCAAGGCGCATAAGGTCGTCCACGCTCACCGTGTTCGGATCGAACCGGAAGCTCTCGTACCGCCTCTTTGTATTCGCCCGCCAGATTTCCATCGCGGTTGAGCTGTACCGGCTGGCTTTCGACCGACCGGCAGTTGCCAGCTCTGGCAGCTCAACCGCCTCGCTCCGCTCGGCCCCACCGCTCGCTTCACTTCGTTCCGCTCCGGTCCCCCCTCTTACAGTGCCGAGGGTGGCATGGGTTGAGCTTGCCAGACTGGCAACTGCCGGAGCAGCCGTCGAGCTTAGGCCGTACTCAGCCGCAGCGGTCCCTGAGCGGAGTCGAAGGGCGCGAGGATGGACGCGGCCGGGCTCGAGCGGCTGGCCGGCCTCTACTCTGGTACCGAGAGGGTCGAGGTAGACGAAGACGGTGTCGGGATGGTCGTGGTTGGCGACAATCCTGGCGACAGAAGCCTTGGAGATGAAAAGCGCGGCCTGATAGCCGATGATAAGGAATAGAAGGGCTACGGAGCCCACGACAAACGATGCGGACGGTTTGCCGCCACGATGAGAGTCTTTCATGTTCAAATCTAGTGTTAAAGGTTCTTATTTATTCTTCCAATATATTATCTTTCAATTGTTTCTTATCCCTGACACAGCCCGCCACAACGATCACTATCTCCCCCTTCGGCTCATGCTCACGGAACCAAGCGGCGACATCAGCGAGAGTGCCTCTCCGATGCTCCTCATGGACCTTGGAAATCTCGCGGGAGACGGAGCAAAGGCGGTTCGGGCCAAAATATTCAGCGAATTGGTCCAAAGTCTTGACAAGCCTGTAGGGAGACTCATAGAAAACCATAGTCCTCGGCTCGAAGGCCAGTTCTTTCAGAAGCGTCTGCCTCCCCTTCTTTACGGGCAGGAAACCCTCGAAGCAAAACCTGTCGCAAGGAAGTCCCGATGAGACAATCGCGGGAATACATGCGGTCGCTCCGGGAAGTGTCTGGACCTCAATGCCTTCACTGGCACAAGTCCGAACCAGCAAGAAACCCGGATCGGATATGCCCGGAGTACCGGCATCGCTGATGAGCGCGACGTTAAGTCCCGAAAGGATCTTGTCTTTGATCAATTCGACAGTCTGGTGCTCGTTGAACTTATGGTGCGACTGGAGTTTCCCGTGTATGTCGTATTTATGAAGAAGAACTGAGCTTGTTCTGGTGTCCTCCGCAAGGATCAAGTCGGCGTCCTTGAGCGTCTGAACAGCCCTGAAAGTCATGTCTTCAAGGTTGCCTACAGGAGTGGGCACTATGTAAAGAATCCCGGCCATCCCCATCAGGCCAGTTTCCGGCGGACAGCCATCATGAGCCTGTACACAGGCTCTGAGCTCATATCCCAATCCGAGTGATTTTCAGCGATAAACGCAAGGGCTTCCGACAGGGAGCCCATCGCGTTGAATTTGCCGATCGTCTCCTGGAAGAGCATCGGATCCTCTCCGAAAAGGGTATTGATGAGATACACCCTGTCGTTCAAGGAGATGGCGCTGATGATGTTTTTCACAGGCATTCCGGGACGATCCGTTCTCCAAGCCTGTTTCTCGGCCATGACATCCATCACGGCGGTGTCGGCTTTCGCGGTGTCAAGGATTGATTTCTTGGGTTCCTCGATTTTTTGGCCAAGTGCAGAGGTGATGGGGGCCGGCCCTTCGGCTCCGCTCAGGGACCGGACAGGAGTCGAACCACGGTTCCCTAATTCCTCTGGAAGATCCTCTATGTCAGATATTGATATGTCGATGGGGGTGTCATCCACCGGAGCGATGTCGATAGGTTCCTCTTCCGGCTCGCCCGCTGGAAGATCCTCATCCGCAGGGAGATCCTTCGCTTCGAGATCCTTCGCTTCGCTCAGGATGACAGGTTGCTCCACTGGTTCATCGACAAGTTGCATCTCAGGTTCCTCGACAGGTTGCGCCACAGGTTCTGGCGATTCAGCCGGAGCAGCCTCCGGACTTTCGGAGACGGTCAAGTCCGGCTCAGGCGAGCATTCTCCCGGATAGGGCGCGGAGCGCAGCGAGCCTGAGTCGGGACTTGCCGTCTCCGGCTCAAGTTTGATAGCCAGAATAGCAGATTCCAAATTGGAAAGTTCTTTCTTCAGGACACCTATCCGCTCTAGGAGGCCGGCGATTGTTTTCTCGTCAATAACGCTCATATAAGTTATCTTTTATTATCTTTGTAAGACAAGTGAATTTCTTACAAATCTAACGAAATGTTTTCAGAAAACATAAAAAAAGCCGGGGAGATAGAAGTCATCTGCGGTTCAATGTTCTCGGGGAAGACCGAAGAACTCATAAGGAGGATCAGAAGGGCCAAATTCGCCAACCTTAAGATCGAAATATTCAAGCCAACGATCGACACCCGCTACTCCGAGGACGATGTTGTCTCCCATGATTTTCACAAGATTCCTTGCCATGCGGTCAAGGACCCCAAAGAGATGCTCAATGTCGGTGACGACATACAGGTGATAGGCATCGACGAGGCCCAGTTCTACGACATGTCGCTGGTGGAAGTCGCGCAGGAACTGGCGAACAGGGGTAAACGAGTCATCATCGCCGGGTTGGACACCGACTACCTCGGAAAGCCATTCGGGCCCATGCCTTACCTTATGGCGGTGGCTGAAGAAGTCCGGAAAGTCCACGCCATCTGCGTCAGGTGCGGGAACTTGGCGAACCATTCCCACCGGCTCTCCAACAGCATGGAACTGGTCGTTCTTGGAGAGAAAGACGCTTACGAGCCTCTTTGCCGCGACTGCTACAACAGGGTGATGGCCGAGGAGGCGGAGCATAGGAGATAGATTCTTCGCTTCGCTCAGAATGACAGGAGGGCGCTCGGGATGGCAGGAGGGCGCTCGGGATGACAGGAGGGGCGTTATCCCCTTGGATGGTGTTCCAGGACGGCTCTTTGCCAGGTTGAGCTGTCAATATGGGTGTATATTTCAGTAGTAAGAATACTCTCGTGGCCAAGCATCTCCTGCACGACTCTCAAGTCAGCGCCATTCTCAATGAGATGTGTGGCGAAACTGTGACGGAAGGTGTGAGGCGAGATCTCCTTGGCGATTCCTGCCACCATCGCCTGCTTTTTCACCATATTGAACAAGGACACCCTGCTGATCCCCTTTCCGAATTTATTCAGGAAAAGGATGTCGTCATATTGCCTTGAGGCCGGCTCCGGTCTGGCAGCAAGATAGTTCCTCAACGCTGCGACCGCCATCTCACCGATGGGGACAATTCTCTCCTTGTCACCTTTACCGACTACCCGGACGAACCCTTCGTCAAGGAACAGTTCCGAGATCTTGAGTCCAGCCGCCTCCGACACCCTCAACCCGCAGCCGTACAGGACCTCAAGGATTGCCCTGTCCCTTTTCCCATTCCAAGTGGAGACGTCGACAGAGTCCATTATGGCCGAAACCTCCTCCACAGAGAGCACCTCCGGAAGGTAGCGCCCCAATTTCGGGGAATCCACAGCGTCACAAGGATTGTCTTTCCTGTCACCCTCCAGGACCAGCCAGTCGAAAAAGGACCGCAGGGAGCTGAGCAGCCGGGATTGCGATCTCTTGGATAGCGATTCACAAGAGGCCAGGTAATCCAAAATGTCGCCGGAAGTGACCTGGGACGGCTCCAAGCCGGAACTAGAGAGAAAGCTCTCGACATCTGAAGTGTATGCCTCCACAGTATTCGGGGACATTGCCCTCTCGATCTTCAAGTAGAAGGAATAATCGGAGATGATTTTGTGCGTCAGGTCCATTATAAGGTCTTGTATTTAATGCCGTACTCAAGTTGCTGGGCAAGGTAGTCAGTGACCGGAACAACCTTGTAATCAACAATATCACCATCGACCACGACAGGGACGATGTCAGGATTGACGAAGCCTCCATAGGGCTTGAGTCCAAGAGAGTTGTAACGCTCAAGAACTTCGGCGTGGAGTTCCCGGTCGACTTCCACTCCATATTGTTCGACAAGATTCTTCCCGGCCTCGTAATCACCCTCGGACTTGATCCGCTGGACCTCGGCCAGCAGGGTGGCGAACAGCCTCCGCAAAGCATGGAAGTCATTGACGATGAAATATGTTTTACCGTCACGGACCTTCTTCTCTATGACATTACCTTCAGCCCCTTTCTCAAGACACCATTGGGCTATCAGCTTCCGGTTCCGCATGTGGGCCTCGGTGACCTTCTTCCCGAGCTCAATCCTGGACAACTGCGTGAGCAGCCCACCCCGGATATAGCCGGAATAAGCGGGTTTCCACGCCTCGGAGTCCGGCAATATACCAAGCTCGACCAGTTTGGGATCAGCGATGTAATACAGTCCGAAAAGATCCGCCCTGGCCTCCTCCAGCGTGCTCTGGTACTCGCCGAGAGCGTTCGGGGACACTCCGGGAAGGAGTTGGCCGGACCCGTGGCCCAGGCACTCATGAAGATCCGTGTGTATCTCATCGTCAAGGCTCCCGTATTTCTTGTAGGCGGCAATCTCAGCCTCATCGAAAGCGAATTCCTCAATGGCGCTTTTCGGGGCCTCAAGGGCGGCCTTATCGTACGCCTTGGTGATATTCGAGATAGTCACTGACTTGGATCCATATTCTTTCCTTATCCATTCGGCATTGGGCAGATTGATCCCTATGGGCGTGGAGGGATAGGTCGCCCCGCCCAAAGATACAGCCGTGACCACTTTCGCCGACACGCCCTTGACGACACGCTTACGGAAACGGGGATCGACCGGCGAGTGATCTTCAAACCACTGGGCGTTAGCGCTGAGGATCTCTGTCCGGCGGGAAGCTTCTTGATCCTTGATGTCGACAAAGCCCTCCCATGTGGCTTTCCTGCCCAGAGGATCGTCATAATCCTCGATGAAGCCATTGATAAAGTCGACTGTGCCCTGGGTCTCCGATGTCCAGACGACATTGAACTCGTCCCACAGTCGCAAATCCCCTGTGCGATAGTATTCGATAAGGATCCTGAGCGCCTTGGCCTGGGTCTCGTTCCCCGCGCATGGGATCGCCTTTTCCAGCTCGGCGATGATCCTGTCTATGGCCTTCCCGTACAATCCTCCTGATTTCCAGACTTTTTCCACGAGCTTGCCGTCTTCCTTCACGACCGTGGAGTTAAGACCCATGGAAACCGGGCGGGGATCCGCCGGATCCTCCATCGCCTGATAGAAGGCGTCAACTTCTTCCCGGGTGACACCCTCATAAAAATTAACGGATGACAAGGCGACGATGTCTCCTTCCGCGGAATCGGACCGGCGGCGAGGGCAGATCAAGGGGGAATATATTACCTCCAACAAGGTGTCGGAATCGCCCTGGAATCCTGTCGACTCCATCATATTCCGGAAGTACTCTTTCGGGCATGAGGGGAAAAACTTGTCCTCGGCATAATGGTGATGAATTCCGCCAGAGAAGAAAAGACGTTTGGCATAGATCAGGAAATCCTTGAATTCCAAGCAGTTCCGATCACCTTTATAATTTGCGAGAATATGCTCCACCAGATGGCGGACAGGAAGGTTCCATTTGCAGTACTGATCCCAGGTAATATCACGTCCCCATTTGGCCGCTTCGGACAAATGGTACGCTAATTGCTTTTGCTTGAAGTCAAGGTCCTCCCAACCGGGGACCTCGAAACGCATTATCTTTATGTCAGCGAACTCGTCAATCAGTGTTTTCATGACGTAAAGATACGCGATATCGAGGAATTATTTATTATATTTGTGATTTAGGAACAACAACGATAAGGAGATTATGCGCCTGAACAACCAATTCTTGCACTCGATCCCTCGCCTGGTGGCTATTTTATCAGCCGCCCTTGTTTTGTCGTTTTGCGACAAGAAAGACCCGGACATCGGCATCAGCGGTGACGAAGAGGGCATCCAATATACCCCGAGAGGGAGCCGCAAACCCATGGAAGAGACCAGAAATGTGCTCCTGTTCTACGAATGCGGTTTCAATTCCCTGTACGACTATATCCAGATCAACATGGAAACAGACCTGCCGCAAGGGAAAATCCCTGGAGGCGGAAGACACGACGATGTCCTCCTGGTGTTCTCCAAACTGGCCAAGAATCTCAACTACAAGGATGTCCCTTCTTATCTCCGGCGAATATACACGAACTCGGAAGGCGAGATTGTCTCTGACACATTGAAGACCTACAGCCCATCCACCGTAGCGGCTTCCGGCAAGACCATGAGGGAAGTGCTTCAGTTTGTCAAGGAGTCATTCCCGGCCAAAGGCTACGGAATGGTCTATTCGTCTCACGGATCAGGATGGCTGCCGAAAGGATATTATAACAATCCCCGGGAGTTCGAGACGAGTCACAGGAAAAGCAGCAAGAAACTCTCCAGCCCGGGCAAGTATCTTGACATCCCGGAAGGATCGATGGAGACTGATGATCCTTACGCGTTCATGGTCAGAAGTATAGGTCAGGACAAGATGTCCACTGGCGACGAGGAGATGAGCGTCTCCGAGTTCACCGAGGGGATTCCTTTCCACCTTGATTACCTCCTGTTCGACATGTGCTTCAGCGGAGGCATAGAAGTCGCCTACGCCTTGAAGGACAAGGCGGACTATCTCGGGGTCTCTCCCGCCGAAGTGCTCGCCGCCGGAATGTACAGCTATGCGGCCATTACCGGTTTCCTGTTCAATGGTGGTTCCCCAGATCTCACCGGACTCTACAAGCATTCTTTCGAAAGGTATGACAAGTTAAACGGAGACTATCGCTCCTCGACTGTCACCCTCGTTAAGACAGAAGGCCTTGATGACATCGCCACTGCTTGCGCCACACTGATCTCAAAGTATCCTGAGCAGATCCGGAACGCCCCCTACAACCAGATCCAAGGCTATTTCAGGCAGAACAGGCACTATTTTTACGACCTTGTGGACATCTTCGAGAAGAGCGGAGTCTCCGCCGAGGATCTCGCCACCTTGAAGAGCGCGATGGACCGCTGCATTGTCTACAAAGCCGCGACTCCTTCTTTCATCAGCACCTTCGAGATCAAGAACTACTCCGGACTGAGCATGTACCTTCCATGCGCCGGCACAGCCCTTCTGGACTCTTACTATAAGGAGGAGCCTTGGAACAAGGCTGTCGGGCTGGTAAAATAATTGCGTCTTAAATAATTAATCACTATCTTTGCGGCCGCTTAAAAACGCGTAGGGCGTTTTTGGTGCAATGGGGCCCCGGCCCATCCGGGGTTGAGTAACACATTTTAATAAAGTACAATGAAGCATTTTGAGTTGAGCGGCAAAGTCCGCGAGGTCGGCAACAAGGCCGTCATCAAAGCCATCCGCAAGCAGGGTCTTGTCCCTTGCAACCTTTATGGCCAGGGCATGGAGAATGTCCTTTTCACCGTCACTGACAAGGATCTCCAGGGTATAACCAACACACCCGCCTCCTTCATCATCGACATCAAGCTTGACAACGGCAAGGCCTACACCGCCGTGGTCCATGAGCTTCAGTTCCACCCTGTCAAGGACAACTGCCTCCATGTCGATTTCCTTGCTGTCTCCGAGGACAAGCCGATCGCCATCAAGGTTCCTATCACCGTGAGCGGACACCCTGTCGGAGTCCAGAAAGGTGGTAAATTCGTTCTCGTCTCCAGGTCTGTCAAGATCTGCGCCCTTATGAAGGATCTTCCTGACAACATCAACATCGACGTGACTCCTCTCGACATCGAGAAGCGTTTTGTCGCTGGTGACATCAAACTTGAAGGTGTCAGCGTGGTCTCCCCTAAGGACACCATCATCTGCACCGTCAAGGCGACCCGCAACATGTCCGCACAGGTAGCCGATGAAGGTGCTGAGGGCGCTGAGGGAGCTGCTGAGTAAGAAGCGGCCTGAAGCTGACTCTGGTATGAACTATCTCGTCGCCGGCCTTGGTAACATTGGCGCTGAATACGCTTCTACCAGACATAACATAGGTTTCATGGTGTTGGATGCCTGGTCTGAGGCATCCAACACTACTTTCAATACCCAGCGGTACGGAGATGTGGCCGAGGTGTCTTTCAAAGGCAGGAAGTTTTATCTCCTCAAGCCCTCGACCTACATGAACCTGAGCGGCAATGCCGTCAGGTACTGGATGGACAAGCTTAAACTCCCGATGGAGAACCTCGTGGTGGTCTGTGATGACATCAATCTTCCTTTCGGAACGGTCAGAATGCGTAAAAACGGCAGCGACGGAGGGCATAACGGATTGAGAGACATTGAGTACCGCCTGGGGACAACGGCGTGGACAAGAATCCGGATCGGCGTCGGTAACGATTTTGCACCTGGCCGCCAGGTCGACTATGTGCTGGGGTCTTTCACTGATGAGCAAAAAGACATGATTCCCGCCCTCTGCGAGAAAGTCATCGAAGGAATCAAGAGCTATTCGACAATAGGTCCTGATCGCGCGATGAACTTCTTGAACACTAAGCGATGATGGCTTTTTTTATTTTTTTGTTTGTTTATTCCATTTTTTTACATAAATTGCGTGCAAAGTGTGAATTAGTAGCATAATACAAAGCATTATATATCAACAACTCACTAAAAAATATTCAAAAAATGGAAAAACTTGTCGCACAAATCAAGGCAGAGATCGAAGCTTTCGTCGTGAACGCTGACGCTCAGGTTGAAAAGGGAAACAAGGCTGCTGGCGCCCGTGCCCGCAAGGCCGCTCTTGATCTTATGAAGGATCTCAAGGAATTCAGGAAAGTTTCCGTCACCGAGGCCAAGAAGTAATTTATTACTAACTAATTACAAGCGGCTACCATCTTGGCGGCCGCTTTTTCATTGATGAGAAGGTATTTAATAGTCACACTGTCTATTCTCTTATGTGTCCTCGCCCGGGGATCCGCTCCCAGGAAGGGCACTTTCCTGATGTATCAGCCCGACGGGACATCATTTACGGCTCGCCTGAAAGGTGACGAGTTCCTCAAGGTCCTCACCACAGCTGAAGGGCACGCCGTTGTCAAAGGGGCGGACGGATATTACTGTTACGCCACCTTCAGGCCGGACGGCTCAAGGGTAAGTTCCGGCTATAGGGTTGGAGCCAAGACTCCTTCAGCGACTCTGGATAAAAGCCTCGCTATCCCGTGGATAACCATCAGAGCCAGAGCGACCAGGTCAAGAGGAAACCATCAGGGCGTACGGAGGCCCCGTATGTCCACCAGAGCCACCACACCTGTCAAAAAGCACTGCGTGGTCTTACTGGCCCAGTTCCCGGACTTGAGTTTCACAGGAGGTGAGACCAGGCGGACAGATTTCGAGAATCTCATCAAAAAAGAAGGGAACAAAAGCGTCCTGGACTACTTCAATGACCAATTCCAGGGGCAGTACG
Organism: Bacteroidales bacterium; assembly: GCA_017627955.1. Lineage (GTDB taxonomy): Bacteria > Bacteroidota > Bacteroidia > Bacteroidales > UBA932 > Cryptobacteroides. The sequence goes on along the minus strand of JAGAFU010000055.1, from coordinate 26,226 downwards.
AATTCGATTTCACCATAGGACCGATCGTCACCTTGTCAAAAAACCACGATTACTATGGGAAGAACGATGACGATGTCGCGGGCGAGGACATGCATCCCCAAGAGCTTGTAAAAGAGGCATGTCTCCTGTCGGATCCCATGATTGATTTCTCGATCTTCGATGATGACGGGGACGGGGTTGTGGACAATGTGTTCGTGATTGTCGCCGGTAAAAGTGAGGCCGAGGGCGCCGATTCTGATTATATGTGGCCGCATCAATGGATCGTGTCTGACCTCGTCCTGGACGGGAAACGTGTTTTCACCTATGCCCTGTCCACCGAGCTGACGGTCCAAAGCCAGAAAAGCTCAGGTCAACTCGTCTGGGGATTGTGCTCGATAGGGACATTCTGTCACGAGTACAGCCACGTGCTCGGCTTGGATGACTATTACGACACGGATGAGGAGAAGAGCGGAGGAATGGCCAATGGCATGTGGGAGATCACGGCGCTGATGGATGGGGGGAACTTCAACGATGCCGGACGCACTCCCCCCTCTTTCAATGCTTTGGACAGGGAAATACTGGGAATAGGAAAGCCCGAGGAAATGAAACTCGGGAAAGTCACACTCGAGCCTGTCTCCGAGAACGGGCGCTACATCATCCTCGAGAATCCCCAGGAACCGAACGAGTTCTTCCTTTTCGAATGCAGGGCCAGGAAAGGCTGGGACGCCTTCATCGGAGGCGAAGGACTTGTGATCTACCATGTCGACATGAGCGGACATGAGGCCGGATTTTCTGACGAAGCCAGCAAGGTAGTGACGGCGGAATACCGGTGGCAGAACAACGAGATCAACTGCAACCCCGACCATGAGTGCGCGGACATGATCGAGAGCTCCAATGACGCCATCGACGTCAGGCAAGCGTTTTTCCCTTTCAAGACTATCAACTCCTTCTCGCCCAATTCGCGTCCCGCTTTCAAGTTCAACGACGGCACGGAATCCCCGTTTGCCATCTCGGGAATAACCCGGTCGGGGGACAATGTGACTTTCACCGTCTACAACAGCGACGAAATAGTTCCAAAAGCGATCGACCCTTCAATGGAAGTTTATCAAGACGCCGCCATACTGACTTGGTCCTCAGATGTGGAGGGATATGATGGCGAGGCGGTTGTCTCATGGGGGAAATCATCCGGAAGCCTTACTGACGTGACAGTCTCCCCGTATGAGAAAGGCAAATATTCGGTTACCCTGGAAGGTCTCTCCCCTACCACGGCTTATAGCGTGAACATAGCCTTCCAACGGTCAGGGGTTTCCGGGGAGAAAGTCGCCCTCGACTTCTTGACAAAGGCCGCGCAGACAGGTGGCAGGCCATACATTTATCTTGAATACCTCGCCTCATCCAGGACCGGTGGAAAATTTCCCAAGGGCGTGGGACTTCCTCTGAGAGTATTCAATGCCATCGGGGAGAAAGTAAGCTGGAGCTATGACGGGGTTTCTGTCCAGACAGACGGAAGCGGCTATTTCCACCCTGACAGGTCCGGGACGCTCAAGGCCACCATTCGTCATTCTGACGGATCACAAGAAATATTATCAAAAGAGATAACTATCCAATAATGAAGACTTTAATAAGACTACTCCAGATATTGGCCGCGGCCCTGGCGATTTGTTCATGCTCAAGGACACTGGAGCCGGATAGCCTGTGGGTCGGCGGAACCGGCATGGAACTCAATGTGGCCGGGAGCGTTATCCATAAATATGACCCTTTGACTTGGCAGCTTGGCTACAATCCTTCCGCCAGGGAATTTCGGGTTTTCGACGATTCGATGAAGAATTACTACATAGTCACCTGCGCAGCCATCCCATCATCCACCGGACAGAAGCTGGAGGCGACAGTCACCTGGTCTTCCGGCAGTTCCACGCAATCAGCCAAGGGCAAGTTCGAGGTCGCCAAAGCCCAGGGCGACACTTACTGGCTCTGGTGCGGAGACAAAAAGAACCCCGTAGGCGTCACTGTACGTATTCTTAAGTAAATCATAACTATTTGGTAGTTAACACTTAACAAAAAACGCGTAGCCTATTTAGCTACGCGTTTTTCATATTTGCTTAACTATCAGATATTTCCGAAACGGATTAATAGCTCTGGGCGATGGCGATGAAGTCGTCGGCCTTGAGGGCGGCGCCACCGATCAGTCCACCGTCGATGTCCTTCTGGGCGAAGAGCTCCTTGGCGTTGGAAGGCTTGCAGCTTCCACCGTAGAGGATGGTGGTGTCTTCGGCGACAGTCTCTCCAAACTTGGCGCAAAGGACCTTGCGGATGCAAGCGTGGATTTCCTCAGCCTGCTCGGCAGTGGCGGTCTTTCCGGTACCGATGGCCCAGACGGGCTCGTAGGCGACGATGATCTTGGCCATGTCCTCAGCTGTGAAGTTGTACAGGACGTTCTCGATCTGGGTCTTCACGACATCGAAGTGCTTTCCGGCCTCCCTCTCATCGAGGTTCTCACCGACACAAAGGATGACACCAAGACCGGCGCCAAGGGCGAGCTTGACCTTCTCGACAAGTTTCTCGTCAGTCTCACCATAGTACTGCCTTCTCTCTGAGTGGCCAAGGATGGTCCACTGGCAACCGACGGAAGTCAGCATGCCGACAGAGACCTCACCAGTGTAAGCGCCCTTCTCATGGTCAGCGCAGTTCTGCGCGGAGACCTCAACCTTAGAGCCCTTGACAGCCTCGGCGACAGCGCGGAGGTGGGTGAAAGGAGCGGCCACGATAAGACCGACATTCTCGGGAGTCTCAACTGATTTGGCGGCTACAGCCTTGGCGAGTTCAATGCCTTCCTGGAGGTTGGTGTTCATCTTCCAGTTACCGGCGACGATTTTCTTTCTCATGTTCTTTGATATACTTTAAATTGTTAATTTCGTAATAGCCTACAAATTTAACTTATTTTTGCCTAAATTCGCGAGATTTAAAGAATAAAAAGATAACATAGCATAATAAGATGAAGAATTTCGTAGAGGAACTTAAGTGGAGAGGCATGATCCAGGACATCATGCCCGGGACAGAGGAGAAACTCATGGAAGGTCCGCAGGCGGCATACGTCGGAATCGACCCGACAGCTGATTCCCTGCACATCGGTCACCTTGTCAGCATAATGATCCTGAAGCACTTCCAGCAGTGTGGGCATAAGCCTATCGCCCTCATTGGTGGTGCCACGGGCATGATCGGCGACCCATCGATGAAATCCCAGGAGCGCAAACTCCTTGATGAGGAGACTCTTAAGCACAACATCGAGGGAATCCGCGCCCAGCTCTCCAAGATCCTGGACTTCGATTCAGACGCGCCGAACAAGGCCGAGCTTGTCAACAACTATGAGTGGATGAAGGGATATTCCTTTCTCAATTTCATCCGCGACATCGGAAAGCATATCACAGTCAACTACATGATGGCGAAGGATTCCGTCAAGAAGCGTCTTTCCGACGAGTCCCGCGAAGGCATGTCCTTCACCGAGTTCAGCTACCAGCTGCTTCAGGGATATGACTATCTCTGGCTCTATGAGCACAAGGGCTGCCGCCTCCAGCTTGGAGGAGGCGACCAGTGGGGCAACATCACCACCGGTACGGAGCTTATCCGCAGGATCCTCGGCAAGACCGACGCTTTCGCCCTCACCTGCCCTCTCGTGAAGAAGGCCGACGGCACCAAGTTCGGAAAGACCGAGAAGGGTAACATCTGGCTCGACCCTGATAAGACCTCCCCCTACGAGTTCTACCAGTTCTGGCTCAATGTCAGCGATGAGGACGCAGAGAGGTACATCAAGATATTCACGATGCTGGATAAGGAGACCATTGACGCCGCTATCGCCGAGCATCGTGCCGATCCTGGACGCAGGACCCTCCAGCAGCTCCTAGCGAAGGAGATCACCACGACAATTCACGGGGCTCCTGAATATGAGAACGCCGTCTCCGCTTCCAAGATGCTTTTCGGCAACTCCACTTCCGACGAGCTCCGCAAGCTTGACGAGAAGACTTTCCTGGCGGTTTTCGCCGGTGTTCCGACTTTCGATGTTTCTAAACAGAAGCTTCCTTGTGATGTTGTGACTTTTCTTTCCGGTAGTACAGCAAATGGTTATACCGAAGTTTTCCCTTCAAAAACTGAGGCTAAGAAAATGATTATCGGTAACGGAGTGTCTATCAACAAGGATAAGGTCACTGACATCGAGTATCAGATATCGGAGAATGACATTGTGGACGGGAAATATATCCTTGCCCAGAAAGGTAAGAAGAACTACTTCATTATCAATATTATCTAATCATGGAGAAACAGGCCACGACAAGACAGCTCAAGGTCGCGAGGGAGATCCAGAAGGACCTTGCCGAGATCATACGGAGCAAAGGCATGGCCTTCTTCGGAGGAGCCATGGTGACGGTCAGCGAGGTCAGGGTCAGCCCGGACCTCTCGATCGCGAAGACCTATGTCAGCATATTCCCTTCCGCCAAGGCGGAAGAGGCGATGAAGACCCTTAATGACAACATGGGAGAGATCCGCGGGGCTCTCGGCCGTCAGATCGGTCGTCAGCTTCGGATTGTTCCTGAGATCGTCTATTACCTCGACACCACCCTCGATTACGCCGAGCACATCGAGGAACTGCTGAAGAAGTAGCCTCTTCGATAAAACACAGAAATTTTTTCTTTAAGAAACAGAAAAACCTCCTTCCTACCCTTGTGCGGAAGGAGGTTTTCCGATATTTTTGCGGAAGTCTTAATTTCAGCTAAACTATGAATTCCTTATCCTCAATTCTCACGAAGGCCCGCTCACAGGGCATCGTGTTTATCGATCCCCGGATCGACTACGCTTTCAAATTAATATTCGGCACACCCGGCAACGAGGACCTTCTCTTGCGCCTTGTCCAGGCCATATTGCCGGAAAAGGGTATTGTCTCTGTTGCCTTGGAGCAACAGGAACAAGTCGGTCTCAGGCCTGATTCACGGCGCTCTGTTGTCGATGTGCGCTGCGGGACAGATGACGGCAGCGAGATGATCATCGAGATGCAGGTCCGCAGCCAGGACGACTTCACTGACCGGCTCGTGTTCTACTCATCATTCCCCATTGTCAACCACCTCCAGCAGGGGGATAACACCACCTATTCCCTGACGCCTCTTTACATGGTCGGCATCACGGATTTCATCATCCCGGGAGTGCCCCGCAACGATGACATGATAAACCACTACACGATCCGGAACGTCAAGGACAACGGCATCGAGTTCACGGACAGCCTGCACTACATCACCGTGGAGTTGCCGAAGCTGACTGAGACTTTGCAGGAGGTCAAGGACACTCCGGAGTGGATCCTTTACACTATCAAGAACATGGGGTCGATGAAGGAGATGCCTTCTGAATATCGTGGCAGTTATTTGGAAAAGATGTTCCAATTGTCTAACTTCGCTTCCATGGAAGAGATGAGCCAGAGAGAGTATCTTGCCCGCTACATGTGGGAGGTTGACCAGCGGAGCCAGCTCCGCACGGCCAGAAACGAGGGTTTGGCTCAAGGAAGAGCGGAAGGGAAAGCGGAGAGTTCGTTAGAGACTGCTCGCCGTATGAAGCTAAAAGGCTTCGATGTGGACACCATTTCTGAATTGACCACCCTTCCCAAGGAGGTAATCAGCGGTTTATAATATTGTCATTTAGGGGGAGGTAAAGATGGATCCTTCGCCGCGCTCAGGATGACAAGCAATGAGTTCAGAGGACGAGGACGGAGTCGGAGTAGAGGGCGCCGTCGTGGATGTCGTGGGTGGAGAAGATAATGGTGGTTCCGGTCTCGTGAGCTATGCGCTGAAGGGTCTGAAGGACCATTACCCTGTTCTCCACATCAAGGAAAGCGGTGGGCTCGTCAAGCATAAGGACATTTGCCCTGCGGGTTAGCGCCGCGGCGACACAGGCTTTCTGGAACTCTCCGTCACTGATCCGGCTTAAATCCTTATCCGCCAATTGGTTCAACTCCATCATACGGATAGCCTCCCGGGCCCGGCTCTCCGCTCTCCTGTCAAGTTTTCTGAAAGAACCGGACTCCGCCAGCATCCCAGTCCTAATGAAATCACTGACTGTGAATCCTTTGACTTTGGGAATACGAGTCGGGACAAGAACCGCTACGCCACCGGTCTCGAGGGTTCCGGACAACGGTGGCAGCAACCCTGTTATGGTCTTCATCAAGGTCGTCTTGCCGCTACCGTTCCGGCCTCTGAGCATGACACACTCCCCGTCCGCATATTCAAAGGACAAAGGCCCGGCGACTACTGGCGAGAGGTACGGCTCCTGCCTCGCTGCGCTTCGCGCCCTATCCGGGTAAATGCTCGGCAGGAGCCGTCCTCTCGCCGTGGACAGATATCCAACTACTATGTCAGAAGCCTTTATCATTTCCGTAAAAGAATATAAATGATTATCGGGGCGCCGATTATCGCCATGGTGCTGCCGACCGGAAGCGGACGGCTGAAAACTTGCGAGAGGATATCCGCCATGACGGAAAGACCGGCTCCAGTCAAGAGTGTCACAGGAATTGTCCTGATATGTAAGGATGATCCGGCCACCGCTCTTGCGACGTGTGGGGCCACAATCCCGACGAAACCCAACGGGCCGCAGAATGCTGTGACCGCTCCAGCCATGAGGCAACTTCCTATCATTGAGATATTTCTGGTACGGACTGGACTGACTCCGGTCATTGAAGCGTAGTCTTCCCCGAAAAGGGCCACATCTAGCCTGCGATTGTTGACAAGGGCCAGTACCAAGCCGGCCAGAATGGCAATTGCCATGATCATTATCCCGCCATATCCACCCCCAATGAAGCTGCCGGCTGACCAGCTGTAAAAGACTTTAAGGCTCTCGGCATTGGCTGAATATTCAAGGATGGAGGTGACCGCGCTGAACACGAAGCCAAGCATCACGCCGAAAATCAGCAGAGTGGTAGCTCCACGGACTCTCGTGGCGACCAGGACAACGAGAGCAGAGGTCAGCAATGCCCCAATGAAAGCCGCCGAGACCACCGTCAGCCCGGACAACGCGGCCGGAAGCGACGTCCCGATCAGCAAAGTGGCGACCGCGGCCCCGGTACCTGCCCCCGCGCTGACACCCATGATGTGGGGATCGGCCAAGGGGTTCCGGAATATTGTCTGCATCTGAAGGCCGGCCAAGGCAAGTGAGGCTCCGGCAAGAAGGGCTGTCAACATCCTCGGAAACCGCAGCTTAAGGAATATCACCTTGTCTGGAACGCCGAACCCGGCCCCACCGCACAACAAGTCTGCCGCCGCCAGTGAAATGACGGCCAGAACCAGTAACAACACCACTGCCGGATAACGGTTCCTCATCACTAAACGAAACGGGAAAATGATTGTCAAATATAAGTATTATCCATGAGAATGCAACCGGATTGCGTTTCCACCTTCGTATCTTCGCGACCAGAAAAAATGAGAAGGATGAGAAGATCATGCATATTCGCCGCCTTTGTCTTACTTACCTTACTGCCCTTCGCGAGCCTTGACGCGCAAAACAGGAAGGCTGTCATCTCCGGCCATGTCCGTGACGCGGGAAGCGGAGAGCCGCTGACCGGAGCTGTCATATTCACAAAAGACAAAAAATCAGGTGTTTCCGCCGACAATGCCGGTTACTATTCCTTGGCGGTCGAGAAAGGAGAAATAACACTTCTATGTTCTTTTACCGGATATAAGACAATAGAGCGCTCCGTCACTTTAACCGCCTCAAAGATAGAGGACTTCGAGATGGAACCGGACAACGAGACACTGGAGGCGGCCACGGTTTTCTCAAAGACAAAGAGGGACGAGTTGAAGATCCCGCAGCTCGGGAAGCAGAGAGTTGACGCCTCGCTCGTGAAAAGCCTTCCATCGCTGATGGGTGAGAACGACATAATAAGAGTGATCCAGATGATGCCTGGGGTTCAGACCCCGAGCGAGGGAGCCACCGGTTTCAGCGTCAGGGGCGGAGGCGTGGACCAGAACCTGATCCTGATGGACGGGGCTCCGGTTTACAACTGCGGCCATTTCCTAGGATTCCTGTCTATGTTCAACAGCGACGCCATCCGTAGCGCTGAACTGTATAAAGGCGATTTCCCGGCCATGTATGGCGGCAGGATCTCCTCGATCCTCGACATCAGCGGCAAGGTCGGGAATAATCGCGAGTTCGGAGGGAACGCGTCTATCGGTCTTATAACTTCCAAAGTATTCGTGGAAGGACCGATCATTCCCGAGAAGTTGTCTTTTATGGCCGCAGGGAGAAGGACATATCTCGACCTCTTCTTCCCCCTGCTAGGGGATAATCTGCCGGACCACACGAAGATGTATTTCTACGATCTCAACGCTAAACTGACCTGGATTGCCGGCAAGAATGACAGGCTATACCTCGGCGCCTTCGACGGCAAGGATGTGTTCGGTCTAAGTATGGAGGAGTTCGACATGGGGAAAATGGATTTCGGTTTCGCGAACCACACCCAATCCTTGAGGTGGAACCATGTCTACGGCCATAAACTCACTTCGGACGTGACTCTCTACAACTCCATCTACCGCAATACGTTGGCCGGGGACATGAGCGAGGCGAAATTCGACTACCTGCAGAGCATACGTGAGACCGGAGTCAAAGCCGGATGGACATGGTTCATAGGCCCGAAGAATACGGTTCAGGCAGGTGCCGGACTGGCATATTACTCGATAGCCCCCGGAGAGTGTTCCCCGAGGGAAGGGAGCACTGTCGTCAACAATGTGGTGATGCCTTCGACCTTTGCGGCGCAGCCATTCGCATACCTGCAGAATGAGCAGAAAATCGGCCCCTTGACAGTCCGCTACGGTATGCGGTTATCTTCCTTCACCACCCTCGGAGGCACGACACAACGATACTTTGATCCTGTGACTCACGAGCTTACAGGCACCTCAGAGATCCCGAAGGGAGAGCGAATCAAGACCTATAACGGACTTGAGCCAAGAGTGTCCGCCTCCCTGCCGCTCGGGCAGGACTGGTCTGTCAAAGGGGCATATTCCCGCTCATTCCAATATATTCAGCAAGCCAGGATCAGCATCACCGGAAGTCCGATTGACACTTGGTTCACAGCCTCGCCAAACATCAAGCCGCAACGCTCTGACCAGTTTTCCTTAGGCCTCAACGCATTATTCGCCGACGAGGCCCTGGAGGCGTCTGTCGAAGGATTCTACAAGAAAGGGAAAAACGTTATCGACTTCGTGGAAAACCCCGGGATAGTCCTGGACAATGTGGACCGGGAGGGGCTTCTTAGGAGCGGAAGCTCGACAGCTTACGGAATAGAGACGATGCTCAAATACGACTTCGACAAATGGAACGGCTGGATCTCGTACACATGGTCGAGAGCCCTTTACGACATTCCTGAACTGAACGGCGGGAAGAGTTACCGCTCCCCTCTCAACCACGAGCATGCTGTCAACTTCGTGTTGACATACGATTTCAGCAAGAGAATATCAGCTTCGGCGGAATGGGTATTCTACAGCGGTTCACCGACCACTTACCCTGTCGGAAGGTACTCATTCATGGGGACTTGGGTGCCTGTCTATTCGGAGAGAAACAGCGACCGCCTGCCGGACTACCACAGGATGGACCTATCCCTGACCTATCGGACTGCGGGACGGGCGGCGAGAAAGCGCTGGAGTGGAGAATGGAACCTCTCTTTCTACAACGCGTATTCCCGCCACAACGCATGGAGCATCGCATTCAACTACGACCGCGAGAAGGACACCGCCCGAGCCATAAAAGTCTATTTGTTCACAATCATCCCCTCGGTATCATATAACATAAAATTCTAAAAATGAAGAGTTTCCGAATATTCATAATCTTTTGGGCCATTCTCTGGGCAATCGCTTGCTCTGAAGAGACCGACTTACGTTCAAGGGGTGAGCATCAGGAGATCCTCACGGTCGAAGCCGTCATAACTGACATGGCGGACCTTCCACAGCAGGTGATCCTATCCAAGACTATCCCATATTTTGAGGATGCCTCGCAATCCGGAGTCACAGACGCGTTAGTTACAGTCAGCGACGGAAAAGAAGAAGTCCGCTTCAAGGAGAAGGAGAATGGTGTTTACGAGGCTCCGGCAGGATACCATGGCGAGGCTGGTGGGAAGTACCATTTGACAATATCCCTCCCGGAAGGAGAAATCTACACCGCTGAAGCGACAATGCCCAACAATGGCTTCCGGATCGATGAGGTAGACTACGCCTTCGCCGGCAACAAGACAATGGGGCTGGACAGCCTTTGGACCTTGGCCATCTGGGGGCAGGATCTGGAAACAACTGATTATTATTATGTCACGGCAGGTGTAAATGGGGCTTTCTATCCATTTGAAATGGCCGAGGTGACGGATGACATCTACTTCAGCGGAAACGTGATAAACGGCTTCCCGATCGCCACTCTGATGCAATATTCACAGATGAGGAAACTCTATGGCGATTGCGCCAAATATCTGGAGACAGGGGATGTCGTGACCTTGAAGGCGATGACCTTGAGCAAGGATTTCTATGACTACCTGATGGCCGTGATTCTCAATGGGACGATGGCGGCGATACCGCTTTTCTCCCCGCAACCCGCCAACTGTCCGACCAACATAAAAGGAGGCGACGGGAACGTGGCCGGCTATTTCGCCGCCTGTCCCGTCGTCTCCGCAAGCGTCACAGTTGACGACCCATTCAGGCCATATTACAAAAGGCTCCTGCCTACTTTTTGAACTTGAAGCGGATGTCCAGAGGGACATGCTCGAGATTCAGGTTCAGAAGGTCGGCATCGAAATCAGGCCCCTTGTGGGAATATTTGTTCTCGAAGGACATGGCGAATTCGATGTCACCGGTGGCCTGGGTTCTGAGAATCAAGGCGGAAAGCTCTCCGAGCGCTGACTCCATCTTAGCGAAATTGATGGTGTAACGCCCATTGGGATGACGCTCGAAAGCCTCTTTCTCGCTCAAATAATTGAACAGAATGGTGTTGGCCCTGCCAAGGGCTGAGCCCTCGCCAAAACGCTCTGAGCGCGCGAGGGAAGTGAAGAATGTGGTGAGAGCGTCCTCGACGGTGAACAGGCGGTCCATGGCGATATGGCTCTGGAGCTTGCAGACCAGGTACATACCGACAGCATTGCCCTTCATCTCCTCGAAAGTAAGAGCCGAGCTTCCAAGTGCCTCCTCTACGGTGCCCTTGCCATTGATAGTCTCCTTGACACCCAATCCATGGGCGATCTCGCGGAAAACTATATTCCAGAAAAACGCGTCCTGGGACAGATGGGCCCTCTCCCCTGTTTCAAGAAGCACGTTGCCCGTCGGATAGATCACATAGTTGAACTTCTGGCGGATCACATTCTCCAACAGGATGGTACGGGTACCGAGAGTCTCCTGGATGTCAGCGTCATAAGGAAGATTCAGGGCGATCACCTTGATTCCGGCATTAGCCTTGCCGGCATAGTAGATCGCATCGCATGAGAATATGTCAGAACCGGCTCCAGGGTGGAACTCCTTATACAAATCCTCGACAGGGAGCATCCTCTGGAACTCCTCGAGACGTCCGGCGTATTTCATGAGCTGTTCTGTCCTTTCCATATTCTTCAGAAGGACGAAGGCTTCGTAGGAACGCTTGATTCCGAGCAACTGGTCATCCGCGGTCTCGTTAGGGCCGATGACCAGATCCATCTTGCTGTCCTCCATCTCGAGCCAGGCTTTGCCGCTCTCGTAATAATTATCGGAAAGCAGGGCGTCGGCCTTTTTCAGCAAGTACTCTTTCACGCTAGGCTTGATGGTGATGTCAGCCGCGGCTTTAAGGTAAGCCGAGATCTTCTCGAGATTCTCCTTGTACTCATCATGATACCACACGGCCTTGAGAGAGCCGTCAGGGGTGCGCTTGATCATGGTGTAGGGGCTCAACTTGGATGAGTCCTCAAGAGCTTCGAACTCCTCCGGAGTCATGTCCGCCGGATAAAAGCCGGCGCCGGGAAGCCTGTCCTCGTAGCCTTCCACGAAAGAACGCCCGTCAATGCGGTCCCAAGGGCCATAGTTGATCGCGGCGAAGTCTTTCTGCTGCGGATCCTCCAATGAGCCGAGGAGAGATTCCTTATCCCCGAAATACTGCTTCCAGTAAATCGCGTCAATCTCGTCAGCCGCGAAACGGTAGAGATTGAGGACCTCCTTGCCATTGTCGGTTATCCCGTTGAGATTCGGGGCCGGGATTGTCACAAGGGCATATTCAGACACCTTCCTCGCATAAGGAGACTTGTCTCCTCCCCCGCAAGCGGTGAAGAGCGCCAAGGCGGCAAAGATGAATATAAGATTCCTTTTCATATCGTTGGTATTATAACATTATCATAATCAATATCTGGGCGGCGACAACCCTGAGGAACATCGTCAAGGGGTACACGGTCGCGTAGTTGACAGCGATATTTCCTCCGTACAATTGTTCCGAGAAGGAAAGAAGAGCCGGATCCGTAGTTCCGCCGGACAATAGTCCGCAGACCTTGAAAAAGTCCATCTTGAAAAAGACTCGAGCCAGTACAGCGACGATGGACATTGGCACGAGAGTTATGATCAAACCGTAGAGAATCCAGATGTAACCGCCTCCTACAAGGCTGGATACGAATGTCTCGCCCGCACCGAGGCCGACAGCGGCCATAAACAAGGAAATACCTATCTCCCGTATCATCAGGTTGGCGCTCAAGGCAGTGTAGGTCGTGATCTTCAACTGCGGTCCGAAATGGCCAAGAAGGATAGCCACGATCAGCGGTCCGCCGGCAAGGCCGAGCTTCAGAGGCTGCGGCATCCAGGGGAACCTGATCGGAAGCATACCCACGATCACGCCGATGGCTATTCCGAAAAAGATCGGCACAAGGTTAGGCTTCTGAAGCGTCTCCGGCTGATTTCCGACAAGTGTCGCGAGCTGGCTGATGGCATCCTCAGTTCCGACAACTTGTATGCTGTCGCCAACCTGGAGAATAATGTCAGGGTCGGCCTGGAGCTGGACTCCGGAGCGCAGGATCCTGGTCACTGTGACACCATACTTATGACGGATGTCGAGCTTGCGGAGGCTGTAACCTGTGATCGCGGATTTAGTGATGGAAAGACGACGGTTCACAAGTGTCGAATCCGGAGTGATCCACTCATTCATATCCACAGGGCACTGCTCACCGAAAATGATAGGAGCCCTTTCCTTATGATGCACATCTGTGACAATCAGCAACTTGTCCCCTTCTTTAAGAGGCATATTCAAATCCGGGACAGAGACTTTCCCATCCCTCATCATCCTGCTTATCACCAGATGGTCACTATTCTCGCCTCCAATGATGTCGTGGAGAGACTTCCCGAACACGGCCGGGTTCTCAACCTTGCACGCGAGACGATAGGCATTGGTCTCCTGCCCGTCAGCGCCGCGGGCTTTCTCTTTCTCCTTGTCGAGATCGATCTTGAACAAGGATTTCGTGAGAATCACGACAGCTATAGCGCCCAGAACTCCAAGCGGGTAGGCGACGGCATAAGCCGACGCGATCCCGGCAGAAGCGGCCGCGGCCCTCTCCGGAGAGCCTCCGGTGGCAACTGTCGCGTCAACAAGGGTCTGCTGGGCGGCACCCAGTCCCGGGGTATTGGTCACGGCAGCGGACATTATTCCTGTCATCGTGCCAAGATCTTCTCCTGTTATGAGGTGAATGATGTAAGTGGTAGCGACCGCCAGAATGACCAGGCAGATCGCCAACAAATTCATCGGAAGACCGTCTTTCTTGAATGAATGGAAAAAACCAGGTCCCACCTGCAATCCTATTGCGAAAACAAACAGAATCAGTCCGAAGTCCTTTATGAAAGACAACATCGTGGGGTTGACTCTCAAGCCGAAATGGCCGAGCAATATACCCATGAAAAGAATCCAGGTCGTTCCCAAGGATATACCCTTCAACTTGAAACGACTTAGATACAAACCTGTGGCGATGACAAGCGCCAGAATCAAAATGGCACCCGCTGTGCCTCCCTGCGTTAACAACTTCATCATATCGGCCGCGAATTTACTCAAAATGACGGACATTAGACCTTATTAAACGGGATTTTTAAACTTTTTACAAAATATCGCTTGCGATATAAATTTTTATTCCTATATTTGCATCGTAAACGATATAAAACTTTAAAATATTAGAATATGGACAAACAGAAATCAATCCAGATCCTTCAGGCCTACGCTACAGGACTGGCCGCCCAGAGCCTCCAGCACAAAATTGAAAGCAAGATTTTCGCCGCACAGGGTCTTTCCAAACTCGGAGAGAAATACGCCGAGCACGCTGCCGAAGAGATGGAGTGGGTCGACAAATTCATCGACCGCATCATCGATCTTGGTGGATGCCCGAAAGTAGAGGCCGCTCCCGAGATGCCGGTGTGCGACGATCCCGTCGGATACATCAAGTCAGACCTCGAGGTCTCCGTCAGGGAAGTTCCTATCCTCATGGAACTTACAACATCGCTTTCCGATGATTTCAAGACCTACGATATCCTCAGGGCCTACGCTCTCGATGAGGAAGAGGACATGTACTGGAGCCAGGGTCAGCTCGAGCTCATCGAGAAGATCGGACTTCAGAACTGGCTTACAAAACAGCTCTAGTCATGGAAAAGATTTATGATTTCAAGGCCCTTTCAAACAAGGGCCTCGAAGTTGACCTCAAGCAATATGAGGGCAAGGTCCTTATGATAGTCAATACCGCTTCGAAATGCGGCTTCACTCCGCAATACGACGGCCTTGAGGCGCTCTATCAGCAATACAAGGACCAGGGTTTCGTTATCCTGGGCTTCCCTTGCGACCAGTTCGCCCATCAGGAGCCTGGCAGCAACGAGGAGATCGCCGAATTCTGCCGCCTCAACCATGGAGTGACCTTCCCGCTGATGGCCAAAACCGATGTCAACGGCCAGAACGCGTCCCCCGTTTTCGAGTATCTGAAATCACAGGCCCCCACCGAGGAATACAAGGGCTTGAAGGCCAAGGCCACCCACAAGATGCTCAAAGGGATCAGCAAGAGCGTGGAAAAGGACAGCGACATCCTCTGGAATTTCACCAAATTCCTGATCAACCGCGACGGTTCCGTTGTCAAGCGTTTCGCACCGGTCGTGACTCCCAAGGAGATGGAGAAGGATATCCAGGAAATGCTCTGATGCAAGACAATCTCAAACTGGACAACCAACTCTGTTTCAGGTTGTACACCGCCTCGCGCCTTCTCACGCAGGCCTATCATCCCCTACTGTCCGGACATGGACTGACATATCCGCAGTACCTGGTGTTGATGGTCTTGTGGGAGAAGGACGCGATGCCGGTGAACGACATCGCCAAGCGGCTTCTCCTGGAGACCAACACGGTGACTCCCCTTCTGAAAAGGATGGAATCGGACGGTCTGGTCACAAGGAGCAAGGGACGCGACGACGCCAGGCAGATGATAGTGCGGCTTACCCCGAAAGGGTTGGGACTACAGGAGAAGCTTTCCTGTGTCCCTGAAAAGTTGGGATCCGCGGTAATATGCGACAGCGTCACTCCCGACACCATCCCCACGTTGTTCAAGATGCTTGACGACATAATCCTTAAACTTAAGCGATAGGGACGTTTTGTTTGGTTATCCGGTGATTTATCATTAATTTTACCGAAATCAAACGAACCGTCATGAAAAAAGCAACATTCTTTCTAGCCGCCGCTATTTCATTAATTTCCAGCGGCATTGTTTCAGCTCAGCAAAAGGCCGACCCCAAGGGAGGTATCTCCGCTGAGATGCTCAAGGAGATCCGCAAAGGCTATGAGGGCACAGCCGCCGACAAAGCCATAAAAAACGCTCTCAACTCCACATCAATAAGCGTTCTTGCAGCCAACTCGGAGAACATCGCCATGATAGACACCCATTTCTCCGACATGGTCAAGACCAAAGGCATAACAGACCAGAAATCTTCCGGCCGCTGCTGGCTTTTCTCCGGACTTAACGTCTTGAGAGCCAGAATGATTGACAAATACGACCTGGGCGCTTTCACCTTCTCCCAGAACTACTGCTTCTTCTACGACCAGCTCGAGAAGGCCAATCTCTTCCTCCAGGGAGTAATAGACACGAAAGACAAGGGGTTCGACGACCGAGAGGTTGACTGGCTCTTCAGCAACCCCATCGGAGACGGCGGCCAGTTCACTGGCGTCGCCAACCTTATCATGAAATACGGAGTTGTTCCCTCCGACGTGATGCCTGAGACCTTGAACGCCAACAGCACATCGGCCATGAGGACCCAGATCGCCACCAAGCTCCGCGAGGACGGTCTCAAGCTCAGGGACGCCAAGCCCAAGGACTGCCAGGGGATGAAGACCGAAATGCTCAAGGAGATCTACCGCATGCTGGTTCTCTGCCTCGGAGAGCCCCCGCAGGAGTTCGAGTACACCATGCGTGACTCCAAGGACAAAGTCATCAGCACCAAGACCTACACTCCCCTCTCATTCTACAACGAATGGGTCGGCACAGACCTCAACAACAGCTACGTCATGCTGATGAACGATCCGTCCAGGGAATATGGCAAAGTCTACGAGATCGCCTACGACCGCCACGTCTATGACGGGCAGAACTGGGTTTACCTCAACGTCCCCATAGAGACCATCAAGGAGATCGCGATCGCGTCAATCAAGGACAACACCGCCATGTACTTCTCCTGCGACGTGGGCAAGTTCAGCGACCGCAAGAAAGGCACCCTCGACCTCGCCAACTTCGATTACGGCTCACTCTTCGGGACCACTTTCCCGATGGACAAGAAACAGAGGATTATGACCCACGCCAGTGGTTCTTCCCACGCCATGACACTCATCGCCGTCGACATCAAGGACGGCAAACCTGTCAAGTGGATGGTCGAGAACAGCTGGGGAGCCGCCAGCGGCTACAAGGGCAACCTCATAATGACTGACGAGTGGTTCAACGAATACATGTTCCGCCTCGTTGTCGAAAAGAAATATGTTCCCGAGTCCCTTAAGGCCCAGCTCGCCCAAAAGCCGATCCTGCTCCCCGCTTGGGACCCGATGTTCATGCCAGAAGAATAGAACCGATCCCTCCAGATGCCGAGCAAAATATTCCTCATCGACGGACACGCCCTCGTGTTCAAGATGTACTACGCGTTCCTCCGAAGGCCTATGATCAACTCCAAAGGAGCTGACATGTCCATCTTGTTCGGATTCACCAAGTATATTCTGGAACTCATCGAGCGGGAGACCCCCGATTACCTGGCAGTGGCCTTTGACCCCCCGGGGGGCACATTCCGGAACGAGATGTTCCCCCAATACAAGGCCAACAGGGCGGAGACTCCGCAACTGGTGATCGACGCGCTCGACCCTTTGATGGAGCTTTGCGGGGCGATGAACATCCCCACCCTCATGATCAAAGGGTTCGAAGCTGACGATGTCATCGGATCTGTCGCCAAGAGATGCTCCAGGGAAGGACTTGACGTCTACATGGTTACCCCGGACAAAGACTATGGCCAGCTGGTGGAGGAACACATCTGGCAATACAAGCCCGGCAAGGCTGGAGGAGATGACGAGGTGCTGGGTGTCGCCCAGATCTGCGGGAAATATGGGATCCAGTCCCCCGCCCAGGTCATTGACATGCTCGCCATCTGCGGAGACACCGCGGACAATGTGCCTGGTGTCAAGGGTGTCGGAGAAGTCGGAGCCAGCAAGCTCGTGTCGAAATATGGCTCCGTGCAAGGCATCTACGACCATCTTGACGAGTTGTCCCCAAGACAGCGGGCGATGTTCGAGGAAGCCAGTGACCACATCGGCCTGAGCCGTGAGCTGGTAACGATCAAGACGGACATAGACGTGGATGTCGCCACCGAGGCGATGGCTGTGGACAAGGCTTACGGTCCCCAGCTCGCCGATCTGTTCGAAAAATACGAGTTCAATTCCTTGCAAAGATTCCTGGGACATGCCGGCACGCCGCAAGTCAAGGAAGAGAAACATCTAGAAATCAAGAAGGTAAGCCCCAAGGAGCTCATTACCGCCTTGAGGGGGACCCCTGGTCAAGCCGGGGGTGACGGAAAGGTCATCTCGGTCATCACCGAAGGGGCCGGCGCGGGGATATATTCCAAACCCCAAAGGGTCATCGCGGCCACCTCTGTCATTCTGAGCGAAGCGGATCTGTTCTTGACCGCGGAGGGAAGCGTAAAGGATTTCAAATCAATCCTGGAAGATGACTCCGTGACCAAACGCGGAGACGACCTCAAGCGGCAGATGAATATTCTCGCCTCGGCCGGAGTCGGGCTGAACGGGAAACTCCAGGACATCGGACTGATGCACTATCTGATCGACCCGGAGAAAAGCCACAAGATCGACGTGCTTTCCCAAAGCATCCTCGGGTTAGCGGTTGAGTCCGGCCAGCAAGAGAACGAGGCGCGGACCGGATCGCTTTTCGACGATATTCCCGAAGAAACAACAGGAGCTGACAGGAGCCGGGAGGCAGCGATCCTCCTGATGCTCGGGGAGAGTCTGGAGAAAACGTTGGGCGACAAGGGATTGCATGACCTCTATTACAATATGGAGGAACCTCTTCTGAAGGTCCTGTCAAGAATGGAGCGGAATGGGGTTAAAGTCGATCTCGGCTCGCTGAAGGACTTCACCGCCCATCTTCGCGAAGAAATGGTCCAGAGGGAAGCCAAGGTCAGGGAACTCGCCGGTGAGCCATCTCTCAACGTGTCCTCGCCAAAGCAGATAGGAGAGATCCTGTTCGAGAAATTAAAGCTCACCGAGAAGCCAAAGAAAAACGCCAACGGGACATATTCCACTGACGAGACCACGCTCCTGGACATAGCGGACAGGCATCCAATCGTGGACGAGATTCTCGAGTTCCGCGCGGTGAAGAAGCTTCTCTCAACCTACATAGAGCCGTTCCCCTCCTACATCGACCCTTCTGACGGCAAGGTCCATACCACTTTCAACCAGGCTCTTACCGCCACCGGAAGGCTCAGTTCCTCAAACCCAAACCTCCAGAATATTCCCATCCGCACCGACAGGGGCCGTGAGATCCGCAAGGCCTTCGTCCCAAGCGCTCCAGGAGGTCTGATCCTCTCCGCCGACTACTCACAGATAGAGTTGAGGATCATGGCACACCTTAGTTGTGACCAGCACCTTATCAACGCGTTCAAGGACGGGATAGACATCCATGCGGCGACGGCTGCCAAGATATTCGGCATCCCCCACGAGGAAGTAACAGCCGACCAGAGAAGGATCGCGAAGACGGCCAATTTCGGGATAATGTACGGAATATCAGCGTTCGGGCTTGCCCAAAGGCTCAGGATTGGCCGCAAGGAGGCGCAGAAGATAATCGATGACTATTTCGCGGGCTTCCCTTCCATACGGTCATTCATCGAGGACACCAAGGAAGCCGCGAAAGAGACGGGATACGTGGAGACCATATTCGGACGCAGGAGATATATTCCTGAAATCAACTCCAAAAACGCCACAATCCGTTCGCTAGCCGAAAGGAATGCCGTCAACGCCCCGATCCAAGGCACGTCGGCGGACATCATCAAGCTGGCGATGATAGCTATCGACAAGGAACTGGCTGCCAGGAAGATGAAATCCAAGATGGTGCTTCAGATCCATGATGAGCTCGTCTTCGACACCTTGCCGGACGAGGTCCAGACGCTCAAGGAGATCGTGAAAGGCCTCATGGAGAATGTTGTGAAACTGAGCGTACCGCTCACTGTTGAATGTGACTATGGTGACAACTGGCTTGAAGCCCATTGATGAGCTGGTGATCCTGGCGAGAAACGGTAACGGACTGGCGTTCACGGCCCTATGGGACCGTCATATCGACCAGCTCCGTTCCTACATCAAAAACCGTTTCAAGAACATAGACGATTACGATGTCGACGACATCTGCTCCCGGAGTTTCGAGAAGGCGTTTCGGCAGATCCACAATTTCGACGACACCAAGAGCCAGTTCCTCACATGGCTCTGCAAGATCGCGAAGAACACTGCCCTGGACTCTCTGGAGAAAGAGAACAGGATCCACCCCAAGAACCAGATAGTCTATCTTGATGACGAGACGCAATCCACTGGCCTTGAAGGGATTCCAGACCTGTCTGAAGATGCCCTCGGCACGCTGATAAAGACTGAGTCCGAGGAGGAGAGGATCAAGTACATCGACCGTCTTCCGGAACTTTATCGCGAGGTCGCGAGAAAACGTCTTATTGATGGGATGAAATACGACGAGATAGCCGAGAACATGGATTTGGAGCTCAACACGGTGAAGACCCGCATCCGAAGGGCAAAGATGATAATAGACAGCCTCAGGGCAGAGGTAGAAAACGACGAGGAGATATGATGGATTTCGAGCGGTTCAAGGGAATATTGTTGGAATCATTCCCGGAAGTTACTGACGGCCAATTGGATAAGTTTAGTCGCCTGGAATCCTTGTACAGAGACTGGAACTCAAAAATCAACGTGATCTCACGCAAGGACCTGGACGGTTTGTACGACCACCACGTCCTCCATTCGCTTGCGATAGCTTATTATCTCAAGGCCAGTTTGCCGGAGGAATATTCACAATGGTCCGCATCGGGGAATGATGTCAAAGTTCTTGATCTGGGTACCGGAGGAGGCTTCCCCGGTATTCCTCTCGCAATTATGTTTCCTGAAGTCAGATTCACCCTCTGCGATTCGATCAGGAAGAAGACCATTGTAGCCTCCGAGGTGGCAAAGGACCTTGCGCTCCAGAATGTAGAGATCGTCAATGCCAGGGCTGAGACACTTCCCGTGAAGTTCGACTACGTCGTGTCCAGGGCTGTGGCGTCCCTGACGGACTTCTATCCGTGGGTCAAAGGGAAATACACGAAAAGCATCCTGTACCTGAAAGGTGGGGACATCAATGAGGAGATAATCGAGTTGATGACGAGACAGAAGATGAGAAAAGGCTCCATCTCGACCTGGAGGGTGGACTCATGGCTGGATGACAATTATTTCGAGGGCAAATTCGTGATAAATATTTTGTAATTTTCAGCAAAAGGTTTAACTTTGCACTCCCTTTTTGGAAAATATAAAATAAAGAAGATATGAAAAGAACATTCCAACCCTCAAGGCGCAAGCGCGTGAACAAGCACGGATTCCGTGAGAGAATGTCCACTCCCAATGGACGCCGCGTTCTCGCCTCCCGTCGTCGTCACGGACGCAAGAAGTTGACCGTATCATCTGAGGACAGGTGGTAATCGTCAAATGACTCTTACGGCAGGTCCATGTGACCTGCTTTTTTTATCCCCTGAACATGGACATAGACGAGAGATACATGACCGAGGCCCTGAGAGAGGCCAGGATCGCCCTTGACGAGGGTGAGATCCCTATCGGAGCCGTGGTTGTCTGCAAGGGACGGATTATCGGCAAAGGCCACAACATGACCGAGAAGCTTCACGATCCGACAGCTCATGCCGAGATGATCGCGATAACAGCTGCCACCGAGGCTATGGGCGGGAAATACTTGAGCGACTGCACATTGTATGTCACTGTAGAGCCATGCCCTATGTGCGCGGGAGGTCTGAATTGGGCCCAAGTAGGCCGGATTGTCTATGGCGCGCTTGATCCGAGGCGTGGATATTCTCTCTACTCCCCATCCCTGCTTCATCCCAAGACAGAGATCAGCGCCGGGGTGCTGGCTGAGGAGTGCGGAATGCTCATGACCGACTTTTTCAAGTCGAAAAGGTAATTTCCCCACATTTTAAGCCGGAAAATACTTGGATTATCAAAAAAGATTCCTATCTTTGCAATCCCAAACGAGGGCTTAGCTCAGTTGGTTTAGAGCGCTTGCTTGACAGACAAGCTCTGAACCTTTTTTCATGCCCAAATTTTCCTTCCAACTAATTCAAAATCAACAAATTGCGAAAACAGTCCCCTTAAAAGGGAAAATTCCGATTAAAGGATTTTCAATTTATTTGTTGTTTTTACCAGCATCAAAGAGCATATATATAAACGGACGAAACAATAAAAGTCCGTAAACTAAATTAATATCCCTTTAGAACGATATATTTTCCTTTCGAAACGAATTATTTACAAAATATAACAATTTATTTTGCTATAAAATATAATATTCGTACTTTCGTCTTAAGAAAGAATAACTAAGAAATGGAAAGCATATCGTATAATCTGAAGCTCGACAAACACCCGGTATTCCCGACATTCACCAGCTCGCTGACAATCGAGACAACTGCCCCTGAAGAGAAGTGGATGAGCGCTGACGATGTGGTAAGGACTCTCACGCTCGAGGGGGTCATCGTAAGCAAACAGACACTCTTCAACAAAGAGAGAGCCGGATTACTCAACACCAAACGGCAAAGCCCCAGGAAAGTTTTCTTCAACGTGTATGAGGTGCGGCTACTCTTCAACATTGAAGGATGGAATAAATCCAAACAAAAAACACAATGAGAGAAAAAATAGGAGAGGTGACCCTGCACCTAACAATAAACAACCAGCCGCTGAAAAGCGGCAAACACACGATCTGCCTTAGAGTACAACATAAAAACACGAACAGGTACTACTCAACGCACTGCGAGATGTCTAAGGAAGAGTGGACACTCTTCGAGAAATCTCCAGACTCAGACCATCCGGCCATGACCACGTACCGGACTTTCCTTAACGCGATAAAGTCCCTGGTTAGGGACGACGCCTTCTCGTTCGCCAACCTCTCCCAGGCGACGAACAGAAGTCGGGGGAACCACATACAGGAGATCCTCCTTGAACACACCCTGCAGTTGAGAAGAGATGGGAAACACAACACGGCGGACATGTACAACAACCTGTATGTCTGCGTGAACGAGTTCCTTAAAGGCAAGCCGACACCGATAACAAGCTTTGGCCCTGACACTTGCCGTAGCTTCGTGCGGTGGCTCACGGACAAAAGGCACAACAATCCCACGACGGTCGCGATAAAGATGAGAAACCTGACCGCTGTCATGAACAGGGCGATCGAGGCGAAAATGATAACCAGGAACCCCATGAACGGGATCCGCAAGCCCCAGCCGCGTCGGCGCGACCTCTCCATCTCACCTGAATCCTTAAAGAAAATCCTCTTCGCAGGTCCGTCCGATCTGCCGGAGGACACGTATTTCTGGCTCCTCCACTGGAGGGCGCTATACTACGGGAACGGAATGAACGCGCGGGATCTTCTCCGGATCAAACGCTCAGACGTTCGTGATGGAGAGATTGTCTTCACAAGACACAAGACGGAAGACTCCTCCGGCAGAAAGGTTCACGTCGCTCTTATCCGCCAGCTTTACGAGACCCTCGAACCGATCGCGAAGGGAAAGAGACTGCTTCTACCGTATCTGGAAGGAATAAAGGAGAACTCGATGGAGGAACACGCGAGAATACGGCAGGTTGTCAAAAACATAAACATGCACATGAGAGCGGTGTCGGCAATCCTGCGGATCCCGGAAAAGGTCACCACCTATACCGCCAGGCACTGCTTCGCCACCGTACTGCAACAGAAAAATGTCTCGATAGAGTTCATATCCAACGCCCTGGGGCACTCAAGTATAAAAACCACCCAAAACTACCTTGACGGATACACAAACGAGCAGAGAGTCAAGAACGCCAGGCTCCTTACGCCACAATAACCAATGGGCACATTTTCATCCGAAAACAAGTATTCATCATTGACATCAGGTCCCAAAAAGTGTCAACCATTCTCAGGGAAGGTCACATATAGCGATATTTTGAACAGAAAATAATGTAATAACTGATTTTCTATACCAGAATTTACTATATTTGCGTCATGAAGGATGTTCTGGACATATTAGGCAACATACCGGTCACCAAGGAGACCATCTCATCACTGTATCCTGATGTCGCCAGCTCAAACCAAAAGGTATCCTCTTTGGAGCATAGCGGCAAGCTATTGCGCCTGAAGCGCGGATTATACATAGTCAACCCTGAGTGGAGTGGCAAGCGTGTCAGCAATGAACTTGTCGCCAACCACTTGTACTCCCCTTCCTATGTATCCATGCATACGGCACTTCGATGGTATGGTCTCATCCCGGAACGCGTGCACATGGTACAAAGCATGACAATCAAGCATTCGCGCGTGTTCGAGAACACTCTTGGCAGGTTCTCATATACCGGTGTCGGTAGGGACTACTTCCCTATCGGACTCCGGCAAGGTGAGACAGAGGGGGCGACCTTCATCATCGCAACCCCGGAGAAGGCTTTATGCGACCTGATCTGTTCCACCTCCGGAGTGATTCTGCGTTATCAGAAAGAAGCCCAGGCATTTCTGGAAGAGGACCTGCGTTTTGACATGGACGCTTTCAGCCAATTCGATGCCGGTATTCTTCAGCAATGTGCCGACACCGGCAAAAAGACACAATCAATTGAAACCATTATAAAGTTGCTAGGGAAATGAACCAACTATATGAAAAGATGCTTTCGGCCTATGACCAAAGCACGGACACGGCTAGAAGGAACGCGGTTTATGAAGTGAGCCAGCAGATCGTGCTCGCCGGGCTCGCCGATGGTGGTTTCTTCGACAAGGCAGCTTTCTATGGTGGAACCTGCCTTCGAATATTCCACGGATTGAACCGCTTCAGCGAGGATATGGATTTCACGCTGCTAAAGGAAGACCCATCATTTAACTTCGAGCAATACTTCCAACCCATCATAGACCAGTTCACCCTTGTTGGTCGAAAGGTGGAGATCAAGAAGAAGGATAAGAGAAGTTTTGGCAAGGTGGAATCCGCCTTTCTGAAAGATACTACAGATGTATACGACATATCATTTCAGACTGAGAAGTCCATAAAAGTTAAGATTGAAGTGGATACCGTGCCACCCCTTAAGTTCTCGACGGAACAAAAATACCTGCTGCAGCCGAAATCATTCCTGACCCGCTGCGTTACGCTCCCAGACCTTTTTGCCGGGAAAATGCACGCGCTGGTTTTCAGGGCGTGGCAGAGAAGGGTCAAGGGGCGCGACTGGTATGATTTTGAATGGTATGTACGGAACGGCATCACTCTTGACTGGGGGCACCTGCAAGAGAGGATCCTCCAGTCCAACGGTCAGGAGATGACACTTGACGAGTTCAAGTCCGCGTTGCGGGGACGTCTGGAAAGTACCGACATATCCCGCGTCAAAGAGGATGTGCTTCCTTTCCTGAGCAGTCCCGGTGAATTGGACATATGGTCGAATGACTATTTCCTACAATTGGCAGACTTGATGAATATTCAAGGCTAGATGTTCGTCCTCGCCCTGTTAATGTCCTTGGTGTCGACCGTCATGACCAGGTTACGCTGGCCACCCTCCTCATACATGTATATCTTCAGCACCTGATCCTTCGAGAGAGTCATCTTGTCAAAGGAGTAGGCTATACGGGTATACTCCCCCGGCCCCGCCGAGAGCCTCCCGTACCGGCTGCGAGGGAAGATCGTCTTGTCCACCCTAACGGTACGCTTTCCGGATCTTTTGCTCTCGACAACGAAAGTGGCGTCAGAGATGTCATAACTGATACCGGAGTTGTTCCTCAGAGAGATAGTGATATAAGTGATATCACTGAAGGAGCTGATGTCCTCGCAGAGGACCTGGATGTCGTACTCCTTGCATCCGATATGAAACAGATGCTGCGGCTGCTTCACGACATCGGACAGCAGCGGCGCGGAACCTGTCTTCCAGGTGGACACCACCCTTCCGGAGCCGTTATCCGCCGGTCTGGAGCGTGCCAGAGACTGCTCACGGCCTACCGTGGAGGAGGCTTGAGGCCTCGCCCCATCCCCCCGCTTACGCAAATCCACCACGAGCTCCTTGGGATGCTCGTCAAAAACGACAATGAAAGTGCGCATGGTGCCGTTGGACTCAAGTGCCGAGACGCTGCAGGAATCCCCGAAACGCTCCCTCGCCTTCAGGGCAAGCATGTTCTTGTTCTGCTCGATGATCTTCGCCGCAACGTAACGGCTGTTCGACAGGTCGGCGTATGTCAGATCCGTGGCGAAAATGATATGGGTAGTGTAGGCAGCCGATACGCGGAGCGTGTCGATACGCTCTCCGGCGGCGAGGGCGCACCAGAAAACCAGAAGGACGCCCAATGATAATCTCCTTGCCATTATATATAAATATAAAATGATTACGCAATGTTATACCTAAAGTCATTCTTGTAAGCCAGGGCCGCAACCATGAGCCTGTCGAACAGCCTGTCGCCGAAGTACCGTCGGTTGAACTTGTAGCAGAACTCGTTCAAGTAGTTCTGGAGATAGTCCG
>JAGAFU010000054.1 GCA_017627955.1 Bacteroidales bacterium | reverse complement strand
GCGACGGGCTGCATCGGGGTGGCGGTGAAGACCTCGGCCTCGACGCCGAGGCTGCGGATGGCGCCCGCGATGGCGAGCGAGTTGATCACGGTGGCGAGCATCCCCATGCGGTCGCCGGTGATGCGGTCGAATCCCTTGCCGACGCCCTGCAGGCCGCGGAAGAAATTGCCGCCTCCGTTGACGACGGCCACCTGGTGGCCGGCCTTCACGGCATCGACGATCTCGCGGGCATAGCGGACGAGGTATTTCTCGTCAATGCCCTTGCCGGCGGGGCCGCCCAGGCTCTCGCCGCTCAGTTTCAGCAATACTCTCATAGTCTCTTGTCTTTTGCGGGAGATTCCGGGGCCGGCCCGGAATCTCCGAAAACAAAAATATTGGAAAATTATGAAACTTGCAAGATTCGGGTTATATTTGCAGTCTAGACCCGAATAAATCCAAAAGAGATGTTCATATTCAATTCCTCAATCGGCAAGAAATTCATCCAGGCGGTGAGTGGAGCCTTCCTGATCCTTTTCCTCCTGCTTCACGGCGTGATCAATTTCTTCTCCGTCATCGACACCTTCACGGGCAAGTTCGGCGTCGTTGCCGATGACGAAGCCCTGTTCAGCAAGGGTGACGGCCTGTTCAAGCTCGGCTGCGACTTCATGTCCACGCCTGTCATCGACATCATGGTCCCGATCCTCGCGCTCGGATTCCTGGTCCACATCCTCTACGGCTGCTGGCTGACTTGGCAGAACATCAAGGCCCGCGGCGGCTGGAAGCGCTACGCGGTGGCCAGCAAGGCCGCCACCGATTCCTGGTCCGCCAAGAACATGTTCGTGCTCGGCATCGTGGTGCTCGGCCTGCTGGCCTTCCACCTGTCCCACTTCTGGGCCAAGATGCAGCTGCCCGAGATGTTCGGCATCGGCACGTTCGAGAACAATCCCTACTACCTGCTGGTCACGACCTTCGGACAGTGGTGGGTCCTCGCCATCTACCTGGTGTGGTTCTGCGCCATCTGGCTCCACCTCGTGCACGGCTTCTGGAGCATGTTCCAGACCGTGGGCTGGAACGGCAAGACCTGGTTCAAGCGCGTCAAGGTGATCGGCGTGATCGTCGCCTCCCTGATCGTGTTCCTGTTCCTGGCCGCCGCCATCAACGGGTTCTACCAGGCCCATTGGGGCTGGGGTGCCACCCTGTAGCGCCCTGTTTGTTTTTTCAGAATAAAATTCCTACCTTTGCGGTCCCTATTTTGTGTAGGGATCGCAATTTTTATTAACTAATTAAAGATCAAGACAGTGGACACACAAAGCTACAAGACTGTATCGCTTAACAAAGCGACTGTTGACAAGAAGTGGGTTGTCATTGACGCGACTGATCTCGCTCTTGGTCGTCTCGCTTCCCGCGTGGCGCTTGTCCTCCGTGGCAAGACCAAGCCGGGTTACACCCCGCACGTCGACTGCGGTGACAACGTCATCGTCGTCAATGCGGAGAAGGTCGCCCTCAGCGGCAAGAAGATGACCGACCGGGTCTACACCCGCTACACCGGATTCCCCGGCGGACAGCGGTTCACGACCCCGCGTGAGATCCTCGAGAAGCGGCCCGCCGAACTCGTCAGGAGAGCAGTGAAGGGTATGCTCCCCAAGACCCGTCTTGGTGCAGACCTCCTCGGCAACCTGTTCGTTTACGCAGGTCCGGAGCATCCGCACCAGGCCCAGAACCCTCAAGTTATCAAGTTGGACGAAATTTAAACAGAGCAAATGGAACAAACACACGCCCTTGGAAGACGTAAAGCAGCCGTCGCTCGCGTTTATCTCACTCCCGGTGCAGGCAACGTCACGGTCAACGGCCGTCCCCTCGAGACCTATTTCGCACTCGAGTCCCTCCGTTACATCGTGAACCAGCCGTTCGAAGTTACCGCTACGCAGGGTCAGTTTGACGTGAAGGTCACCGTCATCGGCGGTGGTATCAAAGGTCAGGCTGAAGCCATCCGTCTCGGTATCGCCCGCGCCCTCAGTGAGCTGGACCGTGAAGCTTACCGTTCTGCGCTCAAGGCCGCCGGTTTCCTCACCCGCGATGCACGCGAGGTCGAGCGCAAGAAGCCGGGTCAGCCGGGTGCACGCCGCCGCTTCCAGTTCAGTAAACGTTAGTTACTGCCCGTTTTACGGCACAGCCGCGGTTCCAAACTTCCGGTGTCCGTGAGGACCGAGACGGGAAGTTGCCGCGCTGCGGAAAAGGTCGGAGACCGGTTTTTCCTCCGCTACTCCGCCTTGATGAAAAGAGACCCCGCAAGGGGACAGTTTAGACAAAACAAAACACACAGACAAACAAATGTCACGTACAAATTTCCAGGAATTGCTTGATGCAGGTGTTCACTTCGGCCACCTGGCCCGTAAGTGGAACCCCAAGATGGCTCCGTATATCTTCGACCAGAAGAACGGCATCCACATCATCGACCTGCACAAGACCATCGGCAAGATCGATGAGGCTGCCGAGGAGATGAAGCAGCTGGCCAAGTCCGGCCGCAAGATCCTCTTCGTCGCCACCAAGAAGCAGGCCAAGGATATCGTCAAGGAGAAGGCCACCGCGGTCAACATGCCCTCCATCACGGAGCGCTGGGCCGGCGGTATGCTGACCAACTTCCCGACGATCCGCAAGGCCGTCAAGAAGATGAACACCATCGACAAGATGAAAGAGGACGGCACATTCGAGAAGCTCGCAAAGAGAGAGCGTCTGCAGATCAACCGTCAGAGGGAGAAACTTGAGAAGAACCTCGGTTCCATCAGGGACATGAGTCGTCTTCCTTCCGCCATCTTTGTTGTCGACATCCAGAAAGAGGCCAACGCCGTCAAAGAGGCTAACCGTCTGAACATTCCGGTATTCGCAATGGTTGACACTTGTTGCGATCCCACGCCCATTGATTATGTGATACCGGCCAATGATGACGCCACCAAGTCCATCGAGCTCGTCCTGAATATCCTTTGCCAGGCTATTGAGGAGGGACTCTCAGAGCGTAAGCTTGAGAAGGACAAGGAGATCGCCGAAGAGACCGCTGAGGGAGAGGCCCTTGCCAATCCTACCGGCAAGAAGCTTCGTGCCCGCAAGAGCGCCAAGCCCGTTGACGTCGCTACCGAGGCCCCGGCCGCACCCGCTGCCGAGCCTGTCGAAACAGAGGCTGAATAATTAAAATTAAAACGACTATGGCTATTACCGCACAAGACGTTATGAAACTGCGGAAGATGACCTCCGCCGGTATGATGGATTGCAAGAACGCTCTCACTGAGGCTAACGGCAATTTCGAGGAGGCTGTCAAGATAATCCGCGAGAAAGGTAAGCTCGTCGCCGCCAAGAGGGCTGACCGCGAGACTTCCGAGGGTGCTGTCCTTGTCCGCACAAATGGTGACAAGGCCATCATCGTCTGCCTTGGCTGCGAGACCGATTTCGTCTCCGCCACTCCTGATTTCAAGGCTCTTGCCGCTGAGATCGCTGACGCCGCCATCGCCGCTTTCCCGGCTGATGCGGAGGCCCTCAAGGCTTGCAAGTGCTCCAACGGCCACACTGTCGAGGAGGAGATCTCCGCCCAGACAGGTAAGACCGGTGAGAAGCATGTTCTCGCTTACTATGCCGCTCTCGAGGCTCCGTTTGTCGGTCAGTATGTCCACTTCAACGGAAAACTCGGTGCTATCGTCGCTTTCAACAAAGTCGTTCCCGAGGATCTTGGCAGGGCTGTCGCCCAGCAGGTGACCGCTATGAACCCTGTCTCTGTCTCCGAGGCTGACTGCCCTAAGGAAGTCATTGACAACGAGCGTGCCGTCGCCATCCAGAAGACAAAGGACGAGCAGGTCCAGAAGGCAATTGACGCCGCCCTCAAGAAGGTCGGAATCAATCCTGCCCACGTTGACAGCGAGGATCATATCGAGTCCAACACCGCCAAGGGTTGGATCACTCCCGAGCAGGCTGCCCAGGCCCGCGAGATCATCGCCAAGGTCGGCGCCGAGAAGGCCGCCAATCTTCCTGAGCAGATGGTCCAGAACATCGCTAACGGCCGCGTCCAGAAGTTCCTCAAGGAGAATACTCTTGAGAACCAGGATTTCGTCCAGTCCGATGAGAAGGTCTCTGTCGCCGCCTACATCCAGTCCGTCGACAAGGAGGCTAAAGTCATCGCTTTCCGCCGTTACTCTTTGAGCGACTAAAGATCAGCGCTATTTTATATTTAAATCCCGGACCTCAACCGAGGCCCGGGATTTTTTTATGTATATGTCTCCCTTTCTCTGTTTATTTCTGCGCGTAGAAATTTCCCTTGGTGGAATCCAGCATGATGTCCTCGAGGCAATTGTCGCGGTAGATGGCGTGGACCTGGAAGTGTCCTTTCGTGTAGCGGGCTTTCGCGTTGCCGATATCCTTCTTTCCGTTGATGTTGACGGTCAGGGTTCCCTCGGGCATCGGAAGGATGGTCTCCCATGCGCAGTTGGCGTCATCGAACTCCTTGTGGAGAGCCCTCATGTTGAAATCGTCCTCGTGTCCGATGTTGAGATTGTGGTCGGTCAGGTTGGCGAGATTCTCCTCACTGAGACCGGAATATTGGAAGAAATCCTTGCGGATGGCCTCGTAGAGAGCCTTAGCCTGGTCCCAACCCTTGACGGCCCTGGGATAAACCTCTACCAGATGAGTACGGCCACCTTTGTGGTAGACAACGATCTTGGTGTCGGATATTCCTTTCCAGGTCCCGCGCATGATGGTGAACCTTTTCTGTTTGTCCAGAGTCTTGAATCCCTTGCCGGAAAGCTCGTTGATGAAGGTGTCATAGGCCTGTCCCAATTCGATTCCCTCGAATTCAATGTGGGAATCCATCTGGGTGGCATACTCCCAAGGGGCGACACCCCAGGGGCGGTCGTTGACGTCGTAAGACTTGTTCTGTGCGAAAGAAACGTTGGCGCTGCAGAAGATTGCGATGGCGGCGGTGAGAAGGGTGATCTTTTTCATGATATTTCCGTTTTTGTTGTTTGTCTGATGCAAAGCTACAACGGAAAAAGCCGGTCTTCGAGAATTTCGAATTCGTTCGAAGGCCGGCGAATACTTTCGAAAAAAATCAGTCCTAAGCGAGCATTTTGTGGCCAAGACGGCGGTAAATCTGAAGAAACAGGGCGTTTCTCTTCGAATAGCTGCTGTCGCCGTCTGAAAAGAATTTGGAGAGGTTCGACGAGGAAAGCCTCTTGCCTTCCTTGTCTTTGAATATTCCATCGAAAGGCTTCCAGTTCAACTCCTTGGTCAGCTCTTGGATCTCGTTGTTGCTGATTATCCCTTCCTCGGAGAACCGGATCCATTCGGGATTCCGGAACCATGGTTTCCAACTCTTGCCCGGCTTTACATAACCGCTCTTGACAAGATGCCGGGCGAACTTGGCTCCGCTGAGATTGATGATCCCGTCATTGTCCACATACCCTCCGGAGCGCAACTCGGCGAGAATGGAGTCGATTCCACCCTGATCCCTGCCACTCTCGGCGGACACCTGCTTTTCCGGTCGGGCATCCTGTGCTGCCCGGATTTCGTCAAGGATCCGCTCGTCTGTGACGGCGTCGCGGAGAATGGATTTGACCATCTCGTTATCAAGTACACAGCTGTCGATGATCTTTCTGATCATGGCGCTGTTGACAACCGGTTTGTCCGACAGGGGAACATAAAACCTGAAGTCGTCCAGCTGGTCCAGCAAGGAGAGAATGTCCGTCCCGGCGGGATCAATTCCTTGGAATATGTTGTCAAGCAGCCCCTCCAGCCTTTTTTGCTCTTCCTGGAGGAACTGGTCATCCATGAACACATGATGGGCATCTTCCTCAGAGAGGAACCTGTTGCCCAAGGCCTCGCGCGTCCTTAATAAATAGGTGGATTCCTCCACGAGGATCTTGAATAGCTTCTGGAGGGCTGCGAGGCGGTCCTCTTTGATCCCTGCCACTTTGGACAGAATGGAGATCTTGTCGCTCTGGTAAGTGGCGAAGCCATGTGTGATGAGCTCATCCTTTTCGCAGATCCTGTTGAAAGACGGCCTGCCGATGAAGGACTCCCACGATGCCATGTCCTCGCTTGAGGGGATGAGCCATTGGGGATCATCCTCCGCCGGAAGTCCATCTCCAAATGCCATTGGCTCTTCATATATGTAATTGATTATCCACGAGTTCCGCTCGGGAGTGGCATTCCACGCTATTTTCCTGGAATATAGCTTCGACCAAATCTCCGGGTTCATGGGACTTGTGATGTTGGAGAACAGGTGGCTTTTGAGCATTAGTATGACAAGGATGGCATGAAAGGACATCTCCCTTCCGGGAATCGGAACAAGTTTGAATGATTCCACGGCGGCGGAGCTGTTGATCCTCACCAGATCCCTGAATACTTCAGGAGGGAGCTCCTTGAAACTGTAACCGGAGGCCAGAGAGTGGATGTCCGTTGGAGTCGCGGCGTCACATAGCTTCTGGACGACTTCGCATTCTTTGGCGACACCCTCGACCTTGGATATTATCTTCCCGGGGAAGGAACCGAGGTTGGCTTTGGCGATGGAATATGCTTCCCGAATTCTCCGGGCCGCGCTTTTCATGGAGTCTATGGCCTGGCCCGGATCCTCATGTCCCAGGATTTCCGTCGGGAATCCCTTGATGGATTGAGTCGCTTCAACTTCCAGATTCTCAATCACATCAGTAAGAGTGTCATCATTGTCGTCAGAAGGCTTGATCCAGCCTTCGCTAATCCCTTTCAATAGAGCGTACCATTTTTTCCATGTGATTGGAATGCTGGCAGATGTGTATTTTTGACTTTCCTGGCTCATAAAAAATGCGTAATTCGAGGTTCAATTTACGAATTTTTTTTATTTTTGTGGAGAGAAACCACAGATTGTCCAATTACAATAACTCAAATTAACCATTCAAATCTGATGAAAAGGAAATTATTTGCGACCTTGGTCTGCGTCTTTGTGGCAATAGCCGCTTTCGCGCAGAACAGGGTTACCGGTGTTGTCAAGGACAACATCGGTCCTCTTGCGGGAGCAAGTGTGGTTGAACAGGGCACGAAGAATGGCGTGGTTACCGACCAGAACGGTAACTTCTCCATCACTGTCAAGTCCGGCGCCACCCTTGAGATCGCATGTCTCGGTTATGAGACTCAGCTTGTTCCAGTCGGGAACAGGAGTCAGTTTGACATCACCCTTGTTGAGGACAAGGAAATGCTTGACGAGGTTGTTGTTACCGCTCTTGGTATCGCCAAGGAGAGCAAGAAACTCGGTTACTCCGTTGCCACCATCAAGTCGGATGAGCTGGTGAGCAAAGGCTCAACGAACCTTGCCACCGCCCTTTACGGTAAGGCTTCTGGAGTCCGCATCCAGAACACTCAGGGTGGTGCCGTCGCCGGTGTGTCAATCACTGTCCGCGGTCTCTCCTCCATAAACGGAAACACCCAGCCGCTCGTCATTCTCAA
This sequence comes from Bacteroidales bacterium, assembly GCA_017627955.1. Taxonomy (GTDB): domain Bacteria; phylum Bacteroidota; class Bacteroidia; order Bacteroidales; family UBA932; genus Cryptobacteroides. Next base: position 20,445 of record JAGAFU010000054.1, on the reverse strand, counting down.
TGGTGTTCCGATCCGTAACGGTAACTCGGGTTCCTCGAACTCCACGAGCATGGACTACGGTAGTATCGGTATTGACGGCGGAGTCCGTGCCAACGGTCTCGTTGACATCAACCCTGAGGACATCGAGGAACTCACCATCCTTAAGGGTGCCGCCGCTACTGCTCTTTACGGTTCCGAGGCCGCTAACGGTGCTATCGTCATCACCAGCAAGAAAGCTAAGGGATCAGGTGTCACTATTGATTTCAATGCGAGCTACCAACTTAATATGGTAGCCTATGTCCCTGAGATCCAGACCAAATACGGCCCTGGTACCGGTTATGGGGACTGGACAAACGAAATGATCAGCAACAACGGTTTCCGCGTTGATGGTGCCACCGGAAAGCTTTATCCCGCCTACAGCAACTACCAGTGGGGCCCCGCTTACGACGGCAGGGAAGTCCTCTACGTCGATGGCTCGACACGCGCCTATTCCCCCATCAGCTCCAAGCCTTGGACAGAGCTCTTCCGCAACGGTTCAGACCAGGTTTACAACTTCGCTATAAACCAGTCAAGCAACAACGCTACCACCAGGTTCTCATACACTTATCTCAATGAGCTCCCGAACGCGTTGTCCGGATCGTTTGACAAGCACAATTTCAATGTTGTGGGTACGCTGAAGTATAACGACAATTTATTCCTTGACTACACAGCCAACTATATCACCCAGCACATCATCAACCGTTCACAGGCTTCGATCAGCATCTATGGCGGTTACGGCAACATGTTCGGTGCCTTCCTTGACGTACCTCTTATCAAGAAGATGTACAAGACCAGCCTGGGCTACAAGAACAACGACATGGGTGTCGGCCCCACTCCCGATGAGGCCTTCAAATATGGCTCCGACGGATTCGTCAATGGTGTGCGTGAGCTTCTTTGGAGCATCAACGAGCATCACAGTGACGAGCTTGAGCAGCGTCTGATCGGAAGTGTGGCTCCTACTTGGAAGATAGCTCCCTGGCTTACCGCGAAGGTTCGTGTGGCTACTGACTTCACCACTTCGAAGACCACGAACACCAGCAACTCCGCGTTCCCTTCATCCGCGAGCTCCAACAGCTCCAGTGGTGGTTACTCAACGCTGTCAAAGTCCTATCAGGTGCTTTATGGTGACGCCATGTTGATGTTTGACAAGAATATTACCGACAAGATCAACCTTACCGCCACAGCCGGCTGGCAGGCTCGTTCCGAGAGTATGCACAGCATGAACTTCGGCACCAGGGATGGTCTCATGATCGAGAACCTCTTCATGATCGGTAACTCCTACAGGACCATCGATATCAACAACAACAACGAGACCAAGATGGAGCTCCTTAAGACCGCTTTCCTCGGGACACTCGGATTATCTTATTCCGATTATCTCTTCCTTGAGTTGACTGGTCGTCAGGAGAAATCCTCAACCCTCCCCAGGCACAGCCGCAGCTACTTCTATCCTTCAGCGAGCTTGAGCTTCCTCTTCAGCGATGCCTTCGATCTGCCCTCATGGTATGACTACGGAAAGGTCCGCGCTTCCTACGGTATCGTGGGTAACGCTCCTGAGGCTTATGCCGCCAATATGGCCTACACATTCGGAAGCGGTCCGGGCTGGAGCTACAACCAGGTTCCCGCCAACCTCGGTAACGACAACCTCCGTCCTGAGAAGACCAAGGAGTTCGAGGTAGGTATCGAGAGCAAGTTCTTCAACAACCGCTTGGGCTTCGAGGTCACCTACTACAACAAGAGGATCACCGACATGCTCCTCCGTACCGAGCTCGCTCCTTCGAGCGGTAGCTCCACAATGTGGGTTAACTCCGGTGAGATGTCCAACAAGGGTATTGAGGTTTCCGGCCATGTGACGCCTCTCCTTTCCAGGGACTACAGCTTGGACATCAACACGAACCTCGGTTTCAACAGGAACGAGATCATCTCCCTCGTCGAGGGTATCAACTTCATCGAGACCGCTGACTATGCCAAGACCGGAAAGAACTACTCCTATGTCGGCAGGCCGATGGGTGACTTCTACACAGCTGCCAACAAGGTCGTCGAGGATGGCCCCTATAAGGGACGCAATATCGTCAACAATGACGGTAACTATGTGATGACAGACGACTACGTGCTTGCTGGCAATGCCATGCCCAAGGTGGTCGGAGGTCTTGGCCTTTCCGCCACTTTCAAGGGATTCGGCATCGATGTGATGACTGACTTCAGGTTTGGCGGTTATATCGCCAACAACTGCTACCGTTACACCATGACGACCGGTGTCAACCCCGACACTGAGAAACGTGAGGGTGAGGGCTTTTACCCCTACACCTACAAGAATGGTGTCACCGCCAACACCGGTATCATCCTTGATGGTGTAGTCTCCGACGGTAACGGTGGCTGGAAAGAAAATGACAAGGTCATAGCTTACGAGGACTACATTTCCAGCAAGACCGCTTGGGGAATCGCCCCCGGTGTCCCTAACGGTACCTACGATTTCTTCAAGAACAACTGGTGGAAGCTCCGTGAGGTCAGCCTCTCCTACAACTTCACCAGGAATGTCATCAAGAGTGACTTCGTCAAGAACCTGACCCTGTCAGTGTATGGACGCAACCTGTTCTACTTCTACAAATCCATCCCTAACTACGATCCTGAGACCAGTAGTGGTACAGACTGGAAGAGCCAGTTGGAGATTGGTGGATCCGCATCGCCTACCCGTTCGGTCGGTGTCTCTCTCCGCGCTACATTCTAATCGCATAAACGCATTAATATAGAATAGAATATGAAAAAGATATTTGTTTATTTAGCTTTGCTTGCCGCGACGATTGTGTCCTTCGGCTGTAGCGAAGAAGAATACGACAGCAGGTACAAGGATCCGTCCAAGGTCTCTGAAGCGTCCCTCGACAAGCTTATGCCGGGATGTCTGCTTCTGGCCAACGACTGGGCCTGCTCAACCTACGGGCGTTATTTCGGTTATGAGCCCCAGCTCATGCTCAAGCTCTCCAACCAGCTCGGTCTTACCCTCGATCCGGGTATCTACTACCATGACGAGTATGAGGACTATGGCCAGCCGTACAACAACTATCCTACGATGGTCACCAACTTGAGGAAGATGGAGCAGCTCTACGAAGAGCTTCCTGATGATGAGAAGCCCGCTAACGAGGCCTATCTTCTTGCCGCCAAGACTCATCTTTACGGTATGATGATCTACCTCATCTGCGAGTACGACGACATCCCCTTCAGTGAGATCGGCCAGGTGGCTCTAACCGGCGATATCTCTTACGCCAATCCTCATTATGACAATGGCCAGAAGCTCTTCGAGATGATCCTTGACGAGCTCGGTGAGATCCAGGCCAAGTTCGCCACCTGCCAGAAGCCTTCCGCTTTCTCCAGCCAGGATTTCATCAACCACGGTGATCTTGAAAAATGGCGCCGTTACGCCAACTCCCTGCGTCTGCGCGGCGCTCTGCGTGTCTCTACCCAGGGCCCTCTGGCTTCCAAGGGGCAGCAGGTCATTCGTGAGATCCTTGACGGAAACCTTCCTATCGTCGAGTCCATTGACCAGAATATCCAGATCGCTCGTCAGTCTTCAGGTCCCCTGAACATCAACGGAGGTTCCGGATTCGACTGGCATAACCTTCAGACCGCCAGCGCCGAGGTTATCAATCGTATGATGAAGGCCGGTGACGGTGGTAAGTGGGTTGAGGGCCAGGACGATCCTCGTCTTCCTCTGATGTACTGCCTCGCTACCGCCAATGGTGAGTATCCTGTCGAGAATCCTGCCGACGAGGTCGTCGCCGAGCCTCTAAAGGCCGGAAAGGCTATCGCCAGCGTTTTCCGTGGAGCTAGCGCCAACACCGATTACGACACCTATCAGACAATGTTCTTCACCCGTGTCAACAGGGCCTATTATTCCCGTATCCGTAAGAAGGGCTTCTTCTGGGAGAACCAGAACTGGGATCACCAGATCGTTTCCTCTTATGAGATGTGGTTCATCAAAGCCGAGGCTTACCAGCGTGGCTGGGCCAACGGCGACGCGAAGGCCGCTTTCACGAGGGGAATCAGTGAGTCCATCAATTTCTTGTTCAAGTGCCAGAACAACCGTTCCCAGACCGAGCTTGACAATAGTGATGGCGACTACCTGAACGGTGCCCAGCAGCGTACGGTAATCAATCCCGACCAGAGCATCTACAACGAGGAGTGGATCACCAACTTCGCCAACGACAGGTGGACTACCCACATCGACGGTACTCCTTACGCGGGCGGTGAGCTCGAGGCTATCCTTGAGCAGAAGTGGATCGCTTTCGGCTTCCTCCATGGAGGTGAGCAGTGGAGCGATATGCGTCGTACCGGATATCCCCGCATGTACTATCCGGCCGATCACGACACCAACGCTTTGACACCTTACCCTTGCAACAGGCTTCGTTATGTCGCGAAGGAGCGCTCCTACAACTCCAACTTCAAGGATGAGGTCGGCGCCCACGACAACTACTCGGATGTCCTCTTCTGGGCTATCCCCAATTGGCATGACGGTCCTACCTATTGATAATATAGGCTAATCCGCGATATGAGCCGGCTCCCATCGGGGGCCGGCTCTTTTTAATGGCCTGCCGGCATGGCATAAATGAAATACACCGCATGCTTCACAGCAGGCGGTGTACCAATTCTAACCTAAAACTTAACCTATGAAAAAACTATTCGAATGCAAATATAGCAATATTTATACCATAAATTAAAAAAAGATTGGTGTCAAAATAACTTTTTTAGTGTCAATTTGGCTTTTCAGGGATTATTTTAGTTCCCAAGAGTAACGGTGCTCTTCCATCCGTTTGCCCTTGCGATCTCCGCGGTCTCTCCGGAAGGTTGTATGGTCTCGATCCGGACATCCATGACAGGGCGGTCTTTGCCGTCTGTCGCTACCTTGGCGATCCTGTCGATGATGTCAAGACCCTTTATGGTCTCTCCGTAAACGGTGTAACCGCCGTCGAGCTGGGCGCAAGCGCGTTCGTCTTGAACGATATAGAACTGGGACCCTGATGATTCTTTCATCGGATTCGCGACATCGCCTTTACGGGCGGCGGCGAGAGCTCCTTTCTTATGGGTATATTCCTTGACGAACTCAGCGGGAATTGTGTAGCCGGGACCGCCCTTACCATAATTTGCCGCTTCCTGAGGCATACTTGTCAAAGGGTCTCCACCCTGGATCATGAACCCGTTGATCACGCGGTGGAACAGAAGTCCATCGTAGAATCCGGAGAGGGCGAGTTTCGCGAAGTTGTCACGATGCTTCGGGGTTTTGCTGTAAAGTTTCACAGTGATTGTGCCCATGCTGGTAATGATGTCGAATTCCGGCTCTTCCGGGAGCAGTTTAACGATCTCCATGGCTTTTTGCTCTTTTGTCTCCTTTAACTTGTTGGCAGCCGCGATTGAATCCTGGCGGGCCTGTTCCGCGGCGGCTTCGGCAGCCGCCTTTTTAGCCGCGTTGTTGCAGCCTATCACCATCGTGGCGGCGGCAGCCACGACAAGGGCTTTGAACATCAGATTTCTCATAACCGATTATTTAGAACTTTCTGTAGTTGTAACCGAGCACATCAAGCAGTTCGAATGACTTAGCCTTCATCGAGGCGGAGAATCTCTCGAAATTCTTGTTCTCGCTTTTGCACCACTGAACTTCAGCCAGGGCGCACATCCTGGGGAGAAGCATATACTCAAGGTGTTCATTTGTGGCGATATATTCCGTCCACAAGTTGGCCTGGACTCCGAGTATGTGCTTCTGCTGCGAGGCGTTCAAGCCATCGAAAGGCTCGTAACCATAGACGTCCTCGATAGGTAGATGCCCACCGATCGCGAGGGGCTCCTCTTTCTGGTTCTCACTCTGGTAGTAGTCGAAATAGCAATAGGTGTTGGGGGTCATGATCACGTCGAATCCCATTGCCGAGGCCTGGATTCCGCCGTTGACACCCCTCCAGGACATCACAGTGGCGCCCGGAGCGAGTTCCCCTTCAAGAATCTCGTCCCAGCCGATGATTTTGCGGCCATTGTCGTTGAGGAACTTCTGGATACGGGCGGTGACGTAGCTTTGGAGGTACTGCTCCGCGGAGTGCTTTCCATCTCCCTTTATTCCAAGAGCCTTGATCCTGGCCTGGCAGGCAGGACATTTCTCCCATTCTTTCTTTGGACATTCGTCTCCACCGATGTGAATATATTCAGAAGGGAATATTTGCATCAGTTCAGTGAAAACGTCTTCCAGGAAAGCGAACGTTTCTTCTTTTCCGGGGCAGAGAACCTCGTCGGAGACACCCCATTTAGTCCAGACCTCGTAAGGGCCTCCGGTGCATCCGAGCTCAGGATAACCGGCCAGAACGCCCAGCATGTGGCCGGGGAGGTCGATCTCCGGAATCACAGTGATTCCCAGAGAGGCGGCGTATTGGACAACCTCACGCATCTGATCCTGGGTATAATAGCCTCCGTAGCGGATTCCGTCGTTCGAAGAGAAGTCCTTTCCGACCATTGTGCCGTTGCGGAAAGCTCCCATCTGGGTGAGCCTGGGATATTTCTTGATCTCAATCCTCCAGCCCTGGTCGTCGGTAAGATGCCAGTGGAGACGGTTGAGCTTGTAGACGGCCATGATGTCGAGATACTTTTTGACTTCCTCGACGGAGAAGAAATGCCTTGCGCAGTCAAGGTGCATCCCCCTGTAGCCGAAGCGAGGATTGTCCTTTATCGTGACAGCGGGGAACATAAACTTCTGTGAAGGCGCGACCTTGTCAGAGTAGATCGAGACATCGGTCAGCTGCTTGAGAGTCTGGATCGCGTAGAGGAAGCCATTGTAGGCGGAAGCCTTCACCAGACAGGTCTTCTTGGAGATCCGGATAGAATACTCCTCGGGTCCCATCGATTTGTCCTTGAGGAAAATGAAACCTTTCATCTTGCCTTCCGCGGCCGCTTGGGAAAGGCCGATGGGGGATGCGAAGGAGTTTGTCCTTCCGCTGATGAATGTCATTTTGTCAGCGAAGTCCCGGATCAGTTTCACGCAGTTGGACTCTATGGCAGGATCGCAGTTGAAGTTGGCTCCGGCACCCTTGAAAGCGCCCTTCCCGATCTCCACGCTTTGGGGATAAGGGATAACGTTAATGACCGTCCCGGCCTTTTTCGCGCACATCAGCGTCGGAATCAAGGCGACAGCGATGGCAAGCAATCTGTTCAGATGTTTCATTATTAGAGTAATGTATCGGTTTATAATGGTTATAATGGCTATATCGCGCAATTTACAAAAAACCTAATAGATGAGCAACCCCAGCACCCCTCCCGCGATGATGATGGGGATGGGACCTACCTTGAAAAATAGCGAGGCTATGGTAGCGGCCGCGAAGAGCGCCCAGCTGGTCCAGTCCGGAAAGTTGTCCGCCACGACAGACACGTCCGGGCTCGGGCCTGACCAGCTCACATTTATCATCAGAATGACCGCCGCAGCCCCGATCAAGCCCACAACAGCTGGCCTCAGCCATCCCATTACCCCTTCGAAAATCTTGTTGTCCTTGAACTTCGTGTAGAAGCGGACGATGGTAAGGACGATAAGGAAAGAGGGGAGGACTACCGCGACCGTGGCCGTCATTGAACCCAGTATGCCGACAATATGGCTGCCTCCGGCGCTCCGGGCGACCTCGTAGCCCACGTAGGTGGCGCAATTGATGCCTACTGGCCCCGGTGTCATCTGGGAGATGGCGACGATGTCGGTGAAAGCGCTCTCCGTGAGCCAGGAATGTGCGGAGACCACTTGGGTCTGGATGAGGGACAGCATGGCGTAACCGCCCCCGAAAGTGAACAGGCCTATTATCAGGAACACCAAGAAAAGCTGGAGGAATATCACGGGATCAATCATCGCTGCTCCTCCTTTCTTTTATCAGGGTGAAACAGATCGCCGTCACTATCAGAACCATGAGGATGTAGATGGGGGAGAATTTCATGAAAGCGACCAGGAAAAGGCTAATAGCGCTGATCACCCACGCCCACCAGGTCTTGTTGCCTTTGCGCGCCATGTTGATCATGGGCACGAGAATCAAAGACACGACGACCGGCCTGATTCCTTTGAATATCCTGACCACCACCGGGTTATCCTGATAGCCTGTAAAGAGCATCGCGATCAGGAGGATGATGATGAACGAAGGGATAACCGAGCCGAGAGTGGCGGCGACGCTCCCTTTGAAACCCCTCATCTTGTAGCCCGCGAAAATGGACATGTTGACCGCGAGAATGCCCGGAGCGGACTGCGCGAGCGCTATGATGTCGGGAATCTCATCGTCAGACAGCCATCCCTTTTTCACTATTTCCTGACGGATCAGCGGAATCATCGCGTAGCCTCCTCCTATCGTGAAGGATCCGATCTTAGCGAAAGTCAGGAATATCTGCCAAAGCGGTACCATCGCTGGAAATGGTTAATAGTCAAGAATATGTGTCATGGAATAGACCGTCTCCCTGGACGTGCGTCCCTCAGGCCCATGTGAGGAGGAGTGGAACTCGGATATTCCCGAAGAGGCTTCAATCCTGGCGATGTTGGCCGGCCTCACTCCGGAACCTGCCATGATGATGATCCTGCCGGCGGCCTTGTCCTCAAGTGCCTTGAGAGTTTCCTCCCCGTCATTGACATTGTCGGCATGGCCGGCGGTCAGAAGCCTGTCGCATCCAAGGCTGATGATGTCCTCAAGCGCTTCCATGGGGTCCCTGCACTCGTCAAAGGCCCGGTGAAAGGTAATCTCCATCCCGTCGGCTGCCTGGATGAGCCTTTCCATGGTTCTCTTGTCGACATCCCCATTTTCATTGAGAGCTCCGATGACCACCCCATTCACACCCAACTCTCCGCACATCTTGATGGAGCGGATCATGGTGAGGATCTCGCTCTCTGAATAAACGAAATCACCTCCCCGGGGCCTCACCAGCACGTTCACAGGGATCGCCACGCTGGAGAGAGTGTCTTTGATGTTCTCCGGCTCCGGAGTCACGCCACCGCACGGGAGATCCTCGCAAAGCTCGATCCTGCCGGCACCCCCGGCCTGCGCTTCAGTAGCCTCGGAGGCGTCAACGCAGCAGCATTCCAGGAATCTTCTGACAGATCCTTTGCCCTCTATCTCCAAAAGGAGCTCCGGGCGGCAGATGTCCGCTATCAGGAAATGGATGGGAACTCGGTTCCACCTCTTTCGGATCGTTCTCATGATGGTCTCGGCGTCCTCTTCCCGCTTGATATAAACCCTCAGAGCTTCCGGGGTGAAACACGTCGCCGAAGGATGAATATTCTTGGGATCCACCAGATTCTCAACGACTTCCATCGCCGTCACGCTCTGTGCTTCTGGATCCATTGATGGAGTGCTGTCTTCTCCCTTGATCGCGGCCGTCCCGGAGATCAGCACAGTCTCGCCAAGGAGCCGGGCCCTCTCGAACTTAGGTGTCGTCCTGACCGGTTCACGCCCGGCCACCAGCACTTTACCGGAATATTTGTGAGCGGGGATTTGCAGCGGATTGTCAATCGGAGCGCTGACTTTCAGCGCGTTCTTGACCGCATGGACGGCGACCGTCACTCCTCCTGCGGAGCAACCGATCCCGGTAGCGGCCGGATAGCCCCCCGGCCATTCGACGGAAGAGTAGAAGGTGCTCCTCGCGTCATTGAAAAGCTGGTAGTTCTGTACCCCGTTTTTCATGCCGGTGATCTCGTCTATATAATTCCATTGCCGGACGATCTCGTTGACTTTGAACCCTTCCGCGTTGAGGATTTCCCCTATGCGGGAAAAGATAGCCTTCGCCTGTTCGCCCGTGTCTCCGGCTTTGGGGAAGCGGATGCCTTTGGTTATTAGCTCCTTGTCTTTCCCATTCCGGATCAGCAGATAATCTTCTGAATATTCCACGATCCCATCGTCCCTCAAGTAGAGGACCTCGGCTGCCAGGGTGGCTCCGAGCGGCTTTTGGGCGATGCAAGTGACCATGGGCATGGCTTTCCCGAATCGGCGTCGGCATTCCGCGGGGATTGTCTCTTCTCCACGGTTGAATTCCTCCGGGTCAAGGAAGAACACAATTTCCAGGACTATCTGGTTTCCCGCGACTTGACTGAGAATGTCACGGCATCTGTCCTGAAGAGGTCCTTTCTGGACGGAGGATAATATCTTTAAATACTTCTCGGTTATCATCGAACGCGAATTTCGTCATTTTTCCTCTAATTGCAAGATTCTTCGCTTCGCCAGATTCTTCGCTTCGCCAGATTCTTCGCTTCGCCAGATTCTTCGCTTCGCCAGATTCTTCGCTTCGCTCAGAATGACATTTGGGTTACAACAAATTATTAGTGGTGGCGGAGGAATACCTACTAATAATTATTGGCTTGAAACGTAATAATGAGTAATTTCGCGTCGGATGAAATTATCGGATCTGAAGACAGGTGACTCTGGAGTCGTCGTGAAGGTCGGCGGCCAGGGGAATTTCCGGAAGCGGCTCATCGAGATGGGCTTTATTCCCGGAAAGAAAGTCTCCGCTGTCATGAATGCCCCCCTCAAAGATCCCATCGAATATGAGATCATGGGATATAAAGTCTCGCTCCGCCGAGCGGAGGCGGCCCTCATTGACATCTCATCCGAGGAAGACTATAACTCCGAGAAGGCCGGCACCATCCGGGTCGCGCTTGTCGGTAATCCCAATTGTGGCAAGACTTCCCTTTTTAACATGGCTTCCGGCAGCCACGAGCACGTCGGGAATTACAGCGGCGTGACCGTAGATGCCAAAGAGGGCCGTTTCAATTGGAAAGGACGTAAGCTGGTTTTTGTCGACCTCCCGGGAACATATTCATTATCAGCCTTTTCTCCGGAAGAGAGATTTGTCCGGGAGAATCTGGTCAAGAATATCCCCGATGTCGTGATCAATGTCGTGGACGCGTCCAACCTGGAGAGGAACCTTTATCTGACGACTCAGGTGAAGGACATGAACCTCAAAGTGGTGATGGCCTTGAACATGTTCGACGAGCTCAAGAAAAGGGGAGACAGGATCGACACCAAGTGGCTGGGCAAGATCTTGGGAATGCCGGTCTGCCCTACAGTCTGCCGCACTGGAGAAGGTGTGCCCGAGCTTCTGGACACAGTTCTCGAAGTGGCGGACGGGGTTTCCTTGGGAGAACCTGTCTCGGTGGACAAGATCATAGCCAGCGAGGAGCCGGGGGAGATCGAGAAAAGGTACCAGTTCATCCATGACACTCTTTCAAAGACCTATGTGCGTCACATAGAGCCTGTGGGAGAGAAATCCTGGACCGAGAAGATCGATTCTGTCGTTACCAACAAATGGGCGGCTTTCCCGATATTCATCCTTCTGCTTTACATAATATTCCAGGCCACTTTCACCCTGGGAGAGTACCCCATGAACTGGATAGACTGGCTCGTCGCTAAGTTCGGAGGATTCATCGGTGATTTCATGAAAGAGGGATGGCTGAAGGATGTCCTTGTCGATGGAGTGATAGCAGGGGTTGGGAGCGTCCTTGTGTTTCTCCCCAACATATTGATACTGTACTGCTTCTTGTCTATAATGGAGGATACCGGGTACATGGCCCGGGCCGCGTTCATCATGGATAAGCTGATGCACAGGATAGGCCTGCACGGCAAGTCATTCATCCCTATGGTGATGGGTTTCGGTTGCAATGTGCCGGCCATCATGGCCACAAGAGCGATTGAGAGTCGGAAGAGCCGGCTTATAACGATAGCCATAATACCTTTCATGTCGTGCGCCGGCCGGCTCCCGATTTTCGTCCTACTGGCAGGGGCTTTCTTCCCCCGTCATTCAGCCCTGGCCCTTTTGGCCATTTACTTTATCGGAGTGCTGCTAGCCATATTCTCCGCGATGATTCTCAGTCATTTTGTCAAAGACGACGATCTTCCTTTCGTGATGGAACTACCGCCATATCGTGTTCCCACGGGTAAGGCCGTCTGGAGACATACTTGGGAGAAAGGCAAGCAGTACCTCGAAAAGATGGCTACCACGATCCTTATCGGATCTGTGGTAATATGGTGCCTTGGGTATTTCCCTCGCTCGAACCGCGATGTCGAGTACCAGCAGGAACATTCCTATATCGGTCAGATCGGGAAAGCCGTCTCTCCGGCTCTGGAACCGCTGGGATTCAACTGGAAAATGGACATAAGCCTCCTTTCCGGTGTTGTCGCGAAGGAATTGGTTGTCAGCACTTTGGGAGTCATGTATTCGGGAGAATCCACGGACGATCCCGATAACACCCAGCTTCAGGGCGCATTGGCGGGATCGGTCTCTCTGCCCGCGGCTGTGGCTTTCATGCTCTTTATCCTTTTGTATTTCCCGTGCATAGCCACCTTTGTGGCCATCAAGAACGAGACCGGCAAGTGGTGGTGGGCGATAGCGGTGTGCGCCTACACGATGGTCGTGGCCTGGGTCTGCGCCTTTATCGGATTCCACATTACCGCTTTGCTCATTTAATCGCTATTTTCGCGTCATGAAAGAAGTTTTCACTCCCGAGATGAAGCTGTCCGACATGCTTGACATGAACTACAGCCTTGTCCAGGTCATTTCAAGGATGGGAATCGAGCTGAAAAACGCCGGTTTGAAGGTCGTCGATGCCTGCGCTTTCGCCGGCATAGATCCAGGTACCTTTATTCTCATCAGCAATGTCTATTCCTTCCCGGGATACACTCCTTCCTCTTCGGAGGTCGCGTCCGTTCGTATACAGGACGTTATCCGTTATCTCCACGGGTCTCACACCTATTATCTCGGCATCGCTCTGAGAAACCTGGAGGCTTCGTTCGATTGCCTTGTCGAACCTTGTGACGAGAAACAGAAGAAGGTGATTCTCAAGTTCTTCGAGGACTACAAAAAGGAGTTGGAAAAGCATTTTGAGAGGGAGGAAAAAGAGGTGTTTCCTTATGTCAAGTCCCTTTTGGGGGGAAATCGTCCGGAGGGATATTCCATCTCCGATTTCGAGGAGCAGCATGAGGATGTGGACGAGAAGATGGAGGACATGAAAAACATCGTCATGAAATACCTCCCGGCGGTTTGCGACGAGAACATGAAATTGTGGGTCCTTCTTTCCATCTACCGCTTGCGGGATGATCTCAGGCGTCATACATTCGTTGAGGATAACATTCTTGTCACGATCGTGAAAAACCTTGAGGGAGATGGAAGGTAGAAAGATAGTGGATCTGGTTGTCCCTTCGGAGATTGTCGCGAGAGGATTGAGGGAAATCTTCACTGATTCGGCGGATTTCGAGGTGGGGGAATCTTTCAGGGATCTTTCCAAAGCGGTAGAGTCCCGCCTTCGGATCCTTGATCCGGATGTGGTCATCGTTGATCCTTCGGTCCTGGATTTCAGGAGCCGGAAGGATGGACGAACCAGACTGGCGGACATCTGCGACTCGATAGTCATCGCGCTGGCCGTGTCGGGGGTGACGGAGGATGTGTTGAGGCAATATGACGGGTCGATCTCTATCTACGACACTGGAGAAGAGGTGCTTCGCAAGGTCCGTTCTTCCGTGGACTCCAGGTCCCTTGAGCCTTCCCAAAACGAGGGAGGGGAACTGTCGGCCAGGGAGAAGGAAATTCTTGTCTGTGTGGCCAAGGGCATGCTCAACAAGGAGATCGCTGACAAACTCAACCTTTCGATCTATACGGTCATAACCCATCGCAAGAACATTACCCGCAAGACCGGCATCAAGACCGTGGCCGGCCTTACCGTCTACGCCCTTCTTAACGGTCTTATCGACATGTCTTCCATCCAATAGGCTGTTTTACCTGTGGCCACAAGATAACCATGGCCTCCCTGCGCTTCGCGCCCTAGCCGGGAAAATGGTCGGCCATGGTTGTCTTGTGGCCACCTGCGCTTCGCGCCCTAGCCGGGAAAATGGTCGGCATGGCTGTCTTGTGCCCACCTGCGAACTAAACGCCTGAATTACAGGGATATTTCCGCTATGACCGGGAAATGGTCGGAGTACCGGACTTTGGGAATCTGGTTGGAAACAGCTTTGAAATGGCTTGGATAAAGGATGTAGTCTATCCTGATGAGAGGCCACAGGGTGGAATAGGTCGCGCCGAATCCTTTTCCCGCCTCCACGAAAGTGTCTTTCCTGCCTTTCATCAGCCTGTGATAAGTGTATGACATCGGATTGTCATTGAAATCCCCGACCACTATCGCCTCCATCGTGCAATCCTCGATGTCAGCCATCACTTGTTCAACCTGCTCGGGACGTCTCTTGATCGAGCGCTTCATCTTCTCTTCAGTGTCCCTGACAAGGGTACTATCCTTCCCCTTGGACTTGACCAGGTTCGAAAGGGAGATGTTATAGCTCTCAAAATGACAGTTATATACTCTGATCGTGGACCCGTCGGTTATTTTAAGATCAGTGTAGATGGCCTGGTTGGCGCTCTTCTCGAATTGGAAGCGGCCTTTGCCGGCTATCGGGAAACGGCTCAGTGTCATGTTCCCGTACGATCCTTCCTCGGTGATGAACATGAAGTAACCGGCCTCATATTCAGGGAAATGCTCCTTGACGAATTTGCTGACATCATATTCCCCCGGCAAGTTAATTTCCTGGAGGCAGACTATGTCGGCATCCGTGTCCTTGATAAACCTGACGACGGAATCCATGCAGGCCTTGTGCCCCTCCGCATCCTTGAACTCGGGTCTCCTTCCCATGATGAAATGCCCGACGTTGTAAGACACGATCTTTACGGGCTTCCCGGTCGGAGTCTCGCCACCGGATGAGAACTGAAGATAGCGTCCTATAAAAATAAGGGATGGAAGAAGAGCGAGCAGGGGAATGAACGCGGCTCCGGAACGCCTCCGGATGGCCCAGATCAGGAGGAACAGGTTCAGCAGGGCGATTGGAACGAACATCAGCCCTAAAGCAGTCATGTACCAGGCCTTCGACGGATTGACCAACATCGAGGCGTAGGACATAAGCAATAACCCGGCGGCGAGGAGCATCAGCAGCCTCGCAATAACGCCGGTGAATCCCCATCCTTTTTTCTTTACCTTTGCCAAAGCGTGCCTTTCTTTTTCCACCACCAGATGAGAAGGAAGCCGAACAGGGCTCCGCCAAGATGGGCGAAGTGGGCTATTCCATCCATGGTCCCGGTGATCCCTGTAAACAGTTCAATTCCCATGAATATCAACACGAACCACTTGGCTTTCAGAGTGACCGGGGGGAAGACCAGAGTCCAAAGGGCGTTAGGATATAGCATCGCGTAACCAATCTGGATTCCGAATATCGCTCCGGATGCTCCGAGGGTCGGGGTTCCGAGAAGTTCGTAATATCTCTGGATCCTGGTGCTGTCTCCAATCAAGGCCTGCGCCTGGATGTCCTGGACCAGGAAATGGATCATCAGGGCCCCAAGACCGGTGACGAAGTAGAAGATCAAGTACTTCTTGCTCCCGATCGCTCTCTCAAGGACTGATCCGAACATCAGGAGACACCACATATTGACGAAGATGTGCCAGAAATTGCCGTGCATGAAGAGGTATGTCACTGGCTGCCAAAACCGGAAGAAAGGTGATTTCGGGTAGAAAACGGAGAAGGTCCCTATCATGAATTCCTTGTTGATGAGTGTCGCGATAAACATCAACACATTGATCATGAATATGTTCCTTGTCACTGTCGGAATATTCCCGAGAAGGCTTTGGAGAAATCCTCCGGAGTTGTTGTCGTAGCCGTAGTATTGTGCCATATTAAATTGTCAAAACAGTTTGTCTATCTGGGCGGACGAAAGGACAGCCATGGTCTTCTTGCCGGAAATCGTCAGCTCCGGGTTGTCGCTGGAAAGAAGCGCGTCAAGAAGCCCCCTCGCTTCCATCGGGGAGGAAAGATCCCCTCTGGAAGAAGCTCCGAGAAGGGCGATTTTCTCCGCCATCGATGATTCCATGACTCCAGGCAGGGAAACGCTGTCGTCCGAAAGGATCAACAGGAGGTCCTGCACCATGGTCTCCACCTTGCCTTGTTCGCCGGAAAAGCCTTCCGGCACTCCGTTCACGACGATAGTGTCCTCCCCGAACAGCGAGATGTCAAATCCCAGGGTCTGGAGGATGGCTGATTTGGAATCGAAAAGGAGCCTTCCTACTGTGCCGACCTGTACCTTGACGGGGAACATGTTGGCCTGTGTGACGTGGCCATCTTTTGTCAACGCGGCCAGCGCCCTGTCGTAGAGCACCCTCTCCCATGCCCTTCTGATGTTGACCACCATCAGTCCGTCCTTGGCCGGCGTGATGATGTACTTGCCGCCCAGTATCAACGTCTGGCTTATCGGTAAAGTCTTGTCCTCGAACAGTTTCCCATAGTCGTCCCGACGGTCGGTGTATTGGCCGGGACGGAACGACGCTCCGAAATCGGGCTGCTTGGGGGCAGGCCCGCTCTCCGGGAAAATTGATTCGAAAGGATCATATCCAGGGTCCACGTTCACCTGTGGTGCCGTGTCCGGTTTGTATTCATTGAAATGTCTGCCGAGTACCGGCATGTTGTTGGCCTCGGGATTGGAAAAGTCTATGTCACCGGCGAAAGAGTTCTTTCCCAGTGTTTCCTTCACGGAGGCGTAGACTACCTGGAAAACAAGGGAATCATCCTCGAACTTGACCTCCGACTTCGTCGGGCTGATGTTGACGTCGACATAGCCGGGATCTGTCTCGAGATAGATGAAATAGGAGGGAGTCACCCCTTCAGCGATCAATCCCTCGTAGGCTCTCATCACAGCTTTGTGGAGATAAGAGCTGCGGAAATACCTGCCGTTGATGAAGAAGAATTGGTTCCCCAAAGTCTTCCGGGCGGTGTCAGGCCTGCCGGCGAATCCCCTCAGGCTGACCAGGGAGGTGTCCGCGGCGATGTCGACAAGGTCCCCGGCGACAGAGGTTCCCATCAGATCCATTATCCTGTATTTGAGGGACTTGGCTGGCCGCAGGACAAAGATGTCCTTGCCGTTGTGAGAGAGCGAGAAGCCCGTCTCAGGGCGAGTCAAAGCCACCTTTGTGAACTCCTCGACAATGTGCTTGAACTCGACATTGTCCGACTTCAGGAACTTTCTCCTGGCCGGAATATTATAGAAGAGGTTTCTGACTGCTATGTTGGTTCCCACCGGAGCGGAAACCTCGGTGGTGGAAACGTGCTGTGATCCAGCCATTTCCACTTGGCAGCCCGTCTCGTTGGCGGCGGTTCTGGTCTTTAGGGTAACTTCAGCCACTGCCGCTATGGATGCCAACGCCTCGCCCCTGAACCCGAAGGTCAATATTTCCTGCAGGTCCTCGGCGGTCGCTATTTTTGAGGTGGCGTGACGCTCGAAACAGAGCACGGCGTCGTCAGGAGTCATTCCTGACCCGTCGTCTATCACTTGGATGAGAGTCCGTCCGGAGTCGCCTATCAACACGGAGACCTGTCCGGCACCGGCGTCGACGGAGTTCTCCATAAGCTCCTTCACCACGGAGGCAGGTCTCTGAACAACCTCACCCGCGGCGATCATGTTCGCTATATTCCCGGGAAGAATTTTCAGTTCCATCCTACAGGAGCAAATAGAATTTGCAGAGATATATCAACACGACAGCGAGAAGGATGAGTCCCACGATGCCGATGATCTTTTGGGCCGCAGTGGCGGTGTCCTCCCTTTTGGCGTAATTGCCGTCACGGAAAGCTCCACGGATGTAGGATCCGGCCTTATACTCGCCGTTTTCCTTCTCCTTGGCCTTCTCCGCGTCGAGTCTTCCATCGACCCGTCCGAACACCTGGCGGCGCTCCTCCTCGTCTTTATCGTAATATATCGGCCTGTAATTGAACTTCCTATGCTCTTGCTGGCCGGGGAATGTGAAAAAGCCCATGTCTAAAGAGTCTTTAATGCTAGAAAACAAATATAATTAAAATTCTTAAATTAGCGGTTGTTTATAACCCGTACAATCATGAGACATTTCGGAATATTCATTCTCGCCGCCCTGGCATTGGGCGCGTGCGGCGCTCCGGCTGAGGAGGATTACACAAGTTTGGTCAACGTCAAGATAGGCTCTGGAGGCCATGGGCATGTCTTCGTTGGGGCGAATGTCCCTTTCGGAGCTGTTCAGCTTGGTCCGACCAGCATTCCCCAGTCCTGGGACTGGTGCTCCGGCTACCATGACAGTGACTCCACCGTGATTGGCTTCTCGCACACTCATTTGAGCGGAACCGGAATCGGAGACCTTTTCGATGTCACCCTGATGCCGGTCACTGGCGAGGTCAAATACGCCAGGGGAACAGAGGACGACCCTCTTTCGGGCCTTTGGTCCTATGCTGACAGGACGAAGGAGGTGGCCGTGCCCGGGTTTTATTCCGTGCCGCTGACACGTTACGGTATCACCGCCGAGATGACAGCCACAAGCCATGTCGGATTGAGCAGGTACACCTTCCCCGAGTCGTCCGACGCCGCGGTGGTTGTCGACCTTGAGAACGGTGGTTGCTGGGACAGCGCTTATGATACGGATATCCAAATAGTTGACAATAAGACGATCAAGGGCTACCGTTTTTCCTCCGGATGGGCCAAGAACCAGAAGCTTTTCTTCTACGCTGAGTTCAGCGAGCCTTTCGAGAATTTTGAGGTCATCCCCGTGAAGGAGAGGGACATTGACGGGAAAGCTTTCTCCGTAAAATATGGACGAGCCAATTACAAGACATCTGCCGGGGACCAGGTTATGGTCAAGGTGGCCATTTCTCCGGTGAGCGAGGAGAATGCCAGGAAGAACCTTGAGTCGGAGATGCCCGGCTGGGATTTCGACGCGGTCAAAGTCGCCGCTTCCTCAGCTTGGAACAAAGAGCTTTCCAAGGTCAAGGTGTCGTCTGCCGACAAAGATGCCCGCACCGTTTTCTACACGGCCCTTTACCACACTATGATTGAGCCATCAGAATTCAGTGACACGGATGGCTCCTACAGGGGAGCGGACGGAGAAGTCCATCCCTCACCGGGCCATGTGAGCTACACGACTTTCTCTCTTTGGGACACCTACAGGGCGGAAATGCCCCTTATGACAATTCTCCATCCGGAGCGGGACGCAGACATGGTGAATACGATGATCAACATCTGCGACGAGCAGGGCAGGCTGCCTGTCTGGCATCTTATGGCCAACGAGACCGACTGCATGGTCGGCAATCCCGGGATTATCGCCGTGGCTGACGCCGTGGTCAAAGGAATCAGTGGCGTGGACAAGGAAGAAGCCTGGAAGGCGCTGAAAACTACCGCGATGGGAGATGATAGGGGACAGGACTTAAGGAAGGAATATGGGTTCATCCCTTCCGACCTCCACAATGAGTCCGTCGCTTTTGACATGGAATATGCGATCGCTGACGGCGCCATGACAGCTGCAGCTGAATATCTCGGCAAAACCGAGGACGCCGGTTATTTCCGTAACCGTTCCCATTCCTACCGGAACTATCTGGACAAGGGTACGCTCTTCGCGAGAGGAAAGCTTTCCGACGGCTCTTGGCGCGAGCCTTTCAGCCCCTACCACTCAAGTCACAGGGTGACAGATTATTGCGAGGGAAACGCATGGCAATACACATGGCTGGCTCCTCACGATTTTGATGGCTTGGTTGACTTTTATGGCTCGAAAGAGATGTTCATAGAGAGGCTTGACTCGCTTTTCGCCGCCGATTCACATCTTGAGGGAGACAACGTCTCAGGAGACATCACGGGACTGATCGGCCAATATGTCCATGGTAATGAGCCGAGCCACCATATTATTTATTTCTACACAATGGCGGGGCAGCCTTGGAAGGCGGCGAAACTTGTGCGTGAGGTTTATTCCCAGTTCTACCAGAACAATGTCGAGGGACTTGCCGGCAATGAGGATGCTGGCCAGATGTCTGCCTGGTACGTGCTTTCTTCCTTGGGATTCTATGAGATGGAACCGGCCTCGACCAGGTTCTGGTTCGGCGCTCCAGCTTTCGACAAGGCTGAAGTCAAGGTCCCGGGTGGGGTTCTCACCATTGTCGCTGATGGTTTGAGCGAATCAAATAAATACATCCAGGAAGTGACTCTCGATGGGAAGAAACTCGACAGAGGGTACATAGAATACTCTGAAATTATGGCTGGAGGCAATCTTGTTTTCAAGATGGGAGACACTGAGACCGCCTGGTACTAAATTCTTTTTTAAAAAAATCTCCAAAATATTTGCGGAGAAAGAAAAAGTTACTACCTTTGCAGCCCGCTTCCGATTGGAAGCACACAAGTTCATTGAAGATTCCATCCGCCAGGCCGGCTTGCCGGTGCGCCGAAAGGCGCTGACCGTCCCCCTTTAGGGGGAATTGAGGGGGTTGGAATTTTCGAAGATCGCAGATCTTTGAAAATATTGAAAGATTAGTACAAGCAAGTACCGAGAATTTTTTGAATCGAGAGCGTTAATTCTAATTTGAGGAATGAAGCTGTCGGGGTCGAACTAAGATTTATAGTGTATATACAAAGAAGAGTTTGATC
>JAGAFU010000053.1 GCA_017627955.1 Bacteroidales bacterium | reverse complement strand
TGTCCTTCGTAACAGGGCCGGCGCGAAGCCTTGCACCGCCGCTGACATCGACATCGACTACATCCTCGACGAGCGTGTCCGTGAGCTCTTCGGTGAGGAGCAGCGCTGGGTCACCCTCAGCCGTCTGTCCTGCAACCCGAACGCGACCTACGTGCTTGACAAGTATCCTACCCAGAACGCCACCACTTCGAACACCTTCTACGAGCGTACTCGCAAGTATGGCTTCGGATATGAGAACGAGGATCGCGGCCGCGAGACCTACACCGACGCTCTCGGCAATGTCCGCCACCGCCCGAACATCATGCCTCACAACTACGTGCTTCCTATTCCGATCCAGATCATCGATTCCAACAAGGATAAGGAGATCCCTCAGAATTACGGATACAAATAGTGGATAATTCCTTAAGAGACCGGTTCCCGATTCGGGGACCGGTTTTTTATTGTATAAATTCAGTATATTTGCTTCATATTACTCACTTGTTTATGAAGCTAAAACTATACGTCCTGATCGGATTGATCCTAATCGTCGCTTCTTGCGCATCCACTCCAGGCCTGGAGAAAAAGGCTATGGCCCGGCTTCCAAAAGCGTTGGAATCGGCCATGGAAGACCAGATGTCAGTCAAAGGAGGAGCCCAGATACAATCTCCTGAGACAATCTACGACAGTGACAGTCTGTGCATTATCCACTTCCAGGCCGTCGCCAAGGATCCTACTGGGAAGGATTACAGTTTCCCGGTCCGTTATGTATTCCTGCGTGACAATTTCATGAGCGCCGCCGAGGGTCATCCAGTGTATATGGACATGGTAACCGGCAGCCCGACAATGACCACCGACGAAGTGCAGAAACTTAAGGAATATTGCGCCGAGAACAGTCACGATCTCTACGTGTATTATGCGGGAGTCGCTTCCCCTATTGATAGTAATGGCATATTATGAACCGATTCGCTCTGGCATACCGGGAACAGCAGCAGCTGTTCATGTTTGACAAGACCTATCTTTGGGGAACCCTGCTGAAAGTTGGAGGGCTCGCCACCCTTCTCGCCCGTTTCATCGTACAGTTTTTCTGGAACCCGACCGCCGCTATTATCATAACATTGGCGCTCCTGGGGTTGTCGGCCTACATGACCTGGGCCTATGTCAGGGATTCCAGAAAAGACTGGGGACTCATTCCCCTGTGTCTGATCCCTTCGATCATAATAGGAGCGTCACTGTCTGACAACAGCCTGCATTTTGAGTACCTGACCTCCATCCTGCTCGTACAAGGGGCTCTTCTGATCTACAAGAACATAAAGTCGAGAAAAGTAATAGGAGGAATAGCTCTTTCTGTAATCCTCTATCTCACAGCAGGTTCCGCCGCTTTGCTTTTCGCCGTCTGCACCTTATTCGCAGGGTTGGGGAAAGACATCAAAACCGCGGGAATCAACCTTTTGACCGTGGCCGCCTACGGTGTTCTGGCATTTTTCTCCGCTGGTGTACCGACTTGGACAGCAGCTTTCACTCC
Organism: Bacteroidales bacterium; assembly: GCA_017627955.1. GTDB lineage: Bacteria > Bacteroidota > Bacteroidia > Bacteroidales > UBA932 > Cryptobacteroides. The sequence goes on along the minus strand of JAGAFU010000053.1, from coordinate 6,887 downwards.
AGCTCAGTACTACGACATTGACTCGACCCTCCCGGCCTTCCATTGGGCTGGATGGATCGCTCTCCCTGTCGTGGTCCTGGCGAGCCGCCTGGCCGTGAAGTTCAGGTTGAAGCCTTGGGCCTCGACATTATTCGGACTGGCGCTTCTGGCCCTGTCTTTTATCCCGGCCACCAAGTTCGACAAGAAGATGGCCGAAAACCAGCCAAGATTGGGTTACATATTCGAGTATTACACAATCAACGAAGACTGGGACGGACTGGTCAAGGCTTGCGAAAAGGCACCTTGGCTTCCAAGAACAGCCAATTACCTGAATATGGCTCTCGCCTGGAAAGGAGAATTGGCCGACAAGTTACTTAAATATGACCAACGTGGAGCGGACGGGCTTGTGATGACGACCAAGGACAGGGCTGTGGATGTCGCTCAGGCTCACATCATGTTCGCTATGGGAAACGTCGCGGCCGCCCAGGATGTCGCCTTCAACACATTGATCTCACTCCAGGGATACTGTCCCTCAATGATGAAGATAAATGCCCAAGTGGAGCTCATGAGAGGCAGTTATGAGGTGGCTGACAAGTATTTATCTCTTTTGGAAAAGGCTCCGCATTACCGCGGTTGGGCAAAAGAGCAACGGAAGTTCCTCTATGATGACGCCGCGATAGAAGCGGATCCCCTGCTTGGAAACGGGAGGCGTAATCTTGAAGCCGAGAACCACTTCATAATGTACACCAACCCGATGACGGAGCTCTTCCCGATCCTTGACGCCAACCCGACAGACAGAAGGACTCTTGAATATGGACTCTGCTATCTGCTTCTGGCCAAGGACCTCAACTCCGTCAAGCACTTCATCCTGGATTATTACAGTTCGCCTGACTCACCTGAGCTGCCCCGGATCGCCCAGGAGGCAATGGTGTTCTACAGCGAATACTCAAGGAATATGGAAGGTGTCGAGCCCTTCGGTCTGGACTGGTGCTACGAGCACGGCGTCAAACAGGAGACCGTCACACGTTTCGAGGAATATAAGAAAGCCGCTGTCGCGGGTGCCACGGCGTTAAGACGCTTCCGCGGCACATATTGGTATTATTTGGTTCACACCCAGATTTGACGGAACTATCGCTATGAGAAGGATTATCTATCATTTCTTTATTCTCGCCGGGCTTCTTTCGATGATTTCATGTGCCCGCAGGCCCGCCAATGCTGAACCTTTGTCGGAAGATGCTCCGATATTCCCTGATTATAAAGAGGTTACTATTCCCGTCAACATCGCTCCGCTGAATTTTTCGTTACTCGAAAAGGATAAAGGCATTCTCGTCGCCGGAGACAAAGTCTTCCGGTCCCGCAGGGGAGTTTTCCGTTTCAGCCCAAGGAAATGGCGGAAAATGATCTCGAAGAGTGGCGACAACGGCTCCATAAACCTTGAAATCTTCGTCCGGAGAGATGGGAAATGGCTGTCCTACAAGCCTTTCAATATCCACATCAGCCAAGACAAGATTGACCCTTGGTTTTCTTACCGCCTGATACCTCCGGGCTACCAAGGCTGGCAGGATATGGGCATTTACCAGAGGAACCTGGAGTCATATTCCGAAAAAGCTATCCTTACGAACGACCTCACCGGAGGCAACTGCATGAATTGCCACACCTACATGAATGGCGATCCGTCAAAGATGGTTTTCCATGCCAGGGCGACTTTCGGAGGTACCATGGTGGTGAATGAAGGGGAGGTCGAGAAACTCAACACCAAGACAGACTCCACCATCAGCGCCCTCGTCTATCCTTACTGGCATCCTTCGGGAGATTATGTCGCTTTCTCGGTCAACAAGACCTTCCAGTCGTTCCATAATCACGACGCCAATCGCATCGAAGTCTATGACGAGGCTTCCGATGTCGTTGTTTACAATGTCAAGACTCACCAGATCGCCTGGTCGCCCCTGACCAAGGCGGAAGACCGGTTCGAGACCTTCCCTACCTTCTCTCCTGACGGGAAGTGGTTGTATTTCTGCTCCGCTGAAGCGGTCACGCCTATGCCCGACAAATACCAAGAAGCGAGATACGGACTCTACAGGATAGCTTTCAACGCTGAAGACATGAGTTTCGGGGACAGCCTCGAGCTCGTCTATGACGCTCCCGCCGAAGGATTCAGCGTCTCATTCCCGAGGATCTCTCCAGACGGACGGCTCCTTTGCTTCACCCGCCACGGCTATGGGAACTTCTCCATCTGGCACAAGGATTCGGACCTTTGGATCGCTGACCTGAAAGACGGTTCCGTCAGGCCCATGGAGGGTGTCAACTCCGACGATGTGGACAGTTTCCACACCTGGAGTTCGGACGGGAAGTGGCTGGTTTTCAGCAGCCGGAGGGATGACGGGCTTTACACGAAGCCATATTTCACCCATGTTGACGCCGACGGGAACGCCACCAAACCGTTCCTCCTTCCTCAAAAGGATCCCAAGTCATATTACAAGAGACTGATGAGATCTTATAACCTTCCGGCTTTCACGACCGGAAAAGTCAATGTCGGGAAAAGGAAACTGATTGATGTCCTGAGGAATTCCCCCGGCACGGATGTTCAAGTGAAACAATAATGCCCGCAATATGAAAAGATTACTGTTATTGACAGCGGCCCTTCTTGCCGTGATCCCTTCCATAGCCCAAAAAATCCATCAGGCATCCTCGTTCGGCATCAAATCCGACGGAGTCACACTCAACACCAGATCTATCCAAGCCGGAATTGACTTCATCAGCGAACACGGCGGAGGAGTCCTTGAGTTCAGTGTCGGACGCTATCTGACCGGCAGCATCCACCTTAAATCCAACGTGGAGCTTCGACTGCTGGAAGGGGCCGTCCTGGTCGGGTCGACCAACCCGTACGACTACGACATGGTCGAGGGCAACTATGGGTTCCTTCTCGCCAAAGGGCAGAAGAATATCTCCGTGAAAGGCAAAGGAGTCATCGACGGCAGGGGATTCGATTGTGCCTTGAATTTCCTGAACCAGGTCCATCTGGGATTCCTCGAGGACACCACAAAGAATGACAGGGTCACCAAGAGGCCGAAACTCATTTACTTCCGCGAATGCGAGAATGTGGTGATCGAGGGGGTGAACCTCAGAAACGCCGCCGAATGGACTCTTGTGACCGACCAGTGCGAGAACCTTTTGATCAGCGGGATCCTTCTGGACAGCAAGAACTACTGGAATAACGACGGACTGGACATCGTGGATTGCCGTCACGTCATTGTAAAAGACTCATTCATAGACGCTTCCGACGACGCTATTTGCTTCAAGTCCCACTCCGCCGAGCATCTTTGCGAAGACATTGAGGTCAGGAACTGCGTAGCCCGCTCGAGCGCCAGCGCCTTCAAGTTCGGAACCGTCTCAAAGGGAGGATTCAAGAATATCCGGATCATAAACAACAAGGTGTTTGACACCCACCGCTCAGCCATCACCATCCAATCTGTGGACGGAGGCGAGATTGAGAATATCCTGGTTGACAGTCTTGAGGCGGTCAACACAAGCAATGCGATCTACCTCAGGACCGGTATCCGCTGGAACAACGGGAAGATGGGCTACCTCAGGAATATCACCCTCTCCAACATCAAGGTGGAGGTGCCTGCTACCAAAGCCGATGCGGGTTACAGCTACGAGGGCCCGATCGAGGATCTCCCCAGGAACATCTCACCCTCAGGAATTGTCGGTATTCCCGAATTGCCGATCGAGAACATAACCTTGAAGAATATTGAGATTATCTACCCTGGTGGAGGAAACAAACTCTACGCTTACCGAGGCACCTCTGACGAGGAACTTGACAGCATCCCGGAGATGAAGGACGTCTATCCGGAATTCTCTCAGTTCAAGGAACTTCCCTCCTGGGGATTGTTCATCCGCCACGCCAAGGGAATAACCCTTGACAATGTCCGTCTCGTGGCAGGGGCCAAAGACTACCGCCCGGCGATCGTGGCCGACGATGTGGAGGGGCTTGTGATAAAGAACCTCAAGACCGACGAGCCTGGCTCCAAGACCAAGAAACAGGTCGTCAAACGTAATGTCCGATAAAGAAATATCATAGCATAATGAAAAGACTCTTAACCGCATTGGCCTTTCTGGCCACATCTCTTGTCAGTTACGCCGGTTGGCCGACTTCCGCCGGAGCGGCTGCCGAACCGGCGTTTTCAGCCGGACAGCCGTCCGGGCCCGGCCGCGTCCATTCTCGCTTCGCTTCGCTCGCTGCGGCTGAGTACGGCCTTAGCCCGGAGGCCGATCCGGCAACAACGGATGCGCCGGAGAGCAGATCCTTCACTACGTTCAGGATGACATCTGCCAAGATGACTTTGGCTGACGGACACAACGTGCTTGTGGACGTGTGCGATGAGGGAATATTCCGGGTCCGGATCAGCCCCAGGAAGGAATTCGAGGAGTCGCTCCTGGAGCGCTACGGCTGCCTCAAGACCGACTGGGCCCCCGTCAAGACCACCGAAACCACCAAAGGCGGCGTATGGACAGTCTCGACCGGAAAATATTCATTGTCAGTCAATAAGAAGACCGGAGCCATCAGCCTCAAGGACGCGAAAGGCGGATTTGTTATAAGGGAGATAAGGCTCCTTGAAGACGGTAACATATTCTGCGGCGACCTCAAAGAGACCATCAACAAAAAGTGGGAGGACCTCAATGTCGTCAAGAACGACGGAGGCATCATCGGTGACGACGAGGGAAAGCTGGCCAATGTTGACAAGAGGGAAATTCCCGGTACGATGAAGGTCAGCACGATATCCATCAAAATGGAAGACGGCGAGCGCTTCTACGGCGGCGGCAGCACCAGCCGCGACCACATCCAGCACAGGGGCGAGCTTCTCCGCATGTGGACAACCTACCAGCACACCGAGATCCCGATGCCATTCATGATGAGCTCCCGCGGCTGGGGAATCTACGACAACACCACCCGCAAGAGCTTCTTCGACGTGGGAAGCGTCCGGAAAGATCTTTTCAATATTGTCAACACTTACGACGAGGCCGACTTTTACCTGATGGCGGGCGAGGACATGCCAGCGGTCCTCAACGCTTACACCACAGTGACCGGCCGCACCTACGTGCTGCCCAAGTGGGCCTACGGTCTCTGCTTCGGCCCCAACATGAGGGAAGAGCAGTTCGACATTCTCCACGACGCGGCGATGTTCCGCCAGATTGACGTCCCTTGCGACGTGTTCTGGCTCGAGCCCCAATGGATGGCCAAGCGCTACGACTTCACGACCAAGAAGCGCTGGAACTACGACCGCTTCTCCCCCGAGCCGTATTGGGTACAGGACCAGTACCCTAAGCAGCTGCACCACAGGCTCTTCATCGGTAAACTCCGCTCCATGGGCTTCCACCTCGGTCTCTGGCTTTGCGAGGAATATGACCTCAGTCTCGTCGAGGAAGACCTGATCGCGCTCCGCGAGGGACGTGACACCTCCGGGCAGGAGCACTGGATGGACCACCTGAAGAACTTCATGGACCAGGGAGTCCAGGGCTTCAAGCTCGACCCGGCCCGTACCATCGACAACCATCCCGACTGGCAGTATTACAACGGCAAGTCGGACGATGTGATGCATAATCTCAACCAAGTCCTGCTGCCCAAGCAGATGGCAGAGCTTGGCAGGAACTACAACGGCAAGCGTACCTGGCACCACTACTGCGGCGGCTGGTCAGGAACCCAGCATTGGACTGCCTCGACTTCCGGCGACAACGGAGGTGGAAAGACAGCTCTCTACGACCAGTTGAACCTCGGAATGAGCGGCTTCCTCAACACTTCATGCGATGTGATGAGCGTCCCCAGAGACCTTGAGATGCCCTCCCTCCACTTCGGTCTTTTTCTCCCTTGGGTCCAGATAAACAGCTGGTTCTCAATGATGCAGCCGTTCTACTATGACAAGCCCGAGCAGGACATCTACCGCTTCTACGTCAAGCTGCGCTACTCCCTCGCCCCGTACATCTACTCGATGGCGCTGGAAGCCACCCAGGACGGAATGCCGATCGTGCGCTCGATGCCTCTGACATTCCCCGAGGACCGCAATTGCGACGACATGACCTACCAGTACATGTTCGGTCCTTGGTATTGCGTGGGAATATTCACTAACGAGATCTACCTCCCGAAAGGCACCTGGACGGACGCCTGGACCGGAGAGAGGGTGGTCAGCAAGGGTGAGACCTTCACCAGGGAATATCCCGCCGACCGGGCCGGACTGCTCTTTGTCCGTGACGGGGCGATCATCCCCACCCAGGGTGATGTCTCCTATCTCGGAGCCCGCCCGTTTGATAAGGTGACTCTGAATATCTACCCGTGCGGCGATTCGGAATTCACACTGATGGACGATGACGGCGAGAGCTACGGCTATGAGAAGGGAGGCATCGCCAAGACCCTCGTCGAGTGCCACGAGAAAGGCGGAGTCTCAAAGATCATCGTCAATCCCGTCGAGGGCAGCTTTGAGGGCATGCCCGGGACTCGGGAGTATTCATTCGCTGTCAGGAACGACGGGAAGGCTTCCGAGGTTATGGTCGATGGTAAAGAGCTGAAAGACTGGACCTTCGAAGGCGGAATGATCCGCTTCTCGCTGCCCGCTGTCTCAATCTCAGAAAAAATTGTTATCGACATAAAATAGCTTTAGTCGTGATTTATAAACGTTTATTAGTGAATAGATTAGACTATAATCATCCCTTCAAATCAAAGGGTAGGTTTCACACTTAACTTTTGATAAACAACAACTTACAAATCACGGTCACTGTATCGTCCTGAAAAAAGTTTACCTCCAAAAAGTAAACTTATGATGAATGAAAGCCAACGTTACAAGTTGCAGATGAAAGCAGCCAGCAGGATGCTTCGAGAGTACTTCAGCGGGATTCCAATTGCGAGTCTAAGCCGC
>JAGAFU010000052.1 GCA_017627955.1 Bacteroidales bacterium | reverse complement strand
TCGGCCACTTCTTCGCGGGTCGTTCCATCCCATGAGGACATCGGCTTTACCAGTCCGTGTCCTTCCACGTAACGGGCCGTCTTGACGATCTGTTTCTCCAGACGGACCAGTTCCTGTCTTTGTTTCTTTGTCATGGTAGTTTTCATTTTCCGGCAAAGGTAAGCCGCCAGGCTGCCAATACATGGCAGTACCGGAACTTCGTGATTGTTTTGGAGGACTTTTCCTGCTGCCACGGAATGGCAAACAGCTCCCCTATCTTCGCGGCATTGAATCAAATGATAATTAGTCATGAACAAAACCAAGTACGAAGAACTCTTTGCGGCCTTCGGGAAAGCTCCCATGAAGGAATTCCTGGAACTCCTGTTTGAAGGTGTACCGCCTGCGCTGAAGAAACGTCTTATCATTGAAGACGTATCATATCACCGTCACAATGCTGATATAGTTACCCTGGAAGCATGGATGGTCATTGACAGCCCCGAATCAGACCGATGGATCTGGGTGCGCGTGGAATCGGATTCCTCACGTAACATGATAGAAGAGCAATTCCTGACAAAGGATTCGTATCGGAAGCAGGAGTTGCACTCGCTGGAGGAATGTTTCGAGTATTATGACGAGCATTAAAAATGCCGCATTTTCGCAAAACTGCCGGATTTTGGCAATTATTATCACTATCTTTGCATTCAGAAAACATGATGATAAGAGTTAAAGAGTTCAGGGCCTCCGCAGGGATGTGCAGGCCCTTTTTAAAGAGAAAAGAAAAACAGAAGATATATGGCAAAGAACTATTTCAACAGGTATGTTTGGCTGATTGACACCATCAATCGGCACGGGCACATTTCCAGGGAAGAGATCAGCAGGCTCTGGAAGCGGTCCTCGCTCAACGATACAGGAGAGGAACTGTACGAGCGGACTTTCCACAACCACCGGGAGGCCATCCTTGACACCTTCGGGATCGAGATCAAGTGCGACAGAAGCCTTGGATACTATATCGCCAACACAGATGACCTGGAGGGCGACGGCATCCGGCAGTGGCTGCTGGAGTCCATGTCGATGAACAACCTGCTGAACGAGAGTTCCGACATGCGAGACCGTATCCTCTTCGAGAAGATTCCCTCCAGTCAGAAGTGGCTACCGGTCATCGTGAACGCCATGCGTGACAAGAAGGCTGTCGAGCTTACATACCAGAGTTTCACCCGAAAAGAACCTTCCACTTTCACAGTTCACCCTTACTGCCTTAAGCTTTTCAGGCAACGATGGTACATGCTCGCCAGAAGCGAGGATTACGACAAGCCCAGAGTCTATTCCCTGGACAGAATCATTGATGCCCACCAGAGCCGGCAAGGTCTGAAAAGACCGAAAAGTTTCGATGCCAAATCATTCTTTGACAATTATTTCGGGATAATCATCGGAACCGATAGGAAGCCCTGCGAGATCCTTATCAAAGTCGATGAGAGCCAGGTCAAATATTTTGATTCCCTCCCATTACACGAATCCCAACGGAAGGTTGAGGTGACAAATGAATATTCAATCTACAGTTACCATTTCGCCCCGACATTCGATTTCGAGCAGGAGGTCCTCAGCCACTCCCCTTTTGTCGAAGTCATCACCCCCGAATATTTCCGGGACGAGATTAGGGCAGACCTGCAAAAAGCATTGGAAAGATATGACTGACTTCGCGGCGATAGATTTCGAGACGGCAAACGAGTGCCCGTCCAGCGTGTGCAGTGTCGGGATCGTTGTGGTGCGTGACGGGGAGATAACCGACCGCTTCTACAGCCTGATCCATCCTGAACCGGAATATTACCAATGGTTCTGCATGAGGGTTCATGGACTTTGCGCCGAGGACACTGAGGACGCTCCCGTATTCCCGTATGTCTGGGAAAAGATAGAGCCTCTGATTGAGGGGCTTCCGCTTGTGGCGCACAATGCCCGGTTCGACGAGGGCTGCCTCAGAGCCGTATTCAGGGTGTATCAGATGGATTATCCGGAATATGAGTTCTACGACACCCTTTGGGCCTCCAGGAGGCATTTCGGCCATAGTCTTCCAAACCATCAGCTCCAGACTGTCGCGGCCGCATGCGGCTATGACTTGATGAATCATCACCACGCCCTGGCCGACGCGGAAGCCTGCGCCGCGATCGCGATCGAACTACTCTGAATCTCCGGAAGGACGCTTCTTGCGCTCATAAGTGAGCATGCGGGCATCCTCCGCCTTGGCCTTGCGCTCGTCATATTGCCTGTCCCATTCCCTGTAATATTCAAGCTTGGGATCCTCGAAAAGGGACATCTGGATGTAACTCTCGTGGGTCAGTTTCGAGACCCCGAGCCCGACCTGCCGGATGGGTGTCACTCCGTCCCAGACCTCGGAAAGCATCCTCCGTGCCTCGTTCAGGATCACGGCGGTAATATCAGTCGGCTGAGGAACCTGACACTGTTTCTGCGCCACGGTGAAATCCTTGTATTTGATGAACATGGAGACTGTCGATGCCCTGAAACTGTCCCTACGGATCCTGTGGGCCACGACGCAGGCGACATTGAAAAGCGCCCTGTCAATATCCTTCAGCTCAGACAAGTCTTTCGAGAAGGTCCTCTCGGCGCTATAGCTCTTAGCCTCAGCTGATTCCGTCTCAACTGGAGAATTGTCCCGGCCGTTGGCGTTCTCGTGGAGCTGGAAGGCGAACTTCTTTCCGACGAGCCTGGAGAGGGACTCGATACCAAGATTCGCCAGGTCGCCAATAGTTCGGATTCCGTAAGACAACAGCTTCTCCTCCGTCTTTTTCCCTACCCAAAGAAGATCCCGTACGCCAAGAGGCCACATCTTCTCCTGGACCTCGCTTTCCAAAAGAGTATGCACCTTGTCCGGCTTCTCGAAGTCGGATGCCATCTTGGCCAGAAGCTTGTTGGAGCCGATCCCGACATTGACCGTGAATCCGAGCCTGCCTTTTATCTCATCTTTGAGCCTGGTCGCTTCCTCGACCGGATCTTTCCCATAAAGCCGGAAGGTCATGTCGATGAAACACTCATCAATCGAAAACTGCTGAAGGACAGGAGAATAGCTCCGGCATATTTCTATAAAGCCCTCAGAGCATCGCTTGTACCATTCCCAGTCTCCACCAACGACCACCAGAGTCGGACAGACCCTCATTGCCATCGAGAGCGGCTGGGCGGTCTTGATGCCCAGTTTCTTGGCTGGTATGGAGGCCGCCGTAATGATGCTGCGCCTGTCATTGGGATCACCGGAGACGACCGACGGCACGAGCCGTATGTCCGGATGCCCTTCCCCGAGCATCTTGACAGCGGTCCAGCTAAGGAAGGCCGAATTGACGTCAATATGGAATATGACCCGCTCCAAAAGGTTATTCCTTGTTCTTCGTGTCTATGCAAATCGTGACAGGGCCGTCGTTCACAAGGGCGACCTTCATGTCCGCCCCGAACTCACCGGTGCCCACCGGCTTTCCGACCGCCTCGGACAACGCCGCGCAGAAAGACTCGTAAAGTGGCACGGCGATCTCATGTCCGGCCGCATGAATATACGAGGGCCTGTTGCCCTTCTTGGTGGAGGCCATGAGAGTGAACTGGCTGACTACCAGAGCTTCACCTCCCACATCCACGACACTCCGGTTCATAACCCCGGCCTCGTCGTCGAATATCCTTAGCCCCGAAATCTTCTTCACGAGCCAGTCAATATCTTCCTGCCCGTCCTCATAGCCAACCCCGAGAAGGACCAGAAGCCCCTTCCCAATCGAAGACTTCACCTGTCCATCAATTGTCACGGAAGCTGATGAGACTCTTTGGATTACAGCTCTCATTAGAAATCAACATTAAGTTATTTGACCTATTTTCATCCAAATTTAAGGTTTTTCACAGATATTGCATATAAAGACTTATCGACTAATATAACGTAATCATGAGCAAACTTATAATAGCCCTTGCTATGGCATTATCCCTCGCCGCTAACGGCCACAAGATCTCCAGCGTGGAGACTTCCGGAAGTTGGATCTACATGTACGACGAGAAAGGGAACCGCTACAAGACCCTCAGCGCCAGCTCCGTGGGAGAAGTCAAAGGCTACAGCTCTACCTTCTTCGTCTCCCGCAACGGCAGTTGGGTCTACCTTTATGATGCGGAAGGAAGACGCTACAAGACAATGAGTTATTCTTCCGTAGGTGATGTCACCGGTGTCTCAGGTGAGACCTTCACCTCCCGCAATGGCTCATGGATCTACACCTGGACCAAGGAAGGCAAAAAGATAAACACCCGGGCGGCCAGGTAATGCTTTTGTCCGTGAAAAACCGTACTTTTGTAAATGGACAATGAAGAACCTCTATGAGCGACAATTCAGGAAGGCGCAAAGCCGCAAAAGAATTCGTGAAGGAATGGATAGGTAAAGGATACGAAAAAGGAGAGACACAGCGATTTTGGCTCTCTTTGCTTCATGGTGTCTTCGGCATTGATGATCCGATGAAGATGATGGAGTTCGAGTTGCCTGTCAAGACCATCACCAAGGAGAAGGGGTCCGATTTCATCGACGCCTACATCCACTCCACCAAGGTTTTGATTGAGCAGAAGGGCTCACACGTGGATCTGTCGGCCAAGGCCCGGCAGAGCGATGGTGCTGAACTCACCCCTTACCAGCAGGGACGCCGTTATGCCGCCGGTTTGCCCTTGTCTATGGCACCCCGCTGGATTGTCGCGTGCAACTTTTCCACCTTCGAGGTCCACGATATGGAGCATCCTAACGATGCTCCGGAGATTATCCAACTCGCTGATTTGGAGAAAGAATATCACCGGCTCTCCTTCCTCGTCGATGCCACCAACGTACATTTGAAGAAAGAGCTGGAAGTCAGTATCCAGGCTGGTGAGATAGTCGGTGTTCTCTACGACAAGATCCTGGCCCAGTACAAGGACCCGTCCAACCCGGACAGTCAGAAAGCCTTGAACAAGCTCTGCGTGCGACTGGTATTCTGCCTCTACGCTGAGGACGCCGGCATCTTCGGCTCCAAGAACGTGTTCCATGACTATATGGAGCAATTCCCTGTCTCGATGTTCCGCGAGCAGTTGATCAAACTCTTCCGCATCCTGAACCAGAAACCAGAAGACCGTGACCCCTACGAGGATGAGAAACTCCTTGCTTTCCCATACGTCAACGGCGGTATGTTTGCCGAGGAGATTGAGATACCACGTATCACGGAAGAAATCCGGGATCTGATCCTCCAGCGAGCTTCTGATGACTTCGACTGGTCGCTCATCAGCCCGACCATCTTCGGCGCCGTGTTCGAGTCCACACTGAATCCGGAGACCCGCCGCTCCGGAGGAATGCATTACACCTCCATTGAGAACATCCACAAGGTCATCGACCCGCTTTTCCTTGACGACTTCAAAGCGGAGATGGCCGACATCAAGGCGACATCCGTAGCGAAAACGAAGAAGGACCGGGCGTATGCGTTCCAGGATAAGATTTCCAAACTGAAATTCTTCGACCCTGCCTGCGGCTCCGGCAACTTCCTGACGGAATCCTACACATCGCTTCGGCGACTGGAAAACGAGGCGCTGCGCATTATCTACGGCGGCGACCGTGTGATTGGTGAGGTGGTGGATCCGATCAAGGTTAGTATCAATCAGTTCTACGGCATAGAGATAAACGACTTCGCCTGTTCCGTAGCCCAGACAGCGCTGTGGATTGCCGAAGCACAGATGATGCAGGAAACGGACGAAATCGTGGGCTTCAACCTCGACCCGCTGCCGCTGAAGACCTACACCAACATTCACGAAGGCAATGCGCTCCGGATGGATTGGAATGAGGTTGTGCCTGCGATCGAGCTGGATTACATTATGGGTAATCCGCCGTTTGTGGGGTATTCCATGCAGACTGCTGAGCAGAAGAAGGATATGATGGACTTGCTGCTGGATGCAAAGGGAAAGCCATTCCGTCTTGCCGGCAAGATTGACTATGTCTCTGGTTGGTATTATAAGGCAGCTCAAATGATTGCTGGCAGACCTATTTGCGTCGCTCTTGTATCTACTAATTCCATTACCCAGGGCGAGCAAGTTGAAGGTCTCTGGAAGAACCTCTACGATATGTTTGACATTCATATCGATTTCGCTTATAAGACCTTCCGCTGGGATAGTGAAGCGACGAATATGGCGCATGTCCATTGTGTTATTATTGGATTTAGCTCTTACCCCAATAGCAAGCCTCGTATTATTTTCGATGGGAAGAACGTTATAACAGCGCAGAACATCAACTGTTATCTTATAGATGCAGACGACGTGTTCATTGGAAGCAATAACAAGCCCGTCAGCAAGGGTGTCGAAGAGATGATAAACGGGAATAAGGCTGCGGATGGTGGCTTTCTGATTTTCGATAAAGATGTTGCAGACGAAATCGAGAAGACAGATCCAGTCGCTTTCAAATACGTTAAGCCCTTCATCGGTGCCCGTGAGTTCATTAATGGCGAGCCCAGATACTGTTTGTGGCTGAAAAATGCTTCACCGGCCGACATACGAAGCAGTTCTGTCATTAAAGAAAGAGTCGCAGGTGTCCAGGCATTCCGTGAGGCAAGCCCTAAGGCAGCCACAGTAAAAAGTGCAGAGTTTCCAACGTTGTTCCAGCAGATCCGTCAGCCCGATACGAACTTCATTCTAATCCCTCGTGTCTCGTCTGAAGGACGGAAATATATTCCTATTGGTTTCCTCTCTTCTGATCATATCGTAAGTGATGCAATCCAGTTCATACCAGACGCCACTTTGGTCCATTTTGGCGTTCTGACTTCTAGTGTACATATGGCTTGGACAAGGGTTGTATGCGGACGATTAGAAATGAGGTATCGCTACTCAAATGACATCGTGTACAACAATTTCCCTTGGCCGATTCCGACTGATACCCAGAAGGAAAAGATTAGAAATACTGCTCAGGGTATTCTCGATGCACGTGCGTTATATCCGGAGAGTAGTTTAGCGGATCTGTACGATGAAATGGCCATGCCGCCCGAACTCCGACGCGCCCATCAAGCCAACGACACCGCCGTCCTGGAGGCCTATGGCTTCCCCAAAGACGCCACCGAGTCCGACATAGTGGCAAGGCTGTTCAAGATGTACCAGGAACTCACCCAGAAATAACCCACTATGGAAAAGAACCTCACCATACGCAACAGCACCGCTGAATTCCTTATCTTTCAGCTGGAGAATCGGGAAGACGGCGTACAGCTGATTTACTCCGACGAAACGCTTTGGCTGACCCAGGATGCCATCTCCCAGCTTTTTGACAAAGGACGCTCTACCATTGCCGAGCACCTGCAGAACATCTTTGCCTCCGGAGAGTTGGCCGAAGATGCAGTTTGTCGGAAATTCCGACAAACTGCCGCAGACGGGAAAAACTACCAGGTGAAATACTATAATCTGGATGCCGTCATTTCCGTCGGTTACCGCGTCAACTCAGTGAGAGCCACCCAGTTCCGCCAGTGGTGTACAAATGTGCTCCGCCAGTTCGCCATACGTGGCTACGTTATTGACAAACAGCGGATGGAAAACGGCTCCTTCCTGAATGTCGATTACTTTGAGCATCTCCTGGAGGAAATCCGGGAAATCCGCCTCAGCGAACGCCGGTTCTACCAGAAGATAACCGACATCTACGCCACGGCCATCGACTATAACCCCGATGCTCCGACCACCCGCATCTTCTTCCAGAAAGTCCAGAACAAGATGCACTACGCAGTCCACGGCCACACGGCCGCTGAACTCATCGTCGAACGCGCAAACGCAGATAAAGAGCATATGGGTCTTACCACCTGGGCCAAATCCCCACGCGGAAAGATACTCAAATCCGATGTCTCCGTTGCCAAGAACTACCTCAAAGAAAATGAGTTGGAGTCGATGGGCCGAATCGTCAGCGCATTCCTGGATCTCGCCGAAGAGCGGGCCAAGCGCCATATCCCGATGACGATGGAAGACTGGGCCACCCGCATTGACAAATTCCTGGAAGGCGATGACCGTCCCATTCTCGATGATGCGGGCCGCGTCTCCGCAGAATACGCCAAAGAATTTGCCGAAACCGAATTCGAGAAATACCGCGTCATTCAGGACCGCCTCTTCCAGTCCGACTTTGACCGTCTCGTTAACGGGGATGATTTGCTTGAACTCCCGGAGGCCGACCGATAATCATCAATATCGGTCCCTGATGTCGCGCGACACTTCGAGGAGCCTCGCGAGAATCTCGTCTCGCTCAGCATCCGGAGCCTCAAGGCTCTGATGGTGCGCCTCAAGAACGCAGTCTCCTTTGTAACCGACCTCTTTCAGAGTCGAAAGGAACAGATCGAAATCAATGGTTCCATCCCCGGGAATCAAGTGTTCGTCCCCGTTCCCGTGATTGTCCTGGATGTGGAGGGAAAGCGGCACAGTGCCGCATTGCTTAAGGATATCAGGAGCGAAACCGCAACTCCAGGCGTGCCCGACGTCAAAACACCAGCCGAAATAGGGGCTGTCAACCTCCTTCACAAGATCGGCGATGATGCGGGGGTCCTTGGACGCTCCCCAGAGAACATTTTCAGAAAGAATGACGACGCCTTTTTCTTTAAGCAGAGGAAGCCACTTCCGAATCGCCGCGGCATTGACGGAAATGAATTGATCCCTATCTTCTATGTCATTGCCTTCAATCTTGAATATCGGGTGAACGACAAGATATTTCGCCCCGAGAATGGCCGAGATCTCAATGGACCGCTCCACCCACCAGTCGCTGCCCGCGTCGCCGGGAGCATGGGCATGAGTGTATGGTATGCCGACTTTATCAGCATGGGCGCGCAGAGTCTTCCCCCATTCGGCGTAATTGTCAGCGGCTAAAGGTGATCCCTCGAACGTCCAATAGTCCAGACCCATGTCGATTCCTTCATAACCGAGACGGGCGAGCCTGTCTATCGCTTTTTCCGCGGGGTAACCATCTTCGAAAACATCTGTTGTCGTAACGATCAAGGGTTTCTTATCAGAACCGCTTGTGCATGACGCCGCGACAATGATAGACGCCATTGACACAAATAAAAAAACAAAGAACTTTTTCATGAGTTATAATCAATAATCCTACTTATCAGTCTTACGCAGCGGAAGGCGCTGGCCATAAGTCAGCATACGCCATACCCACTCGACTGGGCCAAAACGGAAGTAATTCAGCCACAAGGCGCTGGCGGCAATCTCCAAGGCATATACTCCAGCAGCGATAGCCTCCGTTCCAAGCAGTCCAACCTTGCCTCCAAGACCGAAACCGATCCCGTAGAAGATCACGACTCCCAGAACTGATTGCATCAGGTAGTTGGTACACGCCACCTTCCCGGGCTTGGTCAGCAGCAGCCATCCCTTCCCTTCAGGAGAACGGTCAAAGAGCATGCAGAATCCCGCGGCGTAGGCGAAGCCCATAGGATAGACGCTCAAAAGATAGAAAACGCTATGCGCCACGCTCCCGAGAGGCTCTCCGGCCATAGAGCTCCAAGTGTAGAAGAAACTAACGGGAATGCCCAGAAGCAATCCGTATAACAGAATATTTTTCAGCAACTTCCGGTGTGCGCCCAAGTCAGCGAACAACTTCTCCCGGCCGATAGCGAATCCGATCAGGAACAGTCCCAGCACCTTGAAGAAACGATAGCTGGAGACAAACTCCCACATCCGCTCCACGGCTCCCTGATGGAGGAACTGAAGCATGCCTTTATAACTCGTGATGTCGGCAAGCCAAGTCCCGAAATTAGCCTCCGTGATGCCGTACAGTGCACATATTCTCCACTGCTCCGCCTCAAGAGGATCCGACAGCGTGGTCCCGAAAATAGCCTCGCAGACAACAGGAAGGACAAGGAATATTCCTGCAGAGATAAGTATCCCTTTGGTGGACAGGCGTTTGAACAAAGGCAGCAGCATGCCCATGGCCGCATATAGCATCAGGATGTCCCCGCTCCAAAGGAAGAACAGATGGCAAAGTCCGATCAGGAAAAGAATGATCATCCTGCGATAGAAAGTCCTGGTCTTCTGGCCGGCATTCTCAAGTTGGATGCTGAAACCCATTCCGAACAGAAGGGAAAAAAGAGTGTAAAACTTACCGTCAACCAGGAAAGTCTGGATCGCCCTGGTGACCTTGTCGGTCATAGTCCAGGTGGAAGAATCCGAGAAGGTCCATAGCGAGAACTCCGGGAAATTAGCCAGGCATATTCCCAAAATGGCGAACCCTCGGAGGGCGTCGAGCACAACGTATCTTTTCTTTTCCATAACCCTGCGAATTTCGTGAATATTTGTTATTTTTGAAAGATTAAAACGTCAAACACTAAAACACAAAATAATGGAAGACCTGAAAAAGATCGTCGGATGCTTCGCCATCGAGGGCGAGGTCAAGGAAATAGCCCCTCTGGGAAACGGACTCATCAATGATACCTATAAAGTGACAACCGGAGACGGCACCCCCGATTATGTCCTTCAACGGATCAACAATGCTGTGTTCCAGGATGTGGAACTGCTCCAGAACAACATCGAGGCTGCCACAAGGCACATCCGTCGCAAGCTGGAGGCCGCCGGGGAGACCGACATCGACCGGAAGGTACTGAGATTCATCCCCTTGAAGGACAGTCCCAAGACCTATATCGAGGTGGAGGACAAGTTCTGGAGGGTCTCAGTGTTCATCACCGGAGCCAAGACCTACGAGACCGTCAACCCGGAATATTCCGAATACGCGGGAGAGGCCTTTGGTCATTTCGAGGCGATGCTCGCTGACATTCCCGACACTCTTGGAGAGACTATTCCGGACTTCCACAACATGGAACTGAGGCTCCGCCAGCTGGTCCAGGCCGTCCATGACGACAAGGCAGGCAGGCTAGCCGCAGACCCCAAGGATGGAGAGCTTCACAAGATCCTCGAGGAAATCGATGCCCATGGGGTCGAGATGTGCAAGGCCGAGCAGATGCACAGGGACGGCATTCTTCCCAAGCGTATCTGCCATTGCGACACTAAGGTCAACAACATGATGTTCGACGAGAACGGGAATGTCCTCTGCGTCATCGATCTTGACACCCTGATGCCGAGCTACGTCTTCTCCGACTTCGGGGACTTCCTCCGTTATGCCGCCAACCCTGTCGCCGAGGATTCCCCGGAACTGGACAAGGTGGACTTCAACATGGACATATTCAAGGCTTTCTCAAGAGGTTACATCAGAGGCACCAAGTCCTTCCTGACCAAGGTTGAGAAGGATAACCTCCCCTACGCCGCATGCCTCTTCCCCTTCATGCAGGCCGTCAGGTTCTTCGCCGACTACATCAACGGAGACACATATTACAAGATCAAATACCCCGAGCACAACCTGGTGCGTACCCGCAACCAGATGGCCCTTTTCCGCTCCGCTTACGCTAAGACTCCGGAGATGAAGGCCTGGCTCGATACGCTTTAAGGATATGCCCTTCAACCGCAGGGAATTTATAAAGACAGCCACCTCGGCAGTCGCCGGAGCGGCTGTCGGGGCGGCCACATCCTACGCCGTAGGGCAAGTGAAGAAGAGAACGGTGGGGGCGAGCGTGGAAGGCTACCACGTCAACACCTCAGGTTCCGCCCGGATGAAACTGAGCTTTGAGCCTTACGAGCTCCAGCTTCGTCACACTTTCACTGTCGCATCATATTCAAGGACAACGACTCCGGATGTGCAGGTGAAGATTGAATATGACGGATTCACTGGCTACGGGGAGGCCTCGATGCCGCCATATCTCGGCCAGTCTGTCGAAACCGTCTCCACATTTCTCAAGAAAGTGAATCTGGAGCAGTTCAAGGACCCGTTCCAAATCGATGGGATCCTGGAATATGTGGACAGTCTCAGCGAAGGAGACACCGCCGCCAAAGCAGCGGTGGACATCGCCCTTCACGACTTGGTCGGAAAACTTCTGGGCCAGCCCTGGTATAGGATCTGGGGACTCGACCCCTCGAAGGCTCCAGACACTACCTTTACTATCGGTATTGATACTCCCGATGTAGTAAGGGAAAAGACCAGGGAGTGCGCCGACAAATTCAACATCTTGAAAGTCAAGGTCGGTCTGGATAACGACAAAGAGATGATCGAGACTATCCGCGAGATCACCGACCTCCCGATAGCCGTGGACGCCAATCAGGGCTGGAAGGACAAGAAACAGGCCCTGGAGATGATCCATTGGCTCGCTGAGCATGGGGTCGTGATGGTCGAGCAGCCGATGCCAAAGGAAATGCTCGACGAAAACGCATGGATCACAGAGAACAGTCCGCTTCCGGTCTTTGCCGACGAGGCTATCCAGCGTTTGAAGGACATCCCCGCTATCAAGGGGGCATATTCCGGAATCAACATCAAACTGATGAAGTGTACCGGCATGCGTGAGGCCTGGAAAATGGCCAATTACGCCAGGGCTGAGGGCATGAGGGTGATGATCGGCTGCATGACCGAAACCTCCTGCGCGGTCTCCGCCGCCGCCCAGCTCTCCCCTATAGTCGATTTCGCCGACCTTGACGGGAACCTGTTGATCAGCAACGACTTATTTGAAGGAATGATAGTCGAGAAAGGCAAGATCACCCTTCCGGACAGGCCGGGAATTGGTCTCAAGCCGCTTGGAAAGATAGGTATTTAAAGCCTGAAGTGTTATGGCGAAGATGAAGAAAAGCGAGATTATCCTCTGGGTCATGGTGGCGATTGCCTTGGCGGCCAATATCTGGGTTCCGAGGCACATGCGACAGAAATACTCATGGGACAGGGATCTCAGCCAAAGACTTGCCACCGATTTCTGCAAGACAAGGGATGAAGTGAAGGATTATATCCGGAAATATGACCCCTATGTCACTGACGCCCAAATCGATGCCTGGACGGAGTCGAGCAAGTTGGAGTCTATGGTCATCGGAAAACGGACAATGTATTTCCGCAACGCCGCTCCCAACCTGTTCAGGCTGGTTCCGGAGATGAAGGCCAAGAAGGAACTGATTGACGGACAACCATCCGGAGGTCATGAGGAGATAGACGCCGTGACGATTCCGGCCATCGAAGAGGAAGTCCTTAGTCGGCTTGACGGCAGCGCCGATGTCCCCGGGACGTACTCAGCCGCAGCGAAGCGAGAATGGATGCGGACCGGAGACATCGGCGTGCCGGAAAACCCGTACCTTGCTCTGCCGAAGAGGATGAGGGTACGCTTTTCCCTGACGGTGCCGGTGAATACACTCAGGCCCGGAAAGACCCTGAGATGCTGGCTCCCCTACCCAAGAGCGGATGTTCCCAGACAAACCGACATCAAATTCATCGAAGCGGGAGTGGACAGCGTGGCATATCCGATGGAAAAGATCATCTTCTCCGATCCGTCCTGCGCCCACAGCAGCCTCTATATGGAGGCTAAGACCAACCGGTACAAAGACGTCACCTTCTACGAGGTGTTCGAGTACACTTCCTACGGGGAATGGCACCCGATAGCTCCCGCATTGGTGATGCCTTACGACACCACGACCGAGGAGTACAAGGAATACACCTCCGAGCGGGAAAAGCATGTCATATTCACCGACAGGATCAAAGCCTTGGCCGACTCACTCTCAGCCGGTATCGGCAATCCCTACCTGCAGGCAAAGGCTTTCTTCACGTGGATAGACGAAAACATCCCCTGGGCGTCCGCCAGGGAGTATTCGACGATTGAGAATATTCCTGAATATGTACTTACCGAAGGCCACGGAGACTGCGGCATGAAGACACTGCTTCTTCTTACCATGTGCCGTTACAAGGGCATTCCGGCCCGATGGGAAAGCGGCCTGATGACACATCCCGGATCAAAGAATCTCCACGATTGGGGAAAGCTTTATTTCGAGGGTTTCGGTTGGGTGCCTGTGGATCAGAGCTTCGGTATGACACCTTACGGTGACGATTTCTTTCTTGGCGGTATTGAACCCTACAGGCTGATCGTCAACAATGATTATGGCAGGGAATTCTCCCCTGTCAAGAATTACCCCAGAAGCGACATGGTGGATTTCCAGAGAGGTGAGGTCGAGTGGGAAGGAGGTAACCTTTATTTCAGCCAATGGGATTACGATTTTGAGATAGAGTATTTGTAAGGATATGAAAAGAAACCGTACAGTGTCGGCCATTGTGTGCCTCACGATTGTCGTTGGACTCTTCACCTACATGGGAATTGTGATGGGAGCCGCCAACATGCTCAACACCATCATGCGCACAGCTCACGACCTGCTCTTGAACACCGTATTCTACCTTATGGGAATATGCGTGATCACCGGAGCGCTTGGCAAACTGTTCGTGGAGTTCGGTGTTGTCGATCTCATAGAGAAACTGCTCAGGCCACTCATGAGGCCTATTTTCAACCTTCCGGGAGTCGCATCCCTCGGAGCCGTCATGACCTTCCTTTCGGACAACCCGGCGATCATTACCCTCACCAAGGACAAGCGTTTCGCCAGCTATTTCAAGAAATACCAGTACATCTCCCTCACCAACTTCGGAACCGCTTTCGGAATGGGACTGATCGTGATAATATTCATGATCAGCCAGGGGTATTTCGTGGAGCCTCTTGTCGGTCTTTTCGGTGCCATAGCCGGCTGTGTCGTAACCACAAGGCTGATGCAGCACTTTGTAATCAAGGCTTATCCGGCCTACAAAGATGAGGATGTCGTCAGCGACGAGGAACTTGAGGCCATCAATGCCGAGCCGGAGCATGTCGAGGAGAAAAGCGTGTTTCTGAGGACCCTCAACGCCCTTTTGGACGGCGGTAAAAACGGGGTTGAAGTCGGTTTGGCGATTATTCCGGGAGTCCTCATAATCTCGACCCTGGTGATGGTGCTGACTTTCGGGCCAGACAATGCTGGAGCTTACACCGGAGCAGCCTATCAGGGGACCGAGCTACTCCCCTGGCTCGCCAACAAAGTGGATTGGCTGTTCAAGGGGCTGTTCGGGTTTGGGGATCCTCATCAGATAGCTTTCCCGATCACAGCCCTCGGAGCCGTTGGAGCAGCTTTGAGCCTGGTTCCCAACTTTGCCGCCCAGGGATGGATTGACGGCAACGCGATCGCGGTCTTCACTGCCATCGGAATGTGCTGGAGCGGCTTCCTCAGCACCCACACCGCGATGCTGGACTCCCTCGGCTACCGTGAGCTCACCGGCAAAGCCATCCTTTCCCACACAGTAGGAGGCCTCGTCGCCGCCATCGTCGCCCACTGGACGATAGTGCTGCTTTACCTGATCATTTAATAACACAAACAATAACACTAAAACCATAATGAGACAAATCATCGAGTGTGTGCCCAATTTCAGCGAGGGGCGTGACAAAGGCGTTATCGATCAGATTGTGAATGCGATAGCGTCAGTTGAAGGAGTGAAAGTCCTGAATGTTGACCCGGGCGAGGCCACCAACCGCACGGTGGTGACCTTTGTCGGGGAACCCAAAGCGGTCCTTGAGGCCGCTTACCAAGGTGTGAGAAAATCCGGTGAGGTGATCGACATGAGGCGCCACCACGGGGCTCATCCCCGTTCCGGAGGGTGCGACGTGCTGCCTCTGGTTCCTGTCTCGGGTATAACCTTGGAGGAATGCGCCGCCTTGGCCAGGAGCCTGGCGGAGAGGATATTCAAGGAACTCGGAATCCCCTGTTATTGCTATGAGGCTGCGGCTTTCAAGCCGGAGCGCAAGAACTTGGCCGTCTGCAGAGCGGGAGAGTACGAGGCCCTTCCCGAGAAGATCGCCGATCCAGACAGGAGGCCGGATTTCAGCCCCAAGGAATATAACGACACAGTAGCCCGTTGCGGGGCTATCAATGTGGGAGCCAGGAACTTCCTTGTCGCCGTCAACTTCAACCTCAACACCACCTCGACCCGTAGGGCGATGGCCGTGGCCTTCGATGTGAGGGAGAAGGGCCGCAAGGCCAGGGAAGGTGGATCGTTGACCGGAAAACTACTTAAAGACGCCGACGGGAACCAGATCTGGATTCCGGGAACCCTCAAAGGTTGCAAGGCAATCGGATGGTACATTGATGAATATGGGATCTCCCAGGTCTCTATGAATATCACCGACATAGAAGCCACTCCCCTTCACCTCGCCTACGAGGAAGTCTGCAGGGCTGCCGCGGTCAGGGGGCTGAAAGTAACTGGCACAGAGATAGTCGGCCTTGTCCCAAAGAGCGTGCTGATGGACGCCGGGAAGTATTATCTGGAAAAACAGCGGCGGTCCCTCGGCATCTCAGACGAGGAGATTATGAAAATAGCGGTCAAATCCATGAGCCTGGACGACCTCAGACCGTTCAATCCAAAAGAAAAGGTTATTGAATATCTGATGGAGGATCCGACGGAAGTCGCTATGCATGAAAGACTTGTCAGAATGACTCTGAAGGGGTTCGCCTCCGAGACCGCCTCTGAGTCCCCTGCCCCTGGCGGCGGATCCATCTCGGCCTACATGGGAGCTCTCGGAGCGGCTCTCGGGACCATGGTCGCCAATCTTTCCGCCCACAAGAGAGGCTGGGATGACCGCTGGAAAGAGTTTTCTGACTGGGCTGAGAAAGGCCAGGCAATCATAAATGAACTGGTAAGCCTTGTGGATGAGGACACGGCTGCTTTTGACAAGATCATGGCGGCTTTCGGACTCCCGAAAGGCAGCGATGAGGAGAAGGCCGCGAGAGATCAAGCCATTGAGGACGCCACACTCTATGCGTCTCAAGTCCCATTACGGACTATGAAGGCATCTCTGAAAGTGTTTGAAATTGCCCGGTCGATGGCCGCGGAGGGAAATCCCAATTCCGTCTCGGATGCCGGTGTTGGCGCGCTTGCCGCGAGAAGCGCCGTGCTTGGAGCTTGCCTCAACGTCAAAATCAACGCTGTCGGGCTCAAGGACCAGGCCAATGCAGCGGAGCTTATTGCCGAGGCCCGGGAGATGGCCGCAAAAGCAGTTACTGAAGAACGGGAAATTCTGGAAATAGTTAACAGCAAAATAGATGGATAAGTTTCAGGAAGAGATTCTCGCCGGGATCCCGCAGGACCGGCTTCCCGAGCCCAAGCCATACGACAAAGAAATCAACCACGCTCCCAAACGCAAAGACATCCTTTCCAGAGCGCAGAAGGAGCTTGCCCTGAAGAATGCCCTGCGTTACTTCCCGGAGAAGTTCCATGCCGAGCTGGCTCCCGAATTCGCTAAGGAGCTGAAAGACTACGGCCGCATCTACATGTACCGTTTCCGCCCGTCATACGAGATGTACGCCAGGCCGATTGACGAGTATCCGGCGAAGTCCCGCCAGGCCGCGGCGATCATGGCCATGATACAGAACAACCTGGACCCGAGAGTGGCCCAGCACCCGCACGAACTGATCATCTACGGTGGTAACGGGGCCATATTCCAGAACTGGGCCCAGTACAGGCTGGCGATGAGGTACCTCGCCACGATGACCGACGAGCAGACGTTGGCGATGTACTCAGGCCACCCGATGGGGCTGTTCCCCAGCCACAAAGACGCTCCAAGGGTCGTTGTTACCAACGGGATGGTCATCCCGAACTATTCCAGCCAAGATGACTGGGAACGGTTCAATGCCCTGGGAGTCTCGCAGTACGGCCAGATGACCGCGGGATCCTACATGTACATCGGCCCGCAGGGAATAGTCCACGGCACGACTATCACGGTCATGAACGCCGCTCGGAAACAACTGAAAGTCAGGAATATTCCGGGAACCTCAGAGAACATGAAGGGAATGCTTTTCGTGACCGCCGGACTCGGAGGAATGTCAGGAGCCCAGCCAAAAGCCGGGAATATAGCCGGAGTGGTCAGCGTTACAGCCGAGATCAATCCCCTCGCGGCCAGGAAACGTTCCGAACAGGGCTGGGTAGATGAGCTTCACGAGGATCTTGACGAGCTTATCCCGAGAATCCGGAAGGCGGTAAGCGGCAAGGAAGTCGTCTCATTGGCATACGTCGGCAATGTCGTGGATCTTTGGGAGAGATTGGCGGCTGATGATATCCATGTGGATCTCGGCTCTGACCAAACCTCCTTGCATAACCCATGGGCTGGAGGTTATTACCCAGTAGGCCTTAGCTTGGAGGAGTCAAAGAAGATGATGGCGGAGGATCCGGAACGCTTCAAGGAGGCTGTAAGGACTTCTTTAAGAAGGCAAGTTGACGCCATCAACAAACTGGCTTCCAAAGGGATGTATTTCTTCGACTATGGCAACGCGTTCCTTCTGGAGTCATCCAGGGCTGGCGCAGATGTTCTTAAAGAGGATGGATCATTCCGCTATCCCTCTTATGTCCAAGACATCATGGGGCCCCTGTACTTCGACTACGGTTTCGGTCCGTTCCGCTGGGTCTGCATGAGTGAAGATCCCAAGGACCTCGCCAAGACCGACGAGATCGCCGTCAGGATCCTCTCCAAGGAGGCTGAGAGCGCTCCGGAAGATATTCAGGGACAGCTAAGAGATAATATTCACTGGATTGAGGAGGCCGGTCGCAACCACCTGGTTGTCGGCTCCCAGGCCAGGATCCTTTACGCGGACTGCGAGGGAAGGACGAATATAGCTCTCGCGTTCAATGAGGCGATAGCCAAAGGTGAGATCTCTGCCCCGATAGTCCTTGGAAGGGATCATCACGACGTCTCCGGTACTGATTCCCCATTCAGGGAGACGTCCAATATCTACGACGGGTCGAGGTTCACTGCCGACATGGCGATCCAGAATGTCATCGGCGACTCCTTCCGCGGAGCCACCTGGGTCTCCATCCACAACGGAGGAGGCGTCGGATGGGGCGAGGTGATCAACGGCGGATTCGGAATGGTCATAGACGGTTCCGAGGATTCCGCCAGGCACATCCGCCAGATGCTGTTCTGGGATGTCAACAACGGCATCGCCCGCCGATCCTGGGCCAGGAACGAAGGTGCCAGAAGCGCCATATTGAGAGAAATGGGCCGAACCCCGGGCCTTCAAGTCACAATTCCGAACTTAACAGATAATTCATTGATCACTAAAGTTTTGGAAGAAAAATGACACACATCATCTCGAAAGACCATCTCAGCCTGCAGAGGCTTAAGAATATCCTTGATAACCATGAGAGACTCGAGCTTGGCTCAGAAGCTAAAGCGGCTATAGAAAAATGCCGCTCTTACCTCGACAGCAAGATGGAGGACATCAGCCGTCCGGTTTACGGGATAACTACCGGTTTCGGATCGCTGTATAACGTCACGATCCCTACCGATCAGCTCTCCCAACTCCAGTATAACCTGGTCGTAAGCCATGCGTGCGGAACTGGTGACACGGTCCGGCCCGAGATAGTGAGACTCATGTTGCTTCTGAAAGCCCAGTCCCTCTCCTATGGCCATTCAGGAGCCCAATTAATTACTGTCCAGCGACTTCTGGACATGTTCAACAACGACATCCTCCCTGTAGTCTATCAGCAGGGATCGCTTGGAGCCTCAGGGGATCTCGCTCCCCTCGCCCACATGAGCCTCCCGCTGATAGGACTAGGAGAGGTCCTGTACAAAGGCAGGATAAGGCCAAGCGAGGAGGTCTGGAAGGAGATGGGCTGGGAACCGATAACCCTGCAGTCGAAGGAAGGTCTTGCCCTCCTCAACGGAACCCAGTTCATGAGCGCTCATGCCATCTGGTGCCTGATACAATGCCACAGGCTTTCCGAATGGGCGGACAAGATAGCCGCGATGTCCCTGGAGGCATACGACGGCAGGATTGAGCCATTCCTTCCGCTCACGCATGTCCTAAGGCCGCATAAAGGCCAGATTGACACCGCCGAGAGGTTCAGGAGGCTTCTTGAGGGAAGCGAGCTGATGAGCAGGCCCAAGGAGCATGTCCAGGATCCTTATTCATTCAGGTGCATCCCTCAAGTGCATGGAGCTGTCAAGGACAACTGCCGCTACGTCGAGTCCGTCATCGAGAACGAGATCAACTCCGCCACTGACAACCCGAACATATTCCCGGATGAGGATATGATCATCTCCGCCGGCAATTTCCACGGAGAGCCCATCGCGATCCCGATGGACACTCTAGCGATAGCCATGTCGGAGCTTGCTAATATCTCTGAACGCAGGATATTCCGCCTGATCTCCGGACAGAGAGGACTTCCCAAATTCCTCGTCGCGAATCCGGGCCTCAACAGCGGGTTCATGATCCCGCAATATACCGCCGCCTCGATCGTCAGCCAGAACAAGGGGCTTTGCTGGCCGGCCTCTGTGGATTCGATTCCTTCCTCGCAAGGGCAGGAGGACCATGTCAGCATGGGCTCCAACTCAGCCACCAAACTCGTCAGAGTTGTGGAAAACTGTGAGACAGTGCTGGCAATCGAGCTCTTCAACGCCGCCCAGGCACTGGATTTCAGGCATAGAGAGACAGGAGCCAAGTCATCGCCTGCCATTGAGAGCATATTCGAGGCGTTCAGGGAGAGCGTTCCCTTCATAGAGAACGACCAATACATGCATCCGCTGATCATGAAGTCTGTCGAATTCATAAGATGAAGATAATCAAGAACATAGGTTGCCTTGTTGGGATTGTCCCCGAGGGAGTGGACCGCAAGACAGGATCGGAGATGGACGAGGTGGTCTCCATCAGTGACGCCTTCCTCACGATTGAGAACGGCCTGATCAAAGACTTTGGACCTGCCGAGACTTGCCCTGAAGCAAGCCAGGCCGACGAGGTGACCGACGCAGAAGGAGGCATGGTTATGCCGATGTTCTGCGACTCGCACACCCACATATGCTTCGCCGGCTCCCGGGAACAGGAGTTTATAGATAAGATAAATGGCCTGAGCTACGAGGAGATAGCCGCCCGAGGTGGCGGTATCCTGAACTCCGCTGACCTGCTTCATGACACATCAGAGGATGATCTGTATTCCCAAACCATGGAGAGGGTCCTGGAAATGATCAGGAAAGGCACCGGAGCGATCGAGATAAAGAGCGGATATGGACTCAATACCCAGGACGAGCTCAAGATGCTCAGGGTTATCAAACGGGTCAAAGAGACTTCTCCCGCCATCATCAAGTCGACTTTCCTTGGAGCGCACGCCGTCGGAAGGGCGTATACCGGGAGGCAGGAGGAATATGTCGATCTCGTCTGCTCGGAGATGATTCCCGCTGTCGCTTCGGAAGGGTTGGCGGATTATGTTGACGTGTTTTGCGATGAGGGGTTCTTCTCCCCCGCCCAGACCGACCGGATTCTTGAAGCTGGAGAACGTTTCGGTCTGGTGCCGAAGATCCACGCCAACGAGCTGGCATGCTCCGGAGGAGTCCAAGTGGGAGTCTCCCGCAAGGCTCTTTCAGTTGACCACCTTGAGAGGACTACAGAAGCCGAAATCGAAGCTCTCAAAGGGACCGGGACCATGCCCACAATGCTGCCTGGCTCGTCTTTTTTCCTTGGGCTGCCCTACGGGAAAGCCAAGACTTTCATTCAAGCCGGTTTAGGTGTTGCCCTGGCGTCAGATTACAATCCCGGATCATCTCCCTCGGGAGACATGCGCTTCGTGATGGCTCTCGGATGCATAAAGATGAAGCTTACCCCGGAGCAGGCATTCAACGCGTGTACTCTCAATTCCGCTTACGCCATGGGGGTGTCCGACATCGCGGGATCCATCACAAAAGGAAAGAAAGCGAACCTGATACTGACCAGGCCGCTTCCTTCATTAGCTTATATTCCCTATGCCCACCAGAGTCCTTTCATTAAGAAAGTGATCATCTGAAGGAGTACCGGACACCGAAAGACATGACAAAATCAAATGGCTTCTCCGTGTAGATGGATCTCACCTTGGAGTTGTCCGGGAAATGGTAGCTGACACCAGGTTCCGCATATATGCCCAGAGATCCGGGAATATTGACCTGAAATCCCGCCGAGGCGTTCACTGACCAGGCAAGAGGCTTGACATTGAACTGAAGTTTGGTTGTACCATTCTTCTCTCCTCCTACGGTCGTGTAGGTGTTGGCGACAGCGTTGACACACTTTTCCACCATCCCGCCACCGATGCCGTAGACGGTAAACAAATCATTGCGCCACAGGTCAGCCTTAAGATTCAGAGGAACCCCAAGATACCCCAATGTCTGTTTGTCTTCGGAGACCCTGGTTCCTGAGGAGGTCGTGAAAGTGCTGCGCAGGATTGAATAAGTGATGCCGGATTCCAGCGAAAGGGCGCCTGTCAACGGAATGTCGACAGAAAGGGACATACGGATCGGCCTGTTATGCTCCTCATCTTTCTTGACAGGAATAGACGTTGTCTTGGTGTAGATTGTCGCGTCGTTCCTGGTGCCCATGTCAAGATTGGAGGCATACCCAAGGAAGAATGGCTTTGTGTCCATCGTATTGATGGTCTGCGCCGTACTGGCGGCGCTGGTCAGCGAGAAACCGGCAGAAGGAGTCCTCTTCCCGGAACGCCTTCCTTCTCCTGTAGCGGACATATAGTCCGACCAATCCTCGCCATCGTGATCTGTCTTGAACCCGGAATCCTTCTTGTCATCCTGCGGTTTGACTTGTTCAGGACCTGCAGGAGGGACGTTGACAATCTCAACATCTTCCGAGACTTGAGGTTCGGCATTATCCTCAGGAATGACCGGAGAGGCCACGGCCAGAACCGACCTCGAAGGCGCGGGAACCAAACGGATAGGTTCTTCTGATGCCGAAGAAACCTGGTCTCCTCCATCAATGACTGAAGAAGAAGAATTTGTTTCGGAAGAGACCTGGTTCTCCGCCACATAGTTATCATCAGTACCACGCCCGCCATTATTGTCCATCAGACGCAAGCCAGCGAAAACGCCCAAGGCCACAGCCGCGGCGGCGACGGCTGACCACACCCAAGGCATGAACCGCACCTTGCGTGTCTTCTCGGGGAAGACAGAAGCCTCCACTCTCTCCCAGACCTCTTCAGGAACGGGAGTCTCGTAGGAGTCCATCTTCTCCTTGACTATTTTCAACCAATCTTCGCTCATCGTTTTTTATTGACCTTGTTATTACTACTATATTCTATTATCTTCTTTGCCAATAATCCCTTGGCCCGGGCAAACTGCGACGCTGATGTGCTTTCACTTATTCCCAACAAGCGCGCTATCTCTTTATGAGGCTTTCTCTCGAGCGCGAAAAGGTTGAACACTGCCCTGTAACCTTCCGGAAGCTCCTGGATCATCCTGTGGATAACGCCCGCCGGGACATCTGTCAAATCAGGCGGCCCGCTGTCATCTTCCTCCTCAGTGTCGCGGAGCTCACCCTCGTAAACGATCGGCACGCTACGCTTTCTATTCCTCAAAGTCTTCAGGCACTCATTTATGGTGATCTGCTTCATCCAGGCTTTCAAAGATCCCTCTCCCTTATAAACGAACCTGTCCAGGGAAGAGAATATCTTCACGAAGGAGTCCTGGAGGATGTCACATTGATCAACCCTCGCCGGAAAGAACCTCGAGCAAATGGCCGTAAGGAAATCGGAATAGCGGTCGTACAACAGCTTAACCGCATTCCTGTCCCCTTCCAGGGCCTTTTCAATGACCTTCTTCTCTGTCGCCTCCACCTACAAGCTATTTCTCAGTTGCCCTGTTTCCATACTTCAGCCTTATCGTCTTCTCCCCGCTGAATGACATCCAATGGAGAACAACCGATCCAGGATCTTTGTACGAGTCCTTTCTGGACATGTACAATTGGCAGATCCTGAAGGCTACCAAGCTTTCTTTCCACGCGCTCTGAAAATCTCCGTTATCCTTATGGACCAGATACAAATGGTCCGGATGCCTCCTGGAAGCGTAGAGATTGACAGAGTGCTGAGTGACATCTCCCCAGAAAGTGGCGAAGTGAATCATCAGGTAGCCGTCTTCGGAGAATGTCATCCAATCCGGGATGCCCTCGTTCGTGACCAAATCAACGGGACTGCTGGCCTCAAGCATCTCGGTTGACGATGAGTAACCGACTGATACCGGAAACACAGGGTATGGTGATGCACCGGAAAAGCCGTCGTCAACATCAATGTAAGCCGCGTCCCTGGTCACGATGGAGTCTATGCGCTCCACAGAAACCGCTCTTGTGCAGAAATCGGTTTTCGCCCCTAGGTCCGAAAAAGCGACCAATGCCCTCACTTCTGACTTGAAAGGATTGTCCCAGCCTACCGGCTCAAGAGTGGTTGCCTCGTCCAATTGGAAATAATTCCTTCCAGCTGAAGTCTTCCTAACCGTCACGATGGCGTTAGCCCAGCGCATATCGTTCTGGAAGCTAGACACTTCCGCAGCATGATTGGTTTGCTCCAGGAAAGTACTTTCCGCAGTGCAAGCCGCTATCAGCAAAGCTGGGAGCGTCAGAGCCATCAACAGACGGCAGGATAGAAACAGGTCATTCTTATTCATAGCTTCTATACTATAAATCCCGTTTTTCCGAAATCTTGCATAAAAATGACAAAAAAATTTTATATTCGTGTTGTCACACAACGAATTTAACTAAATGACAGCACAATCCCCGTCCAGGCTGGGGATCTCATTGATCCCCATCTTGACTCTAATTATCCTCCTGGCGCTTGACATCAGCATATTCGGGAGCGACGCTATCCTTGGCGCCAGCCAGGTGTCGCTGCTATTCGCTTCAGGCATCTGCGTATGGCTCGCGATGTGGCGCCTGAAAGTCCCATGGCATGAGTTTGAGGAAGCCATCAAAGGGAATATCGGGGATGTGACCACGGCGATTGTCATCCTGTTCCTTATCGGAGGAATCTCAGGGACATGGACCATGAGCGGAATCGTCCCGACATTCATCTATTACGGGGTCAAGATCATCAGTCCGAAGATATTCCTCCTGACAGCTTGCGTGATCTGTGCCTTCGTCTCATTGATGATAGGAAGTTCATGGACAACAATAGCCACGATAGGAATCGCCCTCCTTGGCATCGGGAAGGCCGAAGGATTCAGCGACGGCATGATAGCCGGAGCCATTATCTCCGGAGCATATTTCGGAGACAAGATCTCTCCCCTGTCCGACACCACCGTGATGGCTTCTTCCATGAATAAAGTCCCCCTGTTCGAGCATATCCGCTACATGCTCTTCACCACGGTCCCTTCCATAACCATCACGCTGATAATCTTCCTGATCCTCGGTCTCTCGCATTCGGGGGCCGACTCCGCCAACATCAGCATCTACACTGACACCCTTGCCGAAAAGTTCAACATCTCCCCGTGGCTTTTCATCGTCCCGCTTCTGACGGCTTTCATGATCTACAAAAAGATGCCCGCCATAATCGTCCTTGCCATCTCGATCGTCACAGCGGTAGTGGCCGCCCTGGTGCTACAACCAGGGATCATGCGTGAGATCGGTTCGGGAATATCCAATGGCAGTGGTTGGAAAATCATGTTCACCGGAGTTGTCCAGACAATTTACGACTCCGTCTCGCTGGAGACAGGGAATCCCGAAGTCAACGAGCTGGTGTCAACAAGGGGTATGGCAGGTATGCTCAACACCGTCTACCTCATAATCTGCGCGATGTGTTTTGGCGCCGCCATGAAAGCCAGCGGCATGCTTGAGAGTCTCTCCAGGCTGATACTGCCACTCACAAAGACTCGCGGCGGCCTGGTCGCTTCCACCGTCACGACTGGAACAGCCCTGAATGGGATAGTCTCTGATCAATATCTTTCCATAATATTGACTTCCAGCGTTTTCAAGGACATCTACGAGAAAGAAGGATACGAAGGACGGCTCTTGAGCCGGGCAGTGGAAGACTCAGCGACAGTGACTTCGCCTTTATTCCCCTGGAGCAGTTGCGGCATGACACAGGCCACGATTCTCTCGGTTCCGACGATAACCTATCTGCCCTACTGCTTCTTCAACATAATAAGTCCTTTCATGAGCGTCATCGTGGCCATTACCGGCTACAAGATAATCCGCAGGCTGAAAAAAGAAGAAGCGCCAGCCACACAAGAGGCTGACGCTCAGAAATCTTGAACAGGGAGTTTTACTGCTTGTTCTTGAGCAAGTCACGGATCTCCTCGAGAAGAACCACATCGTCAGGCTTCGGAGCCGGAGCCTCAGGCTCGGCGGGAGCCTCTTCCTTCTTCTCGCTGAGGGCCTTGGCCTTGTTGATGCCCTTAATCACCATGAAGATGCAGAAGGCGATGATGATGAAGTCGAAAATCACCTGAAGGAAGTTACCCCATGAGATAGCGACCTCGGGTTTGACAATCTCTCCACCTTCCTCTACAGCCTTGCTGATAACCCATTTCCAATCTGTGAAATTGAGTCCTCCGCACAGAGCGCCCACAGCGGGCATGATGATGTCGCTCACCAATGAGGTGACGATCTTTCCGAAGGCACCGCCGATGACCACACCGACAGCCATGTCAATGACATTACCCTTCATCGCGAAATCCTTGAACTCGGACCATAATTTACCTTTAGCCATAATGCTTAATATTTGAGAGTTTGAATGAATGTCTCAGCTTCAGCGATGGTCTCAACCTTTCCGACGTCCAGCATGTTCAAATGGTCCGGTATCACGCCATAGATAGGATGAGAGGCACATTCCTTAATGTAAAAATCCATTATCGGAAAGCGCTCTCCCCAACCATCATCCTCAAATATAGTGAAAATTCTGTCAGAAATCAAATGCATCCCGGAAAAAGCGTAGCGCCGGCATTTTGACGGGTCAAGCCCGGGATAAGGACTCCGGACCTCTCCTGTGGCGACATTGGTCCACCCGACCATCCTCATTTCCTCATCGAAAAGGAGATAGCGTTTGGTGACCCGGTCGCTGACGAGGACCGTGGAAAGCGCCTCCGGCCTGGCCTGGGCCTTGAACCAACCGAGATCGAGATCGGAAAGGATATCCACATTATGGATAAGAAACGGTCCCCCTTCTAGCAAGTGCCTGGCATGAAGTATTCCGCCACCGGTCTCAAGCAGATGATCCCTCTCGTCAGAAAAAGATATCTTAATGCCGAAATCGTCATTCGCCCTCACATAATCTATAATCGCATCGGCAAAATGATGGACATTGATCACGATATCATCGTACCCGGCCGACTTCAACTTCGTGATAACATGGTAAAGAAGGGGCTTGCCACCGACTTTGACAAGTGCTTTCGGCATGGTGTCTGTCAATGGCTTGAGACGGGTCCCCAGCCCGGCGGCGAATATCAAAGCTTTCATCTACAGGATCTTCTCAATGTCCAGCTCACGGTGCGAGACCGTGATCTTGATGTCAAATTTATCCGACAGATGCCTCGCCAGGCTCTCCGCGCAGTAGACGGAACGGTGCTGGCCTCCAGTACATCCGAAACTGACCTGGAGGTGGGTGAACTTCCTCTCCATGAAGCGCTTGACATGAGCGTCGACAAGAGGATAGACATTGTCGAGGAATCTCATGACTTCCCCGTCGTCCTCAAGGAACTTTATGACCTCCGCGTCCAACCCTGTAAACTGGCGGTAATATTCATATTTCCCAGGATTGTTGATCGCCCTGCAATCAAAGACATATCCCCCGCCGTTACCGGAGGTATCGGCCGGGATCCCTTTCTTGTAAGAAAAGCTGAATATCCTCACCTCCAAGCGTTTATCCTCAACAATGCTGTTGAATTGAGACATGGTTGTCAGCTTGGTGAGAATCTGGTTCAGATACGGATAAGCCGTGAAAGGCTTCTGGAGCAGCTTGCGAAGATTCCCCAGAGCGAACGGGACACTGGCAAGGAAATGGGGCTTCTTTTCGAAATATCCCCGGAAGCCATAAGCGCCAAGTACCTGAAGGCTCCGGAATAGGACGAAGAGCCTGAGTTTGTCCTGGAAAACTTCCTCATCTACAGGCATATACCCTTTGAGGGAAGCCAGGTAAGTCTGAATCATCTCCTTACGCAGGGACTCGGGATAACGGGCTCTCGCCTGAAAGACGAACGAAGCGACATCGTAGTAGATTGGTCCTCGGCGTCCCCCCTGGAAATCAATGAAATATGGTTCCCCATCTTTGACCATCACATTCCTTGCCTGGAAGTCGCGACACATAAAAGTCTGCCCCATGTCACTCATGAGATCGTCACGAAGCCGCTCGAAATCCTCTTGAAGAGTGACCTCATTGAAATCCAGCCCGGTCGCTTTAAGGAAGCAATATTTGAAATAATTAAGATCAAACATTATCATCCGCTCACTGAAAGCCGGTTCAGGATAGCATACAGACCAATCCAAGCCCTCAGCCCCCTTGAACTGGATCTTCGGAAGTTCTTCCATGGCCCGGAGAAGCAGCCCCCGCTCGGCGGAGCTATACTCACCGCTCTCCCTCCCTTGAGTGACCAGTTTGTACAACTGGCCATCCCCGAGATCTTCCTGGATGTAACGCATCCCGTCAGACGAGACTGCCAGCACCCTCGGCACGTTGATTCCCTTGCCGGTGAAGTGCCGGCTTAATTTGATGAAAGCGTTATTCTCTTCTTTGTTGGTCCCGACCACGCCAATAATAGAGATATTTCCGCCCTTGAGGCGGAAATATCTCCTGTTACTGCCGGAAGATGTCAACTCCTCCGTTTCCGTGGCTCTCTGACCTGTGTAGCTTTCGAATAAATCCTTGAGCTTTTCCATCAGATCAATAGAGGTCGTTGTATTTGGCTCCGTTGGAGTAATAGTTGTGCTGCTGGGCGAGTTTGCCGTACATCTGGCCAAGGACCTCGAGATAGGGCTTGCCCTCCACGAGGGTGGTCCTGTAGACGGTGTCGTCAACCTTGTAGTAAGGTACTCCATCGAGGGTAATGGTGTCGTAGTCGTCAGGCAGCTCCTCGACAAGAGCTCCGGCCGGAGGGACTATGACCTCATACTGACCTTTGGAGTTCACGATGTAGAACACACCGTCCTGATAGTAGTAAGGCTGATCGGCATAAGCGTAGCTCTGCACCAGTCCAAGCCTGTTGGCGAGGGTGTAAGCGTCGTTAGCCCTGGTTGTGTTCAAGGCCAGCGCGTTGTTCTGCGCCGCGATGGTGGCATTGTTCTGGGCGATGATCCTGTTCTGCTCGTCGATTACCCTGTTGTTGGCATCGATCGCGTTGTAGATCCTATAGGTATTGTAGTAGTACGAGAAGCGTACCCTGGAGAATACCAGATCAGAGATCGCCATGTCGATGCAAACTCCGAAGGGAGGTCTGCAGACTACCCAGTACCCACCGTAGGGCCTGTAGTAGATGCCGTCATACAAGCAGTACTCGACACCCCAGTAAGTCAGTCTCCTGTACCTCGGAGGCAGGTAGCTGACCCTGTAGCCGTAGTAGTGAGGCGCATGACCCCAGAAGTGGCCAGGATGGTTGTAAGGGAGGAAGTCACGGTCCCTCGGAGGGATCCTGTGGACATTCCTGTCCTCGCCAATCCTCATAAAGTCATTGCGGGTCTCCTTCATCACGTCGTTTCCAGTGCGGACAGCGTTCTTGTCATAGGTGGTCAAACCACCGCGAGTAGCGTTGCCGACTGCCTGTGACCTATCCCTTGTACCGTTGTTGGCGGCGCTGCGGGAAACATTGCTCCTTGAAGTGGAGTTTTGTCCGATAGGGCGAGCGACCCTGGAGCTGGAGCTCCTGGAGGTGGTAGAAGAGCTTCTGGAGACGTTGCCGGAGCTTCTCTGGGAAGTCCCGGTGGAACTTCTCTGGGAAGAACTGCCGCTCACTTGTGAGCTACGTGAAGAGGAAGTGGTGGCGGAGCTTCTCTGGGAAGAGCTGCCGCTCACTTGCGAGCTACGGGAAGAGGAAGAACCGGAAGAGCTTCTGGAGACGCTGCCGGAGCTTCTCTGGGAGACGCTGCCGGAACTTCTCTGGGAGACACTACCGGAACTTCTCTGGGAGACGCTGCCGGAGCTTCTCTGGGGAGCCGCGGCGGAGCTTCTCTGGGAAGAACTTCTGGAGACACTGCCTGAACTTCTGGAGGAAGATCCTGAAGAAGAGCTTCTGGCACTGGAGGTTGAAGACGTCGAGCTTCTGCCCGAGGAAGATCTATTCTGGGAATATGAATCCACAGGAGACGCGACCATGGCAAGAGCCACTATCGATGCGATCGCGATGTTAAGGATGTTTTTCATATTACAGTAGTTTTAGTAGTTACTCGTACATCAGGTACTTTCTGGAGAGCTCCTTGAAACTATACACATCTTTGGACCAGTAGTCCGCGATGTCTTCGACTTTCAGTCGCTTCTCAAAATTCGTCCTTACATAATCCGTACCACAAACCTTATCGAACATTCCGATTCGCCCGGAAGATAGCTTGAAAGGGTTCTTTGAAGGATATAATTCACCAACAGCCTGCATCACATAGAATTGCGTGAGAGTACAGCAAGCGGCCTCGAAATCGGTGTAATGATATTGAACCCCATGTATCAGCTTGCCTTGCGCACTGCCAGAGAATGGCTTGAAATGGATGGTCCGGAAAGCTATTCCAGGCAGTTGATAGCTGTCCAGCCTGGCCTTAAGCTTGTCGGCATCAATCCATTCGGCGGCGAAAACGCCGAACGGAAGGGTATAGCCGATCCCGATATTCAAATAGCCTTGAAACTCTCCGACTATTCCGGCGGAAGGATAATTGATTGCGGACTGGGGATATGGGATGTTGGGAGAAGGAAGGACCCATGGTAGTTTGGTGTCCTCGTATAGCATGTCCCTATGCCACCCTTCCATCGGGACAACGCTCAACTCGCATTTGAGGGGCTTCTCGTTGCCCTTCTCTCCACAGTTGAGGCCTTCCTCATTGATCAAGGTGGCCAGTTCTCCGACCGTGAGTCCATATATGTAGGGAATCTTGAACTCGCTGACGAATGAGTGGAAGCCGTCTTCGACGATGCTCCCCTCGACCTTATTGCCACCCAAAGGATTAGGACGGTCCAGAACCATGACTTCTATCCCCTGCTCCGCGCAGGCCCGCATCACCAGGCCAAGAGTACTGATGAAGGTGTAGGACCGGCTGCCGATGTCCTGTATGTCATAGACGACGATATCCAGGCCTGAAATCATCTCCGGAGTCGGTTTACGGGTCGCTCCATAGAGAGAGAACACTGGGAGACCGGTCACGGGATCCTTGCCGTCCTCTACCCTTCCGCCGGCGTAGATGTCACCGCGCACTCCGTGCTCCGGGGCGAAAAGTTTCGTCAGATTGACCTCCGGTGCGGCATGCAGGATATCGATGGTCGACCTAAGCTCATGGTCGACTCCGCTTGGATTCGTGACAAGACCGACCCTCTTCCCTTTCAAGCCCTCAAATCCCTTGCTCTCAAGGACTTCTATCCCGACCTTCACGACCGGAACGGACGAGGTCGTGACAGGAAGCGCGGCCGGCGAGGATGCCGGAGCCTCTCTGGAGGCCTGGGTACGGCACGACAAAAGCAAGGCCGCCGCCATAAGAATCAGCTGAGTTCTCATATCATCAAAAGTTTCAATTATTCGAGACGGATTCCTGATCGGTGGCAAGGATCTTCGAACGGGCGATAACAGCGGCGGCGAAGGTGCCAAGGCAGGAGACCATCACAAGGGTAAAGAAACCGACATACCCCAGCCATTGCTGGAGATAGCCGGCGAAGATCGCTGGAAGTTTCATCGAGAGCCACATGAAGGCTGTGCAGATGGCATAGTGCGATGTCTTGAGGGGACCGTCCACAAACCTCATCATAAAAAGAGTGTAGGCAGTAAAACCGAACCCGTAACCGAACTGGTCCAGAACGATCAGGGATCCTATCGGCCACACACTGACGGGACGGAAAATCGCCATCAGCAGATAGACCGCACATGGCAAGGCAAGAGCGAGAGCCATGGGCCACATGGACTTTCTCAAACCGCGGCGGGAAGCGTAAACCCCACCCAGGATTCCACCCAGGAGAAGAGCCACGACTCCGAAAGTGCCGTACACAAGGCCGTACATCTGAGTGCCGGCTCCCAATCCTCCGACTTCAGGACCATCCTTGAAGAAAGGATACAGGAGATTGAGGGAAAGTGCCTCGGGAAGGCGGTACAGAAGCAGGAAAGCTATCGCCCACCATACTCCTTTCTTCATGAAGAACGAGCGGAAAGCCTCGCCAAACTCAGACCAGATCTTGACAGCGGAATCTTTCGAGCGCCTGTCCACGTCCTCCTCGGGCCTAGGCAACAGGAAAAAGTGATAGACGGCGACACAGGCAAGAAGAGCGGCGGAGATGAATAGGACGACGGCCCAAGACTGGGCCACGTCCCCCGTGCGTTTCTGTAACACGCCGCCAAGCATGACCAGAAGCCCTTGACCAAGGACAAGCCCACCTCTGTAGAAGGTGTTGCGGATCCCAACGAAAGAGGATTGGCGCTGCCTGTCCAAGGCAAGCATGTAGTAGCCGTCAGCCGATATGTCATGAGTGGCGGAGGCGAACGCGACAATGACGAACAGGATCAATAGAACGGTCATCGAGCACATTGGCAGCATGAGGGCTATCAGGGCCACCACAGCCAACATCGTGAATTGCGTGATGAGGATCCACCATCTCTTGCTCCGGAATATGTCCATAAAAGGGCTCCAGAGAGGCTTGATGAGCCACGGAAGGCTGATCAGCGTCGTCAATGGACCGAGAGTGCCGTTATCAACCCCCATATCCTTGAAGACCGCAAGAGCGATTGTGTTGACGATGGCGTAAGGAAGCCCTTCCACAAGATACAATGTGGGGACCCACAACCAAGGAGATTTACTCGTATTCATATTCTTCTATTGTAGCGCCTGGATAATAATGCCTCAATATTTCTTCGAAGGAATATCCCTTCGCACCCATCACTGCCGCCCCAATCTGACAAAGGCCGACACCATGTCCCCAGCCGGATCCTTCAAGAATAATTTTGTCGCCTTCCCACTTGACCCCGAAAGCTGAGCTTTTCAGATGGGAGTCAGATAGCCAGCGCCTTATTATCAATTCCTTACCGATCACCATGGAGGTGCGGTCACCGACTATTCCCAACTTTTTCAACCGGCCCGATGGCCCGCGTTCGACAGGGACAAGGTCCCGGATGGTCCCGAAGTCAATGCCTGACCTCCTGCGGACGAGCGATGACAACTCATCCCGAGTATATTCCGTCTTCCACTTGTAGAAGTCCTTCGTCTCAAGATCGTAGTCATTCAGCACCTGCGAAAGGATTCCTTCGTCAGATGTGTCACAGAACGGGCAAGCGCCAGCGGTCTCGTTCGGGGTATCCGGAAATGATTGAAGATAAGGATATTCCTTCTCTTCCCAACATGTACTGAACAATTCCGTGCGTCCTCCGCAGCATTTGGAGAAACGGGCGTCACAGACCTCACCTCCATAAGTCAGCACCTTACCCCAGGTGAGATCGACAGCCTTTCTGGCTGTCTGCCCGATCGCCTTGGTCAATCCCTGGTAACGCTGACAGTGATCATCAGCGCAAACGTCAAACCGGGAGTGGTCATCATGGTCGAACCATTTGATGTATTCTCCTCCCTGATCTTCAGAGTCCGGGCTGGCGGCCATTCTGGAATCCAGCGCCGTGACCAAAGCCGGAACACTGTTCATGCTTTCAAGTTCTTCCACCGGTAACGTCCTGGAAGCCTTCAACTTGCGGTTACGAATCTGGGCCATCACCCATGAGCGGGATATCACGGCATGGGCCTTCAGGAACTCAAGTCCGGCGGAGGGTTTCATCTCGGAGGATATCACGCTAAGCAGATAATCCTCAACGCCGATGATATTCACCGCTGTGACCTTTCCTTCCTCAACGATGAACTTCAGCGTCCCGGCATATTGCCGAGTGATCTTGCGTTCCCAATGGAAATCAACTCCTATTGTCACATCATGGAGGATGAAAGACGGACGGGCGAACATGGCATCCTCTGTCTGGGCCTCGAAGGTCAACTCGTCATAGAGAGCTCCATTATATGATATCTTGCCCTCCTGATAGGCCACTCGTTGGGGGCCTGCCCCGTCAGCGACTATCTCGAACACGATCTCTTCCGAAGACATGATTCCGACCTCCAGCTTCTCCTGGGTCCTTGTCAACCGCCAGATTATCCCCTTGTCCTCGTCCTCGGAGATTGTCACCTCCTTGACGACTTCCTCGAGAAGGGCCGAATCAAGCTTATTGAAATCATCCTCGCGGGTGGTAATGAAAACGCCGCCCATGTCAGCGCACCCTGGACTCATGGCAAGATGCACGGGACCATCACTGAAATAATGTCCAGGCCGATGTTTGCTTCTGAATATCACCACAGTCCTGAATTCGAGGTCAGTCTTCCATGAGATGACGTTCATCCTCGGCTCGTCTTCCCCTTCGTGAACCGGAGCGCAATCGAGAAGCCTGTAGAAAAGCTTGGATATGGATTTCGGAGTGGATGCCCGAAGGACGTACAGCCCATTGGCGAACCCTGTCATGTGATAAAGGCGGGCCTCTTTTATGCTCGTGAGGTACGTAAGATCCGGAGCTTGTGAATCAATCAACGAGTCAATCTTTTCCACCAAGGGCATTAACCTTTGGGGACAAGCCTGGAAATGAAGATGGTCAGGTGCGGAAGCCCCACTCCTGGGCCCGTTGTAAAAGCACTGATAACCAGGATTTTCCTTGACAAAATCAAGCATATCCTGATAACGTCTCCAGATTGACTGGGGGATGTGATGGACATTCGAGATGACAAGATGCCGAGGAAAGATCGGGAAAGGATTCAGGGT
The DNA here is from genome assembly GCA_017627955.1 of Bacteroidales bacterium. Taxonomy (GTDB): domain Bacteria; phylum Bacteroidota; class Bacteroidia; order Bacteroidales; family UBA932; genus Cryptobacteroides. The sequence continues at coordinate 158,373 of JAGAFU010000052.1, read as the reverse complement.
AATGCGGTACTTCTTTCCCTTACGCCCTTCAAAATCAATATTGTACTGTTCCTGGGGGCGGTTCTCAGGGCAAAGGAAACACGGCCTTCCGGCTATTGATTCCGGATCCAAAGCCGCCTCGGATGATACCTTTCTGCAAGGGTTGAACTGCACGATGACATCCACTCCCCCGACAGTCAGGGTCTTGGTCCTGACCTTCCTGAGATCCCGGTAATTGGCGGCAGCCAGCGGCCAAACAGACAACTGGTCCCTGATGAATTTGCCGATTTCAGTCTCCATTACAACAGAGCCAAAAGATTATCTTTGAAAGAAGTGAACTCGTGCTCGAAATTAGGAGTGAATATTCCTTTCCCGAGAGAAGAGAATATCTCCTCCATGGTCCAGTAGCGACACTCTTCCACCTCCTCATTGACCACATCTATCTTGAAATTGCCCACCGCAGCGAACACATTGACAAGTTCTTTTTCCGTGGAGCTTTCCCAGACGTAGGTCCTTAGATATATAGGATTGAAAGCCGTGAAACGCAGCTCCTCGTAAGCCTCCCTGTATAGCGCGACTTCAAGGAGCTCGCCATAATCCACATGACCACCGACAGCGGTGTCCCACTTACCGGGGAGCAAATCCTTCTTCATGGATCTTTTCTGAAGGAACAACTCTGAAGAACGGTTCAAGATATGGAGGTGCACGACAGGATGGAGGAGCTTAAGTCCTGAGTGGACCTCCTTCCTGGGAGTCTGGCCGATCACAAGGCCGTTCTCTTCCACAACAGGCAACATCTCCGCGCCGGCAAGCGAACGGATCCCCGGCTTGTCGGCACTCGGGAGAGGAAGCAGCGGGGCTGGATCAACGGGATATATCAATTCAAACATTAGGATCAGGATAATTGATGATCATCAGTTCTTCCTTGTTGTACAGCAAATGGTCGACAAAATCAGGGGCCAATCTCGACAGGATGACGAATAGCGCCAGGGCCAGTATCAGACACCCAGCCACGCCGAGTACGATTTTAAGGAAGCGACCGCTCTTCTTCGGCTTTACTGCCGAAGAGGGAGATTCCGCGGCCGGGGCAGGGTCCTCGGCGGCTAGGGCCTCCTGAGTTTCCTCATGCGCCTTCAGGGACACCGGTTCCAAGCCGAATCCATCAGGGAATATGTCCAGATCCTCATCCGCGATGAAGAAGAAGGCGTTCTCCTTTGTGGCCCTCAATCGGCCAAGACCAGGCAAGACCACCAGTTTCTTTGAGCTCAGAGTCTCCTTCAGTCCCTCGAGGAAATCCCCGACAATCTCAGCGGCCTTATCTGGATCGATGTCGTTTGTCTTCGAATAGAAGTCAACGAGCAGCGAATCGGATGAACCGGAGCGCTGACGGAAAGACAGGCGGCGGTAAGGAGGGTTGATCGTGTAGCCTTTGTCTGAAAATGTCGATGGCATCAACTCAGACACGAACGTCCCCAATCCTGGCAACGTAACTTCATCATTGTCAAGAATCAAGCTCTTGACTATGTCTGAGAAAAGGTCGATATCCATCTTTTTGCTGACGAATGTTCTCACAAATATACGCAAAAAAACATTGAAAAAAATTTGGATAAATGTCTTTTTGTTGTACCTTTGCAATCCCGAAAGGGAAATAACCTTCCTCAATAGCTCAGTTGGTTAGAGCACCTGACTGTTAATCAGGGGGTCGTAGGTTCAAGTCCTACTTGGGGAGCAAGAAAGACGGACGGCATCAGCCGCCCGTCTTTCTTTTCTTTATTCGGCCCATAATATTCCGTATTTTTACTAGTTTTTGGGCCCATATATTCAGTATTTGGTCCCAAAGCTTTACATTTTACTAGTTTTGGGCCCATAATCAGCCATTTTGGGCCTTTATTAGCGCATGTCGCACAGGCGGACATCGATTCCGGGGAGACGGCCGGGGATCGGGGTGATGTCGGTCTGGCTGAAATGGTAGGGAATAAGCACCTTGGGTTTGAATGCCAGCGCCGCCGAGACGCATTGGTCCACGGTCATGGTGAAAGGCTGGTTAACAGGCAGGAAGGCGACATCAATATCCTTTAAATCAGACATTTCCGGGATGTCTTCAGTGTCTCCGGCAACATAGATCCGCAGTCCGTCCAAAGTCAACACATAGCCATTGCCATTGCCCTTGGGATGAAATTTCTCACGGCCGGGAGTGGTGTTGTAGGCCGGCACAACTTCGACAGATATTCCTTCGGCAATTTCGATCACATCACCATTGGAAAGCGCTTCTCCCCTGCCGATCTTATCCCGGCTGGTCTGATTGAGAATCAGGGTCGTGTTCTCACCAGTGAGAGTCGCTATGGTAGCATCCTCCAGATGGTCCCCATGCTCGTGCGTCACAAGGATGACATCGGCCTTGGGAAACTCCGCGGCGTAATCGGTCGGCTTGCCCAGTCCGGAGACCGGATCGAACTGGATCGACAGCCCATCATAACGGATCTCCAGAGAGCCATGCTTTATGAGAGTTATGTCCACTGTCTTACCCGAGGCGGTCCTGAAACGCTCGACCTCATATTTCGTCACGGGCATCCCGGCCCCTGTCCAAGCCAGATAGCCTCCTTTTAGATTAAACACCTCGAAACCGGCCTTGTCCAATGCCGCGGCAGCCTCCGAGGCCCTTTTCCCGCTCCGGCAATAGATGTACAAGGGTGCGTTCTTGTCATAGGCGGCGGAGACTTTATCCACAAAGGTCGAATCGTACCAGTCGTGGTTGACCGCCCCCCGAAGGTGACCCTCGGCGAACTCCTCAGGAGTCCTGACATCTATCAGCCTCACAGGAGTCGAAGACTCGATCTTGGAGGAGAAACCATTGATGTCCAAATCAGTATAATTGGCCTTGCAGGAAAATAGGCCGAGCAGCGAGAATGCCATAATGGAAAAAAAGAATTGGCGCATACCATTAACAGTTATATGCGCCAATATAGTGATTTATTTCGAAATGACCTTATCTGGGAGTAATCAGGGGGACTTCCAACTTAAGGGTCACATTGCGGCCCGGATTGTGGATCCCGACATACTTCAGCCTGTTGAGATGATCGAAATAGACCACATCCGTCAAATTGTCCGCGATAAGGCTGACTGTCGCTATCCTTTTCCCTTTCCTCAACACCTCCGTGGAAGCGGAAACTCCGACCAAGGTGTACCCCTCCGTAGCGGTCTCGGTTCCGAGGAGGAAATGATCCTGGGAGAAATGCCTGTCTATCCGCAAAGACACATAGTTATTATTCAGCACCTTCCCGTCATGAGTGATTTCCCATTTCAATTCTCCGGAGATCCTCGGAGCCGGGATCAGCGGGAGGTCACCGTCACCGGAAGTACCCCGTACAAACGAATACGAAGTCCCTATGTGGAGACTGTGGACCGGGTGGAAATCCACGGAAGCCTCAAGGCCGCGCAGCAGGGCTTCGCCGGAAGTGTAGGCATAAACATCATGATCCTCAGCGACTTCCCCGGTTTTCTCGGCGAAGATGTAGTTGTCTATCTTATTGCGGAACAACGCCACATTGAAGAAGAAATGCTCAGTGGTCCAGTCCATGCCGAGATCGCCTTGGAGACTGAACTCGGGATTAAGGTCATTGTTACCGACCTCATAACGGACAGTCCCCTCATGCACCCCGTTAGAGGCCAGCTCGCTGAGGTTGGGGGTGCGGAAACCTCTGGCAATATTAGCCCTGATATTCAGGTTTTTAACCGGTGCGAAGACAGCCCCGAGACTACCTGTAATACCCTGGAAATCCCTGGTGAAATCTTTGAACTTGTCTTCCAGGGAAAAAGAATGAAGATGCCTGACATCACCTCGCAGTCCTCCGGATAAATGGAACAGTCCCAGCTGTTTCGAGACAGTGGTGAACACCCCGGCATCAAACAGGTTATACGCCGGGATCAGGACCTCCTCCCCGAGATTGCCGCTGGCTTGGTACATTCCCCCAAGACCGACGGAATATTTCCAACCGGCGCTTTCTCCGGATATGTATTTCAAGTCATAATTAAAGGTGTTAAGTTTGAAGTCAAGTTCCGCCTCATCCAGTTCCTCCTCGTACTCCTGCCGACGGTTCTGCTGGAAGCCGACAAGTGCCTTGATCCTTCCCTCGCCAACTCGGAAAGAATTGTCCCACGCTGCTTTATAGTGGTGGACATGTTGGAACGGAAGCTCAAGGCCATAACCGGTCGGGCCGGCAAGGACACCATCCTCAAAGCCTTCAATCATTCCCGGCGTCAGATGGTAATATCCAAGCGTCACACGGGAAAAACCCCACTTCCTGTTGGTCCCCACTTTCCCTGTCAATGCCCGTTCGCGGAACTGCGAGCCAGGCACAAGCCCATCAGCGCCATTACGATAAGCATGGGCATATTTGTCGCTGAAACGGGCATCCCAGAACACTTTGCCGCTGTTGCCGGCATGGTAGAGGCTATATGCGGCCAGACCACTGTTGCTTTGATACTCGCTGGAAAGACCGGCGGCGAATGAACCTGGAGCCATATTAGGATCAGGATGAAAAATGATGACTCCGGCCAAAGCGTCGGAGCCATACATCAAGCTGGCCGGTCCCTTAATGATCTCGACATTGTGTACACCATTGGCATCCACCTCGATTCCATGCTCATCACCCCACTGCTGGCCTTCCTGACGGATGCCGTCTGAAATGACCACCACCCTGTTGTAGCCCAGGCCCCTTATGACAGGCTTGGATATTCCGGAGCCGGTGGTGACTTGGCTCACTCCCGGTTCCCGGGAGATAGCATCGATTATATTCCCTGAGGCCACTGACCTCAACTCGTTGAAATCCAAAAGGCTGACCGCCGTAGAAGTCTCGCCGAGCTTGCTCTCGCCAGTCAACCATGTGACTATCGACTCATTAAGTCGCAGATGCCGCGAGAATACATCTGTCGAATCCTGCGCATTGGACATGGCGCATACGAGGGCGCACAATACCCCCGCAAATAATCTTTTATTCATCTGGTATTTTGTTTTCTGTTGTCGGAATATTGCCCCTAAGACGGTTCAGGGCATAAAAACTAACAGAAAACAAATGGATTGTCGGCAGGATGACCGCCAACATCAATATCCCATATATTTTCCTTTTAAGCATTCAGAATCAACTATTTCCCGAGTTTCTTCATAAGATCCTTGTGGTTGGGATGGCTTTTGAGGATCTTGTCTCCAAGCTCGGCGCGGCGACGCTCGTAATAGTCATGACGAGCCGGATTCTCGGGGAACCAGCCTCTGAGCACCCTCATCTCCTGAGAGATCACCTCATGGATGCCCCAGAAGCATGAGAACGCGAAAGCGGCGAGAATGGTGGACAGAACCATGTTCTTCGTGAACAGGGAAAGAACGCTGAGGATAATCCCCGCCACACAGAAGACCATCCAGCTTTTCCTGCCCCAGTAATATTCCATCTTAATCGTGATCGGGTGGCATATTCCTATTATAAGGAACACAGACACGCCCACTATTATTCCATTAAAATTCATTTAGTTGTCAATATTTTCTGGTAGGCGAGCCTCTCGTCGCCCGACTCCAGATAGATTATGCCGCAATAGGTAAAACCGTGTTTGGCTATATTGTGGCGCATTATTGAATTATCACAATGGGTGTCAATCCGGATGTTAGGATCCCGATCGAAACAGAAATCCATCATGTCTGAGAATATCCCGTGAGCCTCGGGATAACTCGCTATCCGGTGAATGACATGATAAGGCATCACATCATCAATCCACTCCCCGCCTTCGATATAAGAATATGTCGGTTCCGGAGAAGGCAGGAACGCGAAGTAGCCGACAATCTTGCCGAAGTCCTCCATCACAAAGCCGCCTTTCCTTTGAATATCGGCCAAAATGGCCTCTCTGGAAGGGTAGCCGTCGGACCACTGGTTCATGTTCCCGTCAGAACGCATTATACCTTTAGCTGCCTCCAGAACGGGCATTATCCCATCCAGATCGGCAGCCTTGGCCTCACGTATGATTCTTCCTTGGCGAGTCATGAGTGGACAAAGATAGCAATAATTGCCGTCTCGCCAAGGAAGTAGGTCAATTATAACGAATTAATAAACTCCACGACTGCCTCGCGGTCGTCTTTTGAGAGATTGTAGAACTTCTCGGTGGAGTCGTAAGCGTCACTCTTCTTGCTGTAGCCGTGCCACATGATGGCCTCGACGACATTCCTTGCCCTGCAGTCATGGATCCTGTCCTCAGACCCTGTGTTGGCCCTGGAGAGTCCCCTGCCCCAAAGAGGGGTTGTACGGCACCAGCTTCCGTGGATCCCGTTCTTCATGAACAGGCGATGCTGGATCATGTCAGAGTAGGGGTATATCTTCTGATTGCGATACCTAGGGAGCTGCTTGCCCTTGGTGATCGCCGGAGCCCAATAATTGTCATCCTTGGTCTCCCATGATGCCTTGTGGCAGGTGGCGCAACCGATCTTGTTGAACACTTCCTTGCCCCTCTGGACCTCCGGACGATTGAGGTTCCTGGCCCTCGGAATAGAGAGCCCGCGATGCCAAACCAAGAAGTTATAGTACTGATCCTCACCCATTTCCGGAGTGAAGTTATGCCACTTGTTGTCAAATTGATCGGTGTAAGGATCAAGAAGATTCAGGATCGCCTCGGCTATACCCTCGTCTGTCCCGTCCGCATAGTAAGGCGATGATGGATCAGCCTTTACCGCCGCGATCACAGAAGGAGTCTCGGACATCTTCTTCGCCCAGGCCTTAGTGGTATAGAGGAAGTGGCGGTCTCCGCGGCTCACATTGGTGATATTCCAGATGGCGTTGGCTCCGGCTCCGTCCTGCAGCGAGGCGCGGGTCATGGCGTACGTGAACCTCTTGAGCTTCTTGGTACCGGCCGGAGCGGGTGTGCCATCAGCGAACTGTCCCTCCGCCAGAGTGTACCAAGCAGTAGGAGCGAAATCTCCGGCGGCCTTGTCCCAGAAAGCCGGATTGAGCTCGACATAAGGCGCTTCCGCTATGTACTGCTCCTTAATGCTCTCCTCAGGGATGGCATCAAGGAGACCAGTCCCGATTATCCCGATCGTCGATTCCAGGCGGAAGGCTACAGGTCCTGTCTGATAAGGCGTGGGATCGGTGTTGAAGGCGTCTTCAGGAATATACAACTCCGGGTAGATCAACTCGTAGGTTTCCCCGTCCGGGAAAGCCATCGGAATACCGCTCTCCATGGCTGTGACCTTCACCCAATTAAGGGAGATCTTATCCTCGTCAATAGGAGGGAGGAATGGAGCTACAGCCTTTGTCTGAGGCATCCCCGTGACCTCCGCCACATAGGGGCCGTCATCGCTGTTGGCTCCGTCCACGGGATGGTAAATCACAAGGAGATAGCCGTTTCCGAAACCGGCTTTGTATTCCTTTTGCCATTTTCCATGCCCGTACCCGGGATGGCAGTCAAGGCAGGAGGAACGCACATAAGCAGGTCCCAATCCTTTGAAAGGCGCCGTGCTCTGGGTGAATTTGCGCTCGAATGCCGCCTCGCCAAGATTGAATTCCGTCTCGAGTCCTTGAGCCAAGACCGAAGGAGTCTCATCCTCATAACAACCTTCGGTGACATTGTCGGTTGTGCCTAACTCACCGCCAGGATACCACTCCGAAGCCTCGAAGTTACCGACGGCCTGACCAACATACTTGGCGTCGGGCTCCCTTTTCAAAGAGGGCCCGTCGCCATTTTCGTGGCAGGCGGCCAAAGTGACCGCCGCCATCAACATCACTACAAATCTTATCGCTTTACAATCCATGCCGCGGCCTTATTAAGTTCCTCGTCCAGCTTATTCACCTCATCCATGGCTTTCTGGACTGAAGAGTCAGTGTAGATGTCCACGAAAGCGCCCTTCGCCTGGCATGCCTTCAAAGCTGACAAAGAGGACTCAAGGGCTTTCCGCATTTCAGATGCTCCACTATAGTTGTGGTTTCCCAGATATGTCATCAAGGATTTCGCCCCGGGAGTAGTCGCACCGGCACCGCCATACAGGCTGTACTGGATGCTGAGGATATTGTCGATGAAGTCCTGGAAGGATTTCTTGCTATAAGGAGACTCGATGTAGTTGACATCCTCTCCGGAATGGGCATTGCCCATCTTGACATTGGCCACTTCGTTGCAGATGTTGGAGCAGCCGGCGACAAGGATCGAGGATAGCGTCTCCTGCCAAGTCGAATAAGTGCTTCCGGTCGCGGCCGCGCCAAGCATATTCTCACCATAGGTCCTGTCGGAGCCTGTCAGGGTGACGGCGACCTCAAGTTCCTCACAGCGGGATTTGTAGGCAGCAGGAGCGTCAGGATTCCATGAGACGCACAGGCGGTAGCAGTTGTCCCTCAAATCTCCGGCGACAGCCGTGGCGTAAACCAGCTCCTGAGCTCCCGTGACAGTCTTGCCGGCGAAAGCGGCGTGATCCTCATTAGAGCGCAGAGCCTCAACCTTACGGTTAACGCCGTCACGGAACAGGACAAACTCAATACCATGGAAACCAAGCAGTTCCTGGCCAAGTTTCGCGGCGGCGTAGGCGATTCCGTCCTCGCCTTCGAGGGCAGCGACCTGCTCGGCGTTGGACAGAGAGGTCGCCAAGGCCTCGACATCCAGCGGCCATGTATCGATATGCGGATCAATGCCGAAGTCGGTAGCGGCGCCGTAAAGGAAGGCCTCAGACTCCTCCCAGCTCTGCCTGGCCTGCAGGAATTTCGAGCAGATGGCGTCCAGTTCCCCTTGGCTTAACGAGGCGACACCTTTCTTCGAGGCCGCCGCCAGAAGGTCATATAGCTCGGAACTCTCCTTTGCCAAGTCCCCGTAAGTGGAGTAAATTACTCCGGGAACATACTGGGAGACAATGTCTTTCATCTCTTGCTCCTCATCGGAGAGACCAGGGCCATCGTTATCTTTGTCGCATGCCACAAACATTCCGCAAGCGGCGACAAACGCAAGCATTGTTTTAATCAACTCTTTCATATTCAATTACTTTTATAATACTATCTATTAAAGAAACCCATGTAAGCGATCCCAATAGAGACCGAAGGTTCATTGTTGAACTGGCTCTTGAAGAAACGGTGGGAATATTCCGCCTTGACCGCGATCTGTGGCAGAGGCAACCAGTTCAGTCCGACCGTGGCGACGTGCCTTGAAGTGTATTCGTATTCCTGCTGCCCGGAAGCAGGGATGTAAGAGTCGTACCAGTCATATCTCCCGAACAGGAAGACTTTGTCGCCTGCACCGGTATTGAACAGCCGAAAGATATCATAGCCGGCCTCCAGACCAACTGCCATGGCGTTTTGCCCGACCGGGGTCTTCTTGTAAGGCGCGTTATTCGAGGTAAGGTTGCGCTTGATCGTGCTGATCGTCGCGGCATCCCCCACATAACCATAGTCGGCATTGCCCCGGACGACAAGAGATTCGGACTTGTAAGCGAAGTCAAAGGCTCCGATCGCTGTCGCGCCTTTCAGATCCCCGTAACGGGTGTCCCTCATGTCGTTGGGGAAAGAATTGTGCATGCTGTTTCCGAAATATCCGCTAAGACTCAGCCGGAGGTTTCTAATTGACTCATTGTCAACCCTTGCCGCAAAGCCATAATTGTTGGCGACCTTGAACTCATAGGGTGAGCCGGCACCGTTCTTGACAAAATTGTCGCGGTCGAACATGAACGCGTCCAGACCGGCGATCACCTGGGCCTCATACCGCCATTTTCCTGCCTCACCCCAAAGGCTTATGCCCGTGTCATGCCAAGTCGAAGGCAGAATCGTGTACTCCCCTTCCGGACGGTATACCGTGAAGAAATTTAGGGGTTCATGAGCATTATTAAGTCCTCCGACGGGCACCACGAAATGGCCCATTCGCACATTCAGGGCCCTGGCGAAGGATTTCTGGATCCAGAACTGCTCAAACTCAACCTCTCCGCCTTTTTCTATTTCCGTCTCCCACTCGCCTGCCTCGGTGAACTCTTTCTCGACCGCCGAACCCGTGCCGGTGTGCTCGAACTCAATCTCGCTTTGCATCGTCCAGCCCTTGCCGAAATCGTATCCGAGATAGATCACGGCATGGGGGATGTCAAAGCGCCCGTGGCTCTTGTCATTCCTGTAATTGTCGGGATGGGAATACCTGTAGACATTGTCGCTGTAGAAGTGCCTGCTCAAGGCGACTTCTCCGTAACCGCCGATCACAAGGCGGTTTCCATTCTCCTGGGCACCTGCCCCAAAGGCCATCAGAAGGCCTATGATAACTATAAATAAAGCTTTTCTCATAATTCGAACGCGAATTTCAGCTTTCCAAGCCTCTTCCACAATCCCAATTTATCGCTAAATTACGGTGAGAAATACTATATTTGTAGCTATGCTGCTCAAAGATTCCAGACCACATTACGACATCCTCGACGGCCTGCGAGGTGTCGCGGCACTGATCGTCATAGTCTATCACGTGTTCGAGCTTTTCCCCGGAACGCCTGTGCCTCATGGCTACCTGGCGGTGGATTTCTTCTTCATCCTTTCCGGTTTTGTCATCGGTTATGCCTATGACGGCAGATGGGACAAGATGACCACCGGCGGTTTCTTCAAACGCAGGTTGATCCGGTTGCATCCGATGGTCGTGATGGGTGCTGTCCTGGGAGCGGTCACTTTCCTGATCCAGGGAGGCGTCCAGTGGGACGGAACGAAGGTAGGCACGGGATGGGTCATGCTAGCGATGCTTTGCGCCATGCTCATGATCCCTTCCGCCCCGGGAATGGCAAGAGAAGTCCGCGGGAACGGGGAGATGTTCCCCCTCAACGGCCCCTCATGGTCCCTCTTCTTTGAATATATCGGGAATATTCTTTATGCTCTCCTGCTCAGGAGGCTTCCCAAATGGGCCCTGGCTATCATCTGCGCTGTCTCCGGCGTCCTGCTCGCCGGCATCGCCGCACATGACGGTTTCCTTGGTGTCGGCTGGTCATTCATCGACGGAGGATTCTGGGGAGGGCTTGTCAGGATGCTGTTCCCCTACACAGCCGGAATGCTGATGGCCAGGATGTTCAGGCCCGTCAAGGTAAAGCGTTCATTCCTCCTTTGTTCGATCATGCTTCTGGCCGTGGCCTTGCTTCCCTCGATTGGCGGCGAGGCTTGGCGCAATGGCCTGTTCGAGGCTTTTTGCGTGATCGTAGTGTTCCCATGCCTGGTCTGGCTGGGAGCCTCTGACAGCTCATACGGTTCCCGGACAAAAGGGGTTTGCTCTTTCCTCGGAGACCTGTCCTACCCTCTATACATGGTCCACTATCCGATCTTCTATTTGTTCTATAACTACATAGGATTCAACGGGAACGGTGTGTCAAAGACATTCGCGGAAGCCTGGCCAGCGGCATTGCTGACAGTCGCGGTCAGCCTGGCGCTCGCCCTCGTCTGCATGAGGTTTTACGACCGTCCCGTCAGACGTTATCTTTCCTCTAAATAACCGGCTGAACGGGTTTTGAGATTATCCAGTAATAATCAACGTATTGAATGAGCAAGCTAGCACGGAGAGGGTCTGTTCCCGACCGAGAAGACGCACTCGGAGAACCATAGGCTTCTCCAGCGGATTTGCTGCCACCAAAGCGATGCTGCCATCCGGGTTGAGGAAAGCCAGGGCATCCGTCCCTGCCGGCAGGCGCAGAAGCCGAGCGCCACTCTGGACATAATGGCTCATATGCTTGAGAAGATAGTACTCAATCGTATAACGGAAAGTATGTTTCTCTGAATCAACAGTCACCAGCGAATTCTGACGCCATCCCCAGCGGCTCAAACCGTTTTCCGGCAGTGCCATATTCCAATAATCGTATGCGCTCACACCATTCGAGAGATAGTGCTTCATCAGCTCCCAGGCATGCGAGACGCCACTCCAATCGTTTCGGCCATTGCCGCATTCCTGTTCGGTCATCATTAAATCCATCTCAGGATATTTTTCCTTGACGACAGGTAATGCCGAGCGTCCAGCCCACTGGAAACCGACTCCCTTGATGTATTTCCCTGCGACAGGATCCGTGAGTACCGAGTCAATCAAGGCTACTTTAGGCCTTTCACACGTGCCGAACCAAAGGTCCACCCCCAAACGGTCCATTCTCGGTCCAAGGTGAGATATAAAGCGAGTCAAACCAGCGGATGTCCAACAACAGCTTGGGAAATTCTGATCCGAGTTGGGCTCGTTTTGCGGCATTACCATCGAGATATCGATACCGTGTTCACGGTAGGCTTGGATGTATTTCTCGAAATACAAGGCATAAGCCTCAAAGAATTCCTCCTTCTGAATGAACATATCCTGACCCTCATAGCCTCGCCCGGATTCAGGGAGATCGTTCACTTTGTCAGGCCGCATCGCGTAATGATGGTTATATTTCATCCAAGTCGGAGGGCACCAAGGGCTGGCCCAGATGGTCATGTCAGGATTGCGGCTCAAAGCTTCCCGGATCAGCGGGATCAGCCATTGTTCATCATGGGAGACGGAGAATCTTTCCATCCCGAAATCCTTGTCCACCTCGTCGTAGGAGTACCAATCCAAGCTGAAATCATTGGCTCCCACAGGAGTACGGTTGATGACGAGGTTTGCGCCCTGTCCTGGAACGAACAGTTCGTCCAGCACGGCCTTACGGTCAGATTCCGTCAACAGGCTCAAGGAGTAAGCGCTCAACTCGCTGAAGGACACTCCAAAACCCCGGATAGCCTGTCCTGTGCTGTCAGGACATATTTCGATGACAACCACGCTGTCGCCAGAAGCTGGCAGCGGGCTCCCGACTTGCCAAGGCATATCCATAGTGCTGGAGACATACTCTTGTATTGTAAGAGCCGGATGGCAGGCCGTCATGACGACCAACGCCACAGTAAGTATGACAAAAACCTTCTTCATGATGATGTACGCTATTGAAATGTTAACGCTTTGTTTTCCAAGGGAAATACCTTGAGACGGACGCCCGATAGGTGGCATATTCAGGATATTTGCTTCCGCTGATCTGTTCTCCGAGGGCAGAGCTGCCGAGGAATAGGACCACCAGCAGAAGCGCCCCTATGACGCTCCAATTGAATATTCCGATTCCGGCACCGATCGAGAAGATATAGAAGGATATCCATGTCGCTTGCTCGGCGAAATAATTAGGGTGGCGGCTCAGGCCCCACAAGCCGGTAGTGTTGAAACCCTTATTGTAAGGCGCTGGCAGTTCCTCCAGTTTGCGTCCATCCCCTATCATCGCCCATTTGCGGGTCTGGAAAGCCCATTGCTGTTCGTCGGCCACGGTCTCATAAATGATGAAAGCGAGCATCAGGACGGCGGCTATGATGTCAACCAGGCCAAATGGAGCGGACGAGCCCATGGAGACCAGGGCCGGGAAGGTGATCATCAGCACAAGGGCATTCTGGTAGATGGAGATGAAAAGAAGGTCGAACAGCATCCAAGCCCAGCGCTTGCGGAAGGCCGGGCCACTTCTGACGATGCTCCACCTGTAGTCTTCCGCGCCTTCCCAGAACTTGAGCCGGTAAGCGCCCTTCCGAGCGAAGTTGAAGGTGAGCCTGGCACCCCAGAGAGTCGCGAGGACAGCCATCACGACAAGCCTTACGGAAAAACCTCCCTTAGCGGCTATTATCCAGGTATATGCGATGGGAAGCAGGCTCCAGAGTTTGTCCATCTGGGAGTTGTTCCCGGTTATCTCCCCGACAATGAAGCAATATGCCACGGAGCAACCGGCGATGATCCCAAGGACCTTCAATGTCTCAAGCTGTGTTGAGTCAAGGGAAGGTCCAACATAGATATACAGTAATGGACAAACGATGAGCGACAACCCCAGAAGGGTTCCCATCAAAGGAATATTCATTTTCATTGCCACAAGTGTTTATCAAGTGGCAAATATAACAAATTATAGCTTCCCGCTTTTTTTTCACAAACTCAACCCGACGGTTCTTGGTAGGCCATTTCTCGGCCATGTGGGACACTTTGGGGATACAAAAACAGAAAAATCCCTCACAGAGCATTCTGCAAGGGATTTTTGCGGAGGCGGAGGGATTCGAACCCCCGGAACGTTGCCGTTCAACAGTTTTCAAGACTGCCGCCATCGACCACTCGGCCACACCTCCAGTATTTCGCAGACGCGAAGATAAAGATAAAATCCTTCCCGCCAAAAATTATTTCACCGACTTCTCTGTCTTTTCCTCAGGCTCATCGCTCCTCGCGAAAAACTTGTACTGGAAGAAGATCAGGTACAAGGCCCCGACAGTTACGCAACTGTCAGCGAAATTGAAGACCGGAGCGAAGAAGAGAAAGTGATTTCCCCCGACAAAAGGCACCCATGAAGGCCAGGTTGTGTCGATGATCGGGAAATAGAACATATCCACAACCTTTCCGAACATGAACGGGGCATAGTCAAAGATGATACCGTAGAAAAGGCTGTCGATAATATTACCGAAAGCACCTGCCGTGATCAAGGCAAGACCAACCAGGACACCTGGAGGAACAAGCTTCTCCCCTGTCGATGTCAGGGCTGGAGATCCGTCAGGACCAACTGACTTGCGGACGAGGGAGGATATCCACCAGCAAAGCGCGGCGAATAGCCCAATCCTGAAGAAAGAAAGCAGGAATTTCCCGACCGCTCCTCCGAACTTCATCCCGAAAGCCATCCCCTCGTTCTCGATGAACAAGATCTGGAACCAGTTGCCTATCACATAGATATGCTGCCCGATCTGCATATTTGTCTTGACCACGATCTTGATGACCTGGTCAATGACAACAAGGATAATTCCTAGTATCAGTAATTTATTACCTTTGGAAAGATTCACTAATTGCGGCCTTTTTTGGCAAGCATCTCCTTCGCCTCAACCGTCAGGGTAGCATGAGGCACAAGGCGAAGCCTTTCCTTAGGGATCAATTTTCCAGTCACCCTGCAGACCCCATAAGTCTTGTTCTCGATACGGACCAGCGCGGCCTCAAGGTTCTGGATAAACTTGTACTGACGCTGGGCCAGCTGGCTGGCTTCCTCTTTTGAGAGCTGGTAAGCGCCATCATCCTCGACAGTCTTGAAAGACGGAGTGGTGTCCTCAATGTCATTGCTGCCATTGTGCATGATCACCTTGCGAAGAGTGTCATACTCTTTCCTAGCCGTTTCCAGTTTCTCCTTGATGATAACCTTGAACTCAGCAAGTTCCTCATCACTGTAACGTGTCTTCTCCGTCTGAGGAGCCGGCACATTCGCTTTGACGTCTTCTGACATAGCTCAAAAAATAAATTAGGTCTATTCTCTGCTCAACACCATTCTGACGACACCCTCATCCCATTCCACATCAGCTGCTCCTGACGGAGCATCAGCGACATCCTCCACTCCTATAGAGAGTGCCAAAGTCTGGGCCGAGACGTAATTTCTGTACACATCCAACGCGGGAACGATCTCTTCCCGGGCGTTCCCATCTGCAAATATAATAACTTCTATCTTATCCGTCACCTCAAAACCGCTGTCTTTCCTGAGATTCTGGATTCTGTTGATAAGTTCCCTGGCCACACCCTCTTTCTTCAGGTCATCAGAAATCTGAATATCCATAGCGATAGTAAGAGGTCCTTCTGTGGCCACGAGCCATCCTGGCATATCCTCTGAGGATATCTCATAGTCCGCAGGGCCAAGGACAACCTCTCCTGAAGGGAGCGGAAGCACATAGTCAAGCCCGTTAGCTCCAGAAGTTTGGATCGCGGATATGGTAGCCTGGTCAAGACCGGCGAAAGCGGAGGCTATCTCCTTCATCTGCTTGCCATAGGCTTTTCCAAGAGTCTTGAAGTTGGGCTTTATCTTCTTGGTGATTATTCCTGTGGTGTCGAAGATGAATTCGGCTTCCTTGACATTGACCTCGCTAAGGATGATTTCCTTGACCTGCTCGAATTGGTCACGCACCTTGTCGGAGATGACAGGGATAACCAACTTTGAGAGAGGCTGGCGCACCTTGATGGAGACCTTGCGGCGAAGCGCCAGGACCATCGATGTCGCCTTTTGGGCAAGAGACATCCTCTCCTCGAGATCTTTGTCAATAACGGACTCGTCGCATGAAGGCATCATCACATAATGGACAGACTCTTCCCCATCCTGGACAAGGTCCAGATAAAGACGATCCATGTAGAACGGGGCGATCGGAGCGGCCATGACAGCCACATCGACCAGCACCTCATAAAGTGTCTGGTAAGCCGAAAGCTTATCCTCATCCATCTTGCCACCCCAGAAGCGTTTGCGGTTCAGGCGAACGTACCAGTTGCTGAGGTCGTCACAGACGAAATCCTGGATCAAACGGCCGGCCGTGGTAATGTCATAGTCCTCATAAGCCGCCGTAACGGATTTCTTAAGTGAGTTCAATAGAGAGATGATCCACCTGTCGGTCTCCGGACGCCTGGAATAATCAACCTTTGCGGCTTTCGGGTCAAAGCCATCCACATTCGCGTAAAGGGCGAAGAATGAATATGTGTTGTAGAGAGTCCCGAAGAACTTCCTGCGGACCTCATCAACTCCAGACTCGTCAAACTTGAGGTTGTCCCAAGGCTGGGCGTTGGTCAGCATATACCACCTGAGAGCGTCAGCGCCGAATTTGTCTAGCTCCTCGAAAGGATCCACGGCGTTCCCGAGACGTTTGCTCATCTTATTGCCGTTCTTGTCAAGCACCAGGCCGTTGGAAATGACCGTCTTGTAGGCAGGCGTTCCACTTACCATCGTGTGGATGGCATGCAGGGTATAGAACCAGCCGCGGGTCTGGTCAACGCCCTCGGCTATGAAGTCAGAGGTGCATCCGAACTTGTCCGATCCGAGGTTGCGGAGCCCTTCCTGGGCATACGGCATGGCACCTGAATCAAACCATACATCTATGAGGTCAGACTCACGCGTCATCTTCTTTCCGGAAGGACTGACAAGGAATATACCGTCGACATAAGGCCTGTGGAGGTCGATCTTGTCATAGTTGTCCTTGCTCATATCCTTAGGATCAAAGCCCTTGTCCTTCAGAGGGTTCGAAGACATGATCCCGGCAGCGACAGCCTTGTCGATTTCCTTGTAAAGCTCAGCGGCGGAACCAATGCAGATCTCCTCCTTGCCGTCCTCTGTGCGCCAGATAGGAAGAGGAGTACCCCAGAAGCGGCTACGGCTCAAATTCCAGTCCTGGATGTTCTCCAGCCACTGTCCGAAGCGTCCGGTCCCGGTGGACTCTGGCTTCCAGGTAATTGTCTTGTTCAAGGCGACCATCTCATCCTTTACGGCAGTGGTCTTTATAAACCACGCGTCCAGAGGATAATAAAGCACGGGCTTGTCCGTACGCCATGAATGAGGATAGCTGTGGGTGTGCTTCTGGATCTTGAAGCACCTTCCGTCCTGCTTCATCATCATGCAGAGGTCCACGTCCAGAGTCGGGGCATCCGCGGGGATCGAATCGTCGAAAGCGTTCTTGACATAACGCCCGGCAAATTCTTTATAGGAGGGATCAACATGAGTCCTTACATATTCAGGATCAAGATCTTCCATACGATAGAAGCGTCCCTCATGATCGACCTGCGCCTGCTTCTTCCCATCCTTGTCAATCATCATTATTCCGGGAACACCGAAATTGGCGGCAACTTTCTTGTCATCGGCACCGAAAGTCGGAGCGATATGGACTATTCCGGTACCATCCTCAGTGGTCACATAATCACCGGAGATCACCCTGAAAGCATCCCCTTCCTCGGCTGGAGTGAACCAAGGGATCAACTGCCTGTAATGGATGCCTACCAGGTCGGCGCCTTTGAATGATCCGTCAAGGACTTTGAAGGGCACGAGTTTGTCCCCGGGTTTATAGTCCTCGAAAGGAATATCGGCCGCCTTGGAATTGAACCAGGCGCCCACAAGCTCTTTCGCCAGGACATAAACAGCCTTCTTTCCGGTATATGGGTTGAAAGAGAGGACACGGACGTAATCGAACCTGGGGCCGACGCAGAGAGCGACGTTTGAAGGCAGAGTCCAAGGGGTTGTAGTCCACGCGAGGAAATATACAGGGAGATCCTCATCGCCGAACAACGCCTCAGACTTCGAGTCCCGCAGGACCTCGAACTGGACTGTCGCGGTCGTGTCGGTCACATCCTTGTAGCATCCAGGCTGGTTCAGCTCATGGGAGCTCAGGCCGGTGCCGTCAGAGGGAGAATAAGGCTGGATAGAGTAACCCTTGTACAGAAGTCCCTTATCGTAAATCTTCTTCAGAAGGTACCAAAGGGTTTCGATGTAGCGATTGTCGTAGGTGATGTACGGATCGTCCATATCAACCCAATAACCGATACGCTGTGTCATCTCCTCCCACTCCGCGGTGTACTTCATGACCTCCTCACGGCAGGTCCTGTTATACTCCTCGACAGAAATCCTTGTGCCGATGTCTTCCTTATGGATCCCGAGTTTCTTCTCGACTCCGATCTCCACCGGAAGTCCATGAGTATCCCATCCGGCCCTACGGCTGACCTTGAAGCCGGTCTGGGTCTTGTAACGGCAAATAGAATCCTTGATTGAGCGGGCCATGACATGGTGGATGCCGGGCTTTCCGTTAGCGGAGGGCGGTCCCTCGAAAAACACGAATTCAGGAGCGCCTTCCCTTACCTTAAGAGATTTCTCGAAAGCGCCGTTTTTACGCCATCTTTCCAGCACCTCATTTCCGACTGACACCAGATCCAGTCCCTTGTACTCTTTGAATGTCATAATTTTCTTCCTAATTTTGCATCTGGAGGGAGCGATTGCCCCCGTTGATGTTAAGACGCGAATTTAGGCATTTCCTAATTATTTATCAATAGAATAATAGAGGTGAACATCATTGACATAATCATCCTCTGCTGTTGCATTCCAGCAGTAATTCACGGAGTATCAAAAGGTTTCGTCAGCCAAGCCTACTCGCTTCTAGCCTTGGTGCTGGGAGTATGGCTGTCTTTCAAATTCGCCGAGATCGTAGGAGACTACCTTTCCGCCTTTCTTGAGGTCTCGCCCGCCATGCTGCATATCATCGCTTTCGCCCTGATCCTCGTGGTGGTGATGTTGCTTATCACTCTGGCAGGAAAGGCCGTCACGAAAGTCCTTAAAATCGTGATGCTGGGTTGGCTGGACAAACTTCTGGGAGTCGTGTTCGCCCTCATAAAGGCGCTCCTGATCGTCGGACTGGTAGTCATCATCTTCGACGCCTTAAACACAAAACTTCCGTTCGTCTCGTCAGAAACCATCGAGGGGTCAGTGCTTTACCGCCCCATAAAGGACATTGCCGACATGGTGTTCCCTTACCTTAAAGAATTGATATTCAAGAAGTGATGGAGAGAATAATCCTTATAGAAACATCAACTTCCCTCTGTTCTACGGCAATAGTGGAGGATGGGGAGATCGTCTGCTCCAGGCTGAGTGAAGAGCCGCGCGCGCACGCTTCGATGACGGCGGTTTTCGTGGACGGAATGCTGAAAGAGAGAGGGCTTGGAATGGAAGATTTCAATGCCGTAGCGGTCAGCAAAGGACCCGGGTCATACACCGGCCTAAGGGTTGGAGTCTCGACCGCCAAAGGGCTTTGTTTCGGAGCGGGAATAAAACTCATTTCCGTGGGCACTCTCGACACACTCGTCTGGCAAGCTATCGATGAGGGGCTGGTCCCGGCCGGTTGCCGGCACATTATCCCTATGATAGACGCTCGCAGGATGGAGGTCTACACAGGGATCTTCACTCCAGAAGGCGTACAGACTTCACCGACAGTGTCCAAGGTAATCGACGAGAACACCTTCTCGGAGGAGCTCAAGGATGGACCGGTCCTGTTCATCGGCGATGGCGCGGGAAAATGCGAGCAGGTTATCCGAAACGGCAACGCCACCTTCGTGCAATGCTGCCCGAAGGCTTCCGGGATGAGAAGGCCGGCGACCGCGGCCCTGCGGGAAGGACGTTTCGAGGATGTGGCGTATTTCGAGCCATACTACTTGAAGGAGTTCGTGACAACTGTGAGCAAAAAGAAACTTTTTTAATTCAATATCATGAGAATAGGTGTCGCCGGTGACCATGCCGGCTATGAGTACAAGAACAGGCTCGCGGAGCTTTTGACAAAGAAGGGCCATGACGTGGCTGACTACGGGACCTACACCCAGGAGAGCTGCGACTATCCGGACTATGCCCACGCTCTGGCCACGGCCATTGAAAACAAGGAAGTCGATCTCGGCATCGCGATTTGCGGGACCGGTAACGGGATGGCCATCACTCTCAACAAACATAAAGGAGTGAGGGCGGGACTTGCCTGGAACAGTGAGGTCGGACGCCTTGTCAAGGCCCACAATGACGCCAACGTGCTGGTCCTCCCAGCGAGATTCATCTCCTACCAGATGGCGACCAGGATCGTGAACACATGGCTGGCCACTCCGACTGAGGGCGGAAGGCACGAGCGCAGGAGGGAGAAAATTGACCTCCGATAGTCTGGCTTTCAAGGCCCTTGTTGCCGACTCCCGCCTTGCGGGCAAGGTGTTGTCGGGGAATATCGATGATTATCCCGACGGGATTGTCATTCCCATTGACAAGCCTTACCGCTGGACATCGGCCGACGTAGTCCGAAAGATAAAGAGGGCCGCTTGCAGGCATTTCGGTAAAAAGAACCTCAAAGTCGGGCATGCCGGAACCTTGGATCCTCTCGCTACGGGAGTGCTCCTTGTCTGCGTCGGTAAGGCCACGCGGCTGGCCGAATCATTCCAGAAGGAGGGAAAGGAATATGTGGCCGGAATATCCTTCGGCGCCACCACTCCTTCCTACGACCTTGAGAAGCCTGTCGACAAGCTGTATCCTCTCGACAAAGTTTCAGAAAAGGCTGTTCGTGAGTTACTTCCGAAGTTTGTCGGGGAGCAGGAGCAAGTGGCTCCCCTGTTCTCGGCCAAATCCGTGGACGGTGTTCGGGCTTATGAGCTGGCCAGGAAGCAATACAAGGAGAAAGGCAAGGCGAAGACAGACGTCTTCGAGGATTTCGACCATTCGCAGGTCGCGTCCCTGAATGTCCAGAAAATAAACATCTACGAGATGGAGTTGCTCGCTTTCGAGCGGGAGCACTCCGGCGAGACACCTATGCCAGATCCGGCGGGGAGAATCAACATCGCTGACACCTCCGGGCTGGTTTTACCCCTCGCGACGATCAGGATCGGCTGTTCTAAGGGGACCTATATCCGAGCCCTGGCCAGGGACTTGGGCGAGGCGCTCGGCTCCGGCGCGCATCTCAACTCACTCCGCAGGACAAAAACAGGCGGCTTCAAAGTAGAGGCCGCCCTGACAGTTGATCAAGCTGTAGAATTATTTCCTTTCCCTTGAGACCTGAAGGACTCCTTTCACCTTCTCGAAATACAATACGGCCTCTTCCTGCTTGGCCGGATCCGGGATCCGCACCACAACGGAGTTCCCGATCCTATAGTCATAGATAATCGAGGCTCCATACTTCCGGATGGCCTTTTTCAAGGGCTCCTTCCCTATCTCGACGTCGTAATTGATCACAAGCACATCCTTGGCGAACTCAAGCCCGGCGGCAGTGGGACGCAACGGAGGCATCACCCCGGTGGACGGGATGTCCGGCGACTCCAGAAAGTCGACCCTGGCCAGCTGTTTCTCGGTACGGCTCATGGTGCTGCACCCGTAGAGGAGCAACATGGCGACAGCGGCCGACTGGGTCAAATACAATACAGATCTGGTCATTTCCTGAATATATAACCGTCCTAATTCCCTACAAGATTGAAGCCAGAAGACGCCCATTCTTTCATATTTCCGCCATCATCGTAGATCAGATAACCTTCAACGTCCTCTTTGGAGTTGATGAAATCGATGGCAGATTCCAGTCCGATGACCATGCAGAAGGTGGCGTAGGCGTCAGCTGACACAGCGTTTGGAGCGATTATGGTAGCGCTCAAGAGATTGTGGCTCACCGGATAACCGGTTCTCGGATCTATCGTGTGGGAATATTTCCGGCCGTCCTTCTCATAGTATTTGCGGTAATTGCCGGAAGTCACCACACCCTTGCCGCTCCCGTCGCCTCTCCAGATGCCGTCCAGATCGGCCCCGGGAGACATATTCCCGTCAAAGGGCCTGTCGATGCCGATGCTCCATGGAATTCCTTTCGGATTAACCCCCTCGCAATAGATCTCACCAATGTCCACAAGCATGTCCTTGACCCCGAGGGAATGGAGATATTCCGCTATCTTGTCAGACGTGTATCCCTGGGCTATCGCATTGAAATTAAGCCGTGGCCGGACTCCCGGGACCAATGAGGTCATTTCCGGGGAGACCTTGTCCATCCCGCAGACGGAGAGCACGCTGTCCACAGTGGATCGCGGAGGCATCTGATCGGAAGTGAAACCAAAGCCCCAAATGTCGAAAAGCGGGGCTGAGGCCACATCAAGGGCGCCTCCTGTCTCCTCATAAAAACCTCGGGAAAGGGCGAACATTTCCTTGAACATCGCGTTGGGCTCAACTGGCTGCCCCGAGTTGAAACGGCTCAGCTGCGACCCTTTGTTATAGCCGGAAAGAGTCGTGTCGACAAGGGTGAGGATGGAATCCACCACAGCCTGGATGCGGTCAACATCAGTCTTGACTCCTTTATGATTGAACCGGACTGAATATGTTCCTCCCTGGGCGTAACCTGTCAGCTGGATATAATTGTCACGCTCCGAACAGGATCCGAGCAGAAGGGGCAAAACCATGGCCGCCACGGCCGCCAACTTGAATGTGAGATGTCTGATCATTATTGCAATAATAATCATTTACGGCATAAAAATCGCAATCATTGGACCGGTTTTTGATGAAACCATACGGTTTTTGCTTTTTTTATGCGATATTTGCATGTTCAAGACTAAAAGAATGAAACTAAAAAACGTTCTCATCATATTCTCAACCGTGGCAATCACGCTTTTGCAAGGGTGCCACAAGAAAGGTGACGACACCGCGATCTCTCCCACACTGGATGGGACAATGGCTTTTGACATGCCTCTGTTCGTCCTCCCCGGAGAAGAATTCACTCTGACCCCCAGAGGTGCCTCGCATCCGAAAGGCGGCGGCATCGGTTACTACTGGTTCTCCTCGTGGCACACGGTGAGAGACACCGTCAAGACCGAGACCGGTCCCGGAGATGGATCCTGGACTGTTTCTGTTCCCCAGAGCACGGGCACTTACACAATCACGTCATTCGCCTATGCGTCCGAATACACATCAATCAGCACTTTCAGGTCCTTCACTGTCGTGGATCCTTCCCTGGACGGGTCACTAAAAGGAGCTGGCTATCAATCTGATTCCGTGAAGTTCGTGGACCATAGGGACGGTGGTGTCTACTACCTCGCGACAGCTGGTGGGAACGTCTGGATGCAGAACAACCTCTATTATTCAGGAGCAGGTGTGTCTTATGAGGACAGTAAAGCGATGGACCCTATAGCGGGAAGATTCTATAACTGGAACGAGGCCACGAAGGTGTGTCCTGAAGGCTGGCGTCTTCCTACAGACGCTGATTTCGCCGCCCTTTGCGACGATCCGGAAGGTGCTGGTATGATACTCGTCGGAGCCGCCGGCTCGATGATGGCTGACGTCTACTTCAACGGCTCCAAGATGTGGACATTCTGGCCCGATGTCAAGATCACCAACGCCACCAAATTCTCAGCGGTGCCGATGGGTTACGGGATTGACCAGGAAGGAAACCACAAATTCGTTGGGACAAATGAATACGCGGTTTTCTGGACCTCAAGCCAGGAAGGTGACACCGGGATCTACAGATACATTTACGTCGACAAGAAGGATGTTTTCCCGGCCGCGGGTGACAAGGACTCTTTCCTCGCCTCGGTCAGGTGCGTTAAAGAAAAATAGCGGATTTTTATCTAAGATCCGTGATCACATAAGAATCATCGAGAGTCTTTTCGTCGAATCGGAAAGACTCTTTTGTTTCTTCAGGAGCCTTCATCGACAAGCCGTCGATAACGAACTCAGAGACAGACCCGTCGTTCAGCATGACCTCAGCGCCGACAAGGTCCGATGTGCCGCTCTTGAAGAACAGCTTAAGCTGGGCGATGTCCATCGAATACTTACCTTTGTCCACAGGAGAGAGGACGGAGGCGTCCACGGACTTTCCCTTGAATTTCGAGGAGCCGAAGGATATTTCCGTGAAAGCGGCGTCGACAGAGGTTATCATCAGGGCCGGGTTGGTGGCGTAGCTGTCTCCAGAATCCTCCACAAACTCAACAAGGGCCTCCTCACTGACGCGGTCAAGAGTCCACCTCGTGGTCCCGTCGCACCAGACTTCAAGGCCGTTCCCATCAAGCATGAAAGCGTTCCCCTGGACTTTCACTTTCCCAGATCCTGTCATCTTGGCTTTTGAGTTGGATGAACTCATCGAGAACGAATAGTCAAAGGAAACGAGCGAGGATGAGACTTTGGCGATGAAACTGTCAAGAGTCCTGCTCTTAGCCCCCGCATCCAGCATGGAAACGAAGATAGCGGCGATTATGATGATTGTCTTTCTCATGATACGATACTGGATTGCACAAGTTGTGCCATGAGCGAGCCTACTGGTTCCTGAAGGATTCCAGGACCTTTTCCAACTCATCCAGACTGCCGATCAGGACCTGTCTCGGCTTCGACCCTTCCTGGGGACCGACAACTCCCGCGGCTTCCAGCTGGTCCATTACCCTGCCGGCTTTTGCATAGCCCATCCCAAGACGCCTCTGCAGATCCGAGGTGGATCCCCTCTGGTTGATAACGATCATCTTGGCGGCCTCTTCGAACCTTTCGTCAAGATTCTTCATGTCGACCATGCCGCCAGAGCCGTCCTCGGTAGTCTCCTCGACATCCGGGAGGTAATAAGGGGTGTTGTAACTCTTTTTATAGCCTTGCTGGGCTCCGATGAACTCGGTCAACTTGCTGATCTCATCACTGTCGATGAGGGCGCACTGGACCCTTTCCATCTCAACTCCGGCATAGTAGAGCATGTCTCCCCTTCCGATGAGCTTTTCCGCTCCCGGAGAATCAAGAATCGTGGACGAATCGATCCTGGAGATGACCCTGAAGGCGATTCTGGTCGGGAAGTTCGCCTTAATAAGACCTGTGATCACATCAACGGAAGGTCTCTGCGTCGCGAGGACTATGTGGATACCGGCCGCGCGACCTTTCTGGGCAAGACGAATGATAGATGTGGAAATGCTCCTCGCCATTGCCTTGGAGTCTCCTCCCCCGCCCACAGACATGGTCAGGTCGGCATATTCATCGACAATCGTGACGATGTACGGCAGGAACCGATGACCATCGGTCGGGAGCAGATGGCGCTCACGGTACTTCTCGTTGTAAAGCTTGATGTTCGGGACAAAAGCTTTGCTGAGCAGCTCGTAGCGCTGTTCCATCTCCGCGACAAGGGACTTAAGGACCTTCTCCGCCTTGTCCGCTTTTTTCACTATCGCGTTCTCCTGCTCTTCCCTCTCGTCATTGGAAGGGAGCACCGCGAGGTAATGGTGCAACAGTCGCCCGTAGTGGGAGAACTCGACCATCTTGGGATCGATGAATACGAACTTCAGCTCCGATGGATGCTTTGAATACAGCAGGGAGGCCACCATGGCGTTCAGGCCCACTGATTTACCCTGCTTGGTAGCGCCAGCGACAAGAAGGTGAGGAGCGTCAGCCAAGTCAAACACCTTGACTTTCTGGTGGATAGTGTAGCCGATCGCGATCGGGAGCTCCGCCTTGCTGTTACGGAAAGCATCATCGTTCAGGACCGCGCGCATAGGCACGATCGAGGGCTTGTCATTGGCCACTTCGATACCAACCGAATCGGTCAAAGTCACTACCCTGACGCCCCTGGCATGGAGATACATGCCGATGTCCTCCTGGAGCTTCTTTATCTCAGCGATCTTGACTCCAGGGGCGGGATAAACCTTGTACAAGGTCACGGTCGGTCCGACAATTGCCTTGACATCATTAATCTGGATACGGTAATTCTCGAGAGTCGCCCGGATCTTGTTGTTGTTCCTGGCAAGCTCTTCCTCGGAAACATCGTGACGACCGGTGGAATATTCCTCAAGGAGCTCAAGGGAAGGGAACTCGTACCTGGGCAACTCGTCGCGCACATTAATCGGCTCGAGTTCCTTCGTGATCTCAGTGGAGAGGTCGTCTTTCTTGATGATTTCCAATGAGTTCTCTCCCGAAGGCTTGTCCGTCGTCTCTTTGACAGGCGCCGGTTTTTCCTCGACCGGCTCTTTTCTGATCCTTTCCTCCGCGGGAGGAACGACTGGAGCGGGCTTTTCTTCCGGAATCACGGGTTCCGGAGAAAGGGGCGGGACGATCTCCGCGGCCTTTTCCTCACGGACACGGACCTCTACCGGAGCGTGTACAGGCGCGGGCGCGGGTTCCGGCGCTGCCGGAGTCGTTCCAAGGGAATCCAGCCACAAGCGGAACTTGTCACTGGCGAAGAAAAGCCACAGACCGAGGAGCAGGAGCAGGAAGACGACAGTGATGACGGAGCCGAAAAGGTTCCGGGACCAACTCACGACAGACTCCCCGCATTCCCCGCCAAGGCCGCCGCCGAAGACATTTGACCATCCGGCGACATCCGAGACGAAAGAAAGGATGAAAGAAGCCACCAACGCTCCTGAGACCGTCAACAGGATTGTCCTGGTCATCGAGTAATGCCACCTCTTGAGCAACAGTCGCACGGAAACGGCGAAAAGGATGATTATCAGGGCTAGGCTGCCCAGACCGAACCACTTGCGGACCAAGACATCAGCCCAGCGGTAACCCAGCTTTCCAGCGATGTTGCTGATGGGAACCGTCTGGTCGGAAACAGGGTTCGCGAGGGTGCTCTGGTCGACTTTCCAGGTGAAGAAATATGAGACAGTTGCCAGGAAGGTGAACACCGCGAACGCCGCCACCAGAAGGCCGGCCGTCTTGACCAGTCTCGCCTTGTCGTCTTCATCCATGTCTTTCCAGAGCCTGCGCATATTGTTTATTTACGATTCTTGCGATTGTTCTTCTTGCCACCCTTACGGTTCTGTCCGCCCATCCCGAGATTGAGACCGGGACGGGAAAAATTGGAATCACCGGAGATCTTGCCAAGCTCGATCCCTTCCGGAACTTTGATCCTGTAATCCGAAAGTTTCTCGATATCGGCGAATATTGTCTCATCGGCCACACTGTCTTTGTTCCAGATCAGATACTGCTGGCGCATGTAGATAGCCAGCGAACGGATCATGGCGGTCTTGACCTCTCCCTCGGGTTCCTTCGCGATCAGATCAATGATGCTCTCAATGTTACGGCCATAATGATTGGCCCTGACCGGCGTTTTGTCCAGAGGAATGACCATAGGTCTCTCGGCCTTGGCCTCGGGGAGCGGGGCTGGATAGGGAGAATCGATGTCCAGGTCATACCCGGCGATCATGTACAGATGGTCCCAGAGTTTCTGCTCGTAGTTCTCCTGCTGGTGAACCTGCGGGTTCAGGGTCTCCATGACTTTCACGACAGCCCTGGCCTGCTCGCTGCGCTTGTCCCTGTCAGGGATAGCCTTCAGCTGTTCAACCATTATCAGGATGTTGCGGCCATACTCCGGCATCTGAAGTTTTTCCCTCTCAGTGTTATAGAAGAGTTTAATCGAATTGTTGGTAGCTTCCATACTTGCGAGATAAAACCTTGCGGGGAAAATTACTTCCCGAAATAGCGCTTCAGAAGGCCGTAGAAGCCAGCCCCATGACGAGCCTCGTCCTTGGCCATCTCATGAACCGTGTCGTGCACGGCGTCATAGCCAAGCTGTTTTGCCCTCATGGCTATGGCAAGCTTGCCTTCGCAAGCGCCAGCCTCGGCCTGGTAACGCTTCTCAAGGTTGGTCTTGGTGTCCCACACAAGGTCACCCAGGAGCTCGGCGAACTTGGCGGCGTGCTCAGCCTCCTCAAAGGCATAACGCTTGAAAGCCTCGGCGATCTCGGGATATCCTTCCCTCTCCGCCTGGCGGCTCATCGCCAGATACATGCCGACTTCGCAGCATTCGCCATTGAAATCGTTCTTAAGTCCCTGGAGAACGATCTCATCTTCAACTTTTCCGTCACCAAGATGATGCTCGCAAGCCCACTGCGGCTTGCCATCCTCATCCTTTATCTCGACGAACTTACTAGCTGGGGCCTTGCACTGGGGGCAACGCTCCGGCGGGTTCTCGCCCTCATAGACATACCCGCAAACTAAACATCTGAATTTCTTTTTCATAACGTGAGTATATTTGCTACAAATATAATAACTATTTTCGATTATCCTTGTAACACGAATTGGCACATTGACGGGTTATTTTCGCGATTGGCCGGATTAGGATTTTATTACTATCTTTATACGACAAAACACGCGCATGATACCTTTCCTCAAACGAATAGCGGACCATTACATGGAGGCGGGCGACATCTCAGCGAGGTGCCTGATCTTCCCGAATCGCAGGAGCCAGGTGTTCTTCAAGAAATACCTGGGAGAGGCGGTGGCCGCCTCCGGCAAGCCGATCATAGCTCCGGAGATGCTGACCATCAATGACTTCTTTTACCGGGTGACTTCCAGCCGGGCGAGCGATCGAGTTTCCCTCCTCCTGGAACTATACGATTGTTACAAAGACCTCTATGAATCCGCCGAGCCGCTGGACGAGTTCATTTTTTGGGGAGACGTGATCCTCGGGGACTTTGACGACGTGGACAAATACCTCTGCGACCCTAATCAGATATTCACCAATGTAAAGGAATTCAAAGAGATACAAGACTCTTTCCAGTATCTCACCCAGAATCAGAAGGAGGCCATGGAAAGGTTCATGAGGCGTTTCATGGACCCTGGGCAGGGAGTAAAAGAAAGGTTTCTCCAGATCTGGAATATTCTCCTCCCGCTTTACCGGAGTTTCGGGGAAAGGCTCCGGGCGAAGGACATGACTTACGAGGGAATGGCCTACAGGGGGCTCGTCGACAGGTTGGAGACAGAGAGCGTCTCGGATGTCCTTGAGCGGTCTTTCCCGGACACCAGCGGCTTCGTGTTCATCGGTCTTAACGCCCTGAACGAATGCGAGCGGACAGTGATGCGCAAGATGAAGAATGCAGGTCTGGCCGACTTCTGCTGGGATTTCTCGAGCTGGATGATCAAGGACCGGCGCAACAAAGCGTCCCTATTCATGTCCAGGAACATCGAGGAGTTCGGCCAGGCATTCCCCCTGGATGAGGACAATCT
Organism: Bacteroidales bacterium; assembly: GCA_017627955.1. Lineage (GTDB taxonomy): Bacteria > Bacteroidota > Bacteroidia > Bacteroidales > UBA932 > Cryptobacteroides. The sequence goes on along the minus strand of JAGAFU010000052.1, from coordinate 129,212 downwards.
TCCGACGCCGAAAATCGAAGTCATCAGTGTTCCTTCTTCTGCCGGGCAAGCCAAACTCCTCCCATCCATTATCAAAGATGAGGACCATGCTGTCATCCTGCCGGATGAGTCTCTGCTCATCCAGGTGCTGAACTCCATACCCCCTGAAATAAAGGACATTAACGTCACCATGGGCTATCCGATGAGCGGGAGCGCTTTGCATGACTTCCTGGGGCTTGTCTCCTCAATGCAGAACCACCTGAGACTCAAGGATGGAGAATGGTATTTCTACCATAGCCAAGTCTGGTCACTGCTCTCTTGCGGGCTGTTCAAGGAGATCTCCAGGGGAGATGCCGGGACGCTGCGGATCATCTCCGAGGTAAAGAGAGCGGCGAAGTATTATATTCCCGAATCGGAACTTAGGGGCACTCCCCTTCTCGACCTTCTATTCAACCCGGTCGTAAAGGATCCGAAAACAGCATCCAGGGAACAGATCAAAGCGTTTGCCGAATACCAGAAGTCGTTGCTCAGGGGCATGGCATCAATCATGGCGAAAGACCCTGACATGGCGGTCGAGCTGGAATTTGCCAGGAAGGCATATTCAGCCATCAATCTTCTTGAGGAAAAAGAATTGGCGATCCTGCCTTCGACTTACACCCGCCTTCTCGACCAGCTTCTCGGGCCGATGTCCGTTCCTTTCAACGGGGAGCCGCTAATAGGCCTCCAAATCATGGGGCCGCTCGAGACCAGGGCACTGGATTTCAAACACTTGGTTATCCTCTCCTGCAACGAGGGCGTATTCCCTCGGCGGAGCGTCAGTTCCTCATTCATTCCGCCGGAGCTCCGTAAAGGGTTCGGTCTTCCGACCTATGAGTACCAGGATGCCATCTGGGCCTATTACTTCTACCGGATGATCCAAAGGGCAGAGACCGTCACGATGGTTTTTGACTCCCGGACGGAAGGGCTGAAAAACGGCGAGGAAAGCCGGTTCATCAAGCAGCTTGAGTATCACTACAACCTCCCCATTAAAAGGAGTTTCTCGAAGGCGAAGGCCAAAACAGGCGATTCCGCCGAAGAGATACCCAAGACCGAGAAGCATTTGGAAGCTCTTGAGAATGTGACACTTTCCGCCTCATCCCTAAAGAGCTACCTGGACTGTCCCGCCAAGTTCTATTTCTCGAAGATCGAGAATCTTAAAGAAGAAACCGAGGTGGCCGGGGACCTTGATTCCGGCATGCTCGGTGAGGTCTACCACTACACGATGCAAGCCCTGTACATGGGAGAAGGGGCGATGGATCCGTCATACGACATGAGCGACCGGGCCAGAAACGCGGCCTTCCCAGGCGCCCTGAAAGAGATCACGCTGGAATATGTGTCCTCATGGCTCTCCCGGAAATCCGACATCAAGAAAAGGGTAAGGAGCCTTATCCTGTCCCAGCTGCACTCCCTTGAGGTCAGCGGAAGGAACCTTGTCCTTGAAGACATTATCGTCCAGTATGTGGTCAAGACACTTCGCCGGGACAAGGAGCTCATGGAGAGCCTGGGAGTGAGTTCTTTCCGGATCATCGGATTGGAGAGGAAGTACATCGGTGAGATTGACGGCTTCAAGTTCGTAGGCTACATAGACAGGATGGACAGCTTCCTTCCTGGGGAAGTCAGGATTGTGGACTACAAGACAGGACGCGTCGAAGAGAAGGACGTGGACATAAACGACGGGAACTATGCCTCGGTCACGGAGGCGCTGTTCGGCGATAACAATAAGGAGAGGCCCAAGATCGCTTTCCAGCTATTCCTTTATGACATCCTTTGCGCCGGGGACCCCGAAGTCAAAGGTAAAGCCGTTGTCAACTCGATCTACCAGCCGGCGCGGTTTTTCACTGAAGGAGTCAGGAATGTACCGATGTGCGGGAAGTTCAACGAGGAAGTCATGGACAGGCTCCACGGCCTGCTCGCCCAGATGAGAGACCCTGCGGCCGGATGGACAAGGACTGATGACTTGAAGACTTGCTCGATGTGTGATTTCAAAATGATTTGCGGGAGGTAAGAGACCATGATCAAGATTCTTAAAGCATCGGCCGGCTCCGGCAAGACCTATAATCTGGCGAAGACTTACATAAGGCTTCTCCTCACATCCGAGGATCCTTCCGCCTACAGGCACATTCTCGCCGTCACCTTCACCAACAAGGCGACTGACGAGATGAAAAGGAGGATTCTCAAAGAACTGCACACCCTCTCCACGGAACCCACCTCATCCCCTTACCTTAACGATTTCGTCCCAAGTATCTTTCCTGACGCGGAGAGACTCAAAGCCAAAGCCGGAGACTCACTGCTGAGGATTCTGCACGACTACGGGGCTTTCGCGATCAGCACCATAGACCGGTTTTTCCAACAAACCCTGAAGGCATTCTCAAGGGAGATCGGCCAGTTCGCCTCGTACCAGGTCGAGCTCGACAAGAATTCCCTCGTGACGGAGACCGTGGACAGGATCCTTGACGCCCTGACTGAGGACGACAAGGTCTTGCTCGGCTGGCTAAGCGACAACATGATGGAGCAGCTCGAGCAAGGTCACCGATTCAACCTTGAGGGCAGCCTCTCTGAGATGGCGTCAAAACTGAAGTCCGATGAGCATCGGACTGTGGTGGAAGAATATGGTATCGACGAGGATAAGGCATATTCAAAAGAGAACCTTTCGGCGATGAGAAAAAGTCTCAGGGCAGCGATCTCATCATTCGAGGAAGGGATGAAGAAACGCGCGAGGGAACTGGGGCAAGCCTTCTCTGACAATGGGGTGTCCCCTTACGACACAAGCCGGGGCTTCATTGGAAAGGTCCTCTCAAAATTCGACGCCATGGTTCCCGGAGGTGGATTGCCAGATCTTACGGCGGCTTTCAGGAGAAACGCTCTTGATTTCAGCTCCTGGTTCAAAAAAGCCGACCGGGAACGCTATTCCTCTCTTGAAGGCAGCCTCGCCCCGCCAGCCTCCGAGCTCGTGGATTATTATGAAAAAGGAATCAAGGCCTACAACACGGCCAGGATACTCGTCGGGCAGATAGGAAGTCTGGGAATAGCCTCCGAACTGAACCGGGAGTTCCAGAACCTGCTGAAAGAGAAGAACGTACTGAGTCTTGATGACTCAAACATCATCCTGAAAAACATCATCGACGGGGCTGACGCTCCATTCATCTACGAGAAGCTTGGCGTCCGGTTCGAGCATTTCCTACTGGATGAGTTTCAGGACACGTCCAGGGTACAGTGGGATAATTTCAAGCCACTGATCGCCAACAGCGACTCCGAGGGATTCGAGAATCTGCTGGTCGGGGATGTCAAGCAGAGCATCTACCGCTGGAGGGGTTCGGACTGGAAACTGATGGCCAGGGATGTCGCCGAAGAGTTCCCTTCCGCTAAGCAAGACAGCCTGAAAGGCAACTGGAGAAGCCTTGGAGGGATCGTGGACTTCAACAACGGCTTTTTCTCCTACGCCGCCCGCCACCTTGACAACCTCTATGGCGGCGGCACCGGAATCTCTGTTTCCTCAATATACGGAATGAAGGACGACGGGACGTTCGCCCTCCAGGAGACAAAGTCCAAAGATCCTTCACCGGGGCTTGTGGAAGCCGTTTTCTGTCCAGACGGGATGCAGGATGAACGGATACTCGAGACCATCAACGACGTACTTGCCGCCGGAGCGATCCCTGGAGACATCACCATCCTGGTCCGGAATAACCAGGAAGGCTCCGAGGTGGCCACCTTCCTCATGGAAAACGGAATCGACGTGATTTCCGACGACTCCCTTCGTCTCAAGTCTTCCACCATCGTGAGGAAACTCGTCTCGCTGATGTCTTCCGTGAAGAATCCCGACGACACGATAGGCTCCTTCCTCGCCATGGAGGCAGGTCTGGATGCGGCCGGCATCTCTTTCCATTCCTTGACAGACCTCTGCGAGACACTTGCGAGACTACTCGCCGAAGGTCCGGATCATGAAGTCTTCGAAGACGAGACCCTTTATATCCAATCCTTTATGGATTATGTGAAGGACCACGTCGCGACAGCCGGAAACTCACTCGATGTATTCCTGAAGACATGGGACGAGGCGGACCCGAAGGTCAGCTCGCCGGCCGATGTCGAGGCGATAAGGGTAATGACCATACACAAGGCCAAAGGCCTCGAATTCCCTTATGTAATATTCCCGTATGCCGAGAAAGTCGGACTCTTCCGGCCTGCTGACGCATGGACAGTTCCGAATGTCAATGGGACTTCTCTGGAATCAATCGGAGAGGCGGCTTTCAACGTCATGCTTTCAGCAACAAGCGCTGGTACCCTCTTCGAGGAGGACTACCGGAAAGAATTGATTCTCCAGTACATAGACAACATCAACACCTTCTACGTGGCCCTGACGAGGGCTTCCAAAGGGATGACTATCATTTCCGGGAACAGTGGCTCCTCCGACAAGAATTTCTCCGGAATATTGAAGGCCTATCTGGAGGAGAGTCTGTCCGAAGGAAGTTTCATTAAGGTTGAAGATCCCTCTGACGGGCATGTCCGATACCGTTCGGGGCAAATGTATGATTTCTCCCTGATGGAAAGGAAAGAATCCGCCGCTGAGAAGATCGAGCCGGGATTCCCCTCCTTCCCGCTCAACTCGGCGGATGAAGGTTCTGAAGACCGGGGAAGGCTCAGGCTGTCCCCCGACTCAGCCGAGTTTCTCACAGGAGAGGGCGAGGCTGTGGCCAATGCCAGGCATAATGGAGTGGTCCTGCATGACATCCTATCCAGGGTCACGGTCCCTTCCGATTTGGAGTCATCTGTGGAAGTGGCTGTAAGACAAGGCGATCTCGAGCCAGACAAGAAAGAGGAGGTTATCTCGCTGCTTTCAAAGAGAATAGAATCCCACCCGGAATGGTTCCCTCTCGAAGGGGCCAGGATTCTCAACGAGACCAGCCTGATAGACACGGACGGCAGGGAATGGAGACCGGACAGAGTCGTGATAAAGGACGGTTCAGTGACTGTGATTGACTACAAGTTCGGTGAGAAGGAATCCCGTTACAAAGCCCAAGTCAACAGATATGCCGGAATATACCGCCGCCTTGGCTACCAGAATGTCTCCACAGCGATCTGGTATGTTATCAATGATGAGATCGAATGAGTATTTTTGATATATTTGTAAAAACTCATTACAAGAAATGGACGACAACGAGAGAAAACTATACCCTATCTCATTTTTACCTGACGACATCGTCACCCACTGGGGCAGTGTCAGCTACAAGATAGCTGATCTGGGATCCGTTGACTCGATGATCGGTGGAGGCTGGTTCGCGGGCAACACGCTCAGCGAGCTTATGGGGACCTATCTTGAGAGGGTTGTCGGGGATGAGGCTTTCGAATACTACGGCCTGCAGTTCCCTATTATGATAAAGGAGATCAAGACCAGCACTTGGCAGCCGCTTCAAGTCAACATCCCTGACGCGGAGGCAGAGGAACGCTACGATTCGCTCGGGAAAACAGCGCTCTGGTATATTCTGGACACCGGTGAAGATCCTAAAGCCTATCTCGGATTATCCAAGGACCTCACCGCCGGGGAGTTTTACCAGCGCTGTCAGGATGGGAGCATCAAAGAAGTGTTGAACGAGATCACCCCCGTAAAAGGAGAGTCCATCCTTATAGAGCCCGGGACGGTTTTCGCGGCCGGGCCTGGTCTTACGATCCTCGAAGTTTCAGAAAGTTCCGAGCTAGCCTTCAACATCCACAACTGGGGAGTGGATCTTCCTGATGGTGAGGAGCTTCTGCTTGAAGAGGCATTTGACCTTATTAATATGGGGAAACACCGGCGCGCCCATGCCGCCGATGCCACTCTCGCGGATAGGGACGAGTTTGTGGTTAAAAAGCTGGATCTTAAGGATCCCCTCCACATATTCAGCGAGCAGCCAGGATGCTTCGCCGTCTACCATTGCCTTTCCGGGGAGGCTGCCATCCAGCCGTCTCCAGGAGCGGAGGGTTTCGATCAGGTCATCTTCAAGGTTGGCCAGACTGTTTTGCTGCCTTCTGAAGTCCACGACATCCTCCTGCTTCCTCTCACGGAAGGCACCTCTCTTCTCGAAGTGTCCGTCAAAGAACGACGCGACGCGGATTCCTACACCGGAGCCCCTTCCGAAGATCAAGCTCCGGATCCCCACATCAGGAATTGGAACTAAAACCATGGCAGAGACTGACAGAATCGACAAAGTCCTCTGGGCATTACGGGTCTACAAGACCAGGACAGAGGCCACAGATGCCTGCAAAGGCGGAAAAGTCAAGATTGACGGATCGAACGTCAAGCCTTCCAGGATGGTCCGCGCGGGTGAGACCATAAGCGTACACAAGGGTATCATCCAGTACACCTACAAACTCAAGCAGATCCCCTCACATCGCCTTGGAGCGAAGCTCGTGCCGGACTTCGCCGAGAACCTGACCCCTCAGGAAGAGCTCGACAAGCTCCGGGCCCCGGTCGAGACCTTCTTCCTCCGAAGGGAGAGGGGCACCGGACGCCCGACAAAGAAAGAGAGGCGCGAGATGGAGGACGCCTGGGACAAGTTCGACATCGCGGCTGATTTCGGCCTCTACAATGACGACGATGACTCGGACGATGAAGAAGATTACACCTGAGAAACACACATCTGATAACCAGTTTATGAATATGAAACGCAAACTTTTCACCATCATCCTGATCCTGGCGACCGCCATGGCGACGGATGCTCAAGAACTCGCCAATTTCGCGAGAGGGAACCAAAGGCCTGTCATCTCTCCGGAGATTCAAGGCGACAGCGTAACTTTCAGGCTTAAAGCCGATTACGCAACCATCGTCAAGCTCAGCGGCTCATGGATGCCTAACCCGTGGGGCGGGACAATCGACATGGCAAGAGGAGAAGGTAACGTCTGGTCCGTAAAGATCCCCCTCCCCTCTCCGGAGATCTACACCTACAATTTCGTCGTCGACGGTGTCGCTGTCAATGATCCCCAGAACGTCCTTGTCCAAAGGGATGGCACAAGGTATCTTCCGATGCTGATCGTCCCGGGCGAGAGGACGGAGAACTATGGTGAGGCGAAGACCCATGGTACTGTCAGCCATCCTTGGTACGACAGCGCGATCCTCGGCTACAGCCGGAGGCTCACCGTCTACACTCCCTACGGTTACGAGAACAACCCGAAGAAGAAATATCCTGTCCTGTACCTGCTCCACGGCGCGGGCGGTGACGAGGAGGCCTGGATCTCTATGGGCAGGACCGCCCAGATTCTTGACAATCTCATCGAGAAAGGTCTCGCCGAGCCCATGATCGTGGTCATGCCCAACGGCAACCCAGGCCAGCAGGCCGCCAGAACACTGAATATTCCCGAGAAATCCATCAACTGGAGATCGGAGGAGAACCGGAACGCCTATGTCAAGAGTCTCTGCACGGAAATAGTCCCCTTCATCGAGAAGAACTTCCGCGCGATCCCCAAACCGGCTTCAAGAGCCATCGCCGGCCTCTCGATGGGTGGCGGGCACACAATAGCCGCATCAAATCTCTACCCTGAGATGTTCGATTACATCTGCCCCCTTTCGGCCGCCGGAAGCGCTACTCCTGAGCAAGTCGCGGCTCTCAAGAAGGCCGGAGTGAAACTCTACTTCCTGGCTTGCGGCGACGCGGACTTCCTTTTCGAGGGTTCCAAAGCCCTGGACAAAACCCTGACGGAGCAAGGGCTCGATCATGTCTTCTTCGTCTCGGACGGCGGACATACTTGGGCCAACTGGAGGCTATACCTCAACACCTTCGCGCCAAAACTCTTCAAATAGGTGTTTTTTTGACACGGGACGCTTGATTATTCCGGGAAAAGAATTATCTTTGCAGGCTTTTTACAGCGAAAGATTGTACAATTAATATCGTAAAGCAATGAAAAAAGGACTTCATCCCGAAACCTACCGCCTTGTAGCTTTCAAGGATATGTCAAACGAGACCGTGTTCATCACCCGTTCCTGCGCTGAGACCAAAGAGACTCTCATGGTGGACGGCGTCGAGTACCCGGTCGTGAAGGTTGAGATCTCCAACACCTCTCACCCCTTCTACACTGGCAAGGTCAAGCTCGTTGACACCGCCGGTCGCGTCGACAAATTCTACCAGAGATACAAGGACCGCAGGAAATAATCCTGACGGCAACGGTTCAAAAAGTCGCGCTAAAGCGCGACTTTTTTTTGCATCATAAATTATTTTGTCTATCTTTGCAATCCCAACCCAATGCTGGGTTCGTATAACGGTTAGTACTCAAGATTCTCAATCTTGCAATAGGAGTTCGATTCTCCTACCCAGTACCAGAGGTGCCTTTGACGGCACCTTTTTTCTTTTTTATAGGTTTTCTCGCCATTTTTCGCTAATATAGCGGAGATAATCTAAAAGTAGAGATAATATGGAACTAGTAATCGGTCTTCTCATTATCGCCATCGGAGCGTTCTGCCAGTCGTCAAGCTATGTACCAATCAACAAGATAAAAGACTGGAGCTGGGAAAGTTACTGGATCATCCAAGGTATTTTCGCATGGCTCGTGTTCCCTCTTCTCGGGTCCATACTCTCCGTCTCGGGGACGGGTGGATCCTTCGGGAACTTGCTGACCCTCATCAACGCCGATCCCAAAGCCGCGTGGCTGACGATCCTCTTCGGTGTCCTTTGGGGTGTGGGAGGACTGACCTTCGGTCTCTCAATGCGCTATCTTGGCGTCGCCCTCGGACAGTCAATCGCCCTTGGAACATGTTCCGGACTCGGAGCCATCCTCGGCCCGGTGTTCACAGGACACGCCAGTGACCTGACGACCGCGGTGATTGTCGGAGTCGTCGTGACCTTGATCGGAATCGCCATCATCGGAGTAGCCGGAGCGATGAAATCCGCCGCCCTTCCCGAGGAAGAGAAGAAGAAGGCCGTCAAGGACTTCAACTTCGGCAAGGGAATATTCGTGGCCTTGCTCGCCGGTTTCATGAGCGCCTGCTTCAACATCGGCCTCAGCTTCGGAAAGGATCTCTTCCTGCCTGGCACGAAACCCATATTCCAGACCCTTCCGGCCACGATGCTCGTGACCTTCGGAGGCTTTCTTACCAATGCCGCCTATTGCTTCTTCCAGAACAGCAAGAACAAGACTTGGGGAGACTACAAGAAGGGCAACCTCTGGGCAAACAACCTCGTGTTCTGCTGCCTGGCCGGTTTGCTGTGGTACAGCCAGTTCTTCGGTCTCAGCCTTGGAAAGGGATTCCTTACCAACTACCCTGTCCTTATCACCTTCAGCTGGTGCATTCTCATGGCTCTCAACGTCACCTTCTCCAATGTCTGGGGCATTATCCTCAAGGAATGGAAGGGTGTGTCGAAGAAGACCATCGCAGTGCTTGTCATTGGCCTTATAGTCTTGGTGTTCAGCACCTTCCTGCCGCAACTCATGGCCAATTAACCGGAGGTATAGCGCTATGACAAGTTATACCCCGTTATATTCCCGAGAAACTAATGTCTACAACCTGGAGGGGTTTTCCCCTCCAGTTGTGGATTATGAGTATCTTAAATCGATGGGAGTAAGCGTGGCCCCTGATCCAGAGACTCTTGCGGGACTGGAAAGAGGCAGCCGGATCCTAAAGGAAAGGCTCGAGGACAGGACCTTGATTCCCCGCCCAAGGTTCAGCACAATCGAGGGAGATCCGGGGGCGGTCATGGACGAGATCCACAACTACACAGGACGCTGCCCGACGCTCACTTATGAGATCAATCCGGTGGGAGGCTGCGGTGTCGGATGCCAGTATTGCCTGGTGACCGACGGAGCTCACGAGAGGGAGCTGACTGTAGACCTCAATTATCCTCTCTATGTCAGGAAACTGCTGGAGGAGAAAAACGGTCCCCTTTCCGAAAACAAGAATCACTATTATTACTTCTCCCCCAAAACCGAAGCCTTCCAGGAGGCCTCCCTTCTTACGGGCGTGGCCCACATGATCCTTCGGGAATTCATCGCGCATTTCAAAAGATGCCCGGAATCCAAGGCAAGGTTGTTCATCGCGTCTAAAGCCGGAGCGGAGCATCTGATGTTCAAGCATCAAGGTGAAAGCATCCTGGACCTGTTCGCGCAACTGAAGGAGAGGATGCAGTTCAACACCAGCGTCTCGATCATGCCCTCCGCCTTCAGGGACATAATAGAGCCGTTCGCGGCCCCGTTGGAGGAGAGGATGAGAGCGGTCAGGCTATGCCAGGAGCGAGGGATCCCCGCCAACTCGGCTTTGGTTCAGCCGATCTTCACCCCTTGCCTGACACCGGAAGGGATAAAGAGTTTCTTTGACACCCTTCGTTCATCCGGAATCATCAACTATAAGCCTGAATTCCTGACTGTCTGCATGGAGAACCTGGCCATTCTGGGGCCGTATCTCGGGGCATTCGACAAAGAGATGGAGCGGCAACTCTACGAGGATTACCTGATGCCGTCAAATGCGGACCACCGCAAGCAAAGGGGGCGGACAGCCCCGGACCGGAAGGTCAGCATCGGGAATATCCGGAAAATGATGGCATACACCGACTCTATCGGGATGAGTGTCTCCATCTGCTACTGGGTTCGTAAGCAACTGGGAATCAGCGAGGAGATGATACCTCTTATTAACCGTAACGGCTTCCAGTGCCTCGGCTACCAAAGCCGGCTTTTTGAGAAATGATCACCAACCTTTCAGATTACTACCTGAGATGGTATCACGAAAAACCGGTGGCCATCACATCAGAGCGCAGGGCGGAGCTAAAGAGGCTCCACCGGATTCTTTACAAATGTTCGGAATATCTTGCCCTCAATTACAAGGAGTATCTCCCCAAGTGGATGCCGCTTGGAGAAAAAGAACTGGAAATACTTGACTATCAAGACAGATTTCCTTTCAAGGCCGGGACTTGGAGGCCTGACTACATCGTCGGGGAGGACGGGGCCTTAAGGATCTGCGAGATAACTTCCCGGTTTTTCGCTCATGGGATATTCATCTCATCCTTCGCGGAAGAGGCGGCTGACCGGTTCATGAGGCGTTTCCCCGGGGCCAGGAGGGAGACGGAGTATCCGGACCTGATGGACTACATGGCATCGATCGCTGCCGGCCGGAGGGACATATTCGTCCTGAAAAGCTCTGACAGGACTAATGAGATCCGCCTTTACAAGGATTTCTACGAGAAACTGGGACATAGGATGACCATCCTGGAGGCGGAGGAAGTCGAGAGCCGCCGGAAAGAATGGGCGAATGACGGAGTTTTCCTCATAAGCGCCCTGAACCAGAGGGATATCCTGTCTTTCAGCATGGAGACCATCAAGGCGATGGCGGACCGCGGGATGTACAGTGACTTCAGGAATATATTCCTCATCCACGACAAACGCTTCATGAGGCTATGGTTCGAGGATTGTTTCACCGGTGGTTGCCTCACTCCGGAGGAGACATCTTTCCTTCGATCCCACGCGATCCCCACTTGGGATTGCGCTTCTCCGGAAGCCATTGATTTACTTGAGGATGCCCGCAAAAACAAAGACAATTACATTCTGAAACCCTACCGCCTCGGAAAGAGCGAGGGCGTCAAGGCCGGAATTCTTTCCAGCGACGAGGAATGGAGAGGGCTTAATCCGGAGGGCATGGTGATCCAACCGTTCATCAAGCAAAGGACCTTCCACACAGTGTGGGAGGGACAGGCTTTCGAGGACTACATCTGTGGCATGATGCTCTGCGTGGACGACAGGTATTTCGGATCCGGGTTGTTCAGGACATCGAGCCTGCCTGTGACCAATGTCGGCGACGACCGCAAGGCTTGCCCGCTTCTCACTGACGATCCTACGTTACTTGAATACTGCGACATCTTATGATCCTTGCCGGCAACCAGCCATATTTCCTGCCTTACCTCGCCTGGTGGCAGCTCATCAAGGCCTCGGATCTGTTCTTGATCAGCGACGACTACAACTATATCAAGAGCGGTTGGATCTGCCGCAACCGGATCCTGGTGGAAGGGGAACCTTTATTCTTCAGGGTAGAGATCAAGAAGAGAAACAGTTACAGGCTCATAAAAGACATTGAGCTGATGCCCATCAATATAGGGAAAAAACTCAAGACCCTTGAGTTCGCCTACCGGAAGGCCCCATATTTCGATAACGGGTTCTCACTGGCTGAGCGCGTCTTGCGGTGTCCGGAGACCAATCTGGCGGATTTCCTTGAGAATTCAATTAGGGAAGTCTGCTCTTTCCTGCGAATCACAACACCAATGAAAAGGTCGTCGGAGCTGGTCGGTAATTCCCGGTTCAAGAAGGAGGAACGCATCTACGACGCCTGCCGAAGGACAGGAGCGGACACATACATCAATGCTATCGGAGGAATGGCCCTGTATGACAAGGACAAGTTCGCGGAGCAAGGCCTAACGCTCCGGTTCCTCAAGTCCGGCCTCCCGGAATACAAGCAATTCAAGGGCCCTTTCGTACAAAAACTCTCAATCCTGGATGCCATAATGTTCAACTCCCCGGAAAAGCTTCAGGAGATGCTGGACGACTACATTTTGATCGAAGGGAGCGATGGATAAGGTCAAGGTCAGCGTTATCTGCCTGGCGTACAACCACGCCAAATACATAAGGGACACCTTGGAAGGGTTCGTGTCCCAGGAAACTGATTTCCCCTTCGAGGTGATCGTCCATGACGACGCCTCCACCGACGGAACCGACTCGATAATCCGGGAATACCAGGCCCGGCGTCCGGACATCATCAAGCCCATATTCCAGAAAGAGAACCAGCATTCAAAGGGTGTCCTCATCACCCGGGAATTTATATTCCCAATCCTGAAGGGCGAGTACGTGGCATTTTGTGAGGGAGATGATTATTGGACTGACACTCACAAGCTTATGCGTCAAGTCAAGGCTCTTGACTCCCACCCCGAGGCCGACATCTGCTCCCACAGGACATTAAGGCTCAAGGATGGAAAATTCGATGGCTGGATAGCGCCAAGGCTCCGGGACGGAATCATCCCGGCGGAAAGCGTGATCATAGGCGGAGGTGGCTGGTATTGCGCCACCTCGTCCCTGATGTGCAGGCGGGAAGCCTATCTCGAATGGACCCCGATGAGAGATGTCGTGATGATTGACTACGTGATGGCGATCCAATGCTCTCTCAGGGGCGGCATGGTCTACCTGAACGACTGCCTGTCGGCCTACCGCGTCGGAACCGAGGGCTCATGGACAAAACGGCACGACAGGAAGGCCAGGATTAAGAACCGGTTGATAATGATTGAGATGCTGGACTCCCTGGACAAATTCACTGACGGGAGGTTCAAGAGAGTCATCAGCAAACGGAAGGAGATGTTCCGTTCAGACATCCTCCTTCTCACCAGGAAATATGCCCGCCTTTACTCCCCTTCAAGGTTGGGGATCAATCTTTTCAGGCTCCGGAATTCAACCGGAAGAATAATCCGCAGATGGTTCAGCTTTCTTTGATCGCTCCGACTTTTGGGATTAACAAAAAACTTGTTTAACTTTATATGCTTGAATTTGAGGATCATGTTTAAACGTCTGATATTGTTGCTGTCTGTCCTTCTGGTTCCTTGTGCCACGCTTCTGTGCGAGAGCATCAAGGGCGGGGACGGCAGGCTCACCTACATCGGCAGGACCGAAGTCCATGATGGAGAGGTCTCTTTCGACTGGACCGGAGTTTACGTAAAGATTCGTTTTCAAGGCAACTCTCTGACCCTTAAAGCATCCGACACCGGAAAGAACTACTACAACGTCTGGCTTGACGGCGCCATGGACTCCGCTCCGGACAAAGTCATCAAAGTCACCGGCAAGGACACAACCATCACATTGTTCAGCGCCACGGAACTGAAGGCCAGATTCGGGAAGGACAAGAAAGCGTCAAAGGCTCCTCATCAAGTGATCATCCAGAAACGCACGGAGGGTTCGCAAGGGCGTACCACCATAAAGGAATTCACGACAGACGGTATATTCCTGCAAGCTGACACTCCCTCTGAGAGGGTAATAGAATTTGTCGGGGACTCATACACCTGCGGGTATGGTACGGAAGCGTCCAACAAAGAGCATTTCTCGCCCGAGACCGAGAACCAGAACCTGACCTACGCATGTGCCACCGCAAGATATTTCGGGGCAGAGCAAATGGTTATCGCGCACTCCGGCATAGGGGTGGTAAGGAACTATAACGGCAAATTGAACGAGGGCAACATGCCCGCGCGTTATCAGAATGTCTTCGACAGCGAGGACGCTCCCAAATGGAATCCGGGCGAAAGTGTCTTGAGGCCCGCCATCACCGTCATCTACCTGGGAACCAACGATTTCTCGACCAGGATGCAACCTGCGGAAAGGATTTTCTCAAAAGGTTACATCACACTCTTGAAGGAAATCAAGGAGTTTTACGGTACGGAGCATCCGATCCTCTGTGTCGCTCCCAAACACGACATTCTTCAGCTGGAGTACATCAACAACGCCGCCCGGGCCAGCGGCCTCCAGAATATTCACATGATGGGCCTCGGATCCTCAGTGCATAACGAGACGTCGGACATGGGGGCCGACGGCCATCCGAATTACAACGGCCACATCAAGATCGCGCACTCCGTCATCCCGTACATCTCGACGATAATGGGATGGGAGATGACATCCGGAACGATAAGATAAACATTAAAGAATATGAGCACGCTAAAGAAAGTCATCACTTGGGTCATCGTCGGGCTGATTCTGGCCGCGGCGGTGTTCATCTACTTCCGGTTCTACTTCGTCTTCGGAGACGGGGTGAAGGCCGGGGAACTCAACCAGTTCACTTATAAGGGATACGTCTGGAAGACCTACGAGGGCAGGCTGATCCAAGCCGGTTTCAAGGGCAGCGTTCCCAAGACCGGCGGGACAGCCACCATCCAGTCCTACATCTTCGATTTTTCCGTCGCGGACGAGGAGATCGCCAATGAACTGATGAGGAGCAGCGGCAAGGTCGTCGAGGTACACTACAAGGAATATCTCGGAGCCCTCCCCTGGAGAGGCATGCAGAAACATGTCGTGGACAAGATAATCTCAGTCACATCCCCTGAAGAATCATGAGGAAAACATTGATATTCCTGGTGTTGGCCCTTCCTTTCGCGGCTAACGCCCAGACCGGAGTCGTAGCTGAGCATCCAGCCAATCCTTCAGGCAGGACAATGACCATGGAGGAGGCTGTCATGGGGATCGGCACAAGGCCGGCCGCCGTGAGGGCCTTCTGGACCGACAGCGACACTTACGCCGTCATGGAAGGCCGGGAGCTGAAAGCATACAACGCCACAACCGGAGAGGCTGTCGAGTACAAGCCCGAAAACAGAGGAGGCAGCCGCGGCTTTTCAGCCATGCGTGGCTCGGTCATGAGCTCGAAAGGAGTAGCGGCCTACACCAAAGGGCAGAGCCTCTATATCAACGACGGGACCGAGATAGCGGTCGCGGAGAGTGAGAACGACCAGATAACTTACGGCCAGAGCGTCAGCCGCAACGAGTTCGGCATCAACGGCGGGATATTCTGGTCGCCTTCCGGATCCAAACTCGCTTTCTACCGCAAGGACGAGAGCAGGGTCTCGGACTTCCCGCTCCTGGACATCAGCACCAGAACAGGTAGCCTCCAAAGCATCAAATACCCGATGAACGGGATGGAAAGCGAAGAGATAAAGCTTGGAATCTACGACCTGGAGACCCGCGAGACCGTATGGTGCGATGTGACCGATTTCGGTTACGACCGTTACCTCTGTGACATCTCCTGGTCGCCGGACGACAAGAACGTTTTCATCCAGGTCCTGGACAGGTCCCAGAAATACATGAGACTCAATATGTACAGGGCTTCCGACGGATCATTCGCGAGGACGATCCTCACAGATGACGATCCACGCTACGTGGAGCCTTCGGATCCTCTCTATTTCATCAAAGGGACATATTCATTCCTCTACAGGACGGATGTCAGGGACGGGTTCCGCAATCTCTACCTTTGCGACACCCTCGGAACGGTCAGACGACTGACCGCCGTAGACGCCGATGTCGAATATGTCGGCAATGACGGGACCAACGTGTTTTACACTTCCGCCGAAGTGTCTCCTGTTGAGAACCACCTTTTCAAGATTTCGGTCACGGGACTGAAAACCCGGAAAGGTGTGGAGTCCGTCGCCAAGGCCAAATTCGGCAAGCCTGTCCGCCTGACGCAGGATGAAGGTTGGCACAATGTCTCCCTCAACGAGGACTTCGGGAAGTTCATCGACATGTTCAGCAGCTTCAATGTGCCTTCCGTGACGCAGATCAGGTCCACCGACGGCAAGCTGATAAGGGAAATTGGCAGGGCCGAGGACCCGCTCAAGGCCTTCAAAACGGGCAAGGTCATGCTCGGGACAGTCAAGAGCGCCGACGGGCAGTATGACAACTGGTACAGGCTGTTCCTTCCCGCCGATTTCGATCCGGCGAAGAAGTATCCGGTTCTTCTGTACGTTTATGGAGGGCCGCACTCCCAGCTTGTGAAAGACAGCTGGTTGGGAGGAATCAGCATGTGGGAACTTTTGATGGCGCAAAAAGGCTACATCGTCTACATCCAGGACGGACGGGGAACCTCCAACCGTGGAGCCGAATATGAGAAAGCCATCCACAGGCGCTGCGGGCAGAACGAGATGTCAGACCAGATGGTCGGCATCGAGATGCTCAAATCCCTTCCTTTTGTCGACTCGGAACGTATTGGTGTCCACGGGTGGAGCTATGGCGGTTTCATGACCATCTCCCTCATGACTCACTACCCCGAAACCTTCAAGGTAGGCGTGGCCGGAGGCCCAGTCATAGACTGGAAATGGTATGAGATCATGTACGGGGAGCGTTACATGGACACTCCCGAGACCAATCCCGAAGGGTTCAAGGAGACGAGCCTGATCGAGAATGCCACCAACCTCAAAGGCAAGCTTCTCATCTGCCAGGGAGCGATAGACAACACAGTAGTGTGGGAGCACAGTCTCAGTTTTGTCCAGAAATGCATAGAAAACGACATCCAGCTGGATTATTTCCCCTACCCAAGATCTGAGCACAATGTCTTCGGAAGATGGAGAATCCACCTGATGGACAAAGTCACCGACTATTTCGATCAATATTTATAATTCTTTTTCCACAAACCATTTAATACACACAATTATGGCATTCTCAATCGCTGACATCATCAAGCAGCAGGTCAACTCAGCTGCAGGCGGAGTCCAGATTCCCGCCGATCTTCAGAGCAAGGTTCTCGGAGGACTCTCCGACTCTATCCTTGGCAGCCTCACCCAGACCGCGACCAGCAGGGGTGGAGTGAACATCATCACAGATCTTCTCAACGGCAAGACATCAGTCGCCAAGAGTCCTGTCACCTCACTAGCGGGCAACATCTTCAACAACAGTGTCTTGAAGAACCTGAATCTTGGCAAGGCCGCCAACGCTTCCCTCCTCGCCCTGATCCCCACAGTCCTTGGCGGAGTCACAAAGCTCTTCAAGGATCAGAATGGAGACGGCAAGGTTGACATCAACGACGTGATCATCTCCCTCGGCGGAAAGATCGGTGGAGGCGGACTCTTCGGAAGCATCCTCGGAGGCTTGTTCAAGAGGAAATAATCCTACAAAGGTCTGATGACCTTTATGCCGGAAAGGTTGGAACGTGACCGGACATATTCTTCAATTGTCCTGGAATCGATTTCAACCTTTCCGTCTTTTTGTGAGGCGTGGATAAAACCGGCGACTCCATCCTTGACATAAGCGATCCCGACATGGGAGATGTCAAGTCCCCCGATAGTGGTGGAGAAGCAGATAATGTCCCCGGACTTGATTTGTCCGGAGGCCTGGGAAAGCTTTGTTTTGGGGATATATGTCATGGGGCTCCTGTTCAGCTCTTCCTCAACCTCCCTAATCTTCAGCAGATTCAGAGCCGCCCTCGGAATATCGTCAGCTTCAGCAAGTTGCTTGTAACTTTCAGGATGAGATGACATGAAATAGACGGGATGGTCATAGACTTCTCCACCCAGTTCCAGTGTCATGTCATGAAGGACGGTCCCTTCCATGCGCCTGACCCACTCGGTCGTGTAATGCACCCTGTCGCCATAAGAAAACGGGGGATCAGTACGGTAGCGCATCCTCGCGACATTGTTGATGAAATCTTCTAATTCCGGCTCACTCTCCCCCGCGTCATCAACGGTCTTTGCCAACGCAAGGCAAGTCTCCACGAAAAGGATACAGTCCGTCTTAGTCAAGTATATCCGCAGTTTCTCTTCAACGGGATCCTCATCAAGCGTCCCGGCCACGTACGGAGTACCGACGAGCGCCTCGGCTGCCATAACCATCATCTGGGACAAAGTCAGTCCTGAACCGGCTTTAAGATCAGCCTCATGAATATCACGCATGACTTCACGGGCGACTTTCTCATCCCCGGCAGACAAGACACACTCCTGGCAGAAAGACTTCTGGCAGTGGAAAGACATGGCGAAAAGCGCCATGAGAACGATCACTATCCTTCTCATGACGCCAAATATACTCAAATTATTGGAAACCTGTCCCGTTGGATCACTTCGTGAACCCGTCGTAAATCACCTGGATTTTATCAGCCATGAAAGAGCCGTCGGACAATCTCGCGGTGTAAGTCCCTTCAGTATAATAGAACGTTGCCGACAGTCCGGCGTAGTGGACATCTCCGAACTTCACGGTTCCGATCGAGTTACGGGATGAAGAATAAGATCCGAAGATAACCTCAAAACCATCATAAAGGTCCCTCACATCCCATCCATTCATATTGAGAGCCACATGGTTGTCTATCTTTGTCCCCTGCCTGGTGCCTACGACGTTGACATATCCCTCAAGAGTTTTCCCCCTCCCCGAGGGTGTCGCCATATAATCAGTCAGCGAGTCAAATCTTTGGAACTCATAGACCTCGCCATTCAATGTTCCTTCACCTTCAAGGTAGCATTGTCCGAAAGTGGAGAGATCGAAATTCCCCGCGAACTCAGTCTGCCCAAGGACGACAATATAATGTGTCCACTTCATCTTGACCCTGCCCGAAGGATCGTCGTCATCAGGATCGGTACCGACCTTGGGGTATGTGACTCTGGGAGACTCCCCTTTCAGGTCAATATCCCCGATGTAGCGAATCTCCGGGACATGAGCTTTCCGCGCGGTCTCGATTTTCAGGCCGTAATCCGGAAGCGGCTTGGTGACATTGAGTTTACCGTTCTTTGAGCTGATCGAGTACACCTTCGCGGTCACTTTGATTTTAGCGGGTGACGAGCCGTTGCCGAAAGAGCCTTTCAGATAATCGGTTGAACGGGAGGACTTGCTCACCTTCGACCTACTTGCTGAATTTGTCAGTACAGACACGCTGTTCTGGGCGGTCAAGACATCGGCGTAATTGGCGATCCCGCTCTCAAAAACAGGTCTGGAACCGACCGCCGCATAGTAAGCCTCAATGGCTGAAGGGCTCCTGTAGTATTTGTATCCCCTCTTCGAACTCTCATCCCAGAAGGGGAAATCCACACCTCCGCAAGACGACTCCTTTTTTCCTTCCACTTCCCTCACAAGTGACGAGGTCACGGTCACGCTACCAGCATCAAGCACCGCCTTTTTCATCGTCATTGACAGTCCCACTCTATACGGGACCTTGCATGTCTGGCCGATCCGGGAAGCATCAGAGATCGTGACATCACCGTACTTGAAAGAAAGCGGCTTTGTCGGTTTTGACGCTGTCGGACTGCCGTCCGTGTATTCCGGAAGCTCCTCACGGCTCAGGTACACGAAGCCGTCACCATCGGAAGTCTTTGAGTATCTGTTACCTTTGACATCAGTGAAGACCACCTCGCAATCAGGGATTATCACAGGGCCGGGACCGGTCACGATGAATGCGGCGCCTCCCGAATAAGGATTGACATATTCATAGGTCGTGTCGGGGCGAGCGCTTTTCGATCCCGATATTTTCATCAGCGCCCTGACTGGAGCGACATTATACTTGTCAGCCTCAACTTCCTCTGAATACTCCAATTTGACAACAGGCTTCACTTCCTGACCATTTTCGCCATCCTTGCCATCTTGGCCATCTTTGCCGTCCACTCCATCTTTTCCTTTAAGATAGAGCCAGAAATCCGACACATCTGTGGCATCGGTCGGCCAGGTCGGGGTCTTCGAAACGTCGTAAACTCCGTTGTCAGGAGTCGACAGACCACCTTCCTTAAGGACATCGGACTTCCATATCTCATAAGCTGAAAGGCCGTTTTTGCCCTGGTCTCCATCCTTGCCGTCAGAGCCGTCCTTGCCCTTCGCGGGGATTCCGGTGTCCTCATCGCCGATGAACCAATTGCCGTTGGGACCGATGACCGGAGTATAGCCATCTTCACCCTTATCACCTTTCGGTCCCCTGGAAGGTTTGCCTGTGTTCTCATCTCCTATCCACCAGTTTCCGTCGGTTCCGATGTATGGGATCAAGCCGTCATCACCCTTGGGACCGGTCAGGAACTTGAAGAAATCTTTCTCAGTGTTGTCGGAAGGATTCCATTTCACG
Source organism: Bacteroidales bacterium (assembly GCA_017627955.1). Classification (GTDB taxonomy): domain Bacteria; phylum Bacteroidota; class Bacteroidia; order Bacteroidales; family UBA932; genus Cryptobacteroides. Next base: position 108,712 of record JAGAFU010000052.1, on the reverse strand, counting down.
TCAGGGTTCTGGGGATTGGCCACGTCACCTCCGGCGATGTAGAGTTTCCAGACCTCATAAGCGGAGAGCCCGTCATCACCTTTGTCTCCTTTGCGGCCATAAAGATAATCATAGAAATCAGCCTCGCTGACCTTGTCTTTAGGCCACTTCTCGGAGTCATACATCCCGTTTTTCGGATTGTCCAACCCCTTATCGGAAGTGACATCTCTCTTCCAGACCTCGTAAGCGGAAAGGCCGTTGTCTCCTTTGGCTCCTGAAGCTCCAGTAGCCCCGGTATCACCCTTCGGACCGCGGGCCGGCACGCCTGTGTCCTTGCCAGAAACGAACCAGTTGCCATTGTCACCGATGTAGGGGCTGTCCCCCTTGTCGCCTTTCGACCCGGCAGCTCCGGTGTCACCTTTATCACCTTTCTCTCCTTTTTCGCCTTTCTCACCTTTCAGGTACTTGAAATAATGATAGATCTCGATTTCATCATTCGGCCATGAAGGATCACCGTTATCGCGGATGAACTCGACCCAGACTTGATAGGCTGTACGGCCATCTTCCCCTTTCGGTCCCATTGGACCAGTCGCCGGGATCCCGGTATCCGAGTCACCGATAAACCAGTTTCCGTTATCCCCGATGTAAGGAATATGGCCGTCATCGCCCTTCGCCCCTGTCAAGAACCGGTAAAAATCGCCTTCACCGTCATCTTCCGGATTCCAAGTCTTCCCAGGGTCCTGGGGATTGACGACATCACCGCCAGAAATATACTCCTTCCAGACCTCATAGGCGGACAAGCCATCGTTTCCTTTCTCTCCCCTGTCGCCCTTGTCACCTTTGACACCTTTAAGATAGAGGAAGTAATCGCTGATCGTTGTCTTGGTGGAGTCCCAATCTGAAAGCGTTCCGTCCTTCAAGGCATTGACCCAGACATCGTAGGCTGAGATGCCATCTTTGCCGTTGACACCTTGAATACCTTGGATACCCTGAATGCCTTGCTCTCCCTGGGGACCTTTGGGCAAAGTGACCTCCAACTTATTGCATGAGACCAGAGCTGCCGAGCCGAGCATGGCCACGGCGACAATTTTAATAAAGCTTTTCATTAGTTTATAGTTGTTTAAAGATTGTTCTTCAAATAGTTCCACAACGGTTCCCATGTAACCTGCTCAATCACTACCTTGCGATCTCCACGCCTAATGTCATCGTCAGCGGAAGAAGGTACCAATGCCGTTCTCTTCCCAAATCCCCGATAGCACAGCATCGAATCAGGGACCCCGCGGCGGATCAATTCATCGTACACGGCCTTGGCCCTGGCAAGGGATAGCTTCTCGTTGTAGGCGGTGTCTCCCTTGGCATCGGTGTGCCCGCAAATAAGGAAATGCCTCTCCGGGAAACGCGTCACGACTCTGGCGACCTCATCCAGGACCGACATGCTCCCGGGGGTAATGTCCGCCTTGTCGAAATCGAATGTCACGTTATCCATAAGCTCGGCGAGAGTCATCTCATACGGGACCTCTTTGATCACTTCTTTCACTTTTTCGACAGGGACCTCTCTGACAACCTCTTTCTCAACAACCTTCTCAACCACAGTCTCGACTCTCTCCGGTGCTCTCCTCTTGCTTTTTCCTCCCAACCTGAACACCACTCCAGCCGTTCCTGCGGCAAAATTAGCCCCTTTCGATCCGAGCGAACGCATATAATCAGCCCCGATCCTGATTCCGACTCTCTCACCGAGCCAGCCCACAACACCTATTCCCGCGGTCAGCGGGAGATAATCATTAACGTCAAAGGTCATACCCTTGTTCCAGGCATCCTCTGCCTTCCAGACGGCTTCTTTGGTCACATCACCGCTGAACCTCGCGAAGTAATATGCCGGGAAATTCTTGTGATAATAATTCAATCCGATCCTTAAATAAGGTTGCACCCACTCGCTGCCCGTAAACGGACGGAACTGAATTCCGGGCCCTGCCATGATTGAATATCCTTGCGTAAGAGATCCGGAATCATAGTATCGGGCCAGGCCAAGCGTTCCTTGAAGGTCGACATATAGCCAGTCCTTCAGCTCATAAGCGGAATAGAGATTAACCCCTCCGTAGAGGAGTTTCTCTTCGAGAGTGAACACGTAGTCACCTCCAGGTGTCTGGTGGAAATCCGAGACCATGTTCCTGGTGTGATTAATGGCAGATCCTCCAAGACCTATTTCAATGGCGTGAGAGGATTGTTGGGAATATGCCGCGAACGGGCATAGCAAGAAGATGGACACCGCCATCACGATCACTTTGTTTTTCATCAGTCAGTTGTTACTGTTAATAATATGGATATTTATTCACTAAAATGAATATTCTGTAAGGTTTTTCATTCCGGGAATACCATAATACGCGGCCTCTATGTCCCCGCGGAGATACACTTTCTTCCCAAGAAGCTCCGGATGATCAACAAGGTTCAAGGCATCCCTGATCGGCCCTTTCTGCAATTGAACCGAGACACAGGAAGCTTTTTCGCTGACCGAGGACCGGGCCGCTATGGCGATATTCGTCAATGACTCGAAAGGTCCCTTAAAGTTGATCCCGTTCTTGCTGGAAGAGAGGTCCCCGCCGACGATATAACCGCTCACCCATACACTCTTCTCACCCGCATGATCCTTCGCTTGGGAGACGCTATAGGCCCTTTCCACGCTGGTTCCGGAATCTCCACCACCCTCCGAACCTATCTCGAAATCATCTTCTGTCCAAGTCCTGAGAGTGTCTACCACAATGGAAAGGTCACCGCCCTGCCCGACGGGGGACGCTTGAGCGGAAGGGCAAGTTATCCCGAGGGTCAGAATCTCCCTGGGCTCGAGAATCCTCGCGAGCAACTGCCTTGCCTCATTCCCGGCCCGCAAAGAGATCGACAGGTTGCCCGGCTTGAAATAACCGGTCCTGGATTCCGCTGGAGAATAAACGAGAGATCCTTCCGCCGAGGAGACGAGAAGCGATCCTCCGGGATAGGTCTCCTGAAAATCAGGATCAATCCTCAAGCGGAGCCCGCTGTTCAGCTGCGAGCAATTCAGGAGGACTCTCGTGACAGCGCCAGCTTTTACGACAACTACTTGCTCGTCACCAAATTGCGGAGCTTCGAACTCCGGGTTTGAGAAAGACCTGGACGCGACAGAGACCGTGTAGGTGCCAGGATTGACGAGCATCGTCTCGGGAGAATTGCCATAGTCTCCTTCATAAAGGATCTCCCCTCCAGAATTCACGACTTTAAGTTTGAAGGAATCGGTGTCCGGAAGATCCACCGCCCTGGTCACGACTCCATCGGAGAAGTTCCACTTCAGGTAGCCTTGCCCGGATTGCGAGGGAAACTTGTTACAAGATGAGTACACCAGGCCAAACGAGATCGCCAACAATGCCATGGCATACAATGCGGTTTTGTTAGAAAAGGTCTTCATAGTTCGTGTTTGTCATTTGTCGCGAAGCTACGAGGACTAAACGGAAATAATGAACATAAACGGAAAAAAGAGGTGATAAAAAAAATATTTCCGTTTTTTTATCGCTTCAGAACGGGCTAAAAACACGAAGCGATCGCAGTCACTGCGATCACTCCGCTACTTAACCTAAACTTAAACTATGAAAAACTTCATGCCAAAGATACAAAATCTTTTGATACAAACAATTATTTAAAGAGTTTTTTTTCAAAAAGCGTAAAAAAAATCTATGGACGATGCCTCGAAAGCAATTCTTTTTCAAGATCCCTCAGTCCGATTCCCATCTGTTCATCAAGGACTATGAGGTGATACAAGAGATCCGAAGCCTCATAAATATACCTCTCCTTATTGCCTCTCGCGGCCTCGAGGATTGTCTCCACGGCCTCCTCTCCGACTTTCTGGGCTATCTTGGAGACACCCTCGGAGAACAGCCTGGTTGTATAGTGTCCTTCAGGCATACGTTCATGCCTCTCTCTGACCACTCGCTCCAACTTGCCGAGAAAACCTTCGGCGGGATCCGTGTCAAAGCACGATTCCGTTCCTCTGTGACAGGCTGGACCATCGGGCTTGACAAGCACGAGGATAGTGTCATTGTCACAGTCGGTGTAGATGTCCGTCACATGCATGAAATTGCCGCTTGTTTCCCCTTTGGTCCACAAGGTCTTCCGTGAACGGCTCCAAAAAGTGGCCAGTCCGCTCTCGATGGTCTTGGAATAGGCTTCCTCATTCATGTAACCCAGCATCAGGACTTTACCGGAGTCCGCATCCTGGATTATCGCAGGCACGAGCCCATCCGCATTCTTTGTGAAATCAACTTGTTTCTTTTCCATATAATAAAGCATTTATATTCTTACAGTTATACCCTTTGTATGAAGGTACGCCTTCAATTCGGGCACCGTGATCTCCCCATAATGGAAGATGCTAGCCGCCAATGCGGCATCAGCTTTCCCGACAGTCAGGACCTCCGCGATATCTTCCGCGCTCCCGGCGCCTCCAGACGCTATCACCGGGATTGAAAGGCTGTCGCAAAGAGCCGCGTAAGTCTCGCAGGGGTACCCGTTTTTGGTTCCGTCATGGTCCATTGATGTGAACAGGATCTCGCCCGCTCCCCTATCCTGGACTTCCCGGGCCCATGAAAACAGTTCCTTATCTGTCTGGACATGTCCTCCATGAGTAGTGGCCAACCATTTATTCCCAACGGTCCTGGCGTCGACGGCTACCACCACGAACTGGCTCCCGAAATGCTCGGCGATCTCGTTGACCAGCGACGGATTCCGCAAAGCCGCGCTGTTGACACTGACCTTGTCGGCACCGGCCTCAAGCAATCTCGCCGAGTCTGACAGGGAAGATATTCCTCCACCGACAGTAAATGGGATATCAATCCTCATGGCGACCGCCTTGACCAGCTCGGTAAACGTTCCGCGACCTTCAAGAGTGGCGCTGATGTCGAGGTACACTAGCTCATCAGCTCCCTGTGCGGCATACATCGCCCCGAGCTCGACAGGATCTCCCACTTCCTTGAGTCCAAGGAAGTTGATTCCTTTGACGGTCTTTCCGTCTTTGACATCAAGACATGGAATTATCCTCTTTGCGACCATATAGCCAGATCCTCCAACCTTATCTTATTTTCATACAACGCCTTGCCGACGATAACTTTCGGGATGCCAGCTTCCTCGAGGACCTTGATGTGCTCGATGGACCCGATCCCTCCACTCGCGGTAAAAACGACCTCCGGGAATTCCCGGGCCAGATCACGGAACAATCCGGCATCCGGACCGGTAAACATGCCGTCTCTGGATATCTCGGTCACAATCACATTCTTCAGCCCGGGAAGGAAAGACCTGATCAGGTCATCCAAAGCGACTTCAGAAGTCTTTGTCCAACCGCTGACGGCCACCTTTGTTCCCCTGACATCAGCGCCCAGAGTCACCCTGTCCGCTCCGTACTCATCAATGAAGGACATGAATAGAGCCGGATCGCGAACAGCTACTGTCCCGCACACCACGCTGGTGGCACCGGCCTCCAAGGCGGCTTCAATGTCATCCCTTGTCTTGATGCCGCCACCCCACTCAACCTGGAGTCCTGTGATGCCGCTGATCGCTCGTAAAGAATTCATATTGACCGGTTTCCCCATTCTCGCTCCGTCCAGGTCGACCACATGGATGGAACTGAAACCGCTGTCCATGAAACGTGAGGCCATCTCAACAGGAGTGACCCCGTAGGAAGTCTCACGGGAAAAGTCACCCTGGCTCAAGCGTACGCATCGGCCTCCTATAATATCTATAGCTGGTAATATCTGAATCATAATGCCAGGAAGTTCTTAATCAGCGCGGCTCCCGCGGGGCCGCTTTTTTCCGGATGGAACTGCGTCCCGTAAAAATTGTCCTTGGCCATGGCAGCGCTGAATGGAGCGCCATGGACAGTTGTCGCCGCGGTGTCACGGCAGACCTCAGCCCTGTACGAGTGAACGAAATACATGAATGAACCTTCAGGGATGCCCTTGAAAAGGTCTGTTCGCATCCCTTCCAACTTATTCCAGCCAATATGGGGAATCTTGACCTGGGGGTCTCCAGAAATGAAACGAGTGACCTGGGTATCAAAAATCCCGAGGCCATCCACGTTCCCCTCCTCACAGTGACGGCACAGCACCTGCATGCCGACACATATCCCGAGGACAGGACACTTGAGCGAGCGAACCACCTCATCAAGGCCCAGATCGCGCAGACTCCGTAAAGCCACCGACGCGTCCCCGACTCCCGGCAGCAATACCTTATCGGCCATCCTCAGCCGGTCAGGGTCCGCGGTCAGCTCAAACTCAGGCGCCCCGCACCTGCGCAACGCGTTTATCAGGGAAAGGACGTTGCCGGCGTCATACTTGACAATCGCTATCATAGGACTCCTTTGCTGCTTGGAATATCAAACTTGAACAAATCTCTCCTGACAGCCGCGCCAAGTGCCCTGGCAAAGGCCTTGAATACGGCCTCGGCGAGATGGTGGTTGTTCTCCCCCTTGGCGGAGATGTGCAGGTTGCACTTCAGAGCCGAAGAAAGGGACTGGAAAAAGTGCTTGAACATCTCCGTAGGCGTATCACCCACATATTCCCGCGTGAAGTTGACATCCCACTTGAAGTCGATCCTCCCCCCGAGATCCATCGTGACAATGGCGTCACACTCATCCATGGGCAAAGCGAATCCGTACCTCTCGATACCCATCCTGTCCCCCAGCGCTTCCAAAAGCGTGTCACCAAGGGTGATGGCCACATCTTCCATTGTGTGGTGCTCATCCACATCCAAATCCCCTTCAGCCAAAACCTTAAGGGATATTCCGGAATGATGGGGAATCTGTTCAAGCATGTGATCGAAGAACCGTAATCCTGTGCTGACCATGGTTTCCCCGTTGCCATCCAGATCGACTTCCACAACGACTTTTGTCTCCCTGGTGACCCTCTCCTTCCTGGCACTTCGCGCGGAACCAGTGATCGAAGGACTTAGCGTCTCGCCAGGATTCTCATAAGAGAAGATCGAGCGATGGAGCCGCTCGTTCTCCTCAGGCGTACCGACAGTAAGGCGGAGAGTACCCTCACAGCCCTTGACTCCCGAACGGTTCCTGACTATGATCCCATCAGAGAGCAGATGCTTGTAAAGGCCCTCAGGATCAGAGACTCGCACAAGCAGGAAGTTGGCGTCGCTAGGGAATACCCTCTCGACGCACTTGAAACTTTCCAGAATGCCGACAAGCTTTTTCTTCTCACTCTTTATCAACTCGACCTGGGCGGTCACCTTCGTGGGATCTATCCTCCTCAAAGCGAGCCTTAAGGTGTCAGTACCAATATTATAGGGATACCTTACCTTGTCGAAAAGCCTGATGATCCCGGGATCAGCCAGCGCCATTCCTATCCTGAATCCAGCCATCCCGTAGGCCTTGGAAAGTGTCTGCAATATTATGAGGTTGGGATATTCCGAAAGCAAGGATGCCATCGAGCCCGAGTCCGAGAAATCCACATAAGCCTCATCAAGAACGACTATTCCCCGGAAAGAGTCAAGCAGGCGAAGGATTTCCTCCCGAGGGAAAGCGTTACCGGTCGGATTGTTGGGTGAGCAGATGAACATCAGCTTGCTGAACTCGTCCGCCGCGTCCAACAGAGCATCAACCGGCAATGAAAAATCAGGGTTCAACTGGACTTGCCGGCACTCCACGTCATTGATCCCGGCACAAACCGAGTACATCCCATAGCTCGGGGCTATCATCACCGCGTTATCCACCCCGGGACGGCAGAAAACCCTGTAACAGAGATCGATGGTCTCGTCACTTCCATTCCCCAGGAACAGTGTTTCTCTGGAAACGCCCTTCAATGCGGCAATCTTGGAAGCCAGGGATTCCCTTAAGCTCCGGGAAGGATACCTGTTCAAGCCGTCCGCCCCGAAAGGGCTCTCATTGGCGTCCAGGAGTATTCCCAATTCACCTTGGTACTCATCCCTTGCCGTAGAATACGGTACAAGGGCACGTATATTCTCCCTGGCAAGAAGGATCACATCTTTATTATCCATATCAATTATTCTCGTTTTCAAGACGTACCCTGACCGCATCGGCATGAGCTCTCAAACCCTCGGCCTCGGCCATGGAAATGATTGTTTCCCCTATCCTTGAGAGGCCTTCGGCGCTCAGGGACTGGTAAGTGATAGCATGCATGAAGGTGTCGACACCGACACCGCTCCAAGCCACCGCGGTTCCCCTTGTAGGGAGAATATGATTGGTGCCGCTGGCATAATCCCCAGCACTTTCCGGAGAATAATTCCCGAGGAATACGCTTCCCGCCGCCTCTACTTTCAACGCGACAGCGTCGGGATCCTCAACAGAAAGGATAAGATGCTCAGGGGCATAGTAATTCGCGAAATCCATGCAATCCTCCAGGCTGGAATAAACTATTATCCTGCTGTCCGCCAACGCGAGTTGGACGATTTCTTTACGTGGGAGCGTCTCCTTCCGTCTCTTTATCTCGTTCTGCACCTCCCTGGCCATGGCCAGGTCCCGGCAGACAAGGGTAACTTGACTGTCTGGACCATGCTCAGCCTGGGACAGGAGGTCCGAGACGACAAAGGGGACCTTCGCGCTGTCGTCCGCCACGACCATCACCTCAGAAGGTCCGGCAGGCATGTCCACAGCGACTCCTTCCCTGCAAACTATCTGTTTGGCTTTCAATACATAACGATTGCCCGGGCCGAATATCTTATCCACCTTGCGGAACGTCTCCGTACCATAAGCCATAGCGGCGACGGCCTGGGCTCCTCCTATCTTGTAAATCTCATTGATGCCACAGATCTTCGCTGCGTACAAGATCGCCGGATCGACACTTCCGTCCTTCGCGGGAGGGGTGCAGATAATCCTCTCCGGGCATCCAGCGACTGATGAAGTGACACCAAGCATCAAGACTGTCGAGAAAAGAGGCGCCGTACCTCCAGGGACATAAAGGCCTACTCTCCTGATCGGAAGGAATCTTCTCTTGCAGACGACTCCATGTCCATCATCCCATTCTGTGTCAAGAGGTACCTGGGGAGTGTGGAACGCCCTTATCCTTTCAGCGGCGGTCGAAATGGCATCCTTGAGCGAATCCGTGAGCGATCCGGCAGCCGCTTCAATCTCCTCGTCTGAAACCCTCAAATTGGCAGGTACGAAACCTTCGATGGAACCAATCAGACGATTCAAGGCCGTATCCCCACCTTCCTTGACGCTCTTCAGGATTTCGGTCACCCTCCAGTCCAACATGGCATCATCCCGATTCACACGACGGGCCAGCGAAGGCCACAACTTCCTGTCCGGTTCAATGTAAATTCTCATATATCAGTCTATTACTTTATCCACATTAAGAATGAGTATGCCTTCTGCCCCTATCCTTTTCAAGGCTTCGACAGTCTGCCAAAGAGAGGAGTCGTCCACCACCGAGTGCAGAGAACTCCAACCCTCAAGAGCAAGCGGCATGACCGTGGGGCTCCGCATCGAGGGAAGCAGGAACATCGCCTCAGAAACCTTGTCCGTAGGAATATTCATAAGAACATACTTCTTTCCACGGCTTTCCTGGACGGCGTCGAAACGGAAAAGAAGCGACTCGCGAATCTCAAGACGGTCCTTCGGCAGGTCCTTTCTGCAGATCAGAACCGCCTCGCTGTCAAGGACTTTCTCAACTTCTTTCAACCCGTTTGAAACAAGCGTGCCTCCTGAGGAGACGATATCGAAGATCGCGTCGGCGATTCCTGCCGCGGGAGCGATCTCGACCGATCCCATGATTTTACGGATCCTGGCTGATATCCCGTTTTTAGACAGGAAATCCTCCAGGATTGAGGGATATGAAGTGGCTATAGACTTCCCGTCAAACCATTCAAGTCCATTATAATCAACAGATTTGGGAACAGCCAGAGAGATCCGGCATTTGCCGAACCCGAGTTTCCTGACGATTTCGACATCGGCCATGGACTCAGCGATCTCATTGAAACCGACGATGCCCATGTCCGCGGATCCGTCAGCTACCACTTCGGGGATGTCATCATCCCGAAGATAAAGCAACTCGATCGGATAATCTGAAGCTTGACCAAGGAACTTGCGGCGGGAATCATCCACATTGATTCCTGAGTCTTTCAGCAATTTGAGGCTCTCCTCATTGAGCCTGCCTTTGGATTGGATAGCGAATCTTAACATCTTATTAATAAAAAAACGGCCTGCCTTGTCCGGCAAGCCGATGTGAAATCTCTATTATGCGCACACCAAAACTTACCTGACTTATGAAGCCGGGGAATGATGGTGCTTATGTGCGTTCTCAAGAAACATAACTGGCCGCAATTTACGAATTTTCCGGATAAACGCAACTATCCCAAGCGTATTTTCGCATATTTAAGCAGCAGAATTTTCTCTCCGTAGTCGTCAAAAACGATTTTAGCCTTAAGATCCGGCACTGTTCCGGTGATCTGGAGTATCTTTCCGTGTCCGAAACGATTGTGTTCGATCCTCTGCCCTTCTTTAAGGTCAGTCATCGGGACCGGAGTGAATTCCGAATCCGGGATCTTGGGCGGAAGAGGCCTGTTCAGCAAGGCTTCCCTCGGGGATTGAGAGACCGAAGCGGGCCTGGAGACCGGGGAAACATCCTTTCCAGGCTTACCGGGAATGAACCTAACACCCCCGTCGGACATCCCGAACCTCGTCCTGGCTGGACGGGAACCCGATGAGCCGAATCCTCCGAAAGAACGCCTAGAGCCGAAGGAAAAGCCTCCCTCGTCATCATCCTGAAGGTCTTCTTCCCGTAGCGGATTGGCAATATACCTCGAGTCGATCTCCCTGATGAAACGGCTCGGGGAATTTGACTCATGCTTGCCGTTACGCATCCTGGTCGAAGCGAAAGAAAGATACAGAGCCGTCTTCGCCCTGGTCATGGCGACATACATCAGCCTGCGCTCCTCCTCGATGTCAGCCAGAGATGCCAGCATCCCCCCGGAAGGGAAAAGATTCTCCTCCAGACCGGCCACTATGACGTAGGGGAACTCCAATCCTTTGGCTGAGTGGACGGTCATCAAGGCGATCTTGTTCATCGTATCCTCCTCGCTCTCCATGTCCACATTCGAAAGGAGGGAGATGTTCTCCAGGAACTCCCCGAGAGTCACGGCAGGGTATTCCACCTGCTCCTCGTCTATTGCGTCACCGTCCGCGAGAAGATCCTGAAGATACTCATTCTGACGATCTTCCACAAACTGGGCGACGCTGTTGATCAGCTCCTCGACATTAGATGCCCTTGACTGGCTCTCGATGGACGAGTCGGTTTTGAAGTGGGCGTAAAGGCCACTGGCGTCACAGACCGCTCTCGCCAGCTCGTGAGCGTCTTCCAAGTGAGCTTTGGAAGCGAAGCCGTTTATCATGTCGCAGAAAGTCCTCATCTTGGCCACAGCGGGAGCTTTCAGGCCAAAGTCAGCGAAATCAGTGGCATAGGCCGCCTTGAACATCGAGATTCCCTTGGCTCTCGCCATCGCTGACAGGGCGTTCACAGACGTGTCTCCGATTCCCCTGGAAGGGGTATTGACGACGCGCTTGAACGACTCGTCGTCATGAATATTCACGACAAGTTTCAGGTACGCCATCATGTCCTTGACCTCAGAACGCTCGAAGAAAGAATTGCCGGAATATATCACATAAGGAAGGTTGCGCTTCCGGAGCGCCTCCTCAAGGGCCCTGGACTGGGAATTCGTGCGGTACAGGATCGCGAAGTCCTGGTAACGGGCATGATCGTTCCTCATCCTTGAGACGATCTCGGAGCAGATCATCAAGGCCTCTTCCTGCTCGGTGAAGCTACGCATCAGACGAATCATGTCCCCGCTACCGCCGACTGAGACGCATGTCTTGGGAATACGGCCCTCATTCTTGGCTATCAAGGTGTTGGCGGCATCCACAATGTTCGCCGTCGAACGGTAGTTTTTCTCAAGACGGAAAACTTTGCAGGACGGGTAATCCTTCTTGAAATTGAGGATGTTCTCGATCTTCGCGCCACGGAAAGCGTAGATCGACTGTGAGTCGTCACCGACCACGCATATATTCCCTCTGTCAGAGCTCAACTTCTTGAGAATCACATACTGGGCATAGTTGGTGTCTTGGTACTCGTCCACGAGAATATAGTCGAACCTTGAGGAGATCTCCCTCAAAGCCTCGGGATTGTCACGCAGCAGGATATTCATGTTGAGCAGGATGTCATCGAAATCCATCACTCCGCTCCGGTGACATTTTTCCGAATATAATGAATACACGTCACAAAGCCGCGGTTTACGGGAGGCGACATCCTTCTGGACCGCCTGGTTGTTGTTCCGGTATGCAGCCGCGGTCACGAGATTGTTCTTCGCGAGCGAGATCCTGGCCAGGACATCCCTCGGCTTGTAGACCTTATCGTCCAAACCGAGTTCCTTGACGCAGGCTTTCACGGCGCTTGTCGAGTCGCTCTGGTCATAGATAGTGAAAGACTCGGGATAGCCGAGGAATCCGGCATATTCCCTCAAGAACCTTATGAAAACGGAATGGAAAGTGCCCATCTGCAGTTTCCAGGCTGTCCTTTTACCTACGATGAGCGCTATCCTTTCTTTCATCTCGGCAGCCGCCTTCTTTGTGAAAGTAAGCGCAAGAATCCGCGAAGGATCTCCCCCCCTGGCCAAAATGCAGGCTATCCTGCTGGTCAGCACCCTCGTTTTTCCCGACCCCGCTCCGGCGACAATAAGCACCGGTCCGTCAATACTGCTGACCGCCTGTCTCTGCTCCGCGTTCAGTCCCTCGAAAATAGCGTTCTCAATGTTTTCCATAATGGCACGAAAATAAGGAAATTTCCCGAAAAAAATGAGTATCTTTGCGATTTGTAAGCTGAAATTATCATCAACTTTATATTATTAACAATAATGTCAAACAACATCGTGTTGAAAAAAGGGCTGAACATCCCCATCAGCGGGGAGGCCGCCCTTGAGACAATGAAAACGATCGCGCCTGACGTTGTCGCAGTCAAACCTACTGATTTCAAGGGTTTTTCCCCGAGACTCATGGTTAAAGAAGGTGACAAGGTCCTTGCGGGATCGCCTGTTTTGGCAGACAAACAGAACCCGGACATTCTCCTTACCTCGCCGGTCAGCGGTACAGTGAAGGAGATAGTCAGGGGTGAGAAGCGCAAGCTCCTTGCCGTCCTCATCAAGGCGGAGGGCAAGGATGCCGTTGACTTCGGAGCCAAGGACCCCAAAGTCCTCAAGGCTGACGAGGTTAAGGAGAGCCTTCTCAAAAGCGGTTTGTGGCCAAGTATCATCCAGAGGCCTTACGGTGTCATCGCCAATCCTGACCTGACCCCTAAGGCCATTTTCGTCTCGGCTTTCTCTACCGCTCCTTTGGCGGCGAATGCCGAATTCGCTTTCAAGGAGGACGTCAAGGCCATCCAGGCCGGAGTGACCGCCGTTTCCAAGATCGCCAAAGTGCATGTCTGTGTCAACAGCGGGAACTCCGCATTCGCTGCCCTGCAGGACGCCACTGTCCACACAGTGATTTCCCAGAAGCATCCCGCGGGAAATGTGGGAGTCCAGATCAGCCACATCTCGCCGATCAAGAAGGGTGAGACGGTGTGGACCTTGAGCCTGCTCTCCCTGGCCGCTATCGGAAAACTCTTCCTCGGTGGCAAACTCGACCTGAGCCGCAAGGTGGCCGTAACCGGTCCCGCCGCGTTGAAGACCGGATATGTCGAGGCTCTTCCCGGAATTCCCGTCAGTGCCCTTGAGGGCTGCTTCGACCCTTCAATCGAGACCAGGTTCATCAGCGGAGATGTCCTTTCCGGCGAGAATATCGGCAAGGATGGATATCTCGGTTTCTTTGACAACCAGGTCACCCTTATCAAGGAAGGTCGTGAGCGGGAGCTTCTTGGCTGGGCGAATCCTCTGAGATTCAATCAGTTCAGCTCTTCAATGGCTTACTTCTCTTGGCTTCTTCCCAAGAAGAAGTACAACATGGACACCAACACCCACGGAGGAGTCAGGGCATTCGTCTGCTCCGATGTCTACGGCAAGGTGCTTCCTATGGACATATTCCCTGTCTATCTGATCAAGGCCTGCCTCGCTGGCGACATTGACAAGATGGAGCAGTTCGGTATTTACGAGGTTCTCCCCGAGGACTTGGCCCTCTGCGAGTTCGTGGATCCTTCCAAGAACGACATCCAGGCCATGATCCAGAGCGGAATCGACCTCATGTTGAAGGAAATGGCGTAATAAGGCAATGACTATGGAAGAAAATACAGTAAAACCCGGCCTTTTCGAGAAAGGCGGTAAATTAGGGTGGCTGCATTCCACATGGGATGCCTTTGACACCTTCCTTCGCGTTCCCGCGACCGTGACCTCCAAGGGAGCTCACGTCAGGGATTCCATCGACATCAAGAGGGTCATGATCATCGTGGTGATCGCTCTCGTTCCCGCCGCCCTGTTCGGAATGTGGAACGTCGGTTACCAGCACGACCAGATCATGCACGACCTCCCCGGCTTCTGGAACCAGTTCTTCTGGGGTCTCTGGAAGGTTATACCTCTCTACCTGGTATCTTACATTGTCGGTCTCGCGATCGAGTTCGCCGGAGCCCAGATAAAGGGTGAGGAAGTCAACGAGGGTTACCTCGTCTCCGGAATGCTCATTCCCCTGATCGTCCCCGTGGACGTTCCCCTCTGGATGCTCGCCATCGCCGTGGCCTTCGCGGTCATATTCGGTAAGGAAGTCTTCGGAGGTACAGGAATGAACTTCCTGAACCCTGCCCTGCTCTGCCGCGCGTTCTTGTTCTTCTCCTATCCGAGCGCGATGTCCGGATCACAGGTCTGGATCGCCCGCCGCTGCGGAGCCGACGCCATCACAGGCGCCACTCCCCTCTCCTACATGGGAGAAGGAATGGACGCTGTCACCAACGCCGGTTACACCTTCTGGAACATGTTCGCCGGAACAGTGCCCGGATCAGTCGGTGAGACATCCGTGATCGCTATCCTCATCGGTGCCTTCATCCTTCTCTGGACCGGAGTCGCCAGCTGGAAGATCATGGTCTCCTCCGTCGCCGGCGCCCTCTTCGTGGGCTGGCTCGGAACAGCTTTCGGCGCCACTGACGTCCCCGCCTACACCCAGCTCGTCATGGGAGGTTTCGCCTTCGGTACAGTCTTCATGGCCACCGACCCCGTCACCTCAGCCCAGACCGAGTGCGGCAAATGGATCTACGGATTCCTCGTCGGAGCGCTCTGCATCACCGTCAGGCTCTTCAACCCCGGTTATGCCGAGGGTATGATGCTCGCCATTCTCCTCATGAACACCTTCGCTCCTCTCATCGACCACTGCGTGACTTCAAGCGCTACCAAGAGAAGGGCAAAGAAAGTCTCGATCGCTTAATTGTATAAGGATATGAATACCAACAGTAACATATACACAGTTGTTTACACGACCGTCATAGTGACTCTCGTGGCCGCGATCCTGGCTATCGTCTCCCAGTCCCTCAAATCGAGGCAGGAGGCCAATGAGAAGGCTGACACCATCTCCCAGATGATGACCGCCGCCAAGTTCGCCACCAAGGCCGATCTCCAGAAGATGGGGAACACGGCCGTCCTGGCCAAGTATGCCGAGGAGATCGGACAGGCTTTCATCGTCGGCACGGACGGAAAGAAGGTTTCCGACCTGCCCCTCGACAAGGTCTATTCTCCCAAGGAGCTCAAGAAGCAGAACTATAATATCAAAGGCGCTGGTACGGCCGAGATCCCCGTATTCATATTCAAGAACGGGACAACAGTCGTTCCTGTCTATGGCGCGGGCCTGTGGGGTCCGGTCTGGGGTTATATCGCTTTCGAGCCGAACTCCAACACCATCAAGGGCGCTTATTTCGATCATGAGAGCGAGACCGCCGGTCTTGGCGCGAAGATCAAGGACGATCCTGAATTCCAGAATGAATTTGTCGGTGAGAAAGCTGATTTCTCAAACGCCAACATCTTTGACATAGTCAAGGGAGGCGCTCCCAAAGAGGCCGACGGATCTTCCGTGATAGACAACAAGATTGACGCTATCACCGGTGCCACAATGACTTCCAACGGACTTGACGCCGCCATTGACACCTGGCTCGGAGCCTATTCCGCATTTTTCAAAGGCGCTGTCACCACTAAAACCGAGGAGGAATAATCATGGACGCTAAACTGAAAGAAACAATACTCAACCCGATCTTCAAGGGCAACCCTATCACCGTCCTTGTCCTCGGTATCTGCTCTTCCCTGGCCGTCACGGTCACAATGAAGGGCGCGCTCGTGATGGCTCTCTCCGTTATAGCCGTCACTGGAATATCCAGCCTGATCCTTTCCCTGCTGAGGAACACGATTCCCAGCCGTGTGAGGATTATCGTCCAGCTCGTCGTAGTCGCCATGATGGTGATCCTTGTGGACCAGATACTGAAGTCATTCGAGGCCACCTACGCTATCGACAAGCAGCTGAGCGTCTACATCGGTCTGATCATCACGAACTGTATCGTCATGGGCCGCATCGAGGCTTTCGCCCTCGGCAACAAGCCCTGGCCCAGCTTCCTTGACGGAGTCGCCAACGGAGCCGGCTACGGCATGATCCTCATCATTGTGGCCTTCTTCCGCGAGCTTCTCGGCAGCGGCACCCTTTTCGGTGTCGACATCCTGAACTGGCTCGGCTACGTACCTAACAACCTGGTGATCCTCCCGCCCTTCGCGCTCATCCTTCTGGGATGCATCGTCTGGGTCCAGAGGAGCATTCAGAAAGACTTGCAGGAGAAATAGTTAAACATCAAGGTTATGGAATATCTCAGCTTATTCGTAAAGTCAATCTTCGTTGACAACATGATCTTCGCCTACTTCCTGGGTATGTGCTCATACCTGGCGGTGTCGAAGAATGTGAAGACGGCTGCCGGCCTTGGTGTCGCGGTCATATTCGTCCTGCTTGTTACCCTCCCGATCAACTATCTGCTCAACAAATATGTCCTGGCGCCCGACGCCCTGATCAAAGGTGTTGACCTGAGCTTCCTCAGCTTCATCATCTTCATCGCCGTGATCGCAGCCATCGTGCAGATAGTCGAGATGGTCGTCGAGAAATTCAGCCCGTCTCTTTATTCCGCCCTGGGAATCTTCCTCCCGCTGATCGCCGTCAACTGCGCGATCCTCGGAGGCTCGCTGTTCATGCAGCAGAAAGATTTCGCCAACGTCGGTGAGTCGGCTGTCTACGCTCTCGGTTCGGGTATCGGCTGGTTCCTCGCCATCGTGTCCCTCGCGGCTATCCGCGAGAAGATGGCCTACAGCAAGGTCCCCGCTCCCCTCAAGGGTCTCGGAATCACTTTCATCACCGTCGGCCTCATGGCCATCGCGATGATGACATTCATGGGTATAGCACTTTAAAAAGGAGGTAAGGCAATGTTCAACACTATCATCGGAGCGATCGCGACAATAGTTGTCGTCACGCTCATTCTTGTGGCCCTCCTCCTTGTGATCAAGGCCAAACTCACCCCGTCCGGATCTGTCTCCATCGACATCAACGGTGGCAAGAAGACCATGGAAGTTCCTCTTGGAGGCGACCTTATGCACACCCTTGCCGATCAGGGAATATTCCTTCCTTCAGCTTGCGGCGGAAAGGCCAACTGCGGCCAGTGCAAAGTCCAGGTCCTTGAAGGCGGCGGAAGCATCCTTCCCACCGAGAAGGGCTTCTTCAACCGCAAGCAGATCAAGGATGGCTACCGTCTGGGTTGCCAGGTAAAGATCAAGGACAACATCAAGATCCAGGTTCCTGACTCGACGCTCAGCGTCAAGAAACTCGAGTGCGAGGTGATCAGCAACGACAACGTCGCCACCTTCATCAAAGAGTTCACAGTCAAGCTCCCTGAGGGCGAGAACATCGAGTTCAAGTCCGGAGAGTACATCCAGATCGATATTCCTGAGTACGACATCGACTTCGCCGACATCGACGTGGCTCCCGAGTACAGGGGCGACTGGGAGAAGTACGGCTTCTTCGGCATCAAGGCCAAGAACACCGTCCCGACCATCCGCGCCTACTCCATGGCCTCGTATCCGGCCGAGAAGAACGTCATCAAGCTCAACGTCCGTATCGCCACACCTCCTTTCGACAGGAGCCAGCCTAAGGGCGTCTTCAAGATGCTGCCCGTTCCTCCGGGTGTCGCCTCATCCTACGTGTTCACCCGCAAACCGGGCGACAAGGTCTGGATCAGCGGTCCGTTCGGAGAGTTCCTTCTCCCGAAGGACGATCCCGAGGAGCAGGAATACATCTTCGTTGGCGGTGGCGCCGGTATGGCCCCTCTGAGAAGCCACATCATGCACCTCTTCAAGACTTTGAAGACCGGTCGCAAGGTCAGCTTCTTCTACGGAGCCCGCGCCCTTGTCGAGGCCTTCTATCTTGAGGACTTCGCCGAGATCGAGAGGGAGTTCCCGAACTTCAAGTTCTACCTCGCCCTCGACCGTCCGGATCCCGCCGCGGATGCCGCCGGAGTCAAGTACACCCCTGGCTTTGTCCACAACGTGATGTACGAGACCTACCTCAAGGACCACGAGACTCCCGAGGACATCAAGTACTTCATGTGCGGCCCGCCTATGATGGTGGCCTCCGTCAACAAGCTGCTTGACAGCCTCGGCGTCCCGCCCGAGAGCATCCTCTACGATAACTTCAGCTAATCTTACTGAATATCTCTAATCATTCCCCTCGCCCCGATTTTCAGGACGAGGGGAAAATTTATTATATTTGTATAATCACTAATTCCGGCGGATCATGGACAGACGGAAATTCTTGAATATCAGCGCTGGAGCGGCGGTGGCCACGGGGGTCGCAGGGATGCTGCCGGGCTGCGGAGCCGCAGCTGGCGTAAAAAGTACAGATTTGGATCCCGCGACAAGGGCCGGCGAGCCGGTTCACATTAAACTCGGTGAAGAGGCCGGGACTCCCCTAAAGATGCGCTTTCTCGGGACCGGAGCGGCTGACTGGAACGGCCGGGACGAACGTGGCGAACACCGGAGACTTTCCAGCGTTCTTCTTGACAGCAATATCCTTATAGACTTCACCCCGACTGACGAGGACATGATCCCTGCCGGAGTCAAGCCGGAAGTCATATTCTACACCCACTCCCATGGCGATCATTACAATCCAGCCGCCGCATTGAGGCTAGGTTTGAAGAAAGCGTTTCTCGGAAGAACATGGATAGACCGGGCCCGGGAAGACTTCGCCAAGGCAGCGAAAGAAACCGGCATCAAGACTCCTGAGATAGTTCCGCTCTCCCCCGGAGACAAAGTGACCATCTATGAAATGACCTTGACCGCCCTTCCTGCTAATCATGCCACCGGAGACCTGAAAGAGCAAACGCTCATGTATCTAATTGAGAAACAGGCGGTGAGAGTCATGTATGCGACCGACACGGGAGGCATTCCAGCCATCGCCGCAAGGATTGTCGGCATCGACCCCCACGCCAAGGGCAAGCCGATCACAGGTCTTGTCATGGAAGCCACGATGGGCATGGGTACTGAAGGAGACGAAGACTTCAGGTTATTCACCCACTCCAGCGTCGGAACTGTCTTGAGGACGACCCACATGCTTCTCGAAAAAGGCCGGTACACCCCTTCCGAAGGCCAGCCCGTCTACCTGACTCACCTCGCCCGCACGCTCCACGGCACCCAGGCCGAGCTCGACGCGAACCTTCCGAAACCCCTGAAAGCCGCCTACGACGGCCTGGAAGTAATATTCACAGCATAAAATTATGATCGACAAGAGTGTACAGATGATGGATGCCGGGATGAGGCTTTTCGAGACCGAAAAGCCATTCGGCACAGTGATAGGCGGGATCAAAACCGAGATGTCAAAATACGGGAAGGTACTGAAACCCAATGAGATTGTCGAGTCAGATCTTCCTGAGGCATCGGCCGGTTGCGACCTTTTCCTCGACAGATCGACAAAATACAAGACAAAGTATATTTCCTGCTCCCTGGAGGAAGCCGGCCTAGTTGGCAAAACACAGGATGGAGAAGATATCCACCGCTACGCGGCCACTCTCAAGGAAGGCAACAAAAACACGAATGTGGGAATATATGTCTCCGCGGCCCTTGTGATCATCTGGGCCATGCTCGGCTGGTTCGTCTCCAATGGCAGCGGCTGGATAACGCTTATATTCGCGGTTATCGGGATATATGGCGCATGGCGCTCCTTACGCCCCGGCAAGGACAACACCAAGGTGTCCGAACAACTCCTGGACGCTTTCGAAAACGCCAAATAAAAAAAGCGATGGCCACACGGTCATCGCTTTTGTATTTACGGATCTGAATCCGACTAGAATTTCACGGCAAAAGTCATCCCGGCGGTAGGTGTGACATTGGAACCGACCTGGACAAGATCCACGGAAGGATACATTGTCGCTGAGAAGGCGTGCTTGCGGGAATCCTGGTAATACTGGTTCTTCACTTTAGCGACCTTCACCGCATCGGCACATGACCAGATACTCAGAACAAGCTCTCCGAGAGCCACGCCACCAAGAGCGGCGAAATAGCCCTTGGCCTTGTCTTTCTTGTCCTCCGGGATCACGAACTTGCCATCCGAATCCTTCTCCGCAAGATCAATGAGGTTTTGAGCGAATGCGCTCCCAACGACATTGAGGACGAAGGAACCACCGATGAATGACCAGCCGCGACCGGGCTCTTTCATGATCAGCTGACCCATTCCAGGGACCACGAATGACTCGAAACCAGACCAGAAAACTGAATAGGGATCGACATCGCTCTTGACATAATTCCTCGGGGAATACATACCTTTGATGTCTTTGTAAGATGAACTCAGAGGAGCACGCTGCGCGAACGCGCTGACACTGACAGCCGCCAGTACAAGAAAGATAATTACTCTTTTCATTACGTTTATATAAAAAAGGGAAAAATAAAGAGCCACTTGACAGATTTGAACTGTCGACCTGCGCGTTACGAATGCGCTGCTCTACCGCTGAGCTAAAGTGGCTTGGCTACATTTCTCGCGGAAATGGACTGCAAATATAATGATTTTTTCGGAAGATAAGACTAAATTCGCGTAAGGATCCTAAAAATATGAAATCAGACATTTTAATAATTGGTGGAGGCGCGGCCGGACTGATGGCGGCTTACGGAGCGGCTAAAGCCCTGCCTGGAGCGAGAATCACAATCCTGGAAAAGATGCAAAGGCCGGGACGTAAGATTCTGTTCACAGGAAAAGGACGTTGCAATTTCACCAACGCCAAGCATTGGAACGAGTTCAGCAAACACATCCGCACCAACCCGAATTTCGTAAAGCCCGCCTTCTACAATTTCACTCCGGAAGACATGATTGACTTCCTGGAAAGCAACGGTCTGGAGACCGTGGTGGAAAGGGGTGACAGGGCTTTCCCATATTCCCACAGGGCATCTGACGTCTTGGACACCATCGTGGAAACTGTTATGCGGCAAGGTGTTACCCTTCTGACCGAGCGGGAGGTAACAGACTTCACCCAGGGGTTCGAAGTGAGATGCGCCGGTGGTGAGACATTTACCGCCTCCAAACTCATCATCGCTACCGGAGGCCTATCCTATCCGATGACAGGTTCTTCCGGCGACGGCTATCGCTGGGCGGAGTTATTTGGTCATAAGATCATTTCTTGCTTCCCTTCCCTGACCGCCCTTGTTCCCAGAGGCTACAAGGTCTCTGACGGCAGGGAGCCGGAAATGAAAGGCCACATCAACCGGGAAACCCCGATGACCGGAGCCGGCGAGGCACTCAAAGGAGCGAAGCTCAAGAATGTCAGCCTGACTGTCACTTATGACGGGAGCGTCACGGAATCCGAGTTCGGAGACATCGACTTCACGGACGGAGGCATCGAAGGCCCTATAGGCTTCCAAGTCAGCCGGAAATGTGTCAAGACTCTGATGAACGGGGGAAAGGTCTCATTCTCTCTGGACTTGAAGCCAGGTGTGCCTCTGGAGGAACTGACCGACAGGGTAAAGACCCTTTGGAATGAGATCAAAAACGATCCCAGGACCAGGCAGGCCAAGGACGGGCGCGGCATAAACGGGAAGGAAATGTACAGGATACTCCTCGGAAAGCTGATGCCATGGGATCTTATACCCGGCTTCCAGACTTGGAATCCAGACATTCTGAAGACCACTGTGAAGAAGAATGAATATTCACACAGGAGAAATGCCCCGCAAAGACGATTCTATGATGTCAATCTTGAGCTTCTTGCCAAGACCTTGAAGGATTGGAAGTTCGAAATCGCCGGATTCGTGGGTTACGAAAGATGCGTGATCACAGCCGGTGGAGTCTCAACGGACGAGGTCGTGGCCAAAACGATGGAGTCCAAGATAAAGGACGGTCTGTATTTCTGTGGCGAGATCCTCGACATGGACTGCGACACAGGCGGTTACAACCTCCAGTGCGCTTTCTCGACCGGTCTTCTCGCTGGACAGTCAGCCGCCAAGGCTCTAAGCCAAGACCAATAACAGACGTAATTAATTGACAGGCCTTATGTTCCATTTACGCGCACTAATGATCTCCGCCCTGACAGCGATCTCGCTCGCTTCCTGTTCAGGGAAGTTCACCCCTTTCACTTTCGTCCACTGCACCGACACCCAAATCGGTTTTGCGGACAATTCTGAGGGATTCGTTCATTCCGACTCCCTGCTCAACGCGGCCGTAGACGCGATCAATTCGATTAAACCGGAATTGACGGTTGTGACAGGAGACCTGGTCAATGATGTTGCCGACCCTCTCCAAAATGAGCTATTTCAGAAAGGAATGGCAAGGCTGAAAGTACCGTACTACCTTCTTCCCGGCAACCACGACTACAGTAACAAATGGACCTCTGAGATAAGGGATGAATATGTGGCGCTAAGGGGATATGACCGGTTTTCATTCACCCGCAAGGGATGCGCTTTCATCGGAATAGACTCCAACAGCGTCAAGGCCAATGCCAAGGATGCCGAGGCTGAGCAATGGGCCTGGCTCGAAAGTGAGCTTAAGAAGGCCCGTAAGGCAAAGTATACTTTCGTGTTCCTCCACTGCCCCATATTCAAAAAAGACATAGAGGAACCTGAAGATTACGAGAATTTCCCGATGGAAAGCCGCAGGAAATACATCGACCTATTCAAGGAATACGGAGTTGATGCCGTTCTGGCCGGGCACACGCACAAAGATTACGACACAATGTTTGAGGGTATCAGGCTTGTGGCCGCCAACCCAGTCTGCAACGGGATCGGACACGGCCGGCCTGGCTTCAACACTGTCAGTGTCAATAAGGAAGGCTTTGAGATAGAATTCCACCCTACCCCTGGTTTCGATCCGGCAAAATGCCGACTTTAATACATTACCATTATGAGAAAACTGACCTTTATTATCGCGATGGCGGCACTGGCTATTCCGACCGGTGCTCAGACCATACAGAAGGGTAACAAGTTTTTCAACGGAGAGACCCTTTACACCGTTCAGGAGATCCGGATGGGAACCTTCGTTTACATGACCGGCGAGAATTCAGCCGGGGATTACCTTGAGCTCACCATTGAGAAAGTTCCCGACAAAGCCGGAGCCTACACCCTCCAGCCAAGCGTCCAGGCTGACGACTCCCCCTTCCCGGGAGCCGGGTTCGGAGACAAGGTTCAGTATGTCCGGCGGCAGGGAATGAACTTCCTCGCCGTCAGCAGTTACCTAGAAGGTCTCGCCGAGATTCTCGTCCTGACCCCAGACAACCTCAAGAACTGTCTGGGGCAGCAGGAATTCGCCGAGAGTCAGAATCTTACCGAGCTTGCCAGCATGATGCTCCTAAACCGTTCCCTTCTCGATGTGTACGACACATCTGTCCTTGTGGATCTTCTCGGCGGTCCCCTTAAAAAGGATAACCCGACCGTAATCGAGCTTTACAACCGTCAGTTGGTCGAGGGAGTAATCGCCTTCAGAAATGCCCAGGTGATGTTCGGTAACCCAGACGGATTGGGAGCCGATGGCCGCGGGGAAGACGAGATAGAGGCGGAGGAGGCCGTAAAAGAACGTGTGAA
This sequence comes from Bacteroidales bacterium, assembly GCA_017627955.1. Lineage (GTDB taxonomy): Bacteria > Bacteroidota > Bacteroidia > Bacteroidales > UBA932 > Cryptobacteroides. The sequence goes on along the minus strand of JAGAFU010000052.1, from coordinate 84,721 downwards.
CCAGATATTCAAGGATCTGGCGCGCCGGAATGCAGGTGGAGAGGGCAACCCTACTCCCGAGGAGTTCGAGAGCAAGTACACTACCGGCCTCTGGCTATGGACCGTGAAAGAGGTCATGCGGAAGGATGAGAAACAGGACGGAATCAATTTCTACGACCACGACTACTGGACATTCAGCCAGGATCCTTCCCCGGACATCAAGGTCCAGAAAATCGATGTGGATGAGATTGAAGAGGACAGGGCAACCGTCTTTGTGCGATTCGTCAATTGGCCCGGGGACGAGCCGCAGACCATGTGGCTGGAGCTGGTCATGGAAGACGGCGAATTCAAAGTAAACAATATCCGGGACTACGACGAGGTATTCGGTTCCGGTTATTTCGACTATATGAAAGAGATGATGGATTATCTCGACCCCGAAAATGAGTAACGCGAGATGAATGCCGTATTGACAGCCTTGCTGATCCCTTTCCTTGGCACTGCCCTAGGATCGGCCTTCGTGTTCTTCATGAAGAAGGACATGCCCCAGAGGCTTCAGAAAGCCTTACTTGGTTTCGCTTCAGGAGTCATGGTGGCCGCTTCCGTGTGGTCTCTGATCATACCTGCCATCGAGATGGGGGAAGGAAAAACCGCCATCGTGCCGGTCACCGTAGGTCTCCTGGCTGGATTCGCGTTCCTGCTGCTCATCGACTATATCACCCCGCATATTCATCCGATGGGCGGTCAAGAAGGGCCCAAGAGCAAGCTTTCGAAGACGACAATGCTCGCTTTGGCCGTGACGATCCATAACTTTCCCGAAGGAATGGCCGTCGGTGTGGCTGTCGCCGGAGCCTTGACCTCCGATTTCAGCATGGCCGGGGCTATCGCCCTGTCGCTGGGTATAGCCATCCAGAACGTGCCCGAGGGAGCGATCATATCAATGCCGTTGAGAGCGGCCGGGAACAGCCGATGGAAATCATTCCTGATAGGCAGTATGAGCGGTATCGTAGAGCCTGTAGGGGGCGCTTTGGTCTTGTTGCTTGCCTCGGTGGCGACTGCCACAATGCCTTACCTCCTTCCTTTCGCCGCAGGTGCCATGCTCTATGTCGTCATTGAGGAATTGATTCCGGAGGCCTCCCAGGGCGAACACTCAAATTTCAGCACGATAGGATTCGCCATCGGCTTCGCCCTGATGATGGTCCTGGATGTGGTTATGGGCTGAGAAAAGGGCACAAAAAAAGGGAAAGCTACGCATGTCGCACCGCTACGACCTCCTACCCTTGCTGCCTTCCGGCCCTGGGGGGATTCAGAGGGAGCTGGTCGCATACGACTTTCCCTACGCGAATATACTACTTTTCGTTGAAACTGTCAAAAATGAATGGAAGGATATCGTCTACCCGGGCGAATTTCCAAGCCTTTTCAGTCCCGAACATAATGACACTCAACGGCTTCCCGCCAAGAGTCTGATATTCGGCCATCACCTGGCGGCATGCGCCGCACGGGGAGCATGGGGTCGGAGAGACCGAATGCCCGAAACCTCCGACTATCGCCAGGGAAACCATTGCCTTCCCGGGGTGATTGGCTCCGGCGGCGAACATGGCGGTCCGCTCAGCGCATAATCCGGAAGGATAGGCGGCGTTTTCCTGATTCGAACCCCTGACCACCGTTCCATCTTCCAGCAGTACGGCCGCGCCGACATTGAATCTGGAATATGGAGCATAAGATCCTTTCTGGGCCTCAATGGCCTCCCGGACCAAAGCCTGGTCCTTTGGATCCATTTCTTCTATTGATGAATATTCCTCGTAATTGATCGCGAGTCTGACTTTCTTCATGACTGGCTTAAAGTTCTGGTGTTCTCAAAGATAACAATAATTGTCCAAAATCCAGCGATTAAGTATCTTTGCAGTGATTATGAAGGTTTGTGTAGGTCTTTCAGGTGGAGTTGACTCCAGTGTCGCCGCCCTGCTGCTGAAGCGGCAAGGCTACGATGTGTTCGGGATGTTCATGCAGAACTGGCATGACGCTGACGCCACGCTCCATGGCGACTGCGAGTGGGAGGAAGACCGCTTCGTGGCCGAGCTTGTGGCGCGGAAGATAGGAATCCCCTTCTATTTCGTCGATCTGTCAAAAGAATATCGCCAGCGGGTCGTGGACTACATGTTCAATGAATATTCCGCGGGGCGCACCCCGAATCCTGACGTGCTCTGCAACCGGGAGATAAAGTTCGATGCCTTTTACGAGGCAGCCCGGAGGCTTGGGGCCGACATGGTGGCGACAGGCCATTATTGCCGTAGGGCTCCGCTGCTGGATAGCGAGGGGAAGCAAGTCATTATCAACGGGTTGCCCCAGTGGAGAATTCTTGAGGGGACCGACCCGAACAAAGACCAGAGTTATTTCCTCTGCCAGCTCACCCAGGAGCAGCTCGGTAACGCTCTATTCCCTATCGGGCACCTGACGAAGCCGGAAGTCAGGCAGATAGCCCACATCGCCGACCTTCCGTCCGCCGACAAGAAGGACTCCCAGGGAATATGTTTCGTCGGGAAGGTGGACTTGCCGACTTTCCTTAAGCAGAAGCTGAAGCCGAAAGAGGGCGAAGTGGTCGAGGTTTTCGACGCTTTTTTCGAGGATAATCAGCACTACAGGTTCGTTCATGACACTTTGGCTTCGTTGCTTGAGGAGCCGGGCGAGCCGCTTATGACCGCCGTCTTCGCTTCCGAGGACTCCGGCGGAGCCACCTTCAATAACCGCCCGGTCCCTGAGCGGAGCCGAAGGGCCATTGACGACCTGAAAAACATTTTCTCCCCGGCAAAACTCTCCGCCCTAAGCGACGAAGATTGGATAAAGCTATCGGAACCTGTTGATTATTCGGCGATAAAGTTCGAGACAGAAGTCTATCGCAGCGGCAAGAAACACATCAAGAAGACCCGCTACAAGGACAATCCCTGGGGCAAAGTAGTAGGCCAGCATGACGGAGCGCAATTCTACACCATCGGCCAGCGCAAAGGTCTCAACATCGGCGGGCACAAAGATTCAATATTCGTGATAGCGACAGACGTCGACACCAACACCATCTACGTCGGAGAAGGCCACAGCCATAAAGGCCTCTCTCGCAGCTGCATAAGAATCGCGTCCGAAGACATCCACTGGATCCGACAAGACCTTGAGATGGCGGATGGCGATGTGCGGCGCTACCGCGTACGGGTCCGCTACCGCCAGCCCCTTCAGGACGCCTGGCTCGTCAAGCGCCCTTCAGGAATATTCATACTCTTTGACACGCCCCAGAGAGGAATATCCGCCGGCCAGTTCGCCGCCTGGTACTCCGAAGACGACGAAATGCTCGGCTCCGGAGTGTACTAGTCCCCACCTCAATCAGTGAGCCCCCACAGCCGAGCGGATGGCGTCGTTGATGAACTCGTTCATGCTTTTCCCCTGAGACATCGCGACCTCAGCCGCCTTACCATGCAAGTCAGAAGACATCCTCAACACGAACTTTCCGTTATACGGTTTCTCAGGTGTCACTCCTAATTCTTTGCAATGCTCCAGATATTGATCAATGGCTTCTTCAAAATCTTTCTGGATAGCGGTAGCGGGATCACCCTCAAAGATGATCCCGTCTCTTCTAAGCCCAAGCACCTTCCCAAAGAAACTCCTCTCATCCTCAGAATACTCCACACTCCCAGTGTAACCTTTATATCTAAACAATCCCATAAATAACAGACTATTTCTTTTACACTCATATAGTTCAAGTTTATGCGACAATACTATTTTTAGTATTAAAAAGCAAGAATTTCGATGGAGTGTCGGAGCTGGCGTGGTACTTCTTAATCGGCGGCTACCAACCAGCGCAGAAATGGCTCAAAGACCGTCGGGGCAGGAATCTCGACTATAAAGACATTCTCCGCTATGGGATGATTATTTATACGCTAGAGGAGACCTACCGTATTATGCATGAGATTGACAAAATTATACAGTATTAAAACCGCACACAGCGCTCCTATCGTCCAATTCTATAGGACGTAAGGAGCGAATATGGTCGTTATTGTTCCCCACGTCCATCCTGACGGGACGATAGGGACAGTATACGGGCAAGGTCTAATTTTAACCCTTAGACCTTGCCCGGCAAATATGCATTGCAGGTTATTCTAATTGATGTCAAACGGGCAAGGTCTCCCATATAAAAATAGACCTTGCCCGTGAAAGGTTAATTCTTTGGCTACCTCTACCCCAGGAACTGCTTCTTGAAGGCTTCGAGTTTGGCTTCGACGGCAGGAGCGTTGGGAGCGGTGGCGCCGAAATAGAACTTGATCTTAGGCTCAGTACCAGAAGGACGGACAGTCACGACATCTCCCTCAGCGTCAAAGTATTGCAGAACATTAGACTTCGGAAGACCTGTCTTCTCGGGCTCGTTATAGTCAATGACCTTGACAACAGGAGAACCGGCCAGCTCCGTGGCGGGCTTACTACGCATGTCCTCCATGATCTTGGCGATCTCCTCAGCGCCGGACTTGCCCTTGCGGACGAGATAGACCATGCTTTCCTTGCGGTAGCCGAACTCAGAGTAGATCTTGTCCATAAGCTGGTAGAGAGTCAGTCCCTGATCCGCCGCCCAAGTGGCGCATTCAGCCACCATAGCGCAGGCCACTGGAGCGTCCTTGTCACGGACAAACTCGCCCACATTGAACCCGTAGCTTTCCTCGCCGCCGCAGATGAACTCTTTTTTGCCCTCGTTCTTCTTCACGACCTCGCCGATCCACTTGAATCCGGTCAGCACATCGTAGCACTCCACGCCGAACTTCTTGCAGATGTCAGCGATAAGCTGGGTAGTCACAATAGTCTTGACGCAATACTTGGTTCCATCCAGTTTTCCAAGCTCCTTCCAGCGGGTGAGAATGTAATATGTCAGCATCGAGGCCGTCTGGTTGCCGTTGAACTGGACCATCTTGCCATCGTTGTCACGAACGGCGATCCCGAGACGGTCAGCGTCAGGATCGGATGCCATCACGATGTCAGCTCCAACCTCGTCCGCCCTCTCAAGAGCCATCTTCATAGCGGCCGGCTCCTCGGGATTGGGAGAGACGACTGTCGGGAAATCCCCGTCAGACACATCTTGGGCCGGGACATTGTACACATTCTTGAAGCCCAGCCTCTTTAGGCATTCGGGAATAATGCGGACTCCGCAGCCATGGAGAGGGGTGTAGACAATCTTGATGTCATCATGCCTTGAACGGGACTCAGGGCTCAATGTCAAGGAAAGAATGTCATTCATATAAGCCTCATCAACCTTCTTGCCCATCAGCTGGACCTCTCCACAACGCTCCCCACGCTCGAATTTAACCTGGGAAGGCTCTGAGACCTTGCTGACCTCGGCAATGATGTCCTTGTCGACAGGCGGCACTATCTGCGCGCCATCGGACCAGTACACCTTGTAGCCATTATATTCCTTGGGATTATGCGAGGCGGTCACCATGATGCCAGCCACGGCCCCCATATAACGAATAGAGTAGCTGAGCTCCGGAGTGGGACGGATATTGTCGAAAAGGAACACGTTGATCCCGTTGGCGCTGAGAATATCAGAAGAGATCTTGGCGAAAAGCTTGGAATTGTTGCGGCTGTCATAAGAGATGCAGACTCTGATGTCATCCCCTTGGACATGCTTAAGAATATAATTGGCAAGCCCCTGGGTGGCCATTCCGACGGTGTACTTGTTCATCCTGTTGGTCCCTACGCCCATAATGCCGCGGAGACCTCCGGTGCCAAATTCAAGATTCTTGTAGAACGCGTCCTCAAAACCAACCGGGTCGGTATTCCTGAGTTCGAGGACTTTCATCTTGGTTTCGGGATCGAAATCCCCGTCGAGCCACTTCTGGGCCGCTGCCTTATAATCCTGTGACATATAAAAGAAATCAGTTATTTTTCAAATTTACAGAAAAAAGTTCAAATTCGGTGGCATACGAGGAGGAAATTGTCTGCCTGGAACGGAGTCTCGATCCTCACTCCGAATATGTGGGCGTCATCTCCGGAACGAACACCGAGCCTGGAGCGCAATTCAGCGCTGGTCAAAGGAATATTCCTCGCCGACACTTCGGACCGCGGATAGCGCTTTCCCACGTCCCGCATCCCCGCCTTGTTCATCCGGACGACCTCCGTGACCTCAAAGATCTTCCCGAAATTGAAAAGATCCTTCGCTTCGCATAGATCCTTCGCTTCGCTCAGGATGACAGAGGGAGCGCCAGGAATGAATGAAGGAGGCTCCGGCGGCAATGCGCCTGGGCGGACATTTTCCCGGATAGGGCGCGAAGCGCAGGGAGCCCAGGCGCCTTTTGCCGCCGGAGCAGGGGAAAAGAGGTTCGTGGAGCGGGCGAGCTTGATAAGGCCGAAACGGGAGCAAAAGGCATTGAAAACCCCAGCCTTGGCCAAAGACTTCCCCGGCTCGAAAATATACTTGAAATCAACAGCTTCCGGAAGAACCGCCTTTGAGGAACGAATCTCCTCTGAAGAAAAAGACAAAGATCCGCCATCCTCCCGGCAAGTCACGCTATACTCCCCTTTCCACTCCCGATCCATCCACACCAGCAACTCCTTGCACTCTCCCCCACTCGCCACGACATGGACCTCACGTACCCAGTTGCCATTCCACCCTTCAGAACCACCTTCCATGAGCGCCGCCTCATAAGACCGGTTCAACCTTTCGACAGCCATAGTGATATCAGCCATCGGGGACAACTTCAAAAGAATATTCCTGGAATATCTGAAGAGTTCAGGGATAAGGTCGAGCACATTGGGCGAGCAATCCTCCAGAAGGAAAACCTTTCCCCCGGAATTGTCCCTGCGAGCTGGATCCAAGAATATCAGATCCGGCACGAAACCGGCCAGCAGGCCACCTAATGATCCCTTGACGACCTCACTATTCTCGACACGGATATTCCTTGCCTCAAGCTCCACGAAATTATGCTTTGCCGCCGAAGCTAATGCGCTATCCCTTTCATTGTAAAGGACTTCCGAAGCGACCGACGAGAAAGCCCAGCTGTCAATTCCCAGCCCCCCGGTGAGATCGGCGATCTTACCTGGCTCATCTCCGAGAATCCGGCCTGCCAGCGAAGCCTTGTAACGGGCTGTTACCGAAGAGCTGCTCTGCTCGGCGCAAAGGGCTGAAGGATACACCAAAGAAGTGAGAGAATACCATTCGGGAACTTTGTCCCGAAGCTTCTGGCGGGCTTCTATGGTACTGACGGCCAATCCTTTCCCGTCAAAAGAAGATAGGATAGGATCAGCCGGAGGCGAAGGCCATTCAACACGGGAAAGCAGAAGCCGGGATATCTCGGCCTCCGCATTCCCGACGATGAATTTCTCAAAACTATTCGGCACCTTCTCCCTTCAGATACTTAAGCCAGAAAGCCTTGTTGGCGGCACTGAAATGACGTCCCTGATAGCCCCTGTAGCCATGCATACCGTCCGGATAGATCATCAGCTCGAACTTCTTGCCGGCGGCTTGGAGGGCATCCACGAGCTTGAGAGTGTTCTGGAAATGGACGTTGTCGTCTCCGGTACCATGCGTCAGCTTAAGCATGACAGAGCCATCATAATTTTCGTCAGTCACAGGATATTCCTTGGCCGCGTTCGTGACCTTCGTCCTTTCGTAGCCTTCGGGATTGTCCTGCGGGGTTGACATGAAACGCTCGGTGTAATGCGTGTCGTACAGAGCCCACTCATAGACACCGCCGCCAGCGATCCCGTAGTGGAAAGCCTCAGGATGCTTCATGACGAGAAGGGCAGTCATCGTGCCTCCGAACGAGAAACCTTCCACACCGATCTTGTCGCCATTGACATAAGGGAGTTTCTTGAGATATTCAGCCCACTCCACAAAGTCTTTGACCTCTATCTCATCGAGATGCTTGTAGATCATGTCAAGACCCTTACGGCCATTGTAGCCAGCGGCCCGGCAATCAAGAACGCACTCGATGATCCCGTTGTCGGAATACCATTGATAAGGATTGTAAGTCCTGAAAGCGTCTGAGACCTGGGGGGTGTCCGGTCCGCCATAAATATCCACATGGACAGGATACTTCTTTGAAGGGTCGAAACTCTTGGGATATACCATGAGTCCCGGGAGTTCAAGTCCGTCGCTCGTTGTCATGGTGATGATCCTCGGAAGGGTCGGAGCGTCGGGATTGAAATCAGGGCCAGCCATATCCGCTACCTTGAATGACTTGGAAGGCTTCGCGAGATTGAAAACCCAGATCTGATTAGGAGTGTTCGAGTTGCTCTGATGAGCCGCGACAAATCTTTTATCAGGTGAGACAAGGATTGAAGAGGCGTTCAATTCCGGATTGGAAATAGTTCTGACAGAGCCTTTTGTGGCAAGATATATTCCAGTCCTGACGTGAGAGTCCTTTTGGGCGGAATACACGACCTCGGATGTGGTTCCGTCAAATCCTTTAGCCGGTTTTCCCTCCTTGACGGAGAGTATCCGCGCCCTCCAGTTTTCCCCATCGGTCAGACGCTTGAGAGTCTTTCCGTCATAGGACAGATAATAAATCTGCTCCCAGCCTGTCTCGAAAGAGCGGACCATGTAGAGCCCGTCGCGGCCGAAGTACATCCCCTGGATCCAGTCAAGCCAGGTCTTATATGTCTCATGATAGATGTGTGTCTTGGAACCGTTCTCAGGAGACACGGCATAAAGATCAAGGGTGTTCTGGATCCTTGGCTCCCTCTGGATGAAGAAGGCCTTGTTGTCAGCGCCCCAGAAAGGAGTTCCGAAATATTGGTCGTCATCCTCGTCGAAATCAGCCCACGCTGTCTTGCCATTCTCCAGATTCACTATCCCGATGCGAACCTTGGGATTAGGATCTCCACATTTGGGATAGCGGGTCATCCTGACCGAACCTCCAGTCGGAGACATGTCTTCCAGATCCACGGCACCGCCCGCGTTCTGGCCATAACCGAGTTGCAGGCCGGAGCGGTCAGCATCGACGGCCACCGCCGAATAGATCGGGAAGAAAGGCACCTCGGTGTTGTCGAAACGGTAGAAACCTATCTTCTTGGAGTCAGGAGACCACCAGAAAGCCTTGTAGCGGGTAGGGCGGCCGAGAATCTCCTCATAATAAACCCAGGAGGAATAACCGTTCAGGATCACGTCCGATCCGTCGGTGGTCAGGCGGGTCTCTTTCTTTGTGGCGACATCCACCACCCAGAGATCATTATCCCTGGTGAAAGCCATCTTGGTGGAATCGGGGGAATAAGTAAGGTTCTCAGCGCCATCAACTTGGAACGGGAGGGAGGATATGACTCGCGAGAATCTCTTGGAGGGTACCAGTACTCCCTCTGACCTTTTGCCTGTAGCGGCATCAAGCACGAAATCATCTTCGGTGACAGAAGACCAATTGAGGTCGTAGGTGAAAGCGACACTGTGGTCTCCGATCCATCCATAAAGGGGGATCCGGTTGAACTCCTGCGCACCCGCCATGGTGGCGAGGCAAATGGTCAGGAATAATACAAGTCTTTTCATTACAATATCTTAGTTTTTGAAATATTCATCCTTGAAATTCACCAGATACACTTTCTCAACAGCCCTTGTCAAGGCGGTGTACAACCATTTAAGATCGTCGACAGTAAGTTCATCCTGCCAGAAAGGATTATCGATGAAGACACAGCTCCACTGCCCTCCCTGGCTCTTATGGCAAGTGATGGCGTTGGCATATTTCAGCTGCAGGGCATTGAAGAAGGGATCTTCCCTCACCGCCTCATAGCGCTTCTTCTTGGTTGTGATGTGGGAATAGTCCTCATTAACCCCATTGTAGAGCTGGTTCTGCTGCTCGTACGTCAGGGACGCGGCTTCCGACTCAAGGGTGTCAAGACAAACCTTTGCCTTGATCTCAGCGTCATCATAATCCGGGAAGCAAAGGCGCGCGTCAGCGAAAGATAGGCCGTATCTCTCCTCGAAATTCTTGATAGATACCAACTTGGCGATATCCCCGTTCGCAATGTAATCCATTCCCTTGGCCTCTCCCGTGAACTGGTAGCAGTTCTTCACGATCATCAGCTTCTCTCCCCGGACCAGCCTTTCCTCGTTATAAAACACTTGGGAGCGAATCCCAGCATTATACCTGTTTGCTCTCTTGTTGGAGCGGCACAGGACAACGGCGTCATCCTTGGAGTATTCAGAGAAATATGCCTGGTTGAGAGAGTCCAGGAGCTCCCCTCCGCTAATCCTGAATATATCGTCGAAACCTTCCGTCTTGAGCCCCAGCTCGTCCGGTGTGAATGACTCTCCGCCGTAAGGATCGGAGGTAATCAACTCCCTGATCCTCGTGGCGTTCCAGAGGATACCGGACTCTTTTTGCTGGCGCACCACCTCGGTTAGAGAGGAATACCGTACACCCCCGAATCCGTCCATGTAATCACTGGACAACGCGGGTGACGCCTCCAGACCGACGGGCGGAAGCTGTGCGGAGTCCCCGATCAAGATGAGCCTGCAATCGTTACCGGCCCTGACGAAATCCACAAGATCTTTAAGGAGGTCGCCCGTGCCGAAAGACACAGTCCCCTGCCTTCCACCGTCGTCAATCCCGATCAAAGAGACCTCATCGACAATAAACAACTTATGTGACTGCTTATTCGGAGCGATGGAGAATTGTCCGAAGCCATCGGAACCTATTGATTTCTGGCGATATATACATTTATGAACAGTACTCGCCGGCTTGTGGGCATACAATGACAGCACCTTGGCGGCCCTGCCTGTCGGAGCCAGAAGGACACATATTTCTTCGGCGACATCATCGCGGACAGGCCGCAAGTCATCAAAAGAATCTATCACCGCCGCTATGGCTGAAGTCTTCCCTGTACCCGCGTATCCATTCACCACGAGGATATCATGGTCGTCGGAAGTGAGGAAGTCCGCTATGTCGGAGAAAAGCCGGTCCTGGTCCGGGGTCAAATCGTACGGGAAATGATCCCTGAATCTCTTGTAGAAAAAACCGCTCCTGTCCATCACTTGGCCGTCTTGCCGGTAATCATCATAATGACAGCCAGTACCGGGTAGATCTCAACACGACCAAGGAACATGTCGATCGTGTACATGATCTTGGCACCCACCGGCTCGGCTCCGAAATTGCCGAACACTCCAAGATCCCGGATCGCCGGACCCACATTGCTCAAGGATGTGAACGTCGCGGCTACGGCATTTGAGTTGCCAGGGTTGAGTGCCAGATTCACCGCAAGAGAGATTATGATCAGCATCATGTACAACGCGATGTACAGGATGTGAGGGGCAATGTCCTCCTGTCTCACAACCCTGCGGTTGATCCTGACCTCATTGACCGAGGCAGGATGAAGGACGGTTTTCAGGCGGTAGATCACCTCCTTGCATAGAAGCAGGGCACGGTCGGACTTGATGCCTCCGGTCGTGGATCCTGCCATACCGCACCAGATTCCGACGAAAACCAGCAGCGCCGAAGGCAAAGAAGGCCAGATCCCGTTGTCTGATATTCCGAAACCGGTGGTGGAGGCATAGCTGATGACATGGAAGGAACTCTCCAGGAAGGCCCTGCCCCAACTCAACGCCACTCCATTGGCTTTCAGGGAGATGGCGACGACCACACAGGTCACTATTATGATCCGGATGTAGAACTTGAATATCTCGTTCCTGAAAGGCTTGAGGGACCTTGTGACGACCGCGACGTAAACCATCCCGAAATGGAGCGAGGAGAGCAACATGAAGAACATGGTCACCAGGTCGATGGCGACAGAGTCGAAAGATCCGATAGAAAGATTCCGCGTGCTGAATCCACCCGTCGCGGTGACGCTCATTGCGTGGTTGATAGCGTCAAAGGGGTTCATTCCCGCAAGAAGATAGCAAAGGAAAGAAGCCACCAGCATCCCGAAATAGACGTACGTGAATATGTAGACAGTCCTGTTGGGACCAGATCGGTATTCCCTCTTTGAGAGTGAGGACAACTCAAGGTTTGTCAGGCGGAGCTTCATCTGCGATGAGCTCGGGATAACCAGCAGAAGGAAAACCACGACTCCCAAACCCCCGATAAAGTGCGTCGACGACCTCCAGAAAAGCAGGCTGCGAGGCAGCGCCTCTATGTCTTCAAGGATTGAGGCTCCAGTCGTCGTGAAACCGGAAACGCTTTCAAACCAAGCGTTTATAACAGTGAAAGGGCCTCCCCAAAGGGCATAGGGAAGCATGCCGAAGATAAACGAAAGGAGCCACGAGAGGACGATGATCAGATAACCGTCCTTGAGGCTGATCTCCGGGGCCCTACGGACAAAAATGAAGGGGAATATCCCGACAGTGAAGGTGATGGTGAAACTGATCAGCAAAGCGGCCAGGGCACTGTCATTGCCATTGGCCACCGAGACCAGGATTGACAGGAACATGAACAGCGCGCTGACCAGCAACGCGGAGCCCACATTTCTCGATATCACCTTTACATTCATATTCCGGCGTTCTTGATCTTTGCCCTGAGATCCGTGACCCTTTTACGCAGCTGCTGGTTTTCCCCGGCCAGCTCCGTGATTCCGTCGTTAAGCTCTGAAAGCTGGTCGTCACCATCGAAGGTGTAGGAATATTTCTTGTTGAACGAACGGTAGTTGTTCAACCCCGAGAGCATCTTGTAGATCGGGTTCACATAGTAGACGAGGATAAAGAACAGCAGCATGAGGATCAGCAACAGGCCGACACCGACGGCCACGGCCCCGGGAATGATGCTCCTGTAAAAACCTCTCTCGAAGGTCTCTGAGTTCTTTTTCAGATCCCCGTAGATCGCCTCATCCAGATTGTCAATGTATTGGTTAAGGCGCTGGTACTGAGGCTGCAGCCTCTCAAAATACCAGGTTCTCGTGTCAATGAAATCAGACAGCAGGACCTCGTTAAGCTCAAGCGAAGTGAGCATGTAGGCCGAATAGGCGTAGACAACCGAATCGGTCAGAGGCATCATCTTGGCCGGCATAAGGGACTTCCTCAACGAATCGCAATGGCTCATGAACTCAGCCTGCCGGAAATCCGGGAGGGTGCTGACAGACTCGTCCCCGATAACTTTCAAGATCTCAAGATTATAAGTTCCACTGACATCAGACAGCTTCTGCGCGACATTTATACTTTTTATGTTGTCCGCTATCAGCCCGGACACATAATCACTCATCCTGGAATATTCCATGATCGAGATGACACTCGATGTCAACAGGGCGATGGCGATAGCGCACAAGCTGAGGGTCAGCTTGGCCCTCATCGACAGCTTGAAGCTATTGATCCTATTCTTAATTTTACCGAACATTCAAAGCGATAATATTCAAATTACAAATATAAGAAAAATCCAATTACCGGAACACTCCAGAGATTCGCCCATAATCCTCCAGGCTCTTCTCCCCGTCGGGATAAGCCTTGAAGTAAGTGGAGTCCATGTAGACGGCGAATGACGTGATGTCATGAATCCCATGAGCCGCATAAGTCTCAAGATCTGAGGCGAATACATCCGGATGCCACGGAAGTCTGACGGCAGGCTTTTTCCAATCGCTCGCCAAAGACACGTCCAGCCAATATTCAAGGACGACGGCAGTCTCCGGCGGGAAAACCTCCAGATTGGCCTGAAGATAGTCCATCACCTGCTTATGCGACATCCTCCCCTTCCTTCCCGGAGCCTCAAGGTCCGTCAGCGGACGGTTCCACTGCCTTTCGATCGGGGCGAATTCCAGGAATATGCCGTCAGCGGGTTTCACCTTTGTTGGCGGAGGCATGGTTTTCTGGTAAGCCAAATGCGCCAGACAGGCCTGCGGATCAACTGTACGGATGGCTTCAAGCATCCTGTTCTCAATCAAAAGGGCCTGGTCACTGGCTGAGAACCCTGAGCACTCAGGGCAGAAACATGGTTCCGAATTATCGTCCAGCCAATAGTAATACTTGTGGTTGGTCGCCTTGAGGACAGAGGCGAACCTGGCGGCATTCGACGCGATTATCCCAAGGGCTTTCCCGGAGTGAGCGCAACAATTGAAGTCAGCCACCCGCCTGCCGTCTTTGTCCATCCTGAACATCGTGGAGTCCTCTTCGAACAAGGAGCGAGGGAGCAAATCCCCCATAGCATGAAGCTGGTGCTCGATGTCAATCCCGTTCTTTTCACAGCCGTCCACAAAAGCGGCGCCCCGCTCCGATTGGATGAACTCCAAGACTTGCGAGGGCGTCACATGAGTTCCTATCGTGTTGATACCGTTTCGTTTGGCGATCCCAGGCCAGTCGACAGATTCCAAATCCCCGACCGACAGGACCACTCCCCTCATCCTGAACCAGGGCTCATCCGAAGACCTGGAACATGAGAACAACAGCGAGAGGGCCAACAAGGCCACTATGCGCGGCAGGCGTCTCATTCCTCGCCCGCATCAACACCTTGTTCCTCGGGCAGCAACCCGGAAGGAATAACCGACACAGGTCCCTGCGCGCGCGCCCCGGGCTTGATCTTGGCCTTGGACTTTCTGGGAGCCAGCCCGAGCTTCTCCAATTTCTGGATCTTCTTGATGACGCTCACATTGTTGTCTTTAAGTTTGTCATTGGCCACCTTGTAGGATTTCATCGCGGCCTCAAGACTCTCTCCAACCTTCACATGCGCCTCAAGCCATCCGGAAATCTGCCCCATCAGTTCCTCCGCCGCCGCATAGACTTCCGCGATGTTTTTCTCCTGAGTGGCCTGTTTCCAAGCCATCTGGATCATATTCAGGACAATGATCAAAGTCATCTGGCTGACAATCAGGACATTATTATCTTTAGCCACCTGCCAGAGCATCGGTTCCTCCTCAAGCATCAGCCTGAAAGCGCCCTCGATCGGGATGAACATGAGGTTATAGGCGACTTTCCGGCGGTCTTTAGGAATATAGGACGCATAGTCCTTGATCTTCAGCTCGTCCACATGCTTGCGGACACTCTCCACATGGGCCTTGGCGCATTTGACACGGCTTTCAACAGTGTCGGCCACCATATATTCCTGATACGCCTTGAGACTGACTTTGGAGTCGATGATCACGGTCGTGTCGTCAGGATAATAAACCATCACGTCCGGAATCAGAGTCCTTCCCTCATCGCTCTTTATCTCCCTACCGCCACTGTCGGTCATGACGCCCTGCGTGAAGAAATGAACCCCTTCAACGAGGCCGGCATTCTTGAGGACGTCCGTAAGGAGCATCTCGCCGAAGTCTCCCTGGACTTTTGAATACCCGGTCAAGGCATTGGCGAGGTTCCTCGCCTCGTCGCCCACGGCCTGGGAACGCTTGAGAACGTTCTCAATGTTCTCCTTCATGGCGGCATTCTGAGCGGCGCTTTCCATCCTGGACTCCCTGACGCTCTTGTCGAAAGCCTCGAACTTTTCCTTTATCGGCTTGAGGAGCTCGGCAATCGACTCGGCACTCTGGTTCTTGAACGCGGCGCTGTTCTCGGCCGACAGGGCCTTGAAAGCGTCACGCATGCTCTCAAGTTCTTTCTCATGGCGTTCCGCCTGCATTTTAAGGGCGTTCCGCTGAGCCTCTTCCCTAGCCTTGTCAGACTTTTCCCTCTCCTCATTCAGACGGGTGGCGTATTCCTCCCGGGCCGAAAGAAGGCTCTCCATGGATGCTTTCTCGCTGGACAAGGCGGTAATCTTTGCTTGAAGGACATCCTCAGCGTCTTCATATTTGGCCATAAGGCGTCTGCTCTCTTCGGCATGGCGGCGGCGCTCCTTCGAGCTGAGCGCGATCACAACGATCATAGCGGCCACGGCGACGACTGCCACGACAGCGAGAATGATCAGCAAAGTCTTATCGTTCATTGGATTAAAGAATATTCATGGATTGTTCACGGATCTTCTCCAGCTCATCCTTCATCCGGACCACGATATTCTGTATGCCGGCATGGTTGGCCTTGGATCCGGTCGTGTTGATCTCCCGGCCCATTTCCTGGATGATGAAGCCCAGCTTTTTCCCGGGGCAAGGCTCGGAATCGATCGTGTCGAGGAAGTACTTGCAATGCTGGCGAAGCCGCACCTTTTCCTCATTAATGTCCAACTTTTCAAGGTAGAAGATCATCTCCTGCTCAAACCTCGACGGATCGACCTTCTGCTCAAGTTCCGCCAGGTTCTTCATAAGCCTCTCCTTTACCGTCGCGACTCGTTCAGGCTCAAGCTTCTCGACCTCATCCTCGAGTTCCATTATTCCCCTGACCCGTGAGGTCACATCCTTGTAAAGCGCCTCGCCTTCCTTGTCGCGATAGTCATTAACGGCCTGGAGGGCTACACTGATCGCTTTCTCCACCAGCGGCCAGTTCTCCTCGGTCACGACATCCTGACGGGAGTTGTCCAACACGTCGGGGAAACGCATTATAGACGTGAGCATCATGTTGTCCATCCTGGCCTGGTCTCCGAAATTGGCGGCCCGGTAGCTTGTGAGGCTGTTGCGGATTTCCTTCATCTGGTTGAAATATTCCTTGACGAGCTCCGGATTGACCTGCTTGGCTGAGCCGGCTCCCGGCTCCCAAGTCATGAAGAAGTCGATCGTTCCCCTCACAAGTGACTCGGCGATCATTTGACGGACAAGAAGTTCCTTGTCCTTAGGCAGAAGCTGCGTCTTGATGTTGGCATCGGAATTCTTGCCGTTAAGAGTCTTTATCTCTATGGTGAGTTTCCCTGTCGGTAGGATGGCCTCAGCCTTACCATATCCTGTCATTGATTTTATCATCTCCGGTATCTTTCTAATCATACAAAAATAACGAATTTATGCGGATATCCCCAGATTTGGCTGAAGTATTTACCACTCCGGACTATCGGTTGTTCAGGGCTTTCAGGGGGAAGAGAGTATCAACATCCGACGCAGCCATTTTCAGAAGCATCCTTATCTGGGCGTTGGAAGCGTTATAATCCCCGTGAAGGATCCTCGCGACTTCAACCTTGGCTTTCGGAGGGAGCAGTGAGGGCGTCTCCACGTTATAATCCCTCTTTCCGATCATCTTGACAACCTTATACATCTCATCCCGAGTCAAGACTACAGAGTCCCCAAGAGCTTTCGCCTCAGCGGAATAGGCCTCCGCATTCGAAGTGATCGCACTGAAGTAATGATGAGCGTCCCTGAACATGGACTCTCCCAGACGATAGTCAACATAGCTGCCCGGTAATATCAATCCGTCCTCAACCATGAAAAACTCCGGGAGGTCTTTCACTCTACTCCATGTGAGGGTCCTTTTCTCGCGATAGGGCAGTTCCATGTACGGTATGCCTTTTATTTTTCGTGCGGATGGGTTATAATACAAGTAGCCACCTCCCCAAGGATAAGAATATGGAAGAAACCTCGGGTCATCGACATAGCCATTACGGTTTATATACGCTATTTCATTCCTCATCATACCCAAGTTCTCCACAAAGATTGTTTTATACTTTTCGATCCCGCTCAGGTCTATCGCCCTTCCAAGTTTGTTGTTGTAGCGTTTGAGGCGGGCAATATAAAGTCCCATCATCATGTGGCACCGGTCTTCTGAACCACCTGCCAATGAGTGAAGATGATTCTCCATATGGGCATCGGTCACTATGGTGACCCCAGCTTCGAAAGCGCTGATAGCCAGGCTGTTTATGGAAAATATATAGTCTTCAGGATTAAAGTTGTAAGCCTCTTGCTGTTGGCCGGGAGTACAGACATGCCAGAAAGATCCATATTTCCGTATGGCCTCGTTGTACAAAAACATGCAAAGATTCTCCTTTTCGCTGAAAGTGCGGGCGGATGGGCCGCCATAGTTCAAGTTGGTTGCCATAATACTAAGCTTTTCAAAGTTCAACGCACGAAGATAAAGAAAACCGCTGATAATCCCAAAGGACTCCGCACACGGGGTGCGGAAATCGCCGGTTTGCACCCCGGAAAGCATTGGCTGCCACTTCCGGGTGCAGGAAGTGCCTATTTGCACCCCAGTACAGCCTTGCAGTCGCCACTGGGTGCGGAAATCGCCGGTTTGCACCCCGGAACAGAAAAATTAACTATTTTTGTGTGACAGAGTCATGAACCCCTCT
This sequence comes from Bacteroidales bacterium, assembly GCA_017627955.1. GTDB lineage: Bacteria > Bacteroidota > Bacteroidia > Bacteroidales > UBA932 > Cryptobacteroides. The sequence goes on along the minus strand of JAGAFU010000052.1, from coordinate 66,737 downwards.
AATAAATGACATCAAATATGGCACAGTATCCTTGTGAGAATTGCAAGTTCCGGGCACACTACGACAAGAACCCCAAATCAGTGCTGGGGCGTTTCTGGCGTTGGCACATCGGCTTCTGCCCCGGCTGGAAAGCCTACTTCACCCATCAGGACGAAGAGACCAAGACCGCGCTGCGTGAAAAATACGACTTCAAGAAATACTGATGAACAAGCTCCTGCGAGAAATGCTTTTAAACGAGGACCCCTCGCAAGTTGAGGGCCTCTCCAGGTTTTTCAAGACCGGACCCGGACAATACGGTGAAGGAGACCAGTTCCTTGGAATAAAAGTCCCGGTCACTAGAAGCGTGGTAAAAGCGACATGGAAAGAGCTGGATTTAAACGACTTGGACGAATGCGTCAAAAGTCGTTGGCATGAAGTGCGCCTGGCGGCGCTGCTGGCCTTGGTCGAGATATTCTCCCATTCGAAGAAGAATCCCGGCCTTCAGGAAGAATGCGTCGGTTTTTACCTCGGCCACACCGACGGGATCAACAACTGGGACCTTGTGGACCTTTCCTGTTATCCCCTTCTCGGGGTTTGGCTTCTTGATAAGGACAGGTCCATCCTCTATGACCTTGCGGAAAAAGGGAAGACGATCTGGGAACAACGGATAGGGATCGTGAGCACGATGACCTTCATCAGGCACGGACAACTTGACGACACCTTCCGGATCGCCGACATCCTTCTTCATCATCCCCATGATCTTATCCAGAAAGCCGTGGGATGGCTCTTGAGGGAAGCCGGCAAACGAGATGAGGACGCGTTGACCAGGTTCCTGCGGACAAGACACGACACCATGCCAAGGACAATGCTCCGCTATGCCATAGAGAGGTTTCTCGAAGATAAAAGACAGGCCTTCCTCGCTCGCACGCGGAATTGTTAGCAGTATTCACCACATTTTTTGTAAATTTGCCAGATTGATCAAAGAACAAGAAAAATGGAAGAGACCAAGAAACTGAATTTCCTTGAAGAGATAATTGAGGACGATCTTAAGTCCGGCAAGGTGGACAGCGTCATGACCAGATTCCCTCCGGAGCCAAACGGATACCTCCACCTCGGCCACGCGAAGAGCCTTTGCATCAACTTCGGCCTTGCCGAGAAATATGGCGGCAAGACCAACCTCCGCTACGACGACACCAATCCCACCAAGGAGGACACTGAATATGTTGACGCGATCAAGGAGGACATCCGCTGGATGGGCTTCAAGTGGGACAAGGAGCTTTACGCCTCCGATTATTTCGACCAGCTTTACGAGTGGGCGGAGCAGCTCATCAAGGAAGGTCTCGCCTACGTCGACGACCAGACCCAGGAAGAGATCAGCAAGGGGCGCGGCACTGTCGACACTCCCGGCAAGGAGAGCCCTTACAGGAACAGGTCCGTCGAGGAGAACCTGCGGCTCTTCCGTGAGATGAAGGCTGGGAAATACGCTGACGGTGAGAAGGTTCTGAGGGCCAAGATCGACATGGCCTCCCCCAACATGATGTTCAGGGATCCGCTTCTTTACCGCATCAAACACGCGTCTCACCACCGCACCGGCGACAAGTGGTGCATCTATCCGATGTACGATTTCACCCACGGCCAGTGCGACTCGATCGAGCATATTACACATTCGATCTGCACCCTTGAGTTCGACGTCCACCGTCCTCTCTACGACTGGTTCATCCAGGCCCTTCATATCTACCCGAGCCACCAGTACGAGTTCGCGAGACTCAACCTCACATACACTCTCATGAGCAAGCGTAAGCTACTGGAACTTGTCCAGAAAGGTCTTGTGGCCGGTTGGGACGACCCCAGGATGCCTACTCTATGCGGAGTCAGGCGCAGGGGCTACACCCCCGAGGCCCTCAAGATGTTCTGCGAGAAGATCGGTGTCTCAAAGCGCGATCAGATGATGGACATCCAGCTCCTTGAGTGGTGTGTCCGCCAGGATCTCAACGCCAGGTCCAACCGTTACATGGTTGTCCAAAAGCCTCTCAAAGTCACCATCACCAACTGGGAGAGCGGCAAGGTCGAGTGGTTCGACTGCCCCCTCAACCCGGCCGAGCCGGAGGGAGCCACCAGAAAGGTTCCTTTCACCGGCGAGCTGTACATCGAAAGGGATGACTTCATGGAGGACGCTCCGAAGAAGTTCTTCAGGCTCAAGCCGGAAGGCGAGGTCCGACTGAAATACACCTACATAATCAAGTGCGAGGAAGTCGTAAAGGACGCCGAAGGCAATATCGTGGAGCTTAAGTGCACCTACGATCCTTCGACAAGGCCTGGAGGTGAGGTTTGGCGCTCTGTCAAGGGCACGATCCACTGGGTGCCAGTCGACTTCGCGAAGGAAATAGAGATCAGGGACTACGACCGCCTCTTCACCAAGGAGGACATGAACTCGATCCCCGAGGACAAGGACTACAAGGACTTCCTCAACCCGGAATCCCTGAAGGTCCTGACCGGTTACGCCGAGCCGGCGCTTCTGGAGGACAATTCCGGAATAGCCGTGCAGTTCGAACGTACCGGTTACTACTTCAAGGATCCTGACAGCACTCCTGAAAAAGCCGTGTTCAACAAGACGACGGCCCTGAAGGATTCCTACAGGCCCGAATAATCTTCCCCACGATGAACCTGCCGCTCTTCATAGCCGGAAGGTACCTGTTCGCGAAGAAATCACACAATGTGATCAACATCATCTCCGCGATCAGCGCGATCGGCATGGCGATCGGCACGGCCGCCTTGATCATTATCCTGTCCATTTACAATGGCTTCGACGAGCTGGTCAAGTCAACACTCAGCAATGTGGAGCCGGACATATTGGTAGTACCGGCCAAGGGTAAAGTGTTCGTTCCGGCGGAAGATGCCATTAGCGGGATAGTCGCGGTCCCCGGGGTGAAGTGTTGCTACAACGTACTGGAAGACAATGTCTTCGTCGATTACGACGATCATCAGGGAGTTGCCAGGGCAAAGGGTGTCGATGATGCCTACGAGAAGGACTCCCCCCTCACCGGATCGATGACAGCCGGCGAGTTTTCTCTCCATAAGGGCGAGATTCCCCAGATGGTCGTGGGAGCTGGCGTGGCCTACAGGATGGGGATGAACCCCGCTTTTCTGGCTTCCGCCACAATCTATTTTCCGGCCAGGGACAGGAATTTTTCCCTGGCCAATCCCGCCGCGTCCATCGAGTCCGTCAGCATGAAGCCTTCGGGGGTATTCACTGTCAACCAGCAGATCGACGAGGAGTTGATGATACTCCCGCTGGACCAGATGAGGAAGCTCCTCGGGTACGAGGACGAGGTTTCCGGGATTGAGATCCGGCTGGTGGAGGGGGCCTCGCCAAAAGTATTGAGAAACGCGATCAGGGACATAAAGGACATCCTTGGCCCCGGTTTCAAGGTCCAGGACAGGTTCAGGCAGAACACCTCCCTGTACAAGATGATGCGCTACGAGAAGGCGGCGATATTCCTTATCCTTATATTCATCATCATCATCATCGCTTTCAATATTTTCGGGAGCCTGACGATGCTGATCATTGAGAAAAAGGACGACATCGAGACTTTCCGCAGCCTCGGAGCGACGGACAAGATGCTGAGAAAGACCTTCACTCTGGAGGGATGGCTGATTTCCCTTCTTGGCCTGGCGGCCGGCCTGGTAATTGGTGTCGGGTTCTCCCTCTTGCAGCAGAAATTCGGGTTCATCAAGATGCCCGGCAATTTCCTGATCAACGCCTACCCCGTTATAGTCCAGTGGAATGACATCATCCTGACGATAGTCGGAGTCGCGTTGATCGGTTACTTGATAGCCTTGCTGCCGGTAAGGAGGAACATCACTTCCGGGAGAAAGTGACCTCGTCTTTTACTCCATTATTGGCCACAACCCTGAAAGTGTCGGAATCCTTGTTCAAGCGGATCCCTTCAAAAGTCCAGATCACCCCGGTATCTTCTCCGGAGCTGTTCTTCTTCGTGACGAGTTTCCCGTTCTGGTACAAGGTCAGGTTCTTGGCGTTACTGTAAACCTTGATGGTGAACGATTTGCCGGCGGGAATTGATTTCAGTCGCCTGGATGTGATGTAGACTGTCGTCTCCTTTTTGTTCCAAAGAGATTTATACAGGTAGAAAACATCCTTCTTCGTCCCGCGGTCACGAGTGACCAATCCCTTGTCGTTCATGTACTTCCGGGAATCATTGCGGACAAAGTGCTCGCCGTCGGAGGAGTCCATGTAGCCTTCCATCCGGCTGGCCACCGGGAAATCGAACAGGACCCAGGCCGAAGTGAAACACAACCAGGGCATCCTCAGGATCTGACGGACATAAGCCTCGTGGAACATGTTGCCATATTCCTCAAAATGCTTCGAATCATCCTCCATGTTCCTCAATGGCTTGGATGTTTCCCAAGTGTGGCAGAAAGGATTGATTCCGGCACCGTATTCAGAGACATTCACAGGTCCGTCCCTGCGGTCCCTGACGTCCTTGATGGTCTCGGCGAATCCGCTGAAATCATTTGGCGTCTGATACCATCCCAGATAAATGTTCTGGGAACAAAAGTCGCCAGCGAGTCCCACATAGCCATCCAGGCCGAGCCTGGAGTCATCGGTGAAACCGACTGGACGGTACGGATCGAGTTTCTTGGCGTGGTCGTACAAGCGCCCTGTCTCGGTCAGCACTTTAGCCCCGTCAAACGGTCCTTGAAGGTCGTCATTGTTGCCCCACCTGTCCAGCTCATTCCACATTCCCCAGAATATGATGCTCGGATGGTTGTAGAGATTTGTGATCATCTCCTCCATCTGGTAACGGATGTTGTTGAAATAAGCCTGTTTGGCGTTCGTGCCGCAGACATTCACCCACGGGACCTCAGTCTGGGTGACGATTCCAAGAGAGTCGCACAGACTGAACGTAAGGTCGTTGTGGGGATAGTGGGCCAGGCGAAGGAAATTAGCGCCCAGTTCTTTGATGATCCCGAAATCCCTGCGGATATCCTCTTCCCGCAAGGCGGAGGCCTTACCGTCAGCATCCTGGTGCATAGCTACTCCACGCAGCGGATAGGGTTCCCCATTGAGCATGAATCCCCGGACGGGATCGATCTCGTAAGAGCGGTATCCGACCTTGACTTCGGCGATGTCAAGCATCCTTTTTCCTTTGAACACCTCAACCCGGGCAGTGTACAGGTAAGGATCCTTCAATCCGTTCCAGAACCTGATCCCGGTCGCCTCGAAGTCGTGCTCGAAATCCATTTCCGATTTGGGAGCGAGGTGTATCTCGCGGTCCGCCTGATAACCGAGAGTCCCGTCTTTCTCGACAAGTTGGACCCTGACCATAACATCAGCTCCCTTGGCGGAAGAGTTGACCAGCCTTGTCTTGATCCTGGTCTCGACCTTGCGCTTGGAAACCTCCGGTGTCAGGCAATGCATCCTGTACATTCCGTACGCCTCCGGAGAGAGATACACATCCTCCATCTCCATGAGCCACACAGGATTATGCAGGCCGCCATTCTTGTTGAAATCGGAACTGACAGGGGCCAGGTTAAGGTCCTCGCTATTGTCGCACACGACCTCAAGGGTGTTTGACCCTCTTTTCAAAGCCTCGGAAATGTCGACCACAAAAGGAGTGTACCCGCCTTTATGGGAAGCGAGTTGGACACCGTTGACCTTTACTGTGGCAGCCTGGGCAGCTCCTTCGAACAATACGAAATGGGGATTCTTTATGTCCCCGGGCCTGAAATCGCAGCGATACGTCGCCTTGCCCCGATAATACTCCGGAGAATGGCCGTCAAGAGCGTTGTAAGAGTGAGGAACACTCACACGCTGCCAGGAACGACCATCCTTGCTGAATTCCCAAAAAGTCAACCGCTCTTGATGAGGCCCCCTGATTTGGGCGGAGAGTGGCAAAGTGGCGGACAAGGCAAGGATGCCCATGACCGCGGCGATCATCTTCAATCTCATTTCTTCTTGTAAACCTTCATATTCCCGACCTCAAGTCCCCAGCAGCCATTCTGCACGATAGGAACCGGAATCCCGTCGAGATTTTTCTCAAATCCAGGCTTCGGGATGAATGTGTGAGAGTGACCACCCACAACTATGTCTATCCCCCTTGTGCTCTTCACGAGGTCAAAGTCTGTGTAAGGCTGATCCTCGTAACCGATGTGGGTGAGCGCGATGACAAGATCGCATTTCTCCTCATCCTTAAGCACTTTTGTCCACTTGTTGACGACCTCGGCGTTGTCAAAAGCGGGAATCCTGCTTGAAGTCTCCTTGGACACCAAAGTGGTGATGTCGGGCATCAGTCCGATTATCCCGATACGCATCCCGGCCTTCTTGACGATGGCGTAAGGCTTGACATAATTACCCATCTCAAACTGGGAGAAATCGTAATTGGCACAGACCACCGGGCACTTCAGATTAGCGAGACGGCGTCCCAACTCCTCGATCCCATTGTCGAACTCATGGTTGCCCAAGGTCACGCAATCATACCTCATTGCATTTATCATGTCGATCTCAAGGTCGCCTTTAAGCACTGTGAAATAGGATGTTCCCTGACTGAAATCCCCGGCGTGGAGCAACAGGACATTCTTCCTGCCGTCTGCCTTGACGACACTGTCGCGATAGGCCGCCCTTTCGATAATGCCGCCTTTTCCGATGTTATCCCCTGCCCTCTCAGGCTCCATGTGGCTGTGCGTGTCGTTGAAATGGACAATGGTGAGCCGCCTCTGCGCATCCGCGCTAATCGAGAGGACGAAAGCCGACACGGCCACAGCAAGTACTGATTGAATAAGTCGTCTCATTTGTTGTCCTCCTCCTTGAGGATAGTGATCCAATGCTGGTTTTCGAACTCAATTGGTTTACCGGCCGCTGTCAGGCTTTTGACATAAGGGATCATGGTATCATAGACCCAACCTTTGCTTTGAAGGACTTCAAGAGCGTTCTTGGCGATAAAATAACCATCGCCACCGTCAAGCAGGAAATTGAGGGTAGCAACGCCGTAAACCTTCTCATCATCAAGAGGTTCCCCATTCACTGTAGCTGAAACGATCTTACCGTTCTTGGCCACGACCTTGATTCCGCCCAGGATCTGGAACGTGGAGGCCGCCATCTGGTCGAGGATAACCCTTACGTCCTTACCCTTGAGCGCCACGTAGCAGAGATTGTTATTGAACGGGAACATCGACATGATGTCGTCATAAAAGACCTCACCCTGGGGCATCTCGATACGGATTCCTCCCCTGTTGGTGATACCGATGTCAACCTTCCTGTCAAGGCTGTCGGCGGTCGCCCTCATCAGCTCATCGACAAACCAGTCATACAGAGGACATTCCGGATACTTGCGATCCATGAATTCCGTGGAGTAGCCGATGACTTCCTTGACCTGCGCCATGGCAGGTTGGGCATCGATCAGAAGACGCGCCACATCTCGAGTGGCTCCCCTGCGGAACTTCTTTCCATTCGGGGCGTAATAGGTATTACCTTTGACAAAGCCCATCGCCTCAGTTACATTGGCGGCGTTAGAGGCCCAGACTCCGGTAAAATGGCCGTCGACCGGCTTCTTAGACCATTCTATGTCCACGCCCTGGGCTGAAAGGCCCAGGCATGCGAACAGGAATGGGATGAGAATGAATACTCTTCTCATAAGGTTTTGATTATTTTTGTTTTAACCAGTTCCAAAGATCCTTGAAGGTGGATTTCTTCCCGAACATCAGGATACCGACCTTGTAGATCTTGGCAGAAAGCCAGGCGCACCCGAGGAAAGTCAGGAACAGCAGGGCTATAGAGAGCAGAAGCTGCCACATGGGGACACCGTAAGGGATCCTGGCGAGCATCACGATTGGAGAGGTGAACGGAATCATGGACCCCCAAACCACGACTGAACTGTCAGGATTCTGGAAAGCCATCAGGATGATCATGTAGGCGATCATCAGCGGTACCGTCACCGGCATTTGGAGCTGCTGCGTGTCCTCGACGCTCTCCGCCGCCGAACCGATCGCGGCGTAGAGGGAAGCATAGAGCAGATAACCAAGGATAAAGAATATCAGGAAGGATATTATGAGCTTGGTCCAAGGAATATTCGACAACGTAGCCATGATGGTGTGGAGCCCGTCCTGAGACCCTTCAGCGACACCGGCGACAGTTTCCATCTGCTCAGGTGTCATGCCCATGGTCTGGGCCGCGACCACCTGGGAATCACCCGAGAAGCTTCCAAGGACATCCTTGCCGATGAAAGAGCTGGCGATAGAGGTGAGAACGATTGTCAGGACGATCCAGAGCATGAACTGGGTCAGGGCGACCAGCGCCACTCCGATAATCTTGCCGAACATCAAGTCGACAGCTTTGACCGAGGAGATCAGCACCTCGACAACCCTGCTGGACTTTTCTTCTATGACGCTTGACATGACCTGGCCTCCGAACATCATGATAAACATCCAGATGATGATACCCAGAAGCATGGAGACGATCATGTAAATACCTGATTCTGAGACGCTCTCATTTCCGGCCTCATCAAGGGTGTACTCAGAGATGCGGACATTGGACCTCACCTCATCCATGATTTGCGTGAGGTTCTCGATGCCGTACTGGGCGACCCTGTATTCCTCGACCGCCTCGTCGACCTTGTCCGAAAGACCACTTGAGAACTCCACTCCGAGGGGATCTTTGGAATATGCCTGGACAGTGACGGTTTTCTTGACGGTGTCGATCGGAGAGATCACGACAAGCGCGTCTTTGCCGTATTCCTTGAGGTGTAACTTGATTGAGTCAGGGACCTCCGATGAGTAGTCGGTGTAGGAGATCCGGTCCCCGCTCACCAGATGGGACATGACTATTCCTGACTGGTCAACGACCGCGACATCCATCTTCCTCTCTTTCGTATTGCCCATTATGAGGAATATCACCACCATCATAGCGGCGAAGAGTATCGGCACGAGGAATGTCGTCACAAGAAATGACTTCTTCTTGACCCTGGTGGTATATTCCCGGGATATGACTGTCTTGATGATCCTGAAATCCATGGTTATGCCTCCTCTGTGACTAATTTGATAAATATGTCATTCATCCTGGGGATGAGCTCCTTGAATGAGTTGACCTGCACTCCTTCCCCGAGAAGGGCGGTCAGTGAGTCATTCGAAGAGACTCCTTCGGCAAGGCTCAGCACGGCGGTGTGCCTGCCCGCGTTGTCCTCATCCGAGAGAACGCTGAAAACGCCGTCCACATCTTTGATCTTCTCCCCTCCCGTGTAGATCAGCTCAATGTTGTTGTTGCCGTAATGGCGACGGATCTCATCGACTCCGCCTGTGATCACGAGCTTGGACTTGTTCAGGAGCGCGATGCTGTCGCAAAGCTCCTCGACGGACTCCATGTTGTGGGTGGAAAGGATGACAGTGGCCCCCTCGGCGTTGAGCTTCAGGATTTCCTGACGGATAAGCTCGGCGTTGACCGGATCGAAACCGGAGAATGGCTCGTCCAGAATCATCAGTGAGGGTCTGTGGACTACGGTCGTGATGAACTGAAGCTTCTGAGCCATACCTTTGGAAAGTTCCTCAACCTTCTTTTTCCACCAGTCCTGGATCCCGAAACGGATGAACCATTTCTTCAGTTCCTTACGGGCCTCGGCGGAGCTCATTCCCTTCAACTGGGCAAGATACATCGCCTGGTCGCCGACTTCCATCTTACGGTACAGTCCCCTTTCCTCCGGCAGATAGCCGATCTTCTCGACATCGCTCTGCTTAATGGGACGACCGTCGAAATAGACTTCGCCGCTGTTGGGAATGGTTATTCGGTTTATAATGCGGATCAAAGTGGTCTTTCCGGCGCCGTTAGGCCCGAGGAGACCGAAAATCTTTCCTTTCGGAATGTCGACGGAAAGGTTGTCCAAGGCAACTTTCTCGCCGAAACGCTTGCTGATTCCTTTACATTCGATTAGTCCCATATTACTTACAGTTTCCGCAAATATAATAAATAATTATCGTTTTGCAATAAATAATTAAAAAAAATTCTAAAGGTTAAGCAAACGTAAAACAAGCTCGACGAGCAATTCTCCCGGCGTCGCCTCACCGGCATCCCCTCCCTTGCCCTTGTAGTCATAGTCACAAAGCAGGGATATCGCGGCCATCGCCTTGCGGACCGGGTAGTTGGCCACGGCCGCATCATATTCCTTCCAGAAATAAGGGTTCACCCCCTGCAGAGCGGCAGCTATTTCCGTCCGATCCGGACGACGGCCTCCCTCCTTCAGGGCCGCATATCGCAATATCCTGGAAAAATGGGTGAATATGGCGCTCACGGCCATGGGCATCGCGAACCTTGGAGATTCCCCCAGACGAGTGGCGATGGTAATGGCCTTCGGAGCGTTACGGAAAGAGAGTTCCTTTGTGAGCTCAAAGATGCTATATTCCCTGCTGATTCCAACATTTCGCTCTATGTCAGCAGGTTCCACCCTCTTTGCCCCATCCGGAAGGCTCTTCAGGAGCTTGTCGGTCTCAACAGCGATCTTGCTCATGTCTGTTCCGGCATACTCCGCCAGAAGAGCGGCCGCTTCAGGAGAGATCTCCAGCCCCCTTGATGAATAATAGTTGCTGATCCAACCAGGCATCTCATAATCCCTCAACGCGTTGGACTCCAAGACAACTCCGTTCTTGACGCACTGCTTATACAAAGCCTTGCGCTTGTCCGCTGACGCTCCCCTCATGAGGATAACCAGGATAGTGGAATCCAGAGGTGCCTCACAATAGACTGAAAGGCCTTCCAGATCACTCATCGCCTGGGCATCCTTGACAACGACCAGCTGACGGTCAGCCATCATCGGGAAGCGTCGGGCCGCGGTTATCACGGTGTCAGCGGAGACATCCGCCCCATAGCATATCGTCTCGTTGAAATCACGGCTGAACTCGTCCAGGGCATTCTCGATGACAGCGTCGCACACCCTGTCCGGATAATAAGGTTCATCCCCCATCAGAAGATAGATGGGGGAGAACTCACCGGCTTTGATCTTGTCGATCAACTCACGGCACCTCGATGCTGCATTGACCGACTCTTTCACTTATCCATCACGCTTCGAATGTCTTCTCTTTTGTCCGCACGATCTTCTCTTTCATCAAATCAACAGCCACACTTACGGCGTCCTCGAATGTGGAGGCGCTCCTTTCAATCAACAAGTCCTGGCCGTAAGCCCTGGTCTGGATCTTGACTTCCTTGTTGTCAGGCTCATTGAGCAAAGACAAAGTCACGTCAACAAGATCGAGATGATCGCTGAACCTGGAAAGCTTCGAGACTTTCTTCTCAACGTAGTCGAGCAGTTTCTGATCCGCGTCGAACTTCAGGGATTTGATTTTAATCTCCATTTTTACCTCCGCTTTTTGCCCTTGGATGGGCGTTAACATAAACTTTTTTCAGTTTCTCGATAGAATTGTGCGTGTAGACCTGCGTCGCGGCAAGCGAGGAATGTCCAAGGAGCTCCTTGATCGAGTTGAGATCGGTCCCTTCATTTAACAGTCCGGTGGCCAATGAATGCCTCAACACATGGGGAGACTTCCTCCCGGTGATGCTCCCGACCTGACCAAGCTCGCCTTTAACCGTCCTGTCCACGAAAACCGGATAGAGTCTTGAACCCTTCACGGTCACCAACAGGGGCTCCGAGGCGGACCTCACGCGGCCTTCCATCGTTTCAACTGATTGTAAATATAACGAAATTTCCTTACAAAGAGAAGGGACCAGGGGAATTTCTCTCTCCTTGTCGCCTTTTCCTAGCACTTTCATGGTTTTTCTTGAGAAATCCACGCTCCCGATGTTAAGTCCGATAAGCTCGGAGCGTCGGATCCCGGTAGAGTAGAGTATCGAGACGACGAGCCTTCCGAGCCGGCGGGAGTACACCTGGGCGGAGACCTTGTCCCTGCCCTGGATCAACTCCAGGTTCTCCTCTGACGCGTCGCAAGCTGTCCTCTCAAAATACTCCCGCATCGAGTCCTCCCGGTAGAAGACTGGCAGACGCTTTTCCATCTTCGGGCGGGAAACCAGCCTGGCGGGATTGGACTTCAGTTTTCCGACCTTCATGAGGTACTTGCAGAATCCGGACAGGACACTGAGATGGAGATTCACGGTCCTGGGATCATCCCCGAGCTTCCCCATAAGATGGACTTCATAGGAGCGGATGACGGAGGGAGTCAAAGAATCAAGGACATCCCCGTCAGAAGAAACGCCTGAGAACGAGAGGAACTCCCCAAGTATTTCCGAATACAACTCACAAGTCCGGGGTGAATACCTCCTGACTTGCGAGACATAGGTTATGTACTCCTCAAGCAGCATATTCCGGATCGCTGCAAACTTGCTGCCAAATTTTTACTATATTTGTGTCATGAAAATAACCAGACTTCTTTTTTGCGTCATCCTTTGCTCTTCCTCAATCTGGAGCGCGCGGGCACAATCAACCGTCATTCTTTCTCCCGGAGCCCCGATCGCCGAAGCGATAAAGCGGTGCGAGGGAAAAACAGGATCAACCACCATCTATCTTCGCGAAGGAGTGTACTATCTGGATGAGCCTCTTCAGATTACGCCGGCTCAAGGAAACGGAAGTCACTCGCTGACAATCTGTTCTTACCCTGGAGAAAGGGCTGTGATCTCCGGAGGGAAGGTTCTTCCGGTCAGATGGAAGACGTATAAGGGCGCTATAAGGATGGCAAAGATAGCCAAGGGTACCGAGATCGACATGCTCTTCGGCGACGGAGGCATGCTGCTCACAATGGCGAGGTACCCCAACTATGACCTGAAAGCCATCAGGTTCCACGGGACCTCGGCCGACGCGACTTCGCCCGAAAGAGTCAAAGGTTGGAAAAATCCCGAAGGAGGTTTCCTCCACGCCATGCACAAGGAGGACTGGGGGGACTTCCAATACAGGATCACCGGCAAGGACAGCGACGGGAACCTCAAACTTGAAGGAGGCTGGCAGAATAACCGCCCCATGGGTATCCATAAGGACAACCGGATGGTGGAGAACATTTTCGAGGAGCTTGACTCTCCCGGGGAATGGTATTTCGACAAGACTACCAGCACCTTATATTACTACCCCCTGGTCGGCGAGGATCCTGAGCTGACGTATTTCGAGACCGCTAGTCTCAAGAATCTGGTGACGCTCAAAGGCACCAAAGAGAATCCGGTCAGGAACGTGACCTTCGAGGGAATAACTTTCCAGCATGCCGCGAGGACATTCATGGAGGAATATGAGCCTCTGCTGCGCTCCGATTGGACCATCTACAGGGGCGGGGCCATCTTCCTGGAAGGGACCGAGGACTGCCACATAAAGAACTGCGACATAACTGACGTTGGAGGTAACGGCGTGTTCTTCAGCAAGTTCAACCGGAGATCCAGCGTTGAGGGCTCCCTTCTTACGAGAATTGGAGCAAGCGCGATCTGCTTCGTGGGAGATCCTTCCTGCGTCCGCTCCCCCAGTTTCCGCTACGAGAAATATGTGCCTTGGGAGGAAATGGATTTCGCCAAAGGCCCGAAGGGTGACAACTTCCCCGCGGAATGTCTGGTGAAAGACAATCTCATCCACGAGATCGGTCTCTTCGAGAAGCAGATCACCGGAGTGGAGATCTCGATGTCCTTCAGGATAACTGTCAGCCACAACAGCATTTACGACACTCCGAGAGCCGGGATCAACATCAGCGAGGGCACATGGGGCGGACATGTCATCGAATATAACGACGTGTTCAACACTGTAAAGGAGACTGGCGACCACGGCTCGTTCAACTCCTGGGGCAGGGACCGCTACTGGCATCCGGACTACAACACCATGGTCAGCCACGTCAAAGAGAGGCCGGATCTGATCCTGGCCGATATGCTTGAGCCGAACACATTAAGATACAACAGGTTCCGTTGCGACCGGGGCTGGGACATCGACCTTGATGACGGCTCCAGCTACTACATCATCCACGACAACCTTTGCCTCAACGGAGGAATCAAACTCCGGGAGGGATTCTACCGCAGGGTCGAGAACAACATCATCGTGAACAACACCCTCCATCCCCATGCCTGGTTCGAAGGAAGCGGAGATGTCTTTGCCCACAATATCGTGATGACGCCCTACCTGCCGTACCAGGTCAACAATAAGGGTAACAACGTTGATTTCAACATATTCACGGACAGCCTCTCCTTCAACAAAGCCAGGGAATTTGGCCACGACGCCCACTCAATCGTCTCAAGTGTGGTATTCGCCAACCCGAAGGAAGGGAACTACACCTTGAAGGACGATTCAGATGCGATCCGAAAAGGAGGATTCATGAATATCCCCATGGACCGCTTCGGAGTCCAGTCCCCCAGGCTGAAGAAAATGGCAAAGGAGCCCGTTATGGACTCCCTTAACATGCCGGACTACGCCGGCGGCGATGACATCTGGTACTGGAAAAATAACAGGTAAAACCTACTGCTGAACCCACTTGTAGTTCCCGGAGCTATTCTTGGCGTTTAGGGCGGGAAGCTTGATTGCGGAGCTGGTCAACTGGCCATAGTTCCCGGTTTCCGGCCAAATGTATTGGTAGGTCACGTCATCGGCAGTGGTAGCAGTACCTTTGTTATCAACCAAAGTGAAAATATGACGCATCCGTTCGCCCTTGGCACTGGCATTGTAACCTGCGAAACACAGGCCTCCTGAAACGTAAGCGCTCATTTCTTGGAACGTATCAAAATTGAATATTCCGGAATTGGTGTACGTGTAGGGAGAAACAGAACGGGTATAACCCAAATCGCCATAAGATCCACTATTCTGGTATGACATAACTCGATGTTGGAGCGTATAGTGATGAGATTCGCTATTGGTAATAGTGTTCCCATTACGGTCTTTATTATCAATGCAGTGTTGCATCCAACTACTGGTAGTGTTGGGCGCTTTCAATGTCAAAGACGCTTTTAAGACACCACCAGAAACGGTGTAATTTTGGTTTTCCGCGACTAATGCGAAAGACTTGAATTTACCTGCGTTCCTATCTTTTGAATACACATTGTATTGCTCTGATAAATCGTGTGCAAACGATATAGTTCCTCCCACCTTGTCATTAGGCATGTATAATGCGGTAAAGGTTCCCGATGTCTTATTCGCGATTTTTCGCTCCAGCCCGGCAGACCACGATACCACATGCCACTTTGAGTCACTTGCGCCAAAGGCGATTACCAGGTACTGTGCAGGATTGTCCGCACCATGGTTGATCTCTTTGTCAAAAAGTATATAAATCTTATCATTAAGTGCCCAGCCCTGCTTGACTACTCTAGTGTCAAGCGAACTTCCGTCTTTAATCGTGAAATCAAGGGCCAATGAGGCCTGTCCCTCTTCCTGGAGAGGCTGGTCTGTCAAAACTTCTTTGCCGCAACCAAGGACCATGGCCGCGATAGCGGCAATTAATAATGTCTTTTTCATGATTTCCTTTTTAAAGAGTTTGTTCCGTCGTGTCACCGAACGGATTGACATAAGGGATACCCATGCCGGTGGTTTCCACGTCACTGCCACAGACGACGCCTTCGTGCTTTAGAGCGATCACCTGCATCTCGGGTGACTCATACATTTTCATAATAGATTCCATGAAATTCTGATTTAAGGAGTAGTAACTTCGGTAAAACTTCTGAACGGGACCTTGGCTCCGACAAGCACTTTGCCTGAAGTAGTCGGCAACGAGGTGTTCTTCGTGAAACTGTACTTCTTTCCGGTAGCGTTATCCACCAGGTAGAAAACATAGTCGAGAATGACATTGGCATGAGTCACATGGCCCAGAAACGCGACTCCGTCCGCATTGGGGATGCCAGCTATCCTGTAGCTATCTGAAGAAGCCCCATACATGGACACGTCCCCCTGACCAGAGCTGATGCTTATACTCGTACAAACAGCCAGATTATCCGAACCGGTGTATAAAGAGTATGAGCCCGCAGGAAGTCCTGTCACGACTAATTGGAAATTGGTGGTGATGTTCCATTTGTTTATCTCGGCGGAAAGGGTGCCTTCTTCATACTTATAGGGTAAGTATCCGAATTGGGCTGTGACAAAAGTCTGGACACCTGTCGTGGAGGCTTTGCCCTTGTCCGGATAATCAAAAAAGGCATATTTAACTCCAGACATCCATCTGTTCCACCCTTCTCCGGAAACCGCTGAATTGCTGCTTTCCCAGAAACCCTTGAGAGTTCCGGATTCTTGCAGTCTGGAAACGACATCTGAGCTCAGCTCTGAAGCTGTCCATCCTGACTCTCCATAGGTCAGGGTGAAGTCCGGGGTATGCGAGACAACATCGTCCAGATAGACATTGATAATGTCACCATTCTCCCAGCCTGACTTGAGAGCCCTTGTCGAGGGATCGAAATCGCTCACGGAAACATTGATCCTGACTTTCTCCAAGCCCTGGGTCTCTTCTTTGTCACAGGCCGCCATAGCCGCTATAAGGGTGAAGGCGGCAAACACAATATTTATCTTTTTCATAATCTGAATATTCATAATAATAATTTACCACTGCTCTTCGTTTCCGGAGAACGGATTCGAGACATTCGCCTCAACTTTTCCACTTGCGGCGATGACGGCCTCGGGGCTGATTCGCATCACTTCCACCTCGGGGGAATAATAAGACTCTTTCTTTTTCATTTGGCTCATTCTATTTCAATTATTATCGATTTCTAAAAACCTTCAAATTTGAGCTTTCGCAGTGATATTCCATTAATGATTTTTCATTAATATACACCACCAACATTCATAAACTCAGGTATTTTTATGGTATTTGGCCAAATCTGAGTATTTTCGCACATAATCCTTCGGCCATGTCAAAACGCATATTGATTCCGCTTTGTGTCGCCTTCCTGGCAAGCTTAAACGCCTGCCGCTTCACTGAAGCGCCCGCCCCCGAGAGCGCGATTCACCAAGAAATCTCCGGACTCATAGAAGAAGCTACCAGGGAGGTCGGTAGCCAGAGGTACGACACCGCCATGGAGAAAGCGCTCGAAGCCTTGGATCTCTCTAGGCAAGAGGGTGAGGCCATCTGGGAGACGCGCTCGCTGTCATGCATTGTAGGTATCGACATCATGTCCAGCCGGGATGCTGACGCATGGGAGAAAGCCCTCCAGGCTGAGAGCCTTGCCAGGAAACACGGATTCAAAAAAGAGCTTGCCGAGATCCTCATCTCCAAGGCCAAGCTCTGCTCATACGCTGAGATATCTCCTGAGACTGGGCGTAATGATGAGGGCCTAGAATATGCCCAAGAGGCACTTTCCCTGGCCAAAGAAGTGGAAGCCGCTGAGCAGCAAGCGGAAGCATGTTACGCGATCGGTTCGCTATACATCAATAAAAACCGTTGGAACGACCCGATCGACAAGGACATTTACCGTACCGCCGGACAGTGGCTGGACCGGGGACAGGCCATAGCGGACACATTTGACATCCCGCGCCTGAAACGCAACGGAATCATGTTCCGTTCCAGATGGTTCCAGCAGGGAGACCGTAACGAGGAAGCGATAAACTACTTTGAACAATCGCTTTCAGCCCTCGAAGAAGGCGACCATGTGACAGCGGCGGCTCTGGACGACCGCCTGGTCCGACTTTACACCCGCGTAGGAGAGTTTCAGAAGGCACTTGACACTCATGACGACTATGTGTTCCAGATGCAGAAATACATCCAACAGAAGCAGGATGAGACTCTTCAGGAGATGGAGACACGATTCAAGGTGTTGGAGAAGGATCGTCTGATCGAGCGGAACCGGTACAAAAGCGCGATTCTGGTCTTGCTGGCTCTCCTCGCGTTAGCGCTTTCAATGTTGCTACTGGAGCGGATAATAAGAGTTCGGAGAAAGAATACGGAACTGGAGAGGCTGAACACTAGCAGGCAGCAGATTATAGAATTGTTGTCGAAGGATCTTAAAAGCCCGACCGCATCTTTTGTGACAGAGCTCGACAAGCTGTCTTCTGAAGCGCTGAACCTTCCACCGGAGGAAATCCGGAGGCGTTGCATGGAACTTTCCCAATCGACGCGAACCTTCAATGAAGAGGTGGCATCATACGTGGGAGACATCCTTATCGACAGGGGCCGGCGCATAGCCGATATCGGATTGACCCAAAGGGAGATACAAATCATCCGGCTCAGTTCCGAGGGTCTCAAAGCATCGGAGATCGCCGAGCGCATATTCCTTTCAGTCCACACGGTCAACACCCACAGGCAGCGCATTTATGCCAAAATGGGGGTCAAGAATGTCTCGGAACTTATCCGTAAAGCAACGGAGTTAGGAATTATCTGACGCGGCTTCCTTAAGGCCCATCTCGGCGGCCTTGACGCGCATGAACGCGGCAGCTTCCTCGAAGGTGTTGCCAATCTCCCCATCGAGAATGGCATTCTTGACATATTCCTTCAATATTCCAATCTCCTTGCAGGGAGGGATACCATAGACCTCCATGACATACTCCCCCGTGATCGGATTCTTCCAGTTGCGGATGGCGTCTTTTTCCTCGACTTCGACGAGCTTGCGCTTCACAAGCTCGAAGTTTTCCTTTATCCTGGCGACCTTCACCGGATTCTTGGATGTGATGTCGGCGTTGCACAGGAGCATCAGGTCGTCGATCTCATTACCGGCATCGAAAAGGAGACGCCGAACCGCCGAGTCCGTAACTTCCTCATCCACAAGGGCGATCGGCCGGTGATGCAGGGAGACGAGTTTCTGGACATATTTCATCTTCTCGTTGAGCGGCATCTTCAGCCTCGAGAATATCTTCGGGACCATCCTCGATCCGACGACTTCATGTCCATGGAATGTCCAGCCGACTGAAGGGTCGAAACGCTTGGACGAGGGCTTTCCGATGTCGTGAAGCAAGGCGGCCCAGCGCAGCCAAACATAAGGTTCTGTCCTGACCGACTCCACAAAGCCGTCACCGTCCTCCTGTGGAGTATAGTCTTTCAAACGCCCCTGTTCTATCGCCGCGATCTCTCCCGCCGCCACATTGTCGACGACCTGAAGCGTGTGGGAGAAGATTTCCTTATGGCCCTTACCATCAACGGATTCAATCCCCTTAAGTTTAAGCAGTTCCGGTAGAATATATTCCAGAAGGCCGGTCTCGTCCATCAAGTGGAAGCCCATCGATGGACGCTGGCAGATAAGGATCTTGTTCAGTTCCTCGACAATCCTTTCCTTGGACAGGATGCTCATCCGGTCCTTCATCGCCTTCATCGCCCGGATAGACTCCGGCACGATCGTGAAGCTTTGCTCAGGGGTGCTGAGTTTGACCGCGAAACGGATAGCCCGTAACATACGGAGCGGATCATCGCTGTAGGTCTGCTCAGGCTCAAGCGGGGTCCTGATGATACCGGCCGCGAGATCCCTGATTCCTCCGAAAGGATCGACCAAAGCTCCGAAATCATCCTTCTGGAGACTGAAGGCCATGGCGTTGATCGTGAAATCACGCCTGAGCTGGTCCTCTT
Organism: Bacteroidales bacterium; assembly: GCA_017627955.1. GTDB lineage: Bacteria > Bacteroidota > Bacteroidia > Bacteroidales > UBA932 > Cryptobacteroides. The sequence goes on along the minus strand of JAGAFU010000052.1, from coordinate 47,321 downwards.
CAAGGGTCCCGTCCTCCACGATAGGTTTGCGTGAATCATGGCGGTAGGATTCTTTACGGGCCCCGACGAATTCGATCTCGGCCCCGCGCCATTTGAGCATGGCGGTACCGAAATTCTTGAATACCGAGACATTGCAATGGCGATGCTCATGCTCCTCGATATCGGCGGCCACGGCCTGGGCGAGCTCGATCCCACTACCCTCGACGACAATATCGATGTCATCATTGCGGCGGCCCAGGAAGCAGTCCCGGACATACCCTCCGATCACGAAGGCCCGGACACCGAGCTTCTCCGCTGCCCTGGAGACTATTCCGAAAATAGGGCTGTCAAGAAATCCTTGTGTTATTGTCGCACTCATATTCAATCATTTCCAAGCATTGTCTCCCAGTCCGGGAAGACCTCCATTTGTTCATAAGGCATTTCTTGGCCGGCCATCCCACTCCTTTTGAATCCGAAAGTCTTCAGGCCATTCGTAATCACTATGTATTTGACTCCAAGGGCCAGATTGTACCTCAACGCCTGCTCCAGGACCTCCCTTCCCATCTCAACATCCTCCCTCTTGCACTCGACCACCATCAAGGGCAAAGTATCCCTGCCATAAACCAAGATATCCGCCCTGAAAGGCTTGCTACCGAACCTGAATGAGACCTCGCTCATCATCATGTGTTCCGGCACCTTCAGATTGTCTCTCAAAACCCCGATGAACCACTGGCGCACCTTTTCCTCGGGCGTCAGCGCGACCATTTTCTTTCTCAGCGGATCCCAGACCTGGCTCATCTACGGCTTTTTTTATAAATATCCTCCAAGACAAGGCCGGCGAGAGTCATGCCGAATATCGCCGTGACCGGCGCCGTCGTGCCGTTGACCTGGGCCTTGTTGAACGTGTCAGTCTCGACGATCCCGTCATCTCCCAGATTGGGCAGGACCTCATCATCATAAACGCAGAGAAACTTCTTCTTTGGAAGGGTCCCGGCCTTTCTCATCTTCTTCCGGATCATAGCCCCCAGAGGGCAGCCCCTCACATCCCAGAACTCCGCCACCTTGACCTTACGGGGATCGACCTTCAACGCCGCTCCCATAGAAGAATAAAAGGTTGCTTTTGAAGCGGAAGCGTTGAGTATCAACAAGATCTTATTCTTTAGAGAATCCACGGCATCGATGACATAGTCATAGGAATCGAGATCATAACTCTCCGCCGTCTCGGATTCGTAGACCATTTCCAAGGCCGTGATCTCAGCATCCGGATTGATGTCCACCAGGCGTTCCCGCATGACTTCGACTTTAGGACGGCCGACAGTGCTGGTGGTCGCCATAAGCTGGCGGTTGATGTTCGTGACAGAGACTTCGTCCGGATCGACGATCGTCAATTTCCGGACACCGCTGCGGACCAATCCTTCGGCGCACCAGCTTCCCACTCCCCCGATGCCGAAAATGATGACTCTCGCATTTGAGAGAGCATCCATCCCGGCCTCACCGAGCAGCAAAGCTGTCCTATTGAATATGTCCTTTGTACCTGTCATTCTGAACTTGTTTCCCCTGTCATTCTGAACTTGTTTCCCTGTCATTCTGAGCGCGGCGAAGAATCTCGCAAATTTAATCAATTTCCCGATGAAACAAATTAAGAATATCCACCGTATATATTTCGCCACACTTTGGGGATGTACTGGTTTTGACAGCAATGATTCCGGGTGGTAAGCACGCCGGGCTTCTGAGAGATCTGCCCGTAAAAACCGTTCTCTTAACAATTTAGTTGCCAACAACAACTACGCGCTCGCTGCCTAATCGACCAAGTCGTTTAGCTTAATCCCGGCCGCCAAGGCTGCGGCCCGGACGAGTATCCCGCGGACTTTACGCCTTCTATGTTCCGAGTTCGGGGTATCATTCAAGAGGGACGCTCCGGTGGACTCCTTTAAAGCCGGCTAAGATTTAAAGGATAAGCTGTGGCTGGCCCGCCTTCCGGCAGGCCGCGGCCGACAACCAAAGGAAGGATAAGCGTGTAGAAAGCTGCTGGGTGCGTTGTTTGGACGGCGGTTCGACTCCGCCCATCTCCACTGAAATCCCTCTCAGAGTTATCGCCCGTCGACATGTCCCGAGTTCGCGGGGCGAAGCCGGTTGGCTATTAACCGATTCAAATACGGTCCTAATCCTGGGCATTGTTATGTCATTTCGGCCCGGGATTGCTGATTCCGGGCCGAAATCCAGTGACGGGCAATGTTTTGGGCCCAAATACCGCATTAATAGGCCCAAGATTAAACCGGCTCCGTTACCGGCGTGATTTGGATACTATTGATTTTGATTGACATACAGCAAAACCTTCCCTTATAAAACAGGAGATGGATCTTGCTTTATTCATTGAGTATTATCGCATTACAAATCACGGCGCATCAATTTTAGCAACAGCCGTTACTGTAACGCATATTGCAATTCTACGCGAATAACGCTATAGTTCACTAGACAAGCAGATAATATCCACTTTTTATCAGGGCAAGGTTGTGTGTTAAAGCTCTTTACCGAATCCTATATAAGGGCAGAAAACGACTCTATCACCATTGAAACTATAGGAGGATGACACACCGATACGGAACATGAACCCTTTGTCAGCCACATAACGATAGCCTATGTTCACATAAGGGATGACTCCGACCGCGCACTTAGGTTTCGCTCCAGTAGCTGATCTATAGAGGTCCACGCACATGGACCCTCCGGCACCGGACTCAAATTTAGAACGCCCCTTGCCAAGGAGGTAGTTTACCTCGATTGGTATGGCCAAGCGGAACATTTGGTTATAAGTATCGACATAATTTCCGTCAATATTGTAAATGGCGGTAATTGAGGAATATGCATAACCAACTCCGGCACCAGTCCTCCAGCCGAATCCTTCGGAAGACTCCTTCTTGAAGCGAGCGTCATAATTAATACCAAGGCCCTGTGAGGGTCCAAGCAATTCACCATAGATACTCCTGCCATGCGAACGACTCTGCGAGGACACTGGAATACTGACAGCGCAGATAGCTATCACTATGCACAAGGACCGAATGAATACAATTGCCTTTTTCATTGTTCAATGTTTTATAGGTTCTCTTAACAAAAGTCCGCGAAAGTAATGATTAAAGGAGAGAATTCCAAAAGGAAATCCATGAAGTCATGGAGTCTTACGATAGAGAGAAAGTAATGGCGGCGCTCTATTGACTATCTATTTGATTTTACTTAACTTTGTAAGTTATGGATAGTATCATCATCAATGATGAGAACTACGGTAATGTGTTCACCAACACGATGTCCGAGTTTCTCCGCTAACATTAAACCATAGTAACGATTGTATATGCGATTGAAGTGGAAATGGTTGAGTGGCAGCGGCTTGAAGATTCTGGCGGTCGTTAGCATGCTTGTGGATCATCTGGCGGCATTTGTCTGGAGAGGTGACCCGTTTATGATGACGCATCTGCTGAAGATCGGTCACCGCTGGATCACCCCCTACTTCATCGCAAGGAGTTTCGGACGTATTGCCTTCCCTATTTTCGCTTTCCTTATCGTGGAAGGGTTCCTCCACACAAGGTCCAGGATTAGATATGGCCGGAATCTCGCGATCTTCGCCCTTTTATCGGAAATACCTTTCAATCTGATCAATAGCGGCACTTGGACCTATCCTGGCCAGAACGTGATCTTCACCCTTCTCCTGGGTTTTCTGGGACTTTGCGCCATTGAATATTTCAAAGAAGACAAATCCAAGATGGCAGTCTCCCTTCTAGGGCTGTTGGCCATCTCGATAGTATTCAGGGCAGACTACGGCTGCGCCGGTTACGGATTCATATTGATGCTGTATCTTCTGCGGAAGAATATACTGTTCCAAGCTATTGTGGGAAGCTGCATGCTCTCAAGCCGCTACATCGCGGGCACCGCATTCATTCCGATCAGTATGTACAACGGCAAGAGGGGTTTCATGAAAGGAGTGCTCGGCAAGTATTTCTTCTATGTATTTTACCCCCTGCACCTTCTGGCGATTTATCTTTTCAAGACCATCATTTGAGATGCGAGTCGCCGGGAAAGTGATCACAATTAGTTATATTTGTATGATTTAGGCAATATTAGTAAAATGATAATCACTAAAGCGATGAGAACATTGAGTTTTATGATTGCCGCCATGGTGACAATGACGCTTGTGGCAGCTTGCGGGCAGACTGGCAAGAAGAGCAAGGAAAACACAGAAACGATTGAGAGCAAGACTCTTGTGGCGTATTTCTCAGCCACAGGAACAACAGAAGCCGTGGCCAAGGATGTTGCCCAGGCCACAGGAGGAACCCTTTACGAGATCAAGCCTGAGGTTAAGTACACAGCCGAGGATCTTGACTGGACCGTAAAGACTTCCCGCAGCTCTGTTGAGATGCAGGACAAGAGTTCACGCCCCGCGATAGTTAAAGACCTCGAGGATGTCTCGAAATACGAGACCATTTATGTCGGCTTCCCGGTCTGGTGGTACACCGCTCCGACCATCATCAACACATTCCTTGAGGCCTATGATTTCTCTGGCAAGACCGTCATCTTCTTCGCCACCTCCGGCGGAAGCACGATCGACAAGGCCAACGAGGAATTCAAGGCGGCATATCCCAAAATCAACTGGAAGGCCGGCCAGACCCTTAACGGGGCCACATTGGAAGATATAAAGGCCTGGGTAGCGACTCTTTAATCGCAGCGATATGAAAGAATATATCCAGGAAAACAAGGAACGCTTCTACGAGGAGCTGTTCTCCCTTTTGAGGATCCCTTCAATCAGCGCGAAGAAGGAGCACAAGGAGGATATGCGCCGCTGCGCCGAAAGGCTGGCGGCCTTGCTTGTGGAAGCCGGTGCCGACGAGGCCGGAGTCTATCCGAGCGACGGCAACCCGGTCGTGTTCGGGAAAAAGATAATCGACCCGAAACTTAAGACAGTGATGGTCTATGGCCATTATGACGTTCAGCCACCGGAGCCGCTCGAGAAATGGGACACTGCCCCATTCGAGCCTGTGATCAAGAAAGACCCGACCGGACGGGACGCCATCTACGCCCGTGGGGCGAACGACGACAAAGGCCAGCTATTCATGCACATAAAGGCCTTTGAATATCTTGTCAAGACCGGCAAGCTGCGCCACAATGTCAAGTTCATCTTCGAGGGCGAGGAGGAGATCAGCAGCCCTTCCCTGCCCGCCTGGGTCAAGCAAAACAAATCCTGGCTGAAATCGGATGTGATTCTTGTCTCGGACACGACGATGATCTCCGAGAAAGTTCCTTCCATCAACTGCGGGATGAGGGGGATGGCTTATGTCGAAGTCACCGTGACTGGTCCTGACCACGACCTTCACTCAGGCCACTATGGCGGTACTGTCGCCAACCCTATCCAGACTCTTTGTGACTTGATTTCCAGCCTTATTGACAAAGACGGAAGAGTCACGATTCCTGGTTTCTACGACGATGTGGTCGAGCTTTCAAAGGCCGATAGGGCCATGCTCGCCAGGGCACCGTTCGACATGGATGAGTTCAAGGAGTCTGTGGGAGTTAAGGCTCTCCGGGGCGAGAAAGGCTACACTCCTCTCGAAAGGATCGGCATCAGGCCATGTCTGGATGTCTGCGGGATCTGGGGCGGTTACACAGGTGAGGGAGCCAAGACGGTTCTCCCCTCGGTGGCACATGCAAAAATCTCCATGCGTCTGGTACCGAACCAATCCAGCTCCAAGATTTCCAAACTACTGAAGAAACATCTTGAGAAGATAGCCCCTAAATATTGCTCGATCGATGTGAAGCTTTGCGAGGGCGGAGAGGGATTCCTGATTCCGATATCTTCCCCGGCGTTCAAGGCAGCTTCAAAGGCAATGACGGAAGTCTATGGTATTGAGCCTGTTCCGAGCCGCGGAGGCGGCAGCATCGCCGTTCTCGCCGACATGAAGAAGATTCTCGGGACTGATCCTCTGCTGATGGGATTCGGCCTGGAGAGGGACACCATCCACTCCCCCAACGAGAGCTACCTCCTCAGCCAATTCTTCGCCGGCATGGAGTCCATCGCCAAATTCTATGAATATTACGATTAACATGACAACAGAGCAGCTATATTCAGAGATAAAGAAGAAGGGGTCGATGCTGTGCGTCGGGCTGGACACTGATTATGAGAAGATTCCGGAGTATATCAGGTCTTGCCGACGCCATCCTGACGCGATCCTGGAATTCAATAGAAGGATCATCGACGCCACCGCTCCCTACTGCGTCGCCTTCAAGCCCAATCTAGCCTTCTACGAATACCTCGGCTCCGATGGTCTTACCATCCTGGAGAGAACCGTAGACTACATCAGGCTGAAATACCCGGAGCAGTTCATCATCGCCGACGCCAAGAGAGGCGACATCGGCAACACCGCCAGCATGTACGCCAAGAGCTATTTCGAGACGTTCGACTTCGACGCCGTGACCCTCTCCCCCTACATGGGTAGCGAGACTGTCACCCCGTTCCTCGAATATCCCGGCAAGTTCGCCATCGTCGTGGCGCTCTCCTCAAACCCTTCCTCGGTGGATTTCCAGACTGCGCGAAAGGACGGGAAGCCTCTCTACCAGGCTGTGATGGAGAGGATGATGGAGATCTCCACGCCCGAGAACATGATGTTTGTGATCGGCGCGACAAAAGCTGACAAGTTAAAGGAAATCAGGAGCTTCTGCCCGGACAATTTCTTCCTGGTCCCGGGAGTCGGGGCGCAAGGAGGAAGTGCCGAGGAAGTCATCGCCGCCGGAGCGAACTCGAAAGGCGGACTACTGATCAACTCCTCCAGGGGGATCATCTACGCATCCTCTGGAAAAGACTTCGCCCAGGCCGCAGCCACAGCCGCCGCCAACACCGCCCGCTGTTAACCGGCTTCCAGCGTCACGCTTGCTTAGAGTCGTGATTCGTAAACAGCAATCAATAAGGCATCTAAACAAAAGCCACCCACCTGTTTCAAGGGGATGGCTTTTCACTTATAATCTGAAAACAAAGCGAATACAAAACACGGTTCATAGAGCGTTGTCGTCCCGACATGCACTTCAAGAAATTTTCGTATCTTCGCGACGCGAAAAATCTTTAGCGGCTTGGTCGAGCCGTAACCTCCGTTTTGAATATTAACTTAACATTTTTGACATGAAACGGAGATTGCTTTACACCATCCTTTCGATCAGTCTTTTGACAGTAATGGCAGGAGCCGCCACGACGGTGATGCCGTTACTCTCCGCAGCTCTCTACCTCGGGCAGTTCCTCTCCCCTCTCATCGTCTCACCAATGGCGAACGCAACCGGGGCGTCAGCCTACGGCGTGGGCGCATGTATCGCTGGAATATACCTCCTGCAGGCGTTCCTGACGAGGAAGAAGCAGGTGGTCACAAGGCCGATGGATCCTGATGGGATAATTTCCTGACGGAGAGAGGGATGCTATGAATATGCTCTACTTCAAGCCTCATTTTGAGGTTTGAGACTAGGCGGGACATCGTTTGCTCGAAGCGCTTTTTGTTAAGCTCGCACTCCCAGACCGTGATAACGTTCCAGCCAAGTGCCTCAAGGGCAGCTACATCAGCGGCATCCCTCTCTTTGTTACGGCGGATTTTCTCCTCCCAAAACCGCACATTGGTACTGGGTTTCCTGAAACAGGACTCCCCTGGATGGCCGTGCCAGAAACAACCATTCACGAATATGACAGAATGATATTTCCTGAGCACGAGATCAGGCCTACCAGGAAGCCGCTTTGAATGAAGCGAATAGCGGAAACCTTGACTATGCAGATAACGCCTGACCTTCATCTCGGGTCGAGTGTCTACACCCTTGATGCTTGCCATGCAGCGATGCCGCTGCTCCGGAGTCATACTGTCCGCCATGAAACCTTTACATTAAACCTTCTTCGAACAAATAATTTACAGGCATGTTGACACCGACACGACTTAGTGATGACTGGATTTGTTCAATCCACCTACTGGCCACGTCAGGAAGCAAACCTGGATTAAACGCTGAAATTTGATCAAGGAAGTCCTTGTCTTTCAGCAGAGAAACGATCAGAGGATATTTGTCAGAAATGGTTTTTACGATATGCGGCATTGGGGTATCCAACATCACACCATTCAACTGTCTTACTTGTCCACCAGCCGAAAAAGGATCCCTGAGGTTTGTGCATACGACTCCTCTGACACTTACCAACCACATGGCCGCATTTTCATAATCACCGAATATCACTTCGGGGAATAACACGAGCAGCTGAGCGACCAGAAGGGATTTCTCATTTGCTGACAGGATTCTCCAAGACCTGATATTCATGCCCACTGAAGATTCATCCGTTTTATCATCAGATATCCACCAGGGCATCTGATGCCCCTCGACAAAAGCTTTATTCTTATAATAGCCCTGTACAGCTGCTATCGGATTTCCGCAAGAGCGAAGCTTTTCATATGAAATACCCATTTTATCGAAGATAGTCTCACCAACACCAAGAGACATGTCGATACGATACCTTGGAGAATGTGTTACAGCTATTTCTGATAAAACATCTTGATATGGCCTACAACGAAAACCTGGAGTGCGACCTCCTAGTTTAGCAAACATCAAATAGATAACTTTAACTTCTTTATCTCTCGTTGTCTCAACGATGCTGCTTCCAGTCGATGTCCAATGATCTTTATTTGTTGACTTGACTTCAACCCCGAAATTTCTCCCTACAAGAATATCAGGGAATCTCATACCGGAAACCAACCTCACTTCATTTTTCTGAAAGAAAGGACCTTCCCCACAAGCGTCTTGTATAGCCCGAAACACTTCAACTTCCAAGTCCGAAGGAGACATCCCTTTGAATTTCTCAGTCTCTTTGGCCGCCCTCTCATTAAGAGTCACTAACACTGAGTCAATCAATTGCTGAAAAGCTCTTAATTGTATATCACCAACCATAGTTTTCAAACCGAAAGATGCTCAATTAATCCAATAGTTTGATTATCAACAATCTATAAGAACACACTATGAAAACAACGGCAATAATAAACGGATATTTTCGCAGCCGATTAACATAACTAACTCAAAATCAACTATTTCCATAGTCAAACCATCAACTCTATTTGAAAATCATCCGAAATATATAGGCCAGAGGGCCTGGAGGCGGCGGGCGATGTTGTAGCCCAGGAGCGGGGGTACGGCGTTGCCGATGACTTTGTAGGCGCCGGACTGTGAAACTTTGAAGCGCTTGCTGTCTTCTTTATAAGAGACAAAGGGATAATCCGGCGGAAAAGTCTGGATCAGAGCGCATTCCCTCGGAGTGAGACGACGTTCCGGAAGTCCGGCTTCCAATTCCTCCGCGATCTTACCTCCATGTTCTTCCGACAACCGGCGGTACTCGATATTCCCATGATGCTCGGAACGGATCGTAGGGCCGAGTCCGTCAAGATGAATCTCGGCCTGGCCCTGGCAATGGCGTCCCATGTATTTTGCCTTGGAATAATACTTCTGTGAAAGATCCTGAGACTCATCCGGCTCAGCGAGACCTTCGAACACATCACGGCAGGTGACAAAAGGCAAAACACCGGTAGAGTCTTTAGTATAATTATGAGTGGGAGCCGGATAGGGATCATATTCGGCCGGGATCGAGTCACTCTCAAGCGCTTCTCTAACCTCCGGCTTCAGCGCCGAACGTCGGATCCCGATGAAAATCACCCTCTCCCGGGTCTCTGGAACTCCATAGTTGCCGGCATGAAGAACCCTTGGGGGCAGCACGATGTAACCATCTCCGTCCGCCTGGGCGAAGTCCCGCTGGATGATTTCCTTTACATTCCCAAGATTGGTCAAACCCTTGACATTCTCGGCGATAAACACCTTAGGCTTAACGATGTCAATGACCTGCTTCATCCAGTAATAAAGCTTCCCGCGGTTCTCCTCCGAAGGCACCTCCTGGGGAAGCTTCGTGCCATCATGCGAAGTATGTGACTCAAAACCAAGCCTTTTCCCTGCCACACTGAAATCCTGGCAAGGAAAGCCACCGGTGACCAAATCGATCCTCTCAGGGAACACCTTTTCGCCAGCACGATGACGCTTGACAAGATCTACTATGCTCTCAAGATGATAGATGGACGGATCCTTCCTGAAACGGCTCATGTACTGATTCCATGTCAGGTAGGCCTCCTCAAGAATATCATTGGCGAAAACAGTCTCAAACCTGTTCTTTTTCAGCTGCACCCAATCCCCGTCAACGGCCTTCTCAATCCATCCAGAATCGGAGGGAACCGATTTCCTGTGACAGACAAACTCCCCTTCAAAGCCCAGATCCATTCCCCCGCAACCGGAGAACAGACTGAGCATCCGCAAGTTATGGCTATTGTTCGAGCGCATACAATAAACTAAATCCTGTCCTTGAGCTTTTCCTTGGCGTAGGCAAGGGTTACGGTGAAGGTCTTCTTGCCGGAAGAGGGCGCATCGTACATGGCATCATCGAAGATCTGCTCGCAGATGGAGCGTAATCCCCTGGCGCCCAATTTGTTCTTGATCGCGGTGTCAACAATCAACTCTTTGACACCCTCCCCTATCTTGAGCGTCATGCCGTCCATCTCGAAAAGTTTGGCATATTGCTTCAAGACAGCGTTTTTCGGCTCCGTCAGGATCCGAAGGAGAGCGTCCCTGTCAAGAGCGTCGAGGTAGGTTATCACAGGCAATCGGCCGATGATCTCAGGGATGAGGCCGTAAGCCCTCATGTCCTGCGCGTCGACATATCGAAGGAGATTCTCCTTGTCTATCTTCTGCTTCTTGGAAGCTCCGAAACCTATCACCTGAGTGTTGAGCCTCTGGGCGATGCGCCTTTCGATACCTTCGAAAGCGCCTCCGCAGATAAAGAGGATATTCTGGGTATTGACATGGATAAACTCCTGTTCGGGATGCTTGCGCCCTCCCTTCGGAGGAACGTTTATCACATTGCCTTCCAAGAGTTTGAGCATAGCCTGCTGAACACCCTCGCCGGAGACATCACGAGTGATAGAGGGGTTGTCGCTCTTCCTGGCGATCTTGTCGATCTCATCGATGAAGACTATTCCCCTCTCGGCTTTGGCGACATCGAAATCAGCCTCCTGGAGAAGCCGGGTGAGAATACTCTCCACATCCTCTCCGACATAACCGGCCTCGGTCAGGACAGTCGCGTCAACGATGGTGAAAGGGACGCCAAGCATCTTGGCGATAGTCTTGGCCAGCAAGGTTTTGCCAGTACCGGTCGGTCCGACGAGGAGAATGTTGGATTTCTCCAGCTCGACCCCGTCGTCTGGCTTGTCGACAAGGTTGTGGTTGATTCTTTTGTAGTGGTTGTAGACAGCAACCGCGAGCATCTTCTTGGCCCGGTCCTGCCCGATCACGTACTGGTCCAGGAAAGCCTTGATGTCAGCCGGCTTGTTCTTGTCGTCAATACGCTCAGAGGAACTTTTGGCGGCCGTCTCCCGGACGGTGTCGTTAAGATATTCATGAGCCAGTTCGACGCAATCGCTGCATATATAACCATCCAAGCCCTGAAGCAGGAAAGGAACTTCTGATTCCTTCCTGCCACAGAACATACAATGTCTTTGTGACGAACCTTTCTGGGCCATCACTTCGATTTCTTGGAAAGGATCTCGTCCACCATTCCGTAGTCGAGAGCCTCCTGGGCTGTCATCCAGAAGTCCCTGTCAGCATCGGCAAAGACCTTGTCATAAGGCTGCCCGGAGTGCTGGGAAATGATGTCGTAGAGCTCCTTGCGGGTCTTCTCGATCTCCTTAGCGGCGATCATGATGTCGGAAGCCTGGCCCTGAGCGCCTCCCAGAGGCTGATGAATGAGGACCCTGGAGTGAGGCAGGCAGGAACGCTTGCCTTTGGCTCCGGCACAAAGCAGGACGGATCCCATGGAAGCCGCCATACCCGTGCAGATGGTGGCCACATCAGGTTCAACAAGCTGCATGGTGTCATAAATGGCTAGGCCGGAGGTCACCTGGCCACCGGGAGTGTTGATATACAAGGATATATCGGCACCCGGATCGGTGGAAGCCAGGAAGAGGAGCTGGGCCTGGATGATGTTGGCGACATCATCGTCGATCGGCACTCCCAGGAATATGATCCTGTCCATCATCAACCGGCTGAAAACATCCATTGACGCGACATTGAGCTTTCTTTCCTCAATGATCGTGGGGTTGATGTAGGCGTCAGTCGTGACACCATTAGCCTGTCGAAGGGCCCTCTGGTAACGATCAAGGGTCATGGAGCTGAGCCCCATGCCTTTGACCGCGTATTTCTTGAACTCGTCCATAATTATAAGGCGCGGAATTTATCCTCGGAGATCTTTTTGCTCTGAAGGGTTATCTTCTCTTTGATAGCCGCGATAACCTTCTCATTCTCAACGCTCTCCTCAATATTGCGAGTCTGACGCTCGTCTTTGAGGATGTTCATGGCAGCATCGGTGATGAACTGCTCGGGAACGTTGCCCATCCCGTACATGGCGTACTGGTAGGAGGCATAGGCCTTGGCGGCGCCGACCATGTCCTTATCCTCGATCTTGAGGTCAAACTTCTTCATGAGGTAACCGCGGACAAGCTGCCAGCGGAAATCGCCCAGGAAGGCGTCAAACTCCTTGTCGACATCTTCCTTGGTGAATTTCTCCTTGTTGCTCTCATAGAGCCACCTCTTGAGGAAAGCCTCAGGAACCTGGACACCAGCCTTGTCAACAAAGAACTTGCGGATGTCCTGGGAAAGCTTGTAATCAGCCTCCTGCTTGTACTCGTTCTCAAGCCTCTCGGCGATCTTGGCGTCAAACTCCTCGGTGGTCTTCACAACATCCTTTCCGAAAACCTTGTCGTAAGTCTCCTGGCTCTCGGTGGCAGGAACGAAAGTCTTGACGTTAACCACAGTGGCCTCCCATTTCGGATCCAGCTCCGCGAGCTCTTCCTTCTTGACCTTGAGCATGGCGGCGCGGTCTGTCTCATTGGTGAAAGCCTTGTTGACGTCGACGGTGAACTTGTCGTCGACCTTGGCCCCGAGGAACTTCTTCTTGGCTGTACCATCAACCTTATTGACAGAAACATAAGCTCCTTCGACAACTTTCTCGCCCTGCTTGAAATCGACCACCACATAGTCATCCTCACCGGCGGCCTCGCCTTCCTCAAGCTGTCCGTACTGACGGAGGATGTTCTCCTTCATCTTGGCCTTGGCGTCCTCGGTGACATTGATCTTGTAGTAAGGCAGCTTGTCATCCTTGGAGACCTCAAAATCAAGCTTCGGTGAAAGACCGAGGTCAAACTTGAACTCGAAATCAGCACCGTCGACCCACTCGTTCTCTTTCTGTGACTCGCTTCCGATAGGCTCTCCGAGGATATGCAGGTCGTTATCCTTGATAAACTTGTCGAGCTGCTCCGAGACAATCCCATTGATGGTCTCGTAAAGTGCCTGATCACCGTAGATCTTCTTCACAAGCTGGGCAGGGACCATTCCTTTACGGAAACCCTTGAAATCGGCTTGCCTCCTGTAGGCGGCAAGTCTTTTTTTCTCCTGCTCGGCATAATCATCCGCCTTGAGGTTGACTGTCACTTCGATGTTCAGATCATCAATTTGATTCTTAATTACTTCCATAATACTTTATAAATTATTTATTATTTATTTACTGTTGGGTAGAGCACTCTCTCGTGATAGAGTTGCGAGAGGTAGCTCTTGAGGACTTCCTTGACGGTGTTGAGCTGCTTGATGGTGATGTCAGCCTCGTCAAGCTGTCCGATAATTATCTTGCCCTCAACGATGTTCTCAACAAACTCGGAGAAGGTCTCCGGCGAGTTGTCCTTGAGAGTCCGGGAGGCAGCCTCCACGCTGTCGCAGATCATCAATATGACTTGCTCCTTGGAACGAGGCTTACTGCCTTTATAGAAGAAGCAGTCCACATCGTTGGGGTCTCCACCTTCCCTGAGATATTTGGAGTAGAAATAACCAGTGTTGGAGGTACCGTGATGGGTCCGGATGAAATCGGTCACGAGATCCGGGAGGTCATATTCCTTGGCAAGATCCAAGCCGTCCTGGACATGCTTGATGATAGCTATGGCGCTCTCTTTCGGAGAAAGGCCGTCGTGGTAATGAGGGCCATTGCCGGAAAGGCTGTCATTCTCGATGAAACAAGACGGATTCTTCATCTTTCCGATATCATGATACAAGGCTCCAGCCCTGATCAACAATGAGTTGGCATCGACGGCGCGTGCGGCCGCATCGGCCATATTCATAACCTGCAGTGAATGCTGGAAAGTGCCAGGAGCCTTCTGTTCCAGATCCCTCAGGAGAGGATTGTTGGTGTCGCACAGCTCCCTGAGCCTGGAGTTCGAGACAAGGCCGAACATCTTCTCGAAGAGGTAGATGAGCGGGTAGCCGGCCACATTGAGCATCGATCCGATGAACAGGAACAGGATCGCCTGGTAGGGATCGTCGCTGACCTTGCCGATCAGGCGGAAGCCGAAATACGTGACAAGAAGGCTGACAAAGACTATGGCCGCCGTGATGAACTGCCTCCAGCCCTGATTGAAGAACTTGAACGCGAAGACAGCCACGACGCTGGCCACGATGAACATCACGAACAAGACCACCCCGTTGTCCGGGAATATCAGAAGAGGCATGAAGGAGACGACACAAAGCGGCAGGATCATCTTGTTCTTGAAGAAGGCCTCAAGGTACAAAGCCGCCAGGGTAAACGGGACCATGTACATGAACTTCGGGAAGAACTTATTGGCTATCACTGTGGTAAGGGCGCTGATCAGCAAGATCAGGACCAAGTACCAGTAGCGCCGCGTGTCCTTGAATATCCTTTTATTGAGGAAATATATCACCAGGAAGAAGAGCACGGTGATGACGAAAGCCATCAAGGCGTTGCCGAGCCAGAAGAATATCTTCGGCCCGCCGTACCCCATGTTCTCCTCATACTCGACTTTGTAGGAATCCAGAATCTGGGCAATCTCGGAGGTCACTATGTCTCCTTCTGAGATGATGAGCTGGCCGGCATTGACGAAACCCAGGGTGGTAGATATCCTGGATGAGGCTTCAGAGTTCACGAGGTCCGTGGTCCTGGAGTCATAGTCAAGGTTCGGGACAACCAGATCATAGACTTTCTCCGCCCTCAGGACTGAATCCACATTCACATGAGGGTGCTTTGAAGCGACATCAGACATGAGTTTCGCCCTTGCCTCCGACTCCTTAAAAACCTCTGAGGCAGGTCGTTTCACCGCTCTTTTGTCTTTCTGGATATATATGACCGCGGAAGAAGGATCGGCCCCTTTGTCAAGTTTAACCCCTTCATCCGAGACGACTCCCCGGGAAAAGATGCTCTCCAGCACGGAGACTAACTGTGGGCGGAAAGAAGAGTATTTTCCAAGCTCCATGCTGCCGACAGCGCTGAGGCTATTGTCGACAATATCCTGACGGAACCGGTAATAAGGAATGACGGCCGACTTGTTTTTGCTCCTCTCCTCCCTCAACTGCTCGTCAGTCTTCAGGATCGGGAAATCAAACTGGGCCAAGAGTGTCTCATGGGCCCAGGGAGAGCCTTTCTTGTAGTCGTAAGCGAACTTGGCTTTCCTGGGGAACACAAGGGTCAGGATCACGAAGATCATGACCAAAGGGACCACTATCCGATAGTTTATTTTCCTTTCCGGCCTGCTCATGATAACATTAGACTATTTGAAGGGACTGCCTGTCTCTTTGGCGATGTAGCCGTACGTCAGTTTATCTGTCAGTCTCGGGAAAAGATTGTGCGCAAGCACAGTAGCCTTTCCGAGACCGGTCAACACGACTTGGGATTTTCTCTTTTCCAAGCCCTTGGCAAGATGAAGAGCGCATTCCTCCGCGCTCATCAGCTTCTCCTCTTTGAGCGGGGTCTCGCCCTGAGGGGATCCGTCAGCCGTCAGAGCGGCCTTGCGGACATTGGACTCGGTGTAGCCGGGAGCGAACACAAGCACGTTCAACCCGTCCTTCAGATGCTCTATACGGATAGTGTCGAGAAAGCCTCTCACCGCATATTTCGATGCGGAGTAGCCAGTCCTGGCCGGCAAAGCGGAGAACCCGGCGATCGAGATGACTCCCACCACCTGCCCTTTCGACTCAAGGAGATACGGAAGGGCATATTTGGTGCATTGGACAGTGCCCCAGAAATTCACATCCATAAGTGAGCGGATGACTCCCAAGTCCAGATCCTTGAACATGGCCCGCATTGAAATACCGGCATTGTTCACCAGAATGTCAATCCTGCCGAACTTCTCGACCGTTTTCTCGATCAGGGCACGGCAGTCTTCCTCCTTGGAGACATCCGTTTTTACACACAGCACCCTATCCGGATCTGGGCTCACGCTCGGGGAGAGCTCGACAAGCTTGTCGTAGGACCTGGCGGCCATCACGACACGCGCTCCCCTTGAAGCCAATAAGCGGGCTGAAGCCAACCCGATTCCCGAGCTGGCTCCCGTCACTATGATGACTTTGTCTTTGAAATATTCCTTATTCATTGGTTTTGAGATTCTTCGCTTCGCTCAGAATGACAAGCGACACTGAATGACAAGCGACACTGAATGACAAGTTACACTGGATGGCAGTTATTTTACTGTCATCGCGGCAATGTCGTCACCGTCATACTGACCAGCGTCGAGCTTCGCCTTAATCTCCTTGAAAACTTTCAGAGTGTACTCCACATCTTCCATCGTGTGAGCGGCCGTGGAGACGATCCTGAAGATGATCATGCCCTTCGGGATGACGGGATAGATGACCATCGAGCAGAAAATACGGTAGTTCTCGCGAAGATCCTTCGCCATCTTCGTCGCCTGGGCAATACCGCCTTTGATGTGGACAGGAGTGACGCAAGCCTCGGCCTCGCCGATGTCGAATCCCTCGGACTTGAAACCTTCCTGGATCGCCCTGGTGATCTTCCAGCACTTTGCCCTAAGCTCATCACCTTCCGGAGAATCAATGATTTCCATTCTCTTGATATTACCAAGGACAAGAGCCATGGGAAGAGACTTGGCATACATCTGGGAGCGCATGTTGGCCCTGAGGAAATTGATGATGGAATGAGGACCGGCGACAAAACCACCGATGGAGGCCATGCTCTTGGCGAAGGCGCCGATGTAAAGATCGATCTCATCCATCACACCGAAATGCTCCGAGGTTCCCCTCCCGTGAGGACCGAGAAGACCGAATCCATGGGCATCGTCGATAAGTATCCTGAACGGGTACTTCTTCTTGAGAGCGACGATCTCGTCAAGCTTGCCGAGAGCACCGGTCATTCCGTAGACACCTTCGGTGATCAGCAGCACACCGCCACCGTTCTCATCCGCCTCTTTGCAGGCGCGGGCAAGGACTTTCTCGCAATCCGCCATGTTGTTGTGGCGATACTTGTACTTGCTGCCGATGTGAAGACGTATTCCGTCGAGCAGACAGGCGTGGCACTCAGCGTCATAGACAATGACATCGTGCCTTCCGGTCAGGGCGTCGATCGTGGAGACGATTCCCTGGTAACCGAAGTTGTAGAGGAAGGCGTCCTCTTTCTTCTCGAAGTCAGCGAATATCTTCTCGAGCTTCTCATGATACCGGGTGTGACCGGACATCATCCTGGCGCCCATCGGATACGCGAGGCCCCAGTCAGCCGCAGCCTGAGCGTCAGCCTTGCGGACCTCGGGGTGATTGGCCAGACCAAGATAGTTGTTCAGGGACCAGTTCAGCACCGGAATCCCGTTGAATGTCATGTGGGGGCCGAGCTCACCCTCAAGCCTGGGGTACATGTAATAGCCGAAACCCTGCTCGAAATACTGCCCTATAGGGCCACCGGAATCTTTTTCGATTCTCTCA
The DNA here is from genome assembly GCA_017627955.1 of Bacteroidales bacterium. Lineage (GTDB taxonomy): Bacteria > Bacteroidota > Bacteroidia > Bacteroidales > UBA932 > Cryptobacteroides. The sequence goes on along the minus strand of JAGAFU010000052.1, from coordinate 29,504 downwards.
AATATGTCGCTATACATAAATGTAAGTTTTTATTTTCCAATTATTTCCAAATATATTACGCATCAATGTTGGCGTAGTGGGCGTTCTCCTCGATAAACTGCCTTCTCGGTGGCACATCGTCACCCATAAGCATGGAGAATGTACGCTCGGCCTCGGCCGCGTTCTCGATGGTGATCTTGCGAAGGCGCCTTCTCGCGGGATCCATAGTGGTGTCCCAGAGCTGCTCATCGCTCATCTCTCCAAGACCTTTGTACCTCTGGACCGTGACGCCCTTGTCAGATCCCTTTCCAAGTCTGGCAGTAGCCTCGAAGCGCTGCTCGTCAGTCCAGCAGTAGACTTCCTCCTTGCCTTTCTTGACAAGATAGAGAGGAGGGGTGGCGAGGTAGACATAGCCGTTCTTGATGAGGTCAAACATATAACGGAAGAAGAACGTCAAGATAAGGCAGGCGATGTGGCTACCATCGACATCAGCATCGGTCATGATAATGACTTTGTGATAACGGAGACGGCTGAGGTCCATCCTCTTGACTCCGTCCTCGTCTTCCTGGGCCACTGTGACTCCGAGAGCCGTGTAGATATTCCTGATCTCCTCACTGTCGAAAGCGCGGTCTCCAGCCGCTTTCTCGACGTTGAGGATCTTTCCCCTCAAGGGAAGAATCGCCTGGATGCGCCTGTCGCGCCCCTGCTTCGCGGTACCGCCCGCGGAATCTCCCTCAACGAGGAAGAGCTCGCATCTCTCAGGATCCCTCTCGGAACAATCCGCCAGCTTTCCGGGCATTCCGGCGCCGGTCAGGGCGGACTTGCGCTGCACCATCGCGCGGGCCTTGCGGGCAGCCTCGCGGGCAGTAGCGGCCAGGACGATCTTCTCAATGATCATCTTGCCCTCCTTGGGATGCTCCTCAAGATACTGTTCCATAGCGGCGGAAGTGGCCTGGGACACTGCCGAGGTCGCCTCAGGGTTCCCCAGCTTTGTCTTTGTCTGCCCCTCGAACTGGGGCTCCGCGATCTTCACGGAGACGACAGCCGTCAAACCCTCCCTGAAATCCTCGGGAGCGAGGTCACCCTTGGACTTGGAGAGGAGATTGTTCTTCTCGGCATAGTTCTTCAGGGAGCGGGACAGTCCCATCTTGAAACCCTGGAGGTGGGTTCCACCTTCTATCGTGTTGATATTGTTGACGTAAGAATAAATCTTCTCCGAGAAACCGTTGTTGTACGACAGGGCGATGTCGATCGGGATGACCTTCTCGCTCTGGACGCACACAGCCTCCGGGATGAGCTGGTTGGCACCGGCGTCAAGGTAATCGATGAATTCCTTGAGACCGTCCTTCGAGTAGAACACGTCACCGCGGAACTCCTGGCGCCCGGTAGGCTTGGAATCCCCGTTGGCATCGGTCTCGAAGGTCTCAACCATCTCACGCTCATCGGTCAAGGTGATCTTGATGCCCTTATTGAGGTAAGAGAGTTCCCTCATCCTCGCGGCGAGAGTATCGTACTTGTAGACAATGGTCTGGGTGAATATCGTGTTGTCCGGATGGAAGGTGATGATCGTACCGGTGTCCTGGCACTCCCCTACCACCTCGACAGGCCCGAGAGGCTTGCCCTTGGAATATTTCTGGACATGGATCTTCCCCTCCCTGTGGACCTCGGCGACCAGGCTGTCCGACAAAGCGTTCACGCAGGAAACACCGACTCCATGGAGACCTCCGGAAACCTTGTAGCTGTCTTTATTGAACTTTCCTCCGGCATGGAGGACGGTCATGACAACCTCAAGGGCTGAACGATGCTCCTTGGGGTGCATCCCGGTCGGAATACCGCGGCCGTTATCCTTTACCCGGATCGAATTGTCCGGAAGGATCGACACATTGATCTCGTCGCAATAGCCGGCCATGGCCTCATCGATACCATTGTCAACGACCTCATATACCAGGTGATGAAGGCCCCTCTCACCCACGTCGCCGATGTACATCGACGGCCTTTTCCTCACAGCCTCAAGCCCTTCCAACACTTGGATACTACTGGCGGAATACTGCTCCTCCGCCTTTTTCATCTCTTCGTTCTCTATCATGTTACGAATAAAAAATTTGCCCGTTTTAGGGGGCTTCCCATAAAACGGACAAATATACGAAAAATTCTACAAACTTAAGGTGATTCCAGCCGTTATCCAGAGGTCTTTTTCAGAATAAAACGGAGATCGCTGGATTGTCTCGCAGAGAAGGTTGCCTGACTCAAGCCAGAAACCAAGTTTGCGGTTGAACTGCCAGCCTCCCAGAAGTCCCAAATCAAACCAGCCGGGAGTCTTCAGCTCATACGAAGTCGTGTTGATCCACGGCGGGGCGAGACAACGTCCTTTCCTGCCTCCGGATCCTTGCAACCGAACCCCGGCGTAAACCCTGGAGGAGAAATCATATACTCCTTTGACGTCAAAGGACACCCTGGGCAGAGCCAGGCCGAGATCAGAGTCGTATTTGAAGGCCATCTTTCTCAAGTGCAGGCCACCGTCGAGCCTGAAATTGCCGGCGCTGTAGTCGACGAGAGCGTCGGCGTAGAGCATGCTGTAGTCCGAATAGCTGACAGTCGGGAGGAATGAAAGAATCGCGGGGATCGCTGGGATCGTGATGTCATAAACGGGGAATCCCGTGTCCACAATGCCATTGCCGACCAGGGCGAAACCTCCTGACACGCTCAACTGCAGTTTGTCACCGGCATTTCCCTCGACACCTATCCTGGCGTTGACTTTCTCAACCGAGTTGTCCAGCAAACGCACACGATTGTCGGTTATCGAAGGATTGATGAAATGATGCCGGGAAAGGACCGACGAGTAGGTGTTGAGTTTATTGCCTCCTGTCGCGGAGAAAAACAGGCTCAACCTGTCGGTGGCATTGTAACGCAGACGCACATCAGGGAAAACCACTCCTCCTTTTTGCTGGAACATGGCGGGGAACCGCGCTCCTTCATTGACTTTCCCGTACAGCAGGACCTCGAACCGGACTCCAAGGCTGGCGTCCAGCTTGCCGTAGGTCATCCTGTACTTGGGGACAAGCGCGAGCCGGCCGGCGTTGCTCTCGAAGAGGCCGCCATAAGACACTGTCTGAGCCTCGAAACCTGCAAGGACGGCCTGCCCGGGAGACAAAACGGGACCGGCCTCGCCGGAAAGGGTGATCGACCTCTCCGAAAGATTGTCCCAGTAAGAATCGGAAGAGACCATCTTTCCCAACCCTTCTCGTTTGTCACCTCCGATACGTCCATCAATACCGAGGTCGAAATAGATGTACTTGTCATCATTCCTGTTGGAACGGATCCTGGCGTTGAAATCGAAGGCGTTGAAAGAACGCTTGAATATCGAATCCCGAGCCATCAGGCCATCATAACCTGCCCCAAAAGAGAATATGGCTTTGTCGAAGCTATAGCTTCCCTCGAATCCGAGTGAGTTGTGGATGTCGTAGCCGCTGAATGACCGGCCAGGATCCTTGACCACCTTGAACAGCTGGTCATCCCTGTCCAAGATCAGATTATTGTATTTGCCCAGGTAAGACCTGTGACCGGCATAAACACTCATCTGGAAAGGACCGGCCTGATCCGGGCTGAAGACGAAATCCAGCTGGGGATGAAGCGAATAGCCCGCTCCAGCCTTCAGATACAATTTCCTGCCCCTGTAAGCGTCCTTGCCCGGCTTCATGTCGAGCATGTAGGGCTTGAAGTTATACGCTCCCTGGTATGGCTTTTCGAAGACCTCGTAGCCGAAGTCCATATCGAACCTCAGTAGGGAGTCCGGGATGGCCATCCCGATCTGGGGTTTATGGATCGCTGATGGATCGCCCTGGTAGGTGTTGGTCACCTCAACGGTAGGGTTGAGATTAGTCTGGGCGAATGTGACCGCGCAAAGGAACAAGGCGGCCGCTGTCAATATATTCTTTCTCATGTCCATCTCTTCTCTAATTCATCAAGTCTGCCAGTTTGGAAAGTCTCATGCGGACATTGTCCAGGACATCATCCGCGGTGCCAGACACAGGCTGGTATCCGTTCAAGACGCTCTCGAATGTGGCTTTCGCCTGGGCGAGGTTATCCTGCTCGGCGAATGAGTCGCCAAGGACGATGAATGCCTTCGCCAGCCAGTAGTTCTGACCTCCCGCCTTGGAAGAGAAGTCGTAGACCATCTTCTCGACAGAGTCATATTTACCTTGGTCATAGGCATCCTGGATGAGCATGTAGGCCGCCTCGGCACCCTCATTAGTGGATGGTTTGGTGGCAAGCGAGGTGAATATCTCAAACGCCTCGGAACGCTCATTCGTTGAGAGCAACGACTTGGCCTTCATGTAGTCGGCCTCACGAAGCTCAACCTCGGTGCTCTTGTTGTCGGCGAGAACCTTGTCAGCGCAAGAGATGGCGGACGAATAGTCCCCACCCTTGAACGCGGAGCGCATCATGCCGACTCTTGCCGTGTGCTTGTTGCCCTCGATCTTGGCGGCTCCGAGCAGGGAGCTGAACCCGCCATAGGCATCTTTGTAGCGCTGCATCTCATAGGAGAGCCTTGAGAAATTAAGCATCGCGCTCTCGACATAAGAGGCTCCTGAAGGCCCTGAGACGGCTTTCTTGTACCAGTCGATCGCCTGCTCCTTCTTGCCAAGGTTGCGGTAGCACTCGGCGGTGTAGAAACCGGCCCTCCCGGCATCGGCCCCAGAGGGATAACGCTCGAGATAATTCTGAAGGGCGGCGAGAGCCTTGTTCCAGTTCTCGGAAAGATAAAGCTGCTCCGCCGCGGCGAAATACATGCTTTCCTTCTCGCCAGCGGACTTGTCCTTGATCGCTCCGATCTTGTCGGCATAATCGATGTACTCGTCCGTCCGGCCCTCTGTCTGGTAGATCGACTCGATCGCCGCGAGAGCGTCGCTAGCATATTCAGTTCCGGGCATGTCCTCGACCACCCGCTTGTAATACCCAAGGGACTTGTCGAATTCGGAAATATTCCTGTAGATCATTCCGAGCTCTATCAGAGCCCTTGCCGCGATTGTCTTGTCGTCGGTGTTGACTCTCAATTTGTCAAAAGCCTTGATGGCAGCGTCGTTGTTTCCAGCCGCCACATACGCTCTTCCGAGCTCATACATGGCCTCCGAATAGTACCCTGCGGAAGGGCTCGCCTTCAGCGCTTTGGAAAGAGCGGAGACCTTGCCGTTCTTGTCTCCGAGCAGGCCATAGGCGATACCGGCCCGGTAGGAAGGATACAGATTGTCAGAATACGGGAACCGGCGCATGGCCTCTTCGTACCCCTTGACAGCCGTCTTGTAGTCTTTCTTTATGAAATCGCAGTCCGCGCGCCTGGCAGCGGCATCCTCGCCCTCTGTTGGGTTCCTGTCTGTGAGATACTCGTCGAACCATTTTGCCGCATTGTCGTAGTCACCCATGCGGAAGTAGCTGTAGGCCAAATCGTAAGGGATAAGCTTACCCTCCGGCTTCCCATCCAGGGCAGAGTTGTTGTAAAGCTCCTGGAATGTCTCGACCGCCTTGTCGAACTGGTCCCCGCGGTAGTAGGACTCCGCCAGCCAGTAACGTGTAAGCTGATTGAAGGGTTCCCTCTTGTCCGAGTAGTATCCGGCGGCCTTCAGGAGCGGTACCGCATCCCTCCAGGAGCCGGCCCCTATCAGCTGGTTAGCGCGGAGGTAATTGGCTCTCATGTAGTTAGCCCTCTGCTTCTCGTCCAGATTGTCGATGTTGGCATAAGCGTCGACAGCCCCGGAGTAGTCGTGGTTGTACAAGGAGGCGAGAGCCATGTAGCTGTAGATCTGGTCGCCTTTTTCCTTTCCGGGATATTTGGCGATGTAATCGTCGAAGACCTTCGGGTTGTGGTTGAGGTCGAAGGACAGCTTGGCGTAATTGAAGTGGGCGTCCTCCTGGATGTCCGGATTGTATTTCTGGGAAGAGGCGTCCTTGAAAGCATCCAGAGCGGCCACTTTGTTTCCGGTCTGGATGTAGCTGTAGCCCAGCTGGTAATTCGCTATCTGACCGATGGAGTCCGTGCGGCTCGACATCCTGGAGAAATTGTCGATGGCTCCCTTGAAGTCACCATTGGAATAGAGGACCGTGCCGGCGTAGAACCAATCGTCCCGGTCCATGTCCACGCGGCTCTGCTCGATCTTGTCATAGAACTCCTTGGCCTTGAGGGACTCGCCGGTGGCGAGATAGGATTCGGATATTATCCTGGCCAGATGGGACTGGCGGTCGGCAGGGACCTCGTCGTAGAGTTTCACACCGTTCTTGAGCACATAGGCGTAATCCTTCTGCATGAAACGGCACTCGGTCATGTAGTAATTGGAGATGTCCGTGAAACGGGCGTCCTTGCCGGCCTTCTCGAACCAATTGTAGGCCTCCTGGAATTCCTTCCGGGTGTAATCGATGTAACCCATCGAATACCTGGACGGAGCCGTGTAGTCCGAGTAAGGCATCCTCTCTCCCCTCGAGAAAATCTCCCTCGCCTTGTCAAGGTCGCCTTCCTCGAAAAGGGCGTAACCATGTTTGAACATGAACTCGGCGACCTGGTCCTTGGAAAGGCTGTTCGAGTCGATCTTACCGAACTCCTCGGCGGCAGACTTATAGTCCTCTTTGTCAAAGAGATTCAGTCCGTTGTAAAAACGGATCTGGGGGACAAGTTTGGAATAAGGGTATGCCGACAAGTAATCCGAGACCATCGTCTCATGACCGATTTCCTGAAGCCGGACAGCGCAGAGGGTCTTGTACCCCTCCGCCATGGCATCTCCGGAAGAAGAGACAATCTTGTCGAAAATGACACCGGCCCTCTCGAACATGCCGTGGTTGTAGAGGTCCAGCGCTTGGCGGTAACTGTCCCGCAAGCGATCCTGCGCCTGGAGGGAGAATCCGCCCGACAGGATCGCGGCCGACAGCAGCGCAGCAGTGAGTTTGCTTTTCATAACGATATCTTGCGAAAGTTTACAGTCAATTCTTACAATCCACAAATTTACTGAATATACTCAAAAAAAAGAAGTATATTTGTACAATCATGGAAGACAAAGCGATACATACAACAAAAAACGAGCCGCTGGTCTCCTTCAAGGGGGCTGACATCCGCGGCGGGGACAATGTGGTGATCTACGGGCTGGACATGCGGATCAGTCCCGGAGACTTTGTCTACATCGTGGGCAAGGTCGGCACGGGCAAGACATCCATAATCCGGACTATGATCGGCGAGAGCCCGCTTCTGAAAGGTTTCGGGGAGGTGTGCGGTTACAAACTCAACGGTCTGAAAGAAAAAGACATCCCCTACCTCAGGAGGAAAATCGGTGTCGTCTTCCAGGATTTCCAGCTTCTGATGGACAGGACGGTGGAAGAGAATCTCGAGTTCGTCCTCCGGGCGACAGGATGGAAGGACCGGAACGCCGTCGACAAACGCATAAGGGAGGTACTGGACGACGTGGGGATGAGCCACAAGGCGCACAAGATGCCCCATCAGCTTTCCGGAGGTGAGCAGCAAAGAGTCGCGATCGCCCGCTCGCTGCTGAACCGTCCCCAGCTGATCATCGCTGACGAGCCGACCGGAAATCTTGATAATGAGACCGCTGACGGGATCATGAGGCTACTGACCGGCATCAACAAAGAGGACGGTACGGCGATAGTCATGGTGACCCACAACAGGGGCATATTCGAGAAATACCATGGCAGGGTGTTCGTCTGCAAGGATGAGAGTTGCCAGGAGAACCTCAACGACGAGGTTATCGACCTCGCCTTGACAATCTGATGCTCAAGAAAGACAGATATTCAAAGATACTTGACTGGTTCGAGGAGAACCAGCCGATGCCTGTCACAGAACTCGGTCACGACTCGCCGTTTCACCTGCTTGTCGCGGTCATCCTGAGCGCCCAGTGCACGGACCGGAGGGTCAATATGGTAACCCCGCCCCTGTTCGAGCGCTACCAAAGGCCTGAGGATCTTGCCGACGCGACTGAGGAAGAGGTCCTCGGATATGTCAAAAGCGTGTCATATCCCAATTCGAAGGCCGCCCACCTGGTCGCCATGGCCAAGAAACTCGTCTCGGATTTCAACTCCGAGGTGCCTTCGGACATCGACGCTCTGATGTCCCTTCCCGGCGTGGGGAGAAAGACCGCCAATGTCATCGCCTCGATAGTCTACGACAAGCCTGTCATCGCCGTGGACACTCATGTGTTCAGGGTTTCCCACCGCCTGGGGCTTTCCGACGGGAAGACCGTAGAGGCTGTCGAGAAGGAGTTGGAGAAGAATATCCCGGAGAGCCTTAGGGCGAAAGCGCACCACTGGCTTATCCTCCACGGGCGTTACACCTGCGTGGCGAGAAAGCCGAAATGTGAGGAATGCCCCATCCGGGACTGGTGCAGGCAATATGAGAGAGAAAACAGAATAATCATATCACTTTAATTTTTATAACATGAAGAGAATTGTACTTATTCGTCACGGCGAGAGCCAGTGGAACAAAGAGAACCGGTTCACCGGTTGGACAAATGTTGATTTGAGCGAGAAGGGCATCCAAGAGGCTTTCGACGCAGGTAAAATACTGAAAGAGAACGGTTTCACTTTCGAGGTGGCTTACACATCTTACCTCAAGAGGGCCATCAAGACCTTGAATAACGTCCTCGATTCGATGGATCTCGATTGGATCCCCGTCAAAAAGACATGGCGTCTGAACGAGAAGCATTACGGCATGCTTCAGGGCCTCAACAAAGCCGAGACCGCCCAGAAATACGGAGACGAGCAGGTTCTGATCTGGCGCCGCAGCTTCGACATCGCCCCTCACAACCTTCCCGAGGACGATCCGAACAGCGCCACGAGGGATCCTCGCTACGCGGCAGTTCCCGACCAGTATATTCCCCGCACCGAGGCGCTCAAGGAGTGCATCGAAAGGGTGATGCCTTACTGGGAGTGCGAGATATTCCCCGCCCTTAAGGAGCATGACAATATCGTGGTCGTCGCCCACGGAAACAGCCTGCGTGGTGTCGTCAAGCACCTCAAAGGCATCTCCGATGCCGACATCGTGAAGCTGAACATCCCCACAGCCACGCCCTACGTATTCGAGTTTGATGACAACCTCAACCTCGTTAACGACTATTACCTCGCTGATCCCGAGGAACTTAAGCGCAAGCAAGAAGCGGTAGCCAACCAGGGTAAGGCAAAATAATTACTCTCCGCCATGCCCGGCATATCCAGGCGCGGGATCGCGGTTCCCGCCTCTCCGATCAGGAAACTCACCCCTTTTGCTGACGACGCCAAGTCACGCGGGATGAAAGTCTACCATCTCAACATCGGGCAGCCCGACCTGCCGACCCCTACCAAGGCGCTGGACGCTCTCAAGCGGATCGACAGGACGACTCTCGAATATAGCCCCAGCAATGGGATCAAACCACTGAGAGACGCTCTGACAGGATATTACGCCAGATTCGGAGCCGAGGTTACGGAGAGAGAGATTATTGTCACGACAGGAGGATCCGAGGCTCTGCTGCTTACCTTCTTGACATGCCTGAATCCGGGCGACGAGATAATCATGACTGAACCGGGATACGCGAATTACATATCGTTCGCGGTCGCGGCAGGTGTGACCATCAAGACAGTCACATCCAAGATAGAGGACGGCTTCGCCCTGCCTGATGCCGAGGCTTTTGAAAAGGCCATATCCGGCAGGACGAAGGCGATCCTTATATGCAACCCCAACAACCCGACGGGGTACCTGTACTCCAAGGAGGAGCTCTACAGGCTCCGGGATATTGTCAAAAAGCATGATCTCTTCCTTATTTCAGACGAGGTCTACAGGGAGTTCCGCTACACCGACGAGCCCTATCTCTCGGCACTTTGCCTTCCCGGCATTGAGGACAATGTCATCGTGGTGGACTCTGTCTCGAAGAGATATTCCGAGTGCGGGATCCGCATCGGGATGATCGTGAGCCGTAACACCACTTTCATGGAAACCGCCATGAAATTCTGCCAGGCTCGCCTGAGCCCTCCCTTGCTGGGACAGATCGTGGCCGAGGCCTCGATAGAAGGAACTGAGGATTATTCAAAAGAGTGTTTTGAGGAATATCTTGGGCGCAGGAACTTCTTCATAGATGGTCTTAACAAGATTCCAGGCGTTTATTCTCCGGTTCCCAAAGGAGCGTTCTACACGGTCGCGTCCCTGCCGGTGGATAATGCCGAGGACTTCTGCAGATGGTGCCTGTCAGAGTTCAGTTACAAGGACGAGGACACCCCGGATGGATACGCCGGAGAGACCATCATGATGGCCCCTGCGGCCGGGTTTTACAGCACTCCCGGGCTTGGCGGGAATCAGGTGAGAATGGCCTATGTCCTCAAGAAAGAGGATCTCGCCAGGGCACTGAAAGTCCTGGAGAAAGCTCTTGAAGCGTACAACAGCCAACATATTTAAACGGAATGAAATCAGGATTTGTCAGGTCGCTTTTCTTGGCGACCGCTTTGTCTTTATCCATAATGGCATGCCAGCCAACGGTCAGGAATAAGGAAGTTCTGGCCCAGGAAGGAGTCTCGTCCGAGCTTGCCGGATTGAGAAGGAATATGATCTCAGACGTCTCCTACAACATTTCGCTGTCGATACCAGCGGAAAAAGACTCTGCCGTAACCGGGAAGGAGACGGTCTCTTTCCTGTCCAGCGCCAAGGGAAAAATCGCCCTTGACTACACGTCCGCCGGGAATGAGCATATCATCCTGGACGTCAAGAAAGGAAGGAACTCTTTCGACCTTGATTTCACAGCTGACAACCGGTTCCTGAACAGGAATGAGGAGTATCTTTACAGCCTTTTTGTGCCAGCCCACGCCAGGAGCGTCTTCCCGTGCTTCGACCAGCCGGACATCAAGGCGAGGTTCACCCTCTCGCTTGATATTCCCGAAGGCTGGACAGCGGTCTCGAACACAGCCGCCCTGGACACAGTCCTTTTGGAGAACGGCAGGTCAAGGATCTCTTTCGGGGAGACGGAACCGATCAGCACATACCTTTTCGAGTTCACGGCCGGAAAATGGCAGGAGGCCATTTCCGACGACGGAGTCAGGGCGATGACAGCGTACTACAGGGAAACGGACCCCAAAAAGGTCGCCCAGTTGCCGGACATATTCAAAGAGGTAAGGCAGGCTCTATCGTGGATGGAAGAGTACACCGGGATCAAGATGCCCTTCAGCAAATATGATTTCGTCATCGTCCCCAACTTCCAGTTCGGAGGGATGGAGCATCCCGGGGCTATACTTTTCAATGAGCGGACAATGTTTCTGGGCGAGGAACCGACTCCTGACGAGGAATTCGCCAGGAAGAAGCTGATCGCACATGAAACCGCCCACCTTTGGTTCGGGGACCTTGTGACAATGCGCTGGTTCGATGAGGTCTGGACCAAGGAGGTCTTCGCCAACCATCTGGCGGCAAAGATGGTGGAGCCGATGTTCCCCCAGATCAACCACGAGCTCGCATGGCTTAAAGGTTACCTCGCCCTGGCAATGGACGAGGAAAGGACGGAGGGAGCCACGGCGATACGCCAAGAGCTTCCGAACCTCTCCGATGCCGGACTGATCTACAACAACATGGTCTATGACAAAGCTCCCGTGATGATGCGGATGCTTGAGGAATATATAGGGGCGGACCCGTTCCGTGAAAGTCTCCGCACGTATCTGAAGACTCATTCCTACGGCAACGCTACTTGGGACGACCTCGTCGCGGCGATGGATTCCCAAAGCGACAAGGATGTCAGGGCGTTCAGCGATTCCTGGGTAAACAGCAGACGTGGCGGAGACATGCCGGGAGTCCTGAAATCATTCAGTGACGGAAGCCAGGATGTCAATGAGGAGACAGTCCGGGAAGCCGGGATATTGATGGCAAAAGAAGATTTCTTGGCCGGGAATACTCCCGCAAAAGACTACTTGGAAACGCTCCTAAGCGCGCTGGAAAAAGAAAGTAACTCCTTGATAGCCTCCACGATAATCTCCTCACTAAGGACCCCGCTCACGGAAATGGAAGGAGACCGGTCTGATCCCGAGAGGTGCATCGTGAAGATGTCCCTGACGCATCCTCTTGAGTCATGCAGGCTGCAACTGAAAAGATTGCTCGCAACATGCGGAACCAGCGAGGAGGCGGTAACGACAATCTACGGAATCTGGTCAGAAGAAAATGGCAAAGCCTTGACTGTCAATGACTATATGTCTTTCGCCTGCCAGCTGGCGATAAGACTTCCCGACAAGGCTGACGAGATCATCAGCACCCAAAGGAAGAGGCTGGACGGAAGCGACCCCTCCAGGGTTTTCAACAAAAACAATCTGGACCATTTCGATTTCGTCTCAAGGGCCGCCATGCCGGATCCACAAACACGGGACCAGGTTTTCGCCGAGCTGCTCACGCCAGAAGGGAGGACGGTAGAGCCCTGGGCTGAAGAAGCTCTCGGTTACCTCAACCACTTCCTCAGGGATTCGGCCTCTGTCAAATACATCAGGCCGGGCCTGGACGCCCTGTTGGAAGTCAAGGCCACCGGGGACATCTTCTTCCCGGGAAAGTGGTGCGGGGCGCTTCTTGGCGGACATCGCTCGACCGAAGCCCTTCAAGCTCTTGACTCATTTCTTGAAGACAACCCGGATTATCCTCAGCTCCTGAAGAACAAGATCCTGGTGGCGGCTTATGGATTACAGCGCTTCAATCGGGAAAAATCGTTAAATTAGCGCTTAAATTATCGAGCGGGATATGGCGAATTTGAAATCACTTGCCAAAGACACGGCAATATATGGCCTGAGCAGCATCATCGGGAGATTCCTGAACTATCTCCTTGTCCCTCTATATACTTATGTCATAAACGCTTCCAGCGGAGGATACGGTGTCGTCACCAATCTTTACGCCTACACGGCCCTCCTTCTGGTTATCCTGACATACGGCATGGAGACGACCTTCTTCAGGTTCTCCAACAAGGAGGGAGAGGATCCGGACAAGGTGTATTCGACCATTTTAACCTCGGTCTTGACGACATCCGCGTTGTTCGTGGCCCTTGTGATAGGCTTCATCGGTCCGATCTCAAAGGCGATGGGGTATCCGGACCACCCGGACTACATCTGGACTATGGCTCTCACGGTCGCTATCGACGCGTTCCAATGCATCCCGTACTCCTACTTGAGGTACAAGAAACGCCCTATCAAGTTCGCCGCGTTGAAACTCGGGTTCATATTCCTTAACATATTCCTGAACCTCACCTATTTCGTCTTCCTGCCGAAACTGAATCTCAATCCTTTCGGCATTTATGACAACGGCATCCAGGTGGGTTGGGTCTTCTACATCAACCTTTTCTGCACCGCCTTCATGACCATCTTCTTCGCCGGGGAACTCCGTGGCTTCAAGCACGGGTTCGACTGGAGTCTCATGAAGAGGATGCTCTCGTACAGCTGGCCTATCCTGGTACTTGGAATCGCGGGAATCCTCAACCAGACAGCCTCCCAGATCATATTCCCCTATGTCTATAAGGGAGAGGACGGGGCCGCGCAGCTTGGAATATACGGGGCATGCATCAAGATAGCTATGATCATGGCCATGATCACCCAGGCTTTCCGCTACGCCTACGAGCCTTTCGTGTTCGGCAGCTCCTCTGACAAGGATAGCAAGGAAACCTATGCGAAAGCGATGAAGTACTTCATTATCTTCACGTTACTCGCTTTTCTCTGCGTGATAGGTTTCATGGATATCCTCAAATTCATCATCGGTGCGGACTATCGTGTTGGCCTTAAAGTCGTCCCGATCGTGATGGCCGCCGAAATCCTCATGGGGGTATATTTCAACCTCTCTTTCTGGTACAAACTCACAGACCAGACTCTCTGGGGAGCCTTGTTCTCCGGGATAGGTTGCCTTGTCCTTTTCGCCATCAACATCGTGTTCATTCCGAAAATCGGCTACATGGCTTGCGCGTGGGCCGGTGTCGGAGGCTACGGCACAGCGACACTGCTCTCCTACTTTGTCGGGCAAAAGAAATATCCGATCAACTATCCCCTCAAGGACATATTCCTATACTGCCTCGCCGCGGCGGCGCTGTACGCCTGCATGGTGCTGGCCAACAACCACCTCGGCACCTGGGCAGCCCTGGGGGTCAACGTGATCCTGATCCTTGCCTTCTGCGCCCTGATCGCCTGGCGTGACCTTCCCCTCTCCTCCCTACCGGTTGTCGGGAAATATTTCCGCAGGAAAGCTTGACCGTGTCATTCTGAGCGAAGCGAAGAACCTGAATCAAGTGAAACGACTGAACAAGGAGATATTGAGACTCGCCCTGCCGAGCATCCTGGCGAACTTGACAGTACCTCTGGTCGGACTGGTGGACATCGCGGTGGCGGGACATCTTGACACTTCCGCGGCCGCGCTGATCGGTGGAATCTCGATTGGTTCTCTCATGTTCGACATGATGTACTGGAACTTCGGCTTCCTGAGAGCCGGTACCGGAGGCCTCACCGCACAGGCTTATGGCCGGGAAGACTGGGGCGCATGCGCTGCCAATCTCAAGAGAGGGCTCAGTGCCGCCGTGCTGTCAGCCTTGCTCCTCATCTTGATTCAGTGGCCTTTCCAAAAGCTGATGTTCGTGTTCGTCCAGTGTTCGGACGAGGTCAGAGCGTTGGCGCTCAAGTACTTCCACATAAGGATATGGGCAGCGCCGGCGACTTTGAGCCTGATGGCTTTGAGAGGATGGTTCATAGGGATGCAGGACACCTTTTCCTCAATGCTGACAGACATCATGGTAAACGGGATGAATATAGTGGCCAGCGTTCTTCTGGCCCTCGGCATCCCAGGAACCTCATTCTCCGGGATCGGATTCACCGGAATCGCCTGGGGCACCCTAATCGCCCAATATTCCGGCATCCTCACCGCCTCCGCGATCCTTCTGCTTAAATATTCCGCCGTCCTCCGGAACGCCTCAACACATCAAGTCACCAATGTCGGGCGGTCATCCATGAGGGAGTTCTTCAGCGTAAACGGGGACTTGTTCGTGCGGTCTTTATGCCTCATGGGAGTGTACCTGGCGTTCTCGGCGATCTCCGCTCGCCTGGGAGACACCCGCCTCGCTATGTGCTCCATCATGATGAAACTAATGATGATATTCTCTTACTTCACAGACGGTTTCGCGTTCGCGGGCGAGGCTTTGACCGGACGCTTTGTCGGCAGCAAGGACAAACTGGCGATATCCAGGACCGTCAAATGGACCTTCGTCTGGAGCATGGGGATAGGCATGTTCTTCGTGGCGATCTACGCCGCCGCAGGCACGCCGATGTTTCACCTGATGACCTCGGACAACACGGTCATCCAATCTGCCAAAGCCTATCTGCCCTGGCTTGTCATCATGCCGCTTCTGGGCTGCCCGGCATTCACCTGGGACGGAATATATATTGGCGCCACAGCAACCAAAGACATGCGGGACGCCAATATAGGATGTCTTATCGCCTTTTTCATCATCTGGTTCGGCGGGATCCTCATCTCCCGGGCGACAGGCTCCCAGTTAAGCCTGGACGCAAAAGTGCACCTGCTCTTCGCCGCCTACTACGCGCACCTAATCTACAGATCAGCCTATCAGACACTTAAATACAAGACCGCGATTCTGGGCAGGGCATGAGTCAATATTCCCGGATCTCGAAATCACCAGCCAGTCCGTATTGGCGGAAAATGTATTGAGAACAATCCATCTTACCCGCGACTTCGTTCCAGTGGCCGGGGCCTACCATGGTGGTATGACCGACATGGTGAGGGCCATAAAGGTTGTGAAGCGATCCGATGACGCGTACATCCACCTCGTTCTTGCCTTTTTTGAGAAGCCCAGACAAATCGATTTCCAAAGGCTTCCAGCCGATGATCCCGGCTTTCTCCCCATTGACCAGGACTTCAGCCACCGTGCCATGAAGTTCGTCCAGCGCCAGAAGGTAGTGCCTTGAAGGGTCCTCAACCGTATAATCTCTTGAATACGAGACAGTCCAGGAGTAGAATGGCATTCCCTGCCCGCTCCACCAGCCTTTACCCAATGTGGAAGGTGGCGCGATCGTCCACCCTTCCGAGCCGGGGACTACGGAGAAATCACCGCAGATGAACGCGTCGGAAATCTCAGCGAACACGCTCATGTGAGGAATGTGCAGGTCGACGATGTTCCTGCCTTCCTTGGCGAGGGCGGAAATGTCGAAGCAACCGGTCCGGGCATCCAGCGGGTGAACATCCTCCATCAGTACCGGAGTTCCTCCATTGACCGTGACTTTCCAGAGCCACGGTTTCTCGCATACCAGTTTGAGAGTTGACCGATCGGTACCTGGAGCAATCTGGAAATAGTACCGGACATGGATATCCCCGACCTTGATGGTATCAGCCTCAATGGCTTCCTGCCTGTACTGGACAGCGCTCTCCCAAGGGTTTTTCATCCCGAACCTGGCATACAGGTCCCTGCTTGCCTTGACAACGTAATCATCTTTCCGGAAAAGAGTTCCGTCAATATAGATGTCGCAGGCATCAAGAGTCAGGAAATTGTCGGACAACCTTCTGACTCTTAGTCCGGAATCAGGCTGGAGAACGGAACCCTTCTCGGAAGGCACTGAAGGCTTTCCCCCAAGCGAGACCCTCTTCCGGGACGCGAAAAGAAGCAGATGGCCCGCCGGAGGAAGAGAAAAAGAAGCCTTGACCTTCCCCTTGCCGGCGGGCTCGGATGGGTAGGAGAACTTCTCGCCAGTCATCGTGTCATATTCGATCAGACAGGAGCCCGCGATTGTGAGAGTACCTCTGGAAACTTCTGTCAATGAGGAATTTGCGAGGAAGATCAATTCCCCGTCTCTGTACTCCCGGCGATGGTGGTATAGTCCCGTTCCTTCAAGGTCCCCGAAAACGGCTCCCCCTTTCGGGACATCTGTCATCTTCTCTCCCTTGTTCATCCAAACGGCCTCACCACCTTGACTTTCAAAAGCAGCCAGCAGCGCTTCTGTCTCCGGATAAAGGACCTCAACCTGCTCCGGAATCACGACCACCGAATAGGCCCTCCGCCCGACGATGAACTTGCCATCCTCGGCCTTTCCCATATCTTTGATGATGTCTTCCGATCCGAGGTCATATTCATACTGATCCTTTTCCAATGAAGTCACAAACGCTTGGAAAGCATTCCCAATCCGCTGAACTTCAGGATTGTTATACCACTCGGAATCATATTGCCAGACGGTGTTGGTCGGCTCGATCACGAGAATATCATTCAGCTGCTCGCCTTGGCTGAGCACCAGTGAGAGGCGGCCGACATGGTCGTTGAGAAGCTTGTAGTCTTCTCCCCAAGGAGAATAGCGAGTGAAATAATCAGGGTAGTCCATCTTCCTGGCGCCCTCAACCGTCACATTCGAATAATGCTGGTTCATGAAGTTGATGCCGAGCGCATATTCCCAGTCAGCCAGACGCTTCATGTCTTCGAAGGTCAAGTCCCATCCCGCACCGCCATAAGTCTCGCACAAGACACGCTGGCGGCCGCATTGGTTAGCCACACTCCTGACTTCTTTCACGGACCTGATATTGCCGAACTGGGCATCGACAGATTTCTCGTTGAAATCATTGAAAAGCATGTCGATAGCCGGCATCTGATGGTAACGGTACATGGCCATGTTATCGGGCCCCATGGCTGTCCTTGGCCAATCATGTTCCCAATAGTGTCCCGTCCAGATCATCCCATGATCCTCGCAATACTTGGAATAAGGGACGGACCAATGCTCCTCGAAAAGGCGAAGTCTGGTCTGGGCGTAGTCCCTGCGAACCTTCTTCCAGTCACCGACTTCCTCGGCCAGTTTCGGAAGGTTTGGCAAGAGGTCATATCCCCAGTCATTTTTGAATTCCTCGAACATGGCGGGGGTGAAGAAAGGGCACCAGGGCTCATCGGAAAATGATCCGTGAAGGAGTGGAGCGAGGTCCTCCCCGAACTCCTTCTCGTAGCCGCTCATCGTTATCTCAAGGAATTTCGCAGTCACACCGGGATAGAGCAGATCGACATAAGGATAACCTCCGGTCCAGGCCGACATGCCATGCACAGCCTCTCCATTTTCGGCGGTATAGAGGTAATATACTCCCGGCTTTCCTTTATAATAATCAAGATTGGAGGAGATGTCGACAAAGTCCTCGCCTTCCTGCCTCAGGAAATATGAATACCCGGACAGGTCTTCCGGGAGAGACTCAAAACGGTGCGGTCGCAGCCGGATTGTATGATCCCATGACTCAGGCATTTCCCGCTGTACATGGCCACCGGCGAAACCACTCGGATAGGAATTCTCGTCATATATCCAGATGTCCAGTCCCAGTTCCTTCGCTTTCTCGACACTGTAGCGGTAGAGTTCGAACCATTCTTCGGACAGATAATCTGTCTCAAGTCCCGGACGAGGATGGATGAACGCTCCTCCGAAGCCCTGCTCCTTGAAAAAGCGCAGGCCCGAGTCAATGTCCCCACGGTTCACACGGGCATTCCATGTCCACAGCGGCGCCGGCCTGAACTCTTTCCCTGGCTCGGCGAAGGATTTCTCAACCTCCTTGAAAGAAACAGTCACGCGACTCGCCCGCTCCTCACAAGAGACAATGGTGGAGAGTATGGCCAAAAACAACAGAATCCGTCTCATATCCTATCATCATCAGTTATTTCCCGAAGCACTTCGCACGGATTGCCCACAGCCACACACCCGGACGGCAGGTCATGAGTAACCACACTCCCGGCAGCCACGACGACATTGTCCCCTATCGTGACCCCTGGAAGGACCTGGACCCCGGCACCGAACCAGACGTTGTCACCAACAGTGATAGGCTTGTTGAACACGAGCCACCGGTTGCGCTGATCCGCGAGCAAGGGGTGGCCGGCCGTATGGAATCCGCATCCTGGACCGATCAGCACATGATTCCCGAAGACGACCTTGCCTCCGTCCAGGATAGTCACGCCATGATTGGCGAAGAAATCCTCCCCGACCTCGATATTATACCCATAGTCACACCAGAACGGAGGATAGATATTGATCCGCTCACCTATCTTGCCAAACAGCTTTGAAAGAATATCCCTATGCCCTTCGAAATCCATCGGAGGCAATTGGTTGTACCGGTGGCAAAGGTCTTTCGCCTTTCGGACTTCCGCGATCAGCTCTTCGTCATTGCCAGCGTTATACAAAAGTCCGGCATCCCTTTTTTCTTTTTCGGTCATGAGGATTCAGTGTTTAGTGAGAACAGAGTCAATCAAAAGCAAGGCCGGTGTAACGGCGAATATAGAACTGGTCGATCGTGCCGGTACCCTTGCGGGTGACAAGGAAACGGACGATTTCGGCGATTTCTTCAGGCTGGATAAGCTCCGCAGGATCAATGTCGGGACGCATCTTCTTGACCATCTCGGTGGCGACTCCGCCGGGGCTGATAAGATGGACTCTGATCCCGAAAGGCTGCACTTCCTTGGCGAACACCTTGGTGAATCCGGTCAAGGCATGTTTGGATGAGGAATATACACTCTGATTGGCGTATCCCTTGAACCCGACGACAGAGGCTATGTTGATCACCATCGGCTTGGAAGACTTCTTCAAGGGCTCGAGCGCCGCCTGGCAGATAAAGAAAGGAGCGCGGGCGTTGACGGCGAAGACATTGTCCCACTCCTGAGGAGTCACTTCAGTGAAAGGACCTTTCTGGGGGACACCGGCGCAATTGACCAGCAGATCCAAGCCACCAAAAGCGGAAACTGTCTCGTCAACGATGTACTTGGCTGACGCCGGATCCGACAAATCGGCCGTTATCAAGGCCACTCGAGTATTCGGGATCAGTGAAGCGGTACCCTCCAAAGAAGCTTGATCCCGCCCAACAAGGGCGAGATCAAAACCTAAATCAGAGAGTTCCATAGCGATTGCCCGGCCAATTCCCCGGGAAGCGCCTGTCAGGAGAGCTATCATTATTTAAGAGCTTTCTCAATTGTTTTCGCGATATCCTGCCAGTGAGCCTGGGTAGCGGTATCTGAAGACTTGGCCTTGGCGGCTTTCTTCTGAAGATCCGTCAAGGTGCCGAGGATCAGAGCCCTGCCGTCTGTCCCGGCGGCTCCCCTCGAATTGACCGCTTCGATGGCCGCGCTGACAAACCTGCGCTGGAGATAACGGCGGTAGCTGTCGGTAGCCTTGCCCTTGTACAGTTCTGAGAAGACCATCCCGGTCAGGTCGGAAAGATATTCCTCCGGCTTGTAGTTGGAAGGATCGTACTGGGAGAATTGCTCAAGACGGGTCAGTTTCGCGACATCGAAAAGAACCGAAGGGCTGACGACATTGTCCACTAAAGAGTAGAGATAACTGTCAGGACGGTCGGTGATGTCGAAGATATAAGGCACCTCAACGAGCCATGAAGGCTTCTGGAACAAGTTCGCGTTCAGGAAGTCCAGAGCTTCCTTCTGGCGCTCTTTTGGTACAGCCTCGTACACGGGGCCAGGCTGCTCGATGCTCTTGTAGGTGATGTAGCGGCCTCCGATGTTGGCGGCGACATGGCCGAGGTAGCGGTTGTACTGTCCGGTCAGGGCTGAATACATACGGCTGACGTTCCTGTACTGGTCTCCTTCCTCAGCGTTCCATTCGGGAATCTGACCTATGATACGCTTGAGATTCTTGATACCGTACTCGCTAGCGGTGACAGAGTTGTCTCCGAGATCCTCGCTCTGGGCCCTTGGATCGGCGTCATAGCCCTCCCCTCCGAACCAAAGCTTCGGGTTGGCGGCCAATCTCTCGATTATGACCTTGTTCCAGTAAAGGTGATCCTCCTTGGGGGTCTTGTAAGGAGTAGCCTTGTAGCCAAATTCAATAGCCCACTTGTCGTAGTCGTTGATCCTGGGATAGAGTCCGGCCTTGCCGATATTGTCCTCAGGCTGTGCGACATAGTTGAAACGGGCATAGTCCATGATACTGACCGTGTGGCCATTCTTCTCGACCCATTCCTTGTCGCGAAGTTTCTCCACGGGGGTCATGAAGCTTGAACCTTTGTTGTGACGGAGTCCAAGAGTGTGGCCGACCTCATGTGAGGAGACGAAACGGATAAGGTCTCCCATCAGTTCCTCATCATATTTGAACGCGCGGGCCCTTGGATCGACAGCGCCGACCTGAATCTGGTACCAGTCGTGGACAAGGGTCATGACGTTGTGATACCAGCCGATGTGGCTCTCGAGAATCTCTCCTGACCTGGGGTCGTGGACATTGGGGCCATAAGCATTGGCTGTGGGAGAGGCGAGGTAACGGATCACAGAGAAACGGGCATCCTCGAGGCTCATATCAGGATTGTCCTCGGGCCATTCCTCAGCGCGGATAGCGTTCTTCCATCCGGCCTGCTCAAAAGCTTTCTGCCAGTCATTGACACCTGCGATCAGGTATTTCCTCCACTGCTTGGGAGTAGCCGGGTCGATGTAATAGATAATAGGCTTGACGGGCTCAACGAGCTCTCCCCTCTTCTGCTTCTCGACATCCTCCGGACGAGCCTCAAGACGCCAACGGGTGATGAACCTCATGTTCTCGACGCCCTGCTGGTCATCCGTGAACTTGCTGTAACCGTCGGCGAAGTATCCGACACGATTGTCCACAAGCCTGGGCTGCATGGGAGTCTCCGGAAGGAGCACCATGGAAGTGTTAAGGACGAGGGTCACGGTACCGGCTTCCCTGCCGGCGGGAAGAGACTGGGTACGCATGGGGCTCTGTCCGCCACCGCCGAAGCTCGGGGTCGGCTGGTTATAAGTAAATGTCTTGGTGACAGTAACTTCCGTGTTGATAGGATAAGTCCTGACGCTCTCGATAAAGCTCGCGTCACCTTTGACACCACCGAGATTCATTTGCCTCTTAGACATCGAATTGAGCGAGAACGCCTGGACGTCTCCCTCGAAAAGGTTGGTGACCTTGACTCTCGTGGTACCGGGAGAAGATGTCTTCTCAGGCTTGATCGATGCGATTATCGGGTTCTCAGAGCTTACCTTGACCGCTTTCTGGATGTCCTGCCCCTCATCCGCCTGGATCACCAGCGCGTCGACGCGGAGAAGCAGATTGCCATTGGAAGCTTTCTCCCAATATATCATGTTCTCAGTAACTTCCTCTCCTCCATACTGGGAGGCACCGGGAGTGTTGCTGACATAACGGGTAACCGCAAGGATCCTGCGGCCGAGGATGTTGTCCGGTATTTCGAAATACCAGTCCTTCTCGTTGTGGGCAACGCCGAACAAACCAGGCGTTACTGTTAATGCCGGAGCAGGCTTTTCAGCCTCCTCTTTCTTTTCCGGCTCGGGTTTCCCCGCCCCCGGACGTCCGCCTCTGGGCTGGCCCAGGGCGAAGGGAGACGTCACCATCATGATGGCGACGACAGTGATAAGAATTCTTTTCATAACTGTCAATTGTCAAGTTTCCGTGAAGATAGTGATAATTTCAAAAATTAACCACAAATAACCTCAGCAAAATCCTTAACTTTTACATCTTTTCTTGGTCCTTTGGAGTTGGACACGGCCTCGGAGAACGTCTTGAGACACAGAGGGCAAGCGGTGACAATGGTCTGGGGATCGTTCGCGAGGAGACTGTCCAGCGACGACTCGGAGATTTTTCCCCTGTCTTTCATGTCGAGAGTAAGGCTGCCGAGACTTCCGCCGCAACATATACTCTCATCATACTCTTTAGAGGCTTTCACAAGGGTTCCTACCTGACCCAGAGCGGCGCGGGGCTCAAGGTATATTCCGCATCCCCGGCCCAACTCACATGGATCGTGATAGACGATCTTCTCGCCGGTATTCTTGACAGCGAGCTTGCCGGAAGCGATCAAGTCGTTGATGAACTGGGTGTAATGGACGATTCTGATGCCTTGGAGCTGATATTCCTCTTTGAACACCTTGAGGCAGATGGGGCAAGAGAGCACGAGGGTGTCGCATCCGGACTCCTCGATCATCTTCTTGTTGGCTTCGATGACCTTCGCCGCGGCCTCTTTCCTTCCGGCAAGCATCAATGGCCGTCCGCAACAGATTCCGCCCTCGCGGTCAGCGAAAACGTAATCCACTCCAGCCGCCTTGAACACCTTCTCCACCGACTTGATTATCCTTGGCGTCAAATGAGTCATACATCCAGCGAAATACAAGACCTTCCCGGTGGCCGTTTCCGGCAGCACCCTTGGCCGCGCGACCGCCTCGCTTCGCTCGGCCCCACCGCTCGCTTCGCAAAGCGAAGCTCCGGTCCCCCCTCTTACAGTGCCGAGGGTGGCATGGGTCTCGCCGGCCAAGGTGCTGCCGGAAGCAGTCGAAAGGTAGGAGTAGTCAAACGGGATGGCGTTGTTGACTGTGGCGCGCTGGGCTCGGCGGAGAGCTGGAGCGTTCACCCCGACAGGACACAGCGCATGGCACTTGTCGCACATCAGGCACTTGTCTGCGATGTCATTGATTTTCTTTTCATTATGCCTCCTCAAGAACCGTATGAAATAGACTGATGAATACTTCAGGTTCTTCTTCTGGACATTCATCGGACAAGCGTCAAGGCACAATCCGCAACTTGAGCAAGCGTAGATCTCCGCCTCGGCAACACCTTTCCTTGGATGATTGGGCTCGATTCCCGCGTTTCTGAGCAGGATCCAAAGAACCTCGGTCAGGATGTGCATGTAACGGCTGAAAGGCATAGCCGCGAAGAAAAGCCCGAGGCAAATCGAATAGGCCCACCATGTCGGCATGAACCAAAGCTTGTCTCCGAACAGGAAATGCCAGAAGTGGTTGACCGGCACCGTCAGGAAACTTCCTCCACTGAGATCAGCGGTGAAACTCTCCGCAAGAAGTCTCAAAGGGAAAATCATCCAAAGGCTGTACAAAGCGACCCTGTCCGCTAAAGACGGTTTTGTCGTATGACGCATCCCTAGGACAATAGACCTGAACCTCTTGAATATGGCCAAGGCTATTCCGGAAAGGATGTACAACAGGAAGAAATCCATCAGGAAGAAGAAAAAGGCCCCTCGAAGAGTTGTGTGGCCGGGATTCATCCAGACGAAATACCTGTAGAAAATCGGATAGAAAAGACCTCCCCTCGTGACATTGAGCCTGGCAGGCACGAACAACGCGACCTCGATGTGGCCGAGGATGATTATCATGAACCATCCGAAGGCTATAGCTGAGTGCATATACCCGAGCAAAGGCTTCCTCTGCCAGATCTTCACATGGAAGAGACAGTCACAGAACAGATCCTTGATATTCTTGAGAGCCGTCTTTGGGATGAAAAGAGATTTGGCGAACTTGATGCGATCCGATTTAGGGATCGCGGCGAGCAGCCTGATAAGACCCACCCCTATCCAGCTGAACATGAACGCCACGCCGATAGTAAAAGGAAGGACAAACGGGCTGAATCCGGACGGGATCCTGTCGATCACCTCCGGGTCCGGAGCCTGGGCGGCAAGAAGATATAACAGAGGTGTCATTTCGCTGAATATACTTTATTGATTGACAGGATAAGATGACGGGTGTTGATCCCGCGGGGGCAAACCATCGAACACTTGCCGCATAGCTGGCACGCTTGAAGGGACTCGAGAGCCTTATCATTTTTGGCGTTTAAGATATCCTCAATGGCCTCGCGCAGGCTTGTGTGGACAAACTTTCCGGCAGTGCAGACCGCCGTGCAACTGCCACACGCCATGCAGATTCTGGCATCGGGCTCTATCTTGACGAGTTCCCTGTATTTATCCTTGTCGAACAAGTCCAGGTTTATCCTGGAGCTCGGCACCAAACCGAATCCGAAATCTACCATCTCTCCTTGACAAGTTGTTTGTAATTCTTCGCATCAGGGAATATCTCAGTCAGATAGCGGTCGACCTCCATAGCCGCCGCCCTGGCATCAGCAAGTGTCTCGGGAAGCGTCTTGGGGCCAGTGGCCGCACCGGCCAGGAATATTCCGGGAATAGGGCTCCTCTGACTTGCGGCGATTCCGCTTCTGACAGCGAAATATCCGTCTTCCTCCACCGGCATCTCAAGCAGGTCGCCGATTGCCTTACCGACGCCGGATGGTCTCATTCCAGCCATCAGGACAAGGAGGTCAAGAGTCACTTTCAGAGGCTTTCCAGCCACTGTGTCCTCAGCCTTCACGAGAAGGGTACCATCGTAGTTCTCAGACACTTCCGCCACTCGGCCGCGGATAAACCTGACACCATATTCTTTCTGGGCCTTCAGGTAGATGTCCTCATAATGCCTTCCGAACAGGCGCAAGTCCATGTAGAAACAGAAGACCTCAGCATTGGGGAAAGCCTGCTTCATCTCAATCGCCTGTTTGACCGCGGTGGCGCAGCAGACTTTGGAGCAAGAACGGCATCCGGCTTTCTCATCCCTGGAGCCGACGCAATGGGCGAATCCGATCTTTCCGGGATTCTCGATCCGGCGATCGGTCCCTGTCTTGAAATATGCCTCCAAATCGGCGTTAGTCATGACCTGGTCATATACCCCGTAGCCATATTCCTCCTTCTTGACGGCATCGAAAAGGTCGAATCCGGAGGCCACGAGAACAGCGTCAGAAAGCACCGTGATTCCGTTTGTGAGCCTCACGTTGTATGACTTGTCCAGCCGGTTAATCGCCCTTACATCAGTGTCAGTGAAGCATTTGACTCCTTCAGCGCCACGAAGCAGGCCGCCGAGCACCTCGTCGGCCGGGACACTGTCCGGGAAAAGCCGGTCCCACTTGGCAAGATGACCGCCCAATTTTGGGGACTTCTCGATCAAAATTACATTATACCCCATTCTCTGGAGTTGGGAGGCGGATTCCAACCCGGCAGGACCACCTCCGATGATCAGGATATTATTCTTCATATCAGATTTATTTCAAACATGCGCAAGGTGCGGGAGCACCCAGATCTTTCCCGTTTTTCCCAAGGAACTTCTTGGCAGGATCATATTCGACCCACATTTTGTCCAGAAGCGGCTCAACGCCAACCTGATGGGTCTGCAGTCCAAGATCCCATGGATCATACCCCATCACGAGCCCCGCGACCTCCTCATAAGTCAGGGCGGGAATACCATGACCGTCCTGGCCGTATGTCTTACCGGTCGACTCGGCGATGACATATTGCCATCTGTCAAGGAAATAAGGGCATCCAGGACAATTGGTGATGATCAGATCCGGTTTGAACGGTTCCATGCTCTCGAATTTCTTATGGGTGTTGGACAGGGAATATCCCCTGTTTCCCTTGATGAAATACTGCCTGAAACCAAATCCGCAGCAGTGGCGGCGCTCCGGATAATCAACAATCTCCCCTCCCCAAGCCTCAATCATACCGACAAGGACATAAGGGTATTCGGCTCCTCCGACTCCTTTTGAAGGAAACATCTTAGAGTAATGGCAGCCAATATGTTCCACGACCTTGAGCGGCTCGCCGGTATGGACATTGACAAGCTTGCGTACCGCCTGCGCGGCGATCTGGTTCCGGTATTTATAAATAAGGTCACTGGCATGGATCAGGAACTTCGGCTTGGCGAATTCAAGTTTGCAGGACTTCCATAGGTTCTCCCTTATCTTGGCCTCCAGTTCAGGGAACTCCCGCCATGTCTCCAAGGTCTCGCAATAGAGACCGAATGACGTGATGCAGGAACAGACATAGTTCTCGTAACCATGTTTTGCCATAAGGGCGAACTGCCGCGCGATGATGGTCATCACTGTCTCCTGCGGGATGGTATCACTGTGGTAAGCGATTCCTCCGCAAGTCGTATGGTGCTCTGTCTCAAATATATCCTTGCCCAGACGATTCCTGGTTATGTCAAGAAATGTCGCCTCTGAAGCGGGGAAAAAGCTCTGCCTTATGCAGCTACGGACGTAAAAATAGTGATCGTCCGGTATATCTTTCTGGTAGTCTGACCAGATCTTCTGTTTTCCTTCGTAAATCATGATCCTAATGGTTCAAATGTTTGGGATCGCTGGTTGTGTAAACCATCTGGGTAAACTCTTCCATGGTCATTCCAAGCTCCGCGGCCTTCTTCTCGCCTGCCGCCTGGACTTTCTCCATCCTTGATGTCGCTCCTGTGATGTCGAATATCGCCTTCAGCTGATCACGGTCTTCCTGAGGAATACGCCTCATAGCCCCTGGTCCCTTTCCGTCGAGGTTGCCTCCCAGTCGCTCAAACACATCATCAAGATGCTTCTCTTCCCATTCCCAGACCCTTCCGGCTTCGGGATGGCCCGCATAGTCAAAACGACGGGGATAAACGCAATAGCCGTAATCGAGGACATTGGAGCACAAGTCCTTGGTAAGCAAGAACTGCTGGCGCCCTTTCTCGGACTCGATAAAATAGCCCAGCTCAATAGAGAGATTGCGTAATGACATGATAATCAACCCGGCCGCATTCTTTCTCGGACACCTGGTCACGCAACTCATGCATTCTCCGCAATACCATATCGTGTCACTCTTCAGGAGTTTTTCAATCTCATTATCGTCCTGACTCTGGACTATGTCCACAATCCTTCTCGGATCGTAGCGGTAGAACTCCGCCGCAGGACAGATAGCCGTGCATGTTCCGCAATTGATACATGCGTTCAGGCCTTCCTTCAGACGGTAGTCTTGCATCAAAAGGTCGTATAGTTTACCCATTATTTTCTTTATTAGTTGGATATTTCTCTGCCAAAGCTTTCAGATCCGAAGCCGGATCCATGTTCTTTTCCATCCTGACAAGGACCTTCACAAACGTATCCAGGGCCTTCTTCGGGATGTCTCCGAGAATCCCGTGCACGGACTCGTAAGCGAGAGCCTCGATCTTATCCTTGACTGTCAGGGAATAAGGCGTGACTTCTATAAGATTCTGACGCCTGTCCAGCGGGTTGGATGCCCTCCTGACAAGCTTGCGGCTCTCAAGACCGTCTATGAGCTTAACGATGGAGTTCTTGTCCCTCATCGTGATGTCAGCGATTTGTTGCTGCGTCAGCACTCCTTCGTCCCAAAGAGTGTCCATCACAAGGAACTGCTCGGGAGAAAGTTGGAATCCCCCCTCTCGGAAGTAGTCCGTCAGCTTTTGCTTCATGCTGTTATGGACGATGTTCAAGAAAAGAAAAACTTGCTTTTCTAGTACCATATTTTATTGTAATACCTTTTACTATCAATCGCGAAGATAGAAGAATATCCGTTAACACACAAGTCAAGCCCTGAATTTTTTATCTTCCTCGAGCATTCCGAGGTAAGAATTGTAACGTTCGTTGGATATTCTCCCCTCATCGACAGCCTGCTTGACCGCGCAGCCTGGCTCATGGGTATGGGTGCAAGGGGTGAAACGACAATTCCGCATCTCGCGGAGCATCTCCGGGAAATACAGGCATATCTCTTCTTTTTTAAGGTCAACAAGCCCGAAACCCCTGAGACCCGGAGAATCGATGATGAACCCGCCGGAAGAAAGAGGATACATCTCGTAAAGGGAGGTGGTATGTTTTCCTTGCAGATGAGCTATGGATATATCCCCCACTTTGGGGTTTAGATTCGGGTCCAAAGCTTTGATAATGGATGACTTCCCTACGCCGGACTCGCCTGTGAAAAGGGAAACTGAAGTGTCCCCGGCCTCCCTGATAGCGGCCTTGAGCTCCTCCATGCCCTCGCCGGTAAGAGCCGAAGTCTCGATGACCGGATAACCGGCAGTCCCGTAAATACGACGGAAATCGCTTAACTGCTCGGGAAACTCTTTCCTGAATATGTCGACTTTATTAAGAACGATTGTCGCCGGAATCCCATAGACCTCGCAAGTAAGCAGGATCCTGTCCAGGAACGGGAGTTTAATCTCCGGGAAGAATAGGGTCACGACGATGAAAACCCTGTCAAGATTGGCCGCGATGACATGAGACTGACGGGAAAGATTGGTGGACCTGCGAATCACATAATTCTTTCTGTCAGCGACTTCCATGATACTGGCGGGATGCGTCAGCGAAGGTTCTTCTGAATAATCATAAGTGACAAGATCTCCAACCGCGACGGGATTGGTGGCTTCGCTGCCGGAAAGACGGATCTTGCCTTTAAGCACGGCCGGGAACGGGGCCCATTCAGGGAGCCTCGACAGCAGGAAATGACTTCCCGCATTCTTTACGACAGTAGCTTGACCTTTCATCTCCGCGAATTTAACACATAAATGAATAAAAACGAAGAAGTCCCTGGCAGACACTCCGAGCGTCAGCAAGTAGCTCAGGTCCGGCGGGGGACAAGTCGGCATCAGCCGACCGGCCGGGGCGGGACTTCGCGACAGCGAAGTCGTGGAGCCGGAAAGGCCGCGGGGGGTCTGGGGGCGGCTTAGCCCCCAGTATAAACGAAGAAGTCCCTGACAGACCTTGTCTGTCAGGGACTTCCGAAGAACGGCGGCGACCTACTCTCCCAGCTGGTGGGCCAGTACCATCGGCGCGGATGAGCTTAACGGCTCTGTTCGGGATGGGAAGAGGTGGATCCTCATCGCTTTAACCACCGCAATATTTTACTTGAGAGACCACTTAACTTGGTGTCGCGACTCTGAGGAAAGAGTTCGGGCTATTAGTACGGGTCGGCTTTGCCGTCACCGGCTTTACACCTCCCGCCTATCAACGTCGTA
>JAGAFU010000051.1 GCA_017627955.1 Bacteroidales bacterium | reverse complement strand
ATCCATGAAACTGCGAGTAGCGAACTTCACGTTACGGAAGTCCAGTTCCACCGCTTCGGCACCGCTGTTCTCAATCAACAGTTTAAGATCCTGCGCCCGCATCCGGCTCTTCAAGTCCGGCGACAGAATCGCCGCGATATCGATTGTCTTCATTTTACTCAATGTAATGTATGTAATTAAAATGAGATTTTTCGTACGGGATCCGCATCGCTACGATGGTTCCGTTCCAACGAAGCCCACTCCTCCTTCTCATCGTCCCAAACCGTACGGACTTTCTTTTCTTCGAACAATTGAATTTGTTGTTTTTGTGTCATAATTGTTTAAGTTTAAATTGATCGGAATGATATTATCTTCGTACACGCCCATATTACTTTTCTCGTTAGCTTTGCACCGGAGCTTGTTATTTCAACTGGTAACAATTTGTTACCGTTTCATCTCAAAGCCGCCGGTAGTGGTCCAAAAGACTGACAGTCTACCGTCAAAAAAGCCATTTATTGCAGGTAGTCTGCTTCCCAGCCGTACCCCTACCCGCACAACGGTCACCACCAGCACTCAAATCAACCAACCCTCACAATGAGCATCCTTCCTACTGCCCCAAGGTATCATACCCAAGAAGTATGGAAACTCTTCCACCGGTGCGCTATCGGCATCGACAACCAGTGCGTCCTTAATTTGTGGCACAACTTGTGCCACAAATGTATTTTCCTTATTCTCAATGGGTTGTAATTGTCGCACAACTTGTGCCACAATTTCATTTTGGCCGGAATAAAACCGGTAGAACTGACCCATGCGATAGAGGTTATCCTTCGAAAAACCCTTTGCTTCAGGGAAAGCCGCCCGAAGATCGAGGCTCCGCTCACCGCCGCATCACCGCCGGTGAACTGGTTCGGAATCATCCCCTCGTCCTTTACCATATATCTCTTTATTATTCCTCCATCCGCGCCTTGCGCTCTTTATCTGACAGCTGTGTCATTACTTCGTTATTCCATCACACCAAGACAAAAACAGATCTCCCCCTTGCTTGAGCGAGGGGTCGACCCGGTCGTCAGACTTGGCATTCCTGATCGCGGCAAGCTCCAATCCAAGAGCGTTTTCCGTGACCGGTGAAATCTCACAAATTTAACAAAAAATCCGGTTCTAATAATATAAAATAAGAATACGAAATCCTGTTTCGGCTTATTTTCACCAAATTGACAAGATTTCGCGCCAAATAGCGACTTCCGAAAGGGAAATCTTAATTAGATAATCGCTTCACGGATCGTCCGGACAATACGGTGGACGTCCTCGTCCGTGACCAACGGACCGCTGGGAAGGCAAAGTCCGACTTTGAACATAGCGTCGGAGACGCCGTTCAAGTAGGCGGGGGCATCCTTGAAAACAGGCTGCCGGTGCATCGGCTTCCAGAGCGGACGTGCCTCAATCCCCTCTTCGGAGAGATATACCCTGAGAGCCTCGACATTGTCGTTCGGCTCGCATCCGGTCCGTGGATTCGCGGTGACGTGGATCACCCCGGCCGCCCCGCCGATAGCGCCCTGGACGACACTCTGGTAGACATTCTCCTGCCCCTTTACCCGGATTCCCGGATCAATGGTGACCGTGTTCAGCCAATAATTGCTCCCGGCCATCCCCTCATGGAGAGTCACTCCCTCCACATCCCGCAGGAGCTCCTTATAAAGCTCCATCACATGCCGGTGATGGGCGACATGCTCGTCCAGCACAAACATCTGCCCGCGGCCGATCCCGGCGCAGACATTCGACATCCGGTAATTGTAGCCGACGGCCTCATGCTGGTAATATGGGTACGATTCCCTCGCCTGCGTGGCGTACCACATGATCTTGTCCTTCTCTTCCTTCGAGGGGCAGATCAGCGCCCCGCCGCCGGAAGTGGTGATCATCTTGTTGCCGTTGAAACTCAAGACACCGAACCGGCCGAAAGTGCCCATACAGCGGCCATCGAAGCGGGAACCGAGCCCCTCCGCCGCATCCTCGACCACCGGAATACCGTATCGGTCAGCTATTTCCATGATGCGGTCGACCTTGTAGGGCATCCCGTACAAAGTCACCGGGACAATCGCTTTCGGGACCTTTCCCGTCTTCGCGATGCGGTCCTTGATGGCTTCCTCCATGAGGTCAGGATCAATATTCCAGGTCTCCTTCTCGCTGTCCACCAGGACGGGAACAGCGCCGATGTACTTGATCGGGTTCACGGAGGCGCAGAAGGTGAAGGACTGGGCGATCACCTCGTCGCCAGGGCCGACTCCGCAGGCCAGAAGCGCCAGATGCAGAGCCGCGGTCCCCGAACAAAGAGCCACAACCTCCCTCTCAAGCCGCTCCTCGCCGTCATGGCCGGCCATATTAGCCTGGCCGGCCGTCCCCGTCACATAAGCCCGCAGGTCCTCTTCGAACCCATTCACATTCGGTCCCAAAGGCGCCACCCAATTAGTGTCGAAAGCCTCTTTTATGAAGTCCTGTTCCCTGCCACTCATGTGCGCCAGGCAAAGGTATATTCTCTTGTTTGCGATCATAACTCACAAAAATATACTATTTTTTCCTAATCGCAAATATCCCAGAGGCACTTTCAACGGACCTATTTGGTCTTCGACACCGACGCCCCTCTACCAATCGAGACAAGGTCCAGCATAAGCCCATCGTACCCGACATAACGCACATCAGACGCGCCAGAAGCCTGAATCGAGAGACGGTTCCGCACATTCACATCGCACTTCGCCGCACCGACGGCCTCCACCTTCGCGTCATCGACAATAGCCCCGGAAGCCTTGACCTTCGCGGCTCCCCCGGCGGTCATCGAAGCGGTCTTCGCGTTCCCCGACCAGACAAAATCCGCCGCCCCGGAAACCTCCAGCTTGATGTCATTGAAATCCCCGTTGAGATTCGGCCTGGCGGATCCCGAAACCTCCATCGACAATTTGTCGGCAGAAAAGACCAGAGAAGACTTCGAGGCCCCGCTCATCTCGACAATGGCATTGGTAAAGTCGCCATGGATCGCCGCCACAGCCGCCCCGGACATCTGGGCATACAAGTCTTTAGCATTGATATCCAGCTTGTTAACCTTTGTGGCTCCGCTGATTTCGGCCTTGAAGTCCTTGTCTCCGAGGTCAAACGAATCCTCGCAGTGGAACTGGGTAGCGCCAGACATCTCCAGGCTCCTCAGCTCAGGCATAGCGACATCGGCCGTCATGTGCCAGTCCCGCAGGATGCGGGAAACCCTCGTAGGAATACTCTCCAGACTGATCTTCAGAACCCCATTGATGACCGTGACCTTCAGGTAAGGCTCGACATCCTCCGGAAGATTGACCGACACTTTGTAGGAATTGGATTTCACAAGGTGCACATCAACGATCCCGCTGACGGAGATACCATCGAAATTCTTGTAGGAAAAATCCTTGGTCACATACTTTACCGCAGGGTTCTCTCCCGCCAGGAGAGCGGTGGCGGCAAACAGGAATGCCGCAACAATCGCAACTAACTTTTTCATATTGATATAAAATTACTTAATATTATTTATCTCAACCATTCCATTAAGAAGATTTCCGTAATATTCTTTCAATATCGCGGCACGTTCCTCAGTGCCCAATTCGTCGGGAAGTTGGTCAATCATCGAGACTCCTCCCTCCGCCAGGCTGGCCACCTCGACATCCATGCTCCCGTCCGGGTGCGCCCTCGTGATTGACTCATAAAGATCCGCCATTCTCTCGTAGTAGGCGTTGCAGATTTCGACCTGATCGTTCCCGACTCCGGCGAACCAATCCTCCTCTCGATCCTCCGGCCGGTTTATGAATATCACGACCGCCGCGACAGCCGCCGCAGCCGCCATCCCGATCAGCCTCATCCACCTCATCAGGACCACTTTCCGAGGCTTGTCAGACAGCCCTGCCAGACCGTCATCCTGAGCCTTTCCAAGGGCCTCCAACCTCTCCTCGAACCTCTCTAGATGTCCCTTAGGAAGTTCTTGATCGTCAAACGCTTCCCGGCTTTGTCTAATGTATTCCTCCAAGTTATTCATATTCATTTCAAACAATCAAATCAAACATCCTTACCGACCCTTGCCAAGCCTGTCCGCAAGCATCTTCCTCGCCCTTGAAAACCTTGTCCGTAGCGCCCCTTCCTTGACCCCGGTAATCTCGCTGATCTCCTCATAATCCAGTCCCTCGATCAAGACTAAGTTAAGGATCAACCGGTACGGTCCCGGAAGAGAATCCATCTCCTTCTTCACCGTCTCTATCGTGATCTGCCCGACCTCAACTTCAGGGCTTCCCGCTTCCTCGGTTTCCGCGGCATATTCCTCCAGGAACTCCCGGTCCCTCTTCATCCTTCTCAAAGCGTCGATCGAACCCCGTACGCATGTCCTCACCAGCCACGCCCCAACCCTGGCCTCACCCGCGATCCCCTTCTCCCCTTCAAACTGGATAAACTTCAAAATAGAATCCTGCATAATCTCCTCCGCCAACGCGCTATCCCCAACTATCCGGAAGCTGACGTTGAACAACTTCCGTGAATATTTCGAGTAAACCCTTATGCACTCTTCCCTTGTCATTAATTCCGATTAGGATCAAATCTCTTGACCGTTTCCATCTAATAAACGAAATCTTTTCCGCATTGTTACAAGAATTTCCATAAAACCCCATCCCGTGCCGGAAATCGGCCCCGATCGGGCACCGCCGCACATAAAAAAGCATCCCGTGCCGGAAAAACAGAGAATTCGGGCACGGGACGTATATTATCTAATTCAAAACGGGATCAGGCGTCGCCGCCATCATCATCTCCACCATATTGGGAGATGTTGTCGTCAGGAAGGGTCGAATCGGCCGGAGCGTCGGCGGAAGATCCCGCGACCTCCTCGTTGCCAGCGTCTTCCTCACCCTCGAGCCAACGCTCGAGAGCCTCGGCGTCATCGGTCTTAAGCTTGATCTTGACAAGGTAGATCGAATCCGGAGTCTCGATCGTCACAGCGTTGAAGGGAGTCCCGTCCGGTTTCTTATACTGGACAAGATCCTGGAGGTAATCGCTGAAACCCTTGGGATATTTCTCGTTAAACAATGCTGCCAACTCCTCGGACATGTTCTCGTAGCTGACAACATGCCTTCTCCTTAAATCTGGATTCATATTCTTACTCATTTCGGGTGCAATAATAAGACTTTTTTCTTAATCGCGACGCATCCGAACTACTTTTTTCTGAAGAAAAATGATTTCTGCCGCTTTTTTCGCTCCGGATCCCGCTCCACGAACACCGGACGCATGGTCCTCGGATCAAGTCCAGTGTAGTACATGACAGACGAAGTGGTCATCGGAGTGGGCGTGAAATCCTGCACCTGATCCATGAATATTCCCCTCAAAGCCGGATGCCTCGAAAGGTTCTCCATGTCCCGCATGGTGCATCCCGGATGCGACGAGATGAAATACGGCACTATCCCGGTCCGACGCCCGTTTTCCCGACAGATCTTGTCGAACTCGAACCGCAGCCTCTCGAAGAGCCTGAACGACGGCTTCCCGAGATATTGCAGCACCCTGTCCTCGGTGTGTTCCGGAGCCACTTTAAGGCGCCCGGAGGTGTGATCCAGGATAAGGGTACGGAGATATGGCTTCGAAGTCGAATCGACAAAGCCGTCCTCCGAAAGGAACAAGTCGTAGCGGATGCCGCTGCCAATGTACGAGTGACGCACTCCCGGCACGGCGTCGACTGCCTTGTAGAGATCCAGCAGCTTGGCGTGGGAGCGGTTCATATTCACGCAAGCGGAGGGGAAAAGGCAGGATTTCCGGCGGCATTTCGCGCACAGCGAAGGGTCTTTCCCGGTCATCATGTACATGTTGGCGGTAGGTGCCCCGAGGTCGGAAATATTCCCGGAGAACTCAGGCATCGCGGCGAGCTTGCGAACCTCGGCCACGATCGATTCCTTCGAGCGGGACTGGATGAATTTTCCCTGGTGGGCTGCGATGGTGCAGAAGTTACAGCCTCCGAAGCAGCCGCGGTGCGTGATGATGGAGTCCTTGATCATGTCGTAGGCCGGGATCCTTTTCCCCCGATACCGCGGGTGCGGCAGCTTGGTAAAAGGCAGGTCCCAGAATGAGTCCATCTCCTCGGTCGTGGACGGCGGCTCCGGCGGGTTGACTTGGACGTACCCGTCCCCGACCGGCTCCACTATCGTCTTGGCGTGGAGCATGTTGGCGTTGGTCTCGATCAGGTGGAAGTTCTCCGCCACGAGCTTTTTGTCGGCCAGGCAGTCCTCGAAAGAATGAAGCACGATCGCCTCGGAAGAGGCTTTCGGTTTGCCCGTCATCTTGAAGGCTATCTGCGGAATATCCCGGATCTGGTGGAGGCTGCGGCGATCCTCTATGGCCTGGGTGAGTTTGAGCATCGTCTTCTCCCCCATCCCGTAGCACAGGTAGTCCGCGGGACACCACTCAAGAATAGACGGCAGCAGCTCGTCTTTCCAATAGTCGTAGTGCGTGAGCCGGCGCAGCGAAGCCTCGACTCCTCCGATCACGACCGGCACGTCCGGATAGAGTTCCTTCAGGATCCGGGAATATACGCTGACGGCGTAGTCCGGCCTGGCTCCAGCCTTCCCCTCAGGGGTGTAGGCGTCGTCGTGGCGCAGGCGCTTGCCGGCGGTGTAATGGTTGACCATGGAGTCCATGGCCCCGGAGTTGACGGCGAAATATAGCCTCGGAGCTCCGAGTTTCCTGAAATCCCGAAGGTCGTCCCTCCAGTTGGGCTGGGGGACGACGGCGACCCTGTAACCGAACTTCTGGAGCCAGCGTGAGATGCAGGCCGTCCCGAAGGAGGGATGGTCGACAAAGGCGTCGCCTGTGAAGAAGATGATGTCGATGTAGTCCCATCCAAGGGCCTCGACCTCCTTCTTCGACGTCGGGAACATGTAATCCATCACATTCTCTCCGGGAGCTCGATCCCGAGGATGCCCATGGCCCTGCGAAGGACGGCTGAGAGGGTGTCGATGAGGACCAGGCGGGCCTGGAGCATCTGAGGATCCTCCTCCTTCAAGATCGGTGTCTCATGGTAGTACTGGTTGAACTCCTTTGCCAGGTCGAAGGCGTAATTGGCGATGATGGCCGGGGAATACGCGTCCGCGCCTTCCGCCACCTTCGACGGGAAGAGGTTGAGAAGTTTGATGAGCCGCACCTCCTTGGCACTCAGCTCAACAGACTGGTAAGCGGCCCCTAACCACCCGCGCTCGGAAGCCTTCCGGAGAATCGACCGGATCCTCGCGTGAGTATACTGGATGAAAGGACCAGTGTTGCCATTGAAATCGATGGACTCCTTGGGATTGAAGAGCATGGTCTTCTTGGGATCCACCTTGATAATGAAATACTTCAGGGCCCCGAGACCAATCATCCTGTAAAGCCTCTCCTTTTCATCCTCGTCCATGTCGGCCAGCTTGCCGGACTCCTCCGAAGTGGCCTTGGCCTCCTGATACATCTTCTCGATCATGTCATCGGCGTCGACGACAGTGCCCTCCCTGGACTTCATCTTACCCTCAGGGAGCTCCACCATTCCGTAGGAGAGGTGGTAGATGGCGTCGGCCCAGGAGAAGCCGAGTTTCTTAAGGATGAGCTTCAAGACCTGGAAGTGGTAGTTCTGCTCGTCGCCCACGACATAGACATGCGAATCGAGGCTGTACTCGGCGAACCTTCTCTCGGCGGTTCCGAGATCTTGGGTGATGTAAACGGATGTTCCGTCGGAGCGGAGCAGGAGCTTGCGGTCGAGCCCGTCGGCGGTGAGGTCGCACCAGACCGAGCCGTCGGCTTCACGGACGAAAACGCCCATATCCAAGCCCTTCTGTACCAATTCCTTCCCGAGAAGATAGGTCTGGCTCTCGAAATAAACCTTGTCGAAGGTGATCCCGAGGGCGGCGTAGGTCTCGTCAAAACCGTCGAGCACCCATTTGTTCATCCTCTGCCAGAGGTCGCGGACCTCAGGGTCGCCGGCCTCCCACTTGCGGAGCATCTCATGGGCCTCCTTAAGGCAGGGAGCCTCTTTCTTGGCGGTCTCCTCATCCATTCCCCCGGCCACGAGAGTCTCGACTTCTTTCTTTAATATGTCGTTGAAAGCCACGTACATATCCCCAACAAGATGGTCACCCTTCTTGCCGGAGGACTCCGGTGTTGCGCCATTGCCGACTTTCTGCCACGCGAGCATCGACTTGCAGATGTGGATGCCTCGGTCGTTGACGATGGTGGTCTTTATGACGTTGTTGCCGCTGGCCTTCAGGAGCCTCGAGACGGAGTCTCCGAGAAGGTTGTTGCGGATATGCCCGAGATGGAGGGGCTTGTTGGTGTTGGGCGAGCTGAACTCGACCATCACGTTCTTCCCGGTGGAGGGAAGGTAGCCGAAATCAGGGGTGGAGACGATCTCCGAGAAGAGCTCGTTCCAGTAAAGGTTGGAGAAAAGAATATTCAGGAATCCTTTCACGCAGTTGAACCCGCTGATCTCAGGCACGTTGGCCACCAGCCAGTCGCCGATCGCCTTGCCTGTGTTCTCCGGAGTGGTATGGGACATCCTTAAAAGAGGGAAGACGACCAATGTGTAGTCGCCTTCGAACTCCTTGCGCGTCACGCCCACTTGAAGGGCGGACGGCTCGATCTCTGTATTATAAATCGCCTTTATGGCTTCTGAAGCCTTGGAGGCAATGTACAGGTCTGGGGTCATTCTATCCAAGGTAGGTTTTTAGAAGTTTGCTCGCGGAGGGTTTCTTGAGTTTGCGGATCGCCTTCTCCTTGATCTGGCGGACGCGCTCGCGGGTGAGGTCAAGCCTCTCGCCTATCTCCTCCAAGGTCATCTCCTGGCAGCCGATGCCGAAGAAGCTCTTGATGATCTCCCTCTCGCGGGATGTGAGGATCTGGAGCGAGCGCTCGATCTCGGTGCTGAGGGACTCGTTGACGAGGCCCCTGTCGGCCATCGGAGAGTCGTCGTTGGGGATGACGTCCAGAAGACTGTTGTCCTCTCCCTCGACGAACGGAGCGTCCACGCTGACGTGCCTTCCGGAGACCCGGAGGGTGTCGGAGATCTTGTCCTGGGGGATGTCGATCATCTCGGCCAGCTCCTCATTGGAAGGAGCCCTCTCGTTCTTCTGCTCGAACTGGGAAAGAGCCTTGTTTATCTTGTTCAGGGAACCCACCTGGTTCAGCGGGAGCCTCACGATCCTGGACTGCTCGGCCAGGGCCTGGAGGATGGACTGACGGATCCACCACACGGCGTAGGAGATGAATTTGAATCCCCTGGTCTCGTCGAACTTCTCCGCGGCCTTGATTAGTCCAAGGTTGCCCTCGTTGATAAGGTCAGGAAGGCTAAGTCCCTGGTTCTGATACTGTTTCGCGACGGAAACGACAAACCTGAGGTTGGCCCTTGTGAGCTTCTCGAGAGCCGCCTGGTCACCCTTGCGGATCCTCTGGGAAAGCTCGACCTCCTCTTCTGGAGACACCAACTCCTCGCGGCCGATCTCCTGGAGGTACTTGTCCAGGGAAGCGCTCTCGCGGTTGGTGATAGATTTTGTGATCTTAAGTTGCCTCATATCTCAATATAAAAACTATTCCCGGCAAGGCCACGATCGAGCCCTGCCGGGAACGTTCAATCAGTAGCCGATGCTATTCTTTGCCGAAGCCGAAGAATGCCTTCCTGCCGTTGGCGGTTACGCCTTCGATGTAGACAGACCTCTTGGCGGCCTTGGCGATGTCAACGACATCCTGAGGTTTGGAGACGGGCTGGTCATTGACATAGGTGATGATCAAGCCCTCGGAAGCGCCGGCCTCAAGCATCTTTCCATTGCCCACGGAAGTCACCTGGACACCGTTCTTCAATCCGAACTTCTCGAGAAGATCCTTTGGAGCCTCCTTGAGGGTGGTCCCGTAGAACGCTATCTCACCGTCACCCACGACTGTTCCGTTCTCCGTGCTGCTGCCCTGGAGCGTGACCTCGATGGCCTTCTCCTTTCCGTCACGAATGACCGTGAGCTGGGCCTTGTCGCCAGGGTGGTAGGAATTGACCTTCACCTGCACGGCAGATCCGTTCTTGACTTTCTGTCCGTCGACGGCGACAAGCACGTCACCCTTCTGCACACCGGCCTTGTCGGCCGCTCCGCCTTTGACAACCTCATCAATATATACGCCGTCAGTGGAAGAAAGTTTCATTTTTTTCAACATGTCGTCGACGGAATCGTACTTGAGGATCTTGGCGAGGGCCTCACCAAGGTCAACCATCTGGATACCAAGGACCGCGCGCTTGACTGAACCGAAGTCGATCAGGTCGCCGACAACCTTCTTGACGATGTTGGCCGGGACAGCGAAGGAATATCCGGAATATGAGCCGGTCTGCGAGACGATGGCGGTGTTGATGCCCACGAGCTCGCCGGTCTTGTTGACAAGGGCTCCGCCCGAGTTGCCGGGGTTCACGGCGGCGTCGGTCTGGATGAAGGACTCGATCTGGAGGGTGTTATTCTCCCTGGGATCATGGGCCATCTGGCGGCCCTTCGCGCTGACGATGCCGGCGGTGATTGTGCCGCGGAGCTGGTAGCCCATCGGGCTTCCGACAGCGAGGACCCATTCTCCGAGCCTGAGCTGGTCGGAATCCCCGAACGGAAGGGTCGGGAGACCCTGGGCGTCGATCTTGATCAGGGCGACATCGGTGGCCGGATCGCTTCCGATCACCGTGGCTTCGTAGGTCTTGTTGTCATTGAGGGTCACCTGGATCTTGGTGGCGTTGGCGACGACATGGTTGTTGGTCACGATGTAGCCGTCGGGACGGATGATAACTCCCGAGCCGCTGCCCTGGACCTGCCTTGACTGGGGGACGCTCTCTCCGAAGAAGAAACGGAAGAAGGGGTCGTCCATCTGGTACTGCTGGGTTGCGGTCACCTCGACGTAGACGACAGCCTCGACGGCAGCCTCGGCGGCGTAGGTCAGGTCAGGATAGTCCGACTGTGCCAGATTGACAGTTTTGGTGACTTCGTTGGTGGAAGGTGTTGACATTTTGTCCGAACCTTCCACGTTGGCGGCTTTCAGCACGCCATAGGCTGCCAGCATGCTGAGCAATACTGACAAAGCCACTGTGAGAATACTTTTCTTCATTGCTGACATATTTTTTCTTTTAATAATTTTTCCCGGAGGGGGTATTTTTCAAATAAGATGCCACAGAATTAAAGGAATATTCCTATATTTGTAATATTAAAACCACAATGAGATGAAATTCAACGTATCCAGCGCAGAGCTGCTCAAAGGGCTGACCAATATATCCAAAGCCGTGCCGGCGAAATCGGCCCTCCCTATTCTGGAAAACTTCCTCTTTGACCTCAAAGGCAACATCCTCGAGGTGACCGCTTCCGACTCGGAGCTCACCCTGCGGACAGAGATCGAGGTCGACTCGACCGAGGAGGAAGGCAGGATCGCCGTCCCGGCCAGGCACATCATCGATCTCCTCAAGGAGCTCCCGGACCAGCCCGTGACGATCAACACGGCTGGTGACAGCTCGATCGAGTGCGACTGGACGAGCGGCAACTCCGTACTTCCCTATTTCCCCGCCGAGGACTACCCTGAGATCAAAGGCGCTTCCGAGGATGCCGAGAAGGTCATGTTCCCCGCCTCCAGCCTGATCGAGGGCATCGTCAGCACGGTCTACGCGACCGCCGACGATGAGATCCGTCCCGCGATGAACGGAATATTCTTTGACTTCGATGTGGATTCCACCACCCTCGTGGCCTCGGATTCCCATAAGCTGATCTGCTACACGACCAAGGACGCGAAGGCCGCCGCGAAGTGCTCCTTCATCCTCCACAAGAAGCCGGCGAACGTCCTCAAGGCCATCGTCGACAAGGAGGACGGGGATGTCGAGATCGCTTTCGACTCCAGCACCGTGGTGTTCACCTTCGGCAGGACCACGATGGTCTGCCGCCTGATCGTCGGGAAGTATCCCAAGTACCGCGACGTGATCCCCAAGAACAACTCCTCCGTCCTGAAAATCGACAGGAGCCTGTTCCTGAACACGGTCCGCCGCGTGGCAGTCTGCGCCAACAAGGCCTCGAACCACATCAAGCTGGACCTCAAGCCCGGCCAGATGGAGATCACCGCCCAGGATCTGGGCTTCGCCATCGCCGCCTACGAGAAGGTCCCTTGCGACTACAACGGTGACGAGCTGACGATCGGCTTCAAGTCGACCTTCCTTGGCGAGATCCTGTCCAACATGAATTGCGACACCGTCGTCATGAAGTTCGCCGACGCCCGCAGGGCCGCCTTGATCATTCCTGCCGAGGAAGACGCTGCCAGCGAGAAGATTTGCGGCATCCTGATGCCTATCATGGTCCAATAATAAAGATTCACGATCGTGGAGCTTTCTCTTAAAAGGCCCCTGTTGTTCTTCGACATCGAGAGCACGGGGCTTAATATTGTCTCGGACTGCATAGTCGAGCTCAGTTTCGTCAAAGTTTTCCCGGACACCCACCACGAGATTAAGACGTGGAGGGTCTGCCCTTGGGATTATGCCACCCAGACCCAGAAGAAGATGGATCCCCGGGCCTCCGAGGTCAACGGGATCAAGGACGAGGATCTTGTGGGTGAGAAAAAGTTCATCGAGATAGTCACGGAAGTAGTTGACTGGCTTAAGGATAGCGATCTGGCAGGGTTTAATTCCGCCAAGTTCGACCTTCCTCTTCTCGCGGAGGAGATCGAGAGGGTCCGGGCATATTGCAAGAACCGCATCGCCGATCCCAAGGTCCCGGAGGCCAAGAAGGCGAAAGCCCGTGAGATGCTCTCGTCCCTGGACATAGACCTCCATTCAAAGCAGATGGTCGATGTGCAGACGATCTACCACTACATGGAGCCTCGGAACCTCAGGGCCGCGTACCGTTTCTACTGCGGGGGCGAGGATTTTGAGAATGCGCACAGCGCGGAGGCCGACACGATGGCCACTTACGAGGTGCTGAAAGGGCAGTTGGAGATGTACCAGGTGCCGGACAAGTACCATGAGCAGGCGCTGAAGAATGATGTGGACTTCCTTGCCGGGGTCGCTGGAAGGCCAAGGACGATCGACTATGCCGGGCGGCTCATCACGGGTCCGGACGGCGAGGCTGTGATCAGTTTCGGGAAGCACAAGGGCAAGACGGCCCGGAGTGTCTATGAGACTGAGCCGGCGTATTTCGCATGGATCGAGAACGGGGAGTTCACGATGGACACCAAGCGCCAGTTCGCCCTGCTGAGGGAGCGTTTCGACTCGGAGCGCAAGGCGGCCGCGAGCAAGCCTTTGGAGGGGGATGATCTGAATGATGCGGTGGCGAGGCTCAAGGGCAAGTTCCAAGGTGGTATATTATTTTAAATGAATATCTTCCGTCGCCATATTTTTCTTTTTGCCGCATTGGGGGCTTTGGTGTGTTCCTGTGGTGGCAAGGTGGTTGGCGACGGTGGTCGTGATGTCTCGGAGCCTCGGTTCCTGGAGATATTTGAGAGGCCTGAGGGGGGATGGACCGTGGTGTCCGTCTCCCCTTTTGACGGCTCAAGGGATTCCCTGGTCATCGACCGGCCCTTTAGTCGCCTTGTCGCGATGAGCACTTCCCACTATGGCTTCCTCGATGCTCTCGGCGCCACCGACCGCATCGTCGGCATCTCCGGTCCCGATTATCTTTACACAGACAAAACTGCCTCCGAGACCAGCTCTGGCGGCTCGACCGCCCTCGTCTGCAGTAGGCAGGCTCTGGCAGTCCGGACTCCTCGCTTCGCTCGGCC
Organism: Bacteroidales bacterium; assembly: GCA_017627955.1. Lineage (GTDB taxonomy): Bacteria > Bacteroidota > Bacteroidia > Bacteroidales > UBA932 > Cryptobacteroides. The sequence continues at coordinate 44,430 of JAGAFU010000051.1, read as the reverse complement.
CCTCCCATCTCTCGGAGAGTCTGTGAAAACAAGTTTTCACCTCCTCTCCTTCGATATGGGCCCCTCCCTCTTGCGTGACGAGGGCGTCCACGGTCCGGACTTGCCAGACCTGCCTACTGCCAGTGAGAAGAGAGAAGCTGTCGGAGCCAGTCTGGATGGCGAGACCCATGCCACCCTCGGCACTGTAAGAGGGGGGACCGGAGCGGAGCGCAGCGTAGCGAGCGGTGGGGCCGAGCGTAGCGAGGCGGTCGAGCCTTCAGAGCTGGCTCCGACAGCTGCCGCTGGAGACTCGGAGCGAAGCGAGGAGTCCGGACTGCCAGAGCCTGCCGCCAGATCACAATCCACCCCAGCCGATGTCGGGTACGACGCGGCGCCGGATTATGAGAAGATCGTGGGGCTGGGGCCGGATGTGGTGCTGACGTATGCCGTTTCGGGGGCCAAGTCGCCTTTTGAGACGAAGCTGGAACAACTTGGTATAAAGGTGTTTACGGTCAACGAGCACCTGGAGCGACATCCGCTGGCCCGAGCCGCCTACATCCGTCTTTTCGGCGCGCTGACCGGCCGGATGGCCGCCGCCGACTCGATCCTCGCTGAAGTGACGAAAAGCTACAACACCATAGCGGCCGAAGTCAAGGACAGAAAAGAGGCGCCCAGGAAGGTGCTCCTCAATATTCCTTACAACGACCAATGGTTCGTCCCCTCTGAAGACAGCTACCTGACCGCCCTGATCCGCGACGCTGGCGGAGAAGTCCTCGGCTGCGAGAAAGGCAAGGCGGCCTCAAGCGTGATGCCGGTCGAGAAAGCCTACACCTTAAGCCAGGAAGCCGACTGCTGGCTCAACACCGGCTGGTGCCACACCCGTAAAGACCTCCTGGGAGTGAACCCCATATTCAAGGACATTCTCGGGAACATCGAGAGCAACGCCGCTGAACTCGGCTATGGAAGCTACCCGGTGGTCTGGAACGACAACAAAAGGGTGAACTCCAAAGGCGGCAACGACATCTGGCAAAGCGGCGTGGCCCGCCCGGATCTCGTGCTGCTGGACCTGGCCGCCATCCTACATCCCGACAACCAGGGCGAAGCCCTTAAGACAATCTATTACAGACAGATAAATTAAAATAATAAAACGACATGGGAAAGTACGATTTCGATGCGATGACAGTTAGACGCGGCACAAACTGCGTGAAATGGGATGCCGACAGCCCCGCTGGCCCGATCGGCGAAGATGTGATTCCCCTTTGGGTGGCTGACATGGACTTCAAGGTCGCGCCGGCGATCACCGACGCGCTCCGCCGCAGGGTGGACCACGAGATTTTCGGATACACCCATATTCCGGAAAGCTACTATGAGGCCGCGATAGGCTGGTGGCAGCGTCGCCGCGGCTGGCACACAGAGAGGGACTGGTACATTCCCATCGACGGGATTGTCCCCGGAATGTCAGTCGTCGTCACTGCCCTGACCAAGTATGAGATCAACGCCGAAGGCAAGGTCGCGGAGAAACCCAACGGCGGCAAAGGCCCCAACGGAGAACTCCCTAAAGTGATCATCCAATCCCCCGCCTACAACTGCTTCTTCTCCTCGATCCGGAACGTCGGATGCGAGCTCTCCCTCAACAAGCTGATCTACGACACCGAGGGCGACCAGGCCACCTGGTACATTGATTTCGAGGACCTTGAGAGAAAGGCCGCCGACCCGATGGCAAAGGTCCTGCTGTTCTGCAACCCTCACAACCCCTGCGGAAGAGTATGGCCGAAGGAAGACCTTCAGAAAGTTGCGGAAATATGCCGTCGCAACGGAGTGGTCATCGTCAGCGACGAGATCCACTGCGAGCTGGAGATGCCCGGCTACCACTTCACCCCCATGGCGGTGATCGACCAGGACAACACCATCACGATGAACTCCCCAAGCAAGTCTTTCAACATCGCCGGACTCGGGATCTCCAACCTGATAACCAACAATCCCGACTGGAGAAAGCAGATCGACAGGGTCATCAACATCTGGGAGCATTGCGACATGAATCCGTTCGGAGTTATCGCCCTCCAGGCCGCCTACAATGAGGGTGAGCCGTGGATCAAGGAGCTTATGGAATATCTCCAGAGCAATTACAGGTTCATGCTTGAATATTTCGAGCGCGAGGTGCCGCGGTTCCCTGTCACCAAAGTCGAGGGTACTTATCTGGCCTGGGTCGATGTCAGCGCGATCAATATGCCTTCGATGGAGATCGAGAAGAGCCTGATCGAGAATGAGAAGGTCTGGATCAACGGTGGAGAGATGTACGGCCTCGACGGCTTCATGAGGATCAATATGGCTTGCCCGAGGGCAAGGTTCGAGGAGGCTGTCAAACGTATTGCCAAGGGTTTCAAGAGGCTTCTTAAATAGTTGGCGATGAAAAGGTTAGTTTCTTTGGCAGCGTTGATTGCCATGTCGCTTAACCTGTCTTTGGCCGGTGGTTCGGCTCCGCTCACCAACCGGGCATTACCGCTCACCAACCGGTCCCTGAGCGGAGCCGAAGGGCGGTTGGACTTCACCAAGACTCTCCGTCTCAACTACATCTTCAGCGGCACAGACAAAACCCAGTCAATCACCCTCGCCGAACTATGCTCGATCGACGGCTGGGCCGGAAAACGAGTCAACCTCGACAAAGTCCCCCTCCGGGGAAACGGCCAGATCACAATGCGGGTAAAATCTGCGGAAGGCGCTGACTACGACAAAGTTATCTATGCCACCTCCTTCTCAACACTGTTCCAGGAATGGCAGCCAACCGAAGAGGCGACCAAACTGGCAAAAGGCTTCGAGAACGTGTTCCTCGTGCCCATGCCATCCGAGGAAGCCAAGATCACCGTGGAACTGTTCGACTTCAGGGACGGCCATGTGTCGTGCTCATATTCCCACATCGTCGATCCCGCGGACATCCTCATTAGGCCTGTCGGAATGAATCCCACTCCCCACGAATGGATCTGGAAAGGCGGCGAGGACCTGGATTCTGACCCCAAGAGCGATGAGCGGATCGATGTGGCGATCGTGGCCGAAGGGTACACCCAGGAGGAGATGGACACCTTTATGGCCGATGCCCGGGAGGCTATGGCCAGCCTCTGGGCCCACGAGCCGTTCAGGTCGATGAAGGATAGGTTCAACCTGGTCTGCGTCAAGGCTCCCTCGAGAGACAGCGGAGTCAGCGTGCCGAGAGAGGGCCTCTGGAAGGAGACAGCGGTCGGCTCGAACTTCGATTCTTTCTACACCGAGAGATACCTCACTACCCTGCACCTCTTCCAACTCCACGATGTACTGGCCGGAATCCCCTACGAGCACATCATAATCCTCGCCAACACAGACACTTACGGCGGAGGTGGAATCTACAATTCCTACACCCTGACGACCGCCCATCACTCGGGTTTCCGCCCCGTGGTGGTCCATGAGTTCGGCCACAGTTTCGCCGGCCTCGCCGACGAGTATTACTACGACGACCAGTATTCGGAGTACTACTACCCCGATGTCGAGCCTTGGGAGCGTAACATCACGACCATGAAGGATTTCGATTCGAAATGGAGAAGCCTGAAGGGACAGGAATTCGGCAGTGATGACACTTCCATCAACTGGAAGGGCAAGAAGCCGGTGGGCAAAAAAACAGCCGTCGACCTTTACGAGGGCGGCGGCTATCAGAGCAAAGGGGTTTGGAGAGGTTTTCCGGACTGCCGGATGCTGACCAACTCTTACCCGTCATTCTGTCCTGTCTGCCGTGAGGCGATCAGGTACATGATAGATTTCTACACGAAGGAGCTGGATTAGAAGAGCTTGGAGCTCACAACGGTGCTGACGAAGTTCATGCTGACCGTGGGCTCGAAACGCGCGACCACCTCACCTTTGGAGTCGACCAGGAACTTGGTGAAGTTCCACTTGACGTCAGGCTTCGAGGCATAGTCCGGGTCGCGCTTTTTCATCATCTCGTCCATGAACTTGGCCTGGGCGCCGTTGCCGAAGCCCTTGAATCCTTGCTTGGACTTGAGATAAGCGAACAGAGGACTTTCATTCTCGCCATTGACATCGATCTTGTCGAACTGGGGGAAGGTCGTCGAGTACTTCTCTGTGCAGAACTCGTGGATCGAGGCGATGTCGCCGGGAGCCTGCTCACCGAACTGGTTGCAGGGGAAATCAAGGATCACGAGCCCCTTGTCCTTGTACTTGTCGTACATCTCCTGAAGCTCCTCATACTGAGGGGTAAAGCCGCACTTGGTCGCCGTGTTGACGATCAGCAGGACCTTGCCTTTGTACTCCGACAGGGACACTTCCTTTCCGTCCATGTCCTTGACCTTGATGTCATAAATGCTCTGGGCGCTCATAGTCGCCGAGATCGCAATAGCGGCCACGACCGCCACCAGATTGTTAAGTCTCATTCTTTTCGGTATTATTAAGCCACTTCTCCACTGCAAATTATGTACCTTCCAGCAAGGGGCGCATCTAAAGAATATAGACCTGCGAGGGAGAGGAACGGTGGAGTGTCTGGAGATTGGTAACGTCCTTGGCCGTGTGGCCATTGCCAGCGTCAATCAAACGGAGAGCCTCAGCGGTCGCCTCGAAAGCGAGAGCGGGGGTGTTATTGTTCTCGCTGAGGTGGCAAAGGAATATGTGCCTCAGCCCCGGATGCCAGAACCGCCGCACGGCCACGGCGCACTCGTCGTTAGAAAGGTGACCGTTGCCTTTGCATATTCTCATCTTCAGATCGTGAGGATAAGGCCCGCCGATCAGCATTTCCGTGTCGTAGTTGGATTCGAAGACCACGGTGTCCGCTTTTGAGGCATATTCAAGAGCTTCCGGAGTCACCCTGCCCGCGTCGGTCATGAGGAAAAAGCGGTGCCCTCCCCATTCGATGTAGAACCCGACCGTCTGGGTGGCGTCATGAGGAACGACGAAAGAAGTAACTGAGGGGCAAAGCTCCGGCTCCGGACGGATAGGCAGGACAGTGCTTCCCTCTCCCAGGATCTTCCGGCAGGGAGCTATCCAGTCCCGGGTGAAAGTATGCCTGGAAAGCGCGTCATGAAGAGTTCTCGTGGCGTAGACCGGCTTCCCAAGGTGCTTGCACCAGGCGCCCAGATGACGGATATGGTCAAGATGGTCATGGGTCACGAGAACGGCCTGGAATGAGTCGAGGCCGAAACCCCTCTCTGTCAGATATTTCTTAAGCCGACGAAGACTGATCCCGGCGTCGATCACGAGGCCGGCTGTCCCGTCATGGAGAAAATAACAATTGCCGCAACTCCCGCTCGAGAAACTCACGAAACGCAGCATCACTTCTCTCCCTCCTCGCAATACTTTGAGATCACGCTGTAGGCGTCACCTACCCCAAGCTCTCCGGCCCGGGACAGGTCGATGCAACCTTTCTCCTTGTCTTTCAGGTAGATGAGGACAAGACCTCTGTTGTAGTAGGCGTCTCCCATGTAAGGGAACACCTCGATCGCCTTCGTGTAGTTGTCGACCGACTCGACGAACTTGGAGGAGAGGCAGTAAAGGTTGCCAAGGTTGAAATAGATGTAAGGGACTCCAGGAAGGAGCTTGTCGGCCGCAAGCATGTCGTCAATCGCCTCGGAATAGTCATAAGTGCGGCTGACCTGGTCACGTACCCTGGCCCTAGTGGCGCCCTGGTCGTCCATCGTAAGTGTCTGGACATTATTCTCGATCGAGGAGATGAAGTCGATCATCTCCGCGCGGAGGACTCCCCTGTTGAGATAATAGAACGCTTTGTAATATTCCGAATATCTTCCTTCAGGCTCCGAGTTGACAGCCGCGTCGAACTGGTTCAGAGCGGTTGAGAACTGCTTTGACTGGACGCTGTAAAGTCCCCGGATGAATTGCCTGTCCGCTTCCGTGAGACTCTTCGGGTCGCCGGCCGCGAGATAGGAGTCGCCATAGATGGAGGCATCGATTCCCTGCTCGAACCTGGGCCTGGGAATAGAGTCCGAATTGGAGATGGCCATGCTGATCGGTGAATCAGCTATAAACTTATCTATCAACAGGTTCTCATATCTATGACGAAGTGCGACAGTCTGGATGTCCCGGCTGGCGGAGAGACTGAACTTGTACAGAGGCTTGAGACGGATGTTGATGTCACGGTTCTGCAGAAGCTCGTTGTCGAATCCTTTCTTGGCGAAATCCGCGTCGAGGGCGATCAGCGAGCTGTATTTCTTGGTTGTGTCGGCAAAGGACGCCTGCTCGTTGGAGGTCTTTGAGCGGTACTCCCGCACCTTGCGCTGCGCCGTGTCGTAGTCCTGCTTTGAAGACTTGGTACGGCCGAGCATATTCTTGACGTAAGACCTGTTCAGGTAGGCTTTGGCGAAGTCCGGATAGAGCTCGATAGCCTTGTCGTAGTCGTCAAGAGCGTCCAGCCAACGTCCCATCTGGACGAAATATGAGGCCCGGTTGTAGTAGGCCAGGACGTTGTCCGGATTGATGTTGATGACCCGGTCCATGTCGTCCAAGGCATCCTCGAAGTTACCCACCTGGGCGCTGATTAGACTCCTGTTGTAGAGGGTCAGAGCGTTGCCGGGCTCGTCGCGGAGCACCCTGTTGAGATCCGCCATCGCCTTGTTGTAGTCGTTGGACTCGTAGTACATCAAGGCGCGGTTGAAATAGGCGAAAGTGTTGGTGGTGTCCAGCGAGATCGCCTTGTCCATGTCCTGGATGGCGTCCTTGAACTTTTTCTGGATGGCGAAAACGCGTCCTCTACGGACATAACCTTCCGGATCGAAGCGATCCAGCGAGATCGCCTTGTTGTAGTCCGAAATGGCCTTCGTCGTGTCGCTCAGGAAGAGATAGCAGGCTCCCCTGTTGAGATAGGCCGAGGGGTCTTTCGGCTCCTTGGTGATGTAGCGGTCGAAATCCTCGACGGCGTTCTCGAATCTCTGAGCGAGGAAGTAGGTGACGCCGCGGCTGAAATAAAGGCCGATCAGGCCGGGGCGAAGCTCCATCGCCCTGTCGAAATCCTTCAACGCCTCATCGTATTTACCTGAACGGCTTAAGGTTATAGCCCTGAAGTGGTAGCCGTTGGTGAACACGGGATTAAGCCTGACGGAATGATCGAAGTCGCTTTGGGCTCCTCTGATGTCTCCGAGATTGTACTTGGCGATTCCCCTGTAGAAGAACACCCAGCAGTCGGTAGTGTCAAGCCTCGAGAGAATGTTGAACTGGCTGATAGCCTCAGCGTATTTCCCGTCCGAGAGGGCCTGCCGCCCCCTGAACATAAACACATCCTTGTCGTACTGGGCCAAAGAGACCACAGCCAAAGACAAGAAAAGTAACAGGGAAATAGCGAGCCGCTTCATTTTTTATTTTATTATAAGGTCTAAAATTCCTATTTTTGTCAGTTGCAAAGATAAACATTTATCGTGCCTTGAAAACGAATTTACGCTATTTTTTCTTCATCATATTTCTGGCTGTCGTACCTGAAGCCATTCTGGCTCAGACTTCCGGGCCCAAAATGATCCCATCCGGCAAGAACGCCGAGAGGATAATCAAAGTTGAGAAGTTGCAGCAGGAGGTTGAGTTTCTCTGCGACACCTTGTTCAACGGAAGGGGCACCGGTACTTCCGGAGCTAACGAGGCCGCGTTCTGGGTCGCCAGAAGGTTCAGGAAGGCCGGACTGATGAAGATGGGCGGCAAATGGAGCCGCTCCTTCGAGGTCGCCGGCAAGGCGGGACACAACATCATGGGCTTCATGCCTGGCAAGAGAAGCGGCCTCAAGGAAGGGTATGTCATCGTGACCGCCAACTACGACAACCACGGGAAGATCGCGGGGACGGTCTATCCCGGAGCGGACAGCAACGCCTCCGGGCTAGTCGCGATGGTCAACATCGCCGACATGTTCGCCAGGATGAAGGAACTGGGACGGTCTTACGGGAAGAACCTGATCTTCGTGGCGACTGACGCCAGGGAGCGGAACTCGCTGGGAGCGGAGGCTCTTTGGAGCGACATCGCTTCCGGGAAGCTCAAGGACCCGGTCAGCGGGGAGACGGTGACTCCCTCGAAGATCCAGAATGTTGTTGTGCTTGACATACTTGGCAGCTCGCTGTCCCCCCTCACAAAAGGGCGTAAGGACTACCTTATAATGCTTGGCGGGGCCGGGTACAAGTACCAGCTGATCAGCGCCAACAATGCCGACGGGCTCAACCTGGACCTCGGGTTCGACTATTACGGAAGCGAGGGGTTCACCGAGATGTTCCTCTCGAGGATCGGGGACCAGGGCGTGTTCTCGAGGGCCGGAGCCCCATGCGCCGTGTTCACCTCAGGCATTACGATGAAGACCAACAAGGTCGAGGACAATGCCCTGAGTCTTAATTACAATGTGTTCAAAAGGAGGATATTCCTGATCTTCCACTGGTTGGAGAAAGTTCTTTGACGATGAGAGAGTTCATGAATATGATGAGGCGCTACATCGCGCCTTTCAAGAAATACCTTTGGGGATCGGTGGGGTTGAACATCCTTTCCGCGGTGTTCAACATCTTCTCGTTCGCCATGATCGTGCCGATGCTCCGCATCCTGTTCCGGATGACGGACCAGACTTACGCGTTCACCCCGTGGAACGAGGTCTGGCACCTTCCGTTCAAGGACATGGGAGCCAGCGTGATGCAGAACGTCTACCACATGCTCGAGGCCAACATCGCCCAGTACGGCGAGATCCGGGTCCTGCTGGTCCTCTGCCTGTTCCTCATCCTGATGACGGCTTTGAAGACGGCCTGCTACTTCGGCTCGTCGGCCGTGATGATTCCCATCCGGACCGGAATAGTCAAGAACCTCAGGAAAAAGATCTACGACAAGATCCTGGCCCTTCCCCTCGGCTTTTTCTCCGAGGAGAAGAAAGGTGACATCATCGCCAGGATGAGTGGTGATGTTCAGGAGGTCGAGAATTCCGTCACCGGATCCCTCGAGATGCTGATCAAGAACCCGATCCTGATCCTAATCTATTTTATCGCGCTCGTCGTGATAAGCTGGCAGATGACGGCGTTCACGATCATATTCGCCCCCCTGATGATCTGGGCGATGGGAGTGATCGGTAAGAACCTCAAGAAGAAGTCCCTGGATGTCCAGAACCTCTGGAGCGACGTCATGTCCCAGGTCGAGGAGACGCTTGGAGGCTTGAGGGTAATCAAGGCCTTCATCGCTGAGAAGAAGATGTCCGCCCGGTTCGAGGGCGTGACCGAGGCCATGAGGAAAAAGAGCGCCAGGGTCAGCATGCGCCAGGCCCTCGCCCACCCTGTCAGCGAGTTCCTCGGTACGGTCCTGATCACGATAGCCCTTTTCTTCGGAGGCACCCTGATCCTGAAAGGGCACTCGATCATAGATGCCCCGATATTCATCTACTACATGGTCATCCTCTACAGCATCATCAACCCGATAAAGGACTTCTCCAAAGCCAGTTACGCTATTCCCAAGGGCATGGCCTCGATGGAGAGGATCAATAAGATACTGGATGCCGAGAACAACATCACCGAGACTTCCAAGCCCGAAAAACTGGACGGCTTCAATGACAGGATCGCATTCGAACACGTCAGTTTCAGCTATCCGGATGGCACCAAGATGATCCTGGACGACATCAACCTGGAGATTCCCAAGGGCGCGACGATAGCCATCGTCGGGGCCTCCGGAGCCGGCAAGACGACCCTTGTCGACCTGATTCCAAGGTTCTACGACCCGATCAAGGGCGTGATAAAGATTGACGGCACTCCCCTGACCGACGTCAGGATCGCTGACTTGAGGAACCTGATCGGGAATGTCAATCAAGAGTCAATCCTCTTCAACGACACGATTTTCAACAATATAGCCTTCGGAGTTGAGAACGCCTCCCTCGAGCGTGTAATCGAGGCTGCCAAGATAGCGAATGCCCATGAGTTCATCATGGAGAAAGAGGGAGGCTACGACTTCGTGATCGGAGACCGGGGCGTGAAGCTGTCCGGCGGCCAGAGGCAGAGGATCAGCATCGCGAGGGCTATCCTGAAAAACCCGCCCATCCTTATTCTGGACGAGGCCACGGCGTCTCTGGACACAGAATCGGAGAAGACTGTCCAGGAAGCTCTCGACAGGCTGATGTCGGCGAGGACCACAGTCGCCATAGCCCACAGGCTCTCCACCATCAGGGGCGCCAACGAGATCATCGTCCTGGACGAGGGTAAGATCGTCGAGCGTGGTACCCACGAGGAACTTCTCGCCCTCAACGGGCATTACCGCAAACTCCATGACATGCAAGCGCTTTAAATAACATGAAGATAATCAAGAAAATAAAGGTCCCCGTGATCGAGGGGCTCGAGAGGATGAGTCTTTCCGAACTCGACCTCATTATGGAAGAAAAGGCCGCCAAAGTGGCCATCTGCGAGTGCAATTGGCCAAAGGAAGCCCCTTACACCCCCGACTGCAACGGAGCGGTCGCGAGAAGCAAGACCCATTTGGCCGTGATCTACCATGTGCGCGGCCTGGACCTGCGCGCGACCGAAATGGAGGACAACGGCAGGAGCTGGGAGGACAGCTGCTGCGAGTTTTTCGTGTCGGATCCTTTTGACGGCTCTTACTACAACTTCGAGTTGACATGCGTCGGCAGCCTCCTCGCGGCCAAAGGTACCGGCAGGCAGGACCGGCAGGCCATGGATCCGGCCCTCCTGACCAGGGTCATCCGCCACAGCTCCCTCGAGCGCAGGCCGATCGTGATCACAGGACAGATCATCGGCTGGACAGTCGCCATGCTGATCCCGTTCGAGCTGATCGGAATAGACCCGGACAACCTTCCTGTCAGCGTCAGGGCCAATTTCTACAAATGCGGTGACCTGACGGCCCACCCTCATTTCCTGAGCTGGAACCCCATCCCGATCCCGAAACCGGATTTCCACAAGCCGGAGTTTTTCGGTGAATTGATCCTCAGATAAAGATGAGAATACGGAACATCATATTCCTGATCCTGTTCCTGCTCTATCTGGGGCTGGTGCTGTTCTGCTGCTTCGGCAGTTTCCAGAGCCTGCCTGATGTCCAAAATGAGTTCTTCGGGATCCCGACCGACAAGTTGGTACATTTCGTCATGTTCCTCCCGTTCGTGTTCCTCTGCTACCTGTCATTCGATCATCTCGCCCGAAAGCCTATTCACGTTTTCCTTCTCATCACGGTCTGCCTGCTCGCAGGCGCCCTCATGGCTATGGCGACCGAAGTCGGCCAGTCCCTGACAAGCTACCGTACCGGAGACATGATGGATTTCGTGGCTGACGCGGCCGGACTGGCTGTGTCCACCATCTTTCTTATCGCGATACTCATATTCATAAAAAGAGAATAACCTCCAGCAGATGTCCCGCAAATCCCTGTTTCTGATCGTCCTCCCACTTCTTTTCCCGATCGCCATCCACGCCCAGAAAGTCCAGGACTTCAAGGCGGCGCTCGACTCGGTCCAGACTCTCCTCCGGGAGAGGACAACCGTCCACTCGCAGGTCAAGGCGAAGAAGGTGATAAAGCGGGAGTCCACCTTGGATTTCCATTTCACCAACACTTTCGGAGACTACCCCTGGAGAGACTCCGACGTGAAGTGGTTCCGCAAGACTCTCAAAGACCTTTTCCCGGCCGAATGGGCATCTTGCGAAGTCGGTGACATCTATGTGGGCAACAACAAGATCGACTCCTACGTGATGCCGCTCACTAACAACAGCGGGAAGCCGAGGACAGCGATGTACAGGACAAAGGACCGCAAGGACCAAGGCAGGTTCATCACGAGGGTTGGAGAGCCGGTCTTCCCCAAAGGACTGACTGGCAGGAATATAGCCCTGTGGCAAAGCCACGGGAGGTACTATGACGAGAAGACCGGCCGCTGGAAATGGCAGCGGGCCCCGCTGTTCCAGACCGTCGAGGACATGTACACCCAGAGCTTCGTGCTGCCTTTCCTGATGCCCATGCTCGAGAACGCTGGCGCCTACGTGATGACTCCCAGGGAAAGGGATCCTCAGATCCATGAGATCATCTCGGACAACGATCCGGCGTTCAAGGCTGGCCGGGGCGAAGGGGTGCGGACTTCCGGATTCTACCAAGAGACAGGCTCTTGGCACGACGCCGGGACAGGGTTCGCCGACTTCAAGGCCATCTACACCGGGAGGGACAACCCTTTCAGGGCAGGCACTGCCCGGCAAGCCGTCTGCTTTGATGACGAGGAGACCGACCGCTCCGAGGTCAGATGGACTCCGGAAATCCCACAAAGGGGCGAGTACGCGGTCTATATCTCCTACAAATCCCTTCCCAACAGCACTGAGGCCGCGCATTACACGGTGCGCCACCTCGGAGGCGAGAGCGAGTTCATCGTCAATCAGAAGATGGGAGGAGGCACTTGGATTTACCTCGGGACCTTCGAGTTCGACAAGGGAACCGCGGGCTATGTGATCCTGGACAACGAGGTTCCGGACGGACATCACCTTGAGAAGAATACTGTCGTGACCGCCGACGCCGTGAGATTCGGCGGCGGAATGGGTAAGGTCGCGAGAGGCCCGAAGGATGCGGATCCTTCCGAATATACCCTCTCCGGCCTCCCCTCCTTCGCCGAGGGCTCATATTACTGGACGCAATGGGCAGGCGCGGACTCGACTCTCCTGGATCTTCACGAGGGCGACTACACCGCCGACTTCGGCGAGCGCGGAGCCTGGGTGGACTGGATGTCAGGAGGTTCCAGGACCAACCCGCAGAAAAGCGGGCTGGGCATCCCCGTGGACATGTCTTTCGCATTCCACTCCGACGCGGGTACATTCCCCGACGACTCGATCGTCGGAACCCTCGCCATCTACACCCTCATGTGCGACGGGAAAGACAAGCTTCCAAACGGCGAGAGCAGGTGGCAGGGACGTTTGCTGGCGGATTTCGTCCAGACCCAGATCGTCGAGGACATCCGCAAGTCCTTTAACCCAAGATGGACCAGAAGAGGGCTCTGGGACCGCTCCTACAGCGAATCCAGGACCACAACGGTTCCCGGGATGATCCTCGAATCCCTCTCCCACCAGAATTTCGAGGACATGAAATACGGACTCGATCCCTCGTTCCGCTTCACAGTGAGCAGGGCCGCCTACAAGGGCATCCTGAAGTTTTTGAGCGCCCGGTACGGACATGAATATGCCGTGCAGCCGCTTCCGGTAGGATCTTTCGCCGCGGAGACCGTCCTCCCCACTGACAGCACCCGAGCCAAGGTCTCTTTAAGCTGGATTCCCCAGACGGACTCCCTCGAGCCTACCGCGGTTCCGACCGGCTTCATCCTCCAGACCAGGATTGATGACGGGACCTTTGACAAAGGCCGAAAGATAGAATTCAGCGTCGACGGGGAAAGACACTTCCACGAAGTTGAGATCGAGCCCGGGAAGTTGTACAGTTTCAGGATAATAGCCTTCAATGACGGAGGCCTCGGCTTCCCTTCCGAGACCTTGTGCGCCGGTATTCCCGAAGGTAACGGCCCGATGAAGTCGGTCCTGGTCGTCAACAACTTCACAAGAGTCTCCCCTCCCGCATGGTTCGACACTCCCGAATACGCCGGGTTCCTTAACAACCTCGACGCCGGAGTCCCCTACATCCGGGAGATCAACTACATCGGAGACCAGTACCAGATTCGCCGTGAGCTTCCGTGGATCGACGACGACAATCCCGGATTCGGAGCTTCTTTCAGCGATCATGCCGGGACCATTATCCCCGGAAACACCTTCGATTTCGCCGCTGTCCATGGCAGATCGATCCTTGGTGCGGGCTACGCCGTCAGTTCCGCGGGAGTCGACGCTTTCTCCGCCGGGAACGTCCGTGACGGTTATTTTGCCGCGGACGTAATCTGCGGGAAGCAGGCTACCACCCCCATCGGCAGCGGCGCGGCGGGAATCCGTTTCCAGGTGTTCCCGAAACCGTTGAGGGAGTCCCTCAAAAAGTTCTCGGCCGCGGGAGGCAACATTATTGTTTCAGGGGCCAATATCGGCACCGACGTGTGGGACAAAGTATTCCCGATCAAAAAGGATCAACCTGATGCGGAAGATGCCAAGCTATTTGTCGAGAGCGTATTAGGCTACAGGTGGGCAGGCAATTTCGCCTCAAGGATAGGGACGATCCGCCCGGTGCGGAACAACGTTCTCCCCTTGAAGGGAAAACTGGTCACCAATGAGTTCTGGATTAAGCGTAACCCGATGGTTTACAATGTGGAGACACCGGACGGCCTGGCTCCGGCCAATGTCACCTCAACCCCTTTCCTCAAGTATGGAGACACCGGGATCACCTCCGGGATAATCTTCGACGCGGGGACCTACAGGGCCGTCAGCCTCGGCTTCCCTATCGAGGTAATGAAAAGCCAGGGTGACATCGACATCCTCCTGGCCTCGATACTTTCCGCTATGGAGCGATAAAGGCTACTTGCCGATCAGCAGGGCCTTGATCCTCGCGAATATCTCCGTGTTCTCAATAACCTGACCGAATTGCCATGCGGAGGCTCCGTAGGCATAGACGGGAACGGGAATGCCAGAATGTCCGGTTGTCGCGAAATTGACAGCGATTCCGGTCGGGGAATCCTTGCTACCAAGGAGGGTTACTCCACCGGTCTCATGGTCGGCAGTGATCACAACGAGAGTTCCTTTGTGAGTGTCCGCATAGTCAAAGGCGGCGTTGACCAACTTATCGAACTCCTCCATCTCGAAGGTCATCTGCTCGGCATTGTTGGCGTGCTCGGCGTGGTCGATGTGCGATCCCTCGAACATCGCGAAGAAACCCTTCTTGTTGTCGTCGAGAATGTCCAGGGTGTGCATAGCGGCATCCTTGAGGAAGTCCGTGTCGCGCTCGATGGCCATCGGGAAGCTGCCGTCGGAGAAGAGTCCCAGGATAGGAGTAGCCTTTGTCTGGTAGAACTCTTCAGGAGTAGAACAATAGGTGAAGCCCTCGCTGACGGCCTTATCTATCATATTCTCAGAGACTTTCTCTGGATCAGTGAAATACTTGCGTCCGCCCCCGGCGACGACATCGAACTTCGCCTTGATCATGTCCTGGATGATCTCGGTGCTCATTCCCCTCTTGGGCACATGGGCATAAAAAGCGGAAGGAGTGGCGTCGCACACATGGGAGGTCACGACTATCCCGGTAGACAGGCCTTTTTCCTTGGCCAGGGTGGCGAGGCTGGGGACATGGGTCCCGTCGGGAAGCTGCCCGAGCATACTGTTGTCCGTCTTCACACCGCATGCCATGGCTGTACCGGAAGCGGCAGAATCAGTGACCTTGCTGTTGGCTGAATATGTCTTGCTGAACCCGACAAACTGAGCCCTGTCGAAGCAGGTCGGGGCATAAGCGTTATCGATCATCCATGAGCCGGCGGCTGCGAGACCCATTCCATCACCGATAATTAGAATAACGTTCTTGACTTTTTCGTTTTTGGGTGCCTTGTCGGCCGCGAAGGACTGGGCAAACGGGATTGCCAGAGCCAGGATAGAGATCAGTATTTTCCTCATGATTGCAATAATTTGTGCGAAAATAATAAAAAAACCGGATTTTTCGTAAATTGCGGAAAAGAGACAAAACCATGAGACTGAAAGCGTTCATCCTCCCCATCTTTTTGCTGGTCAGTTTCTTATCATATTCACAAACTGACTCGCGGACGCTCCCATTCGTTGTGAGCGGAACCGTAGTTGATGCCGAATCAGGCAAGCCCCTCCAATACGTCGGAGTGTCTTTCACAGGGCAGAAATATGCCACCGTGTCCAACTCGGACGGAGGTTTTATCCTCAAGTCGGATTCAGAGCCCGAATCCGTGGATTTCACCCTCCTCGGCTACAAGAACGTCAGGGTTCTGTTCCCGAAAGACGGTTCCCCGGTCACGGTAAGGATGCCCCGCGGCACGATGACCCTTGAAGAGGCATTCATCATTGCCGACCCCTACAGTGTGCTGGAGAGAGCCATCGCCAGGATCAATGACAATTATCCGTTACAGCCCGAACTCTTCGACTGCTTCTACCGGGAGACTGTCCAGAAACGCCAGCGCTACATATTCATCACAGAGGCCGTGTCCCGGATGTTCAAGTCTTCGTACTCCCGCAGGACCACCATCGGAGACAGGGTGGCCTTGGACAAGAGCCGGGTGCTTGTCAGCCCCGACCTGAAAGACACCCTCTCTATCAAGGTGGTAGGAGGTCCTGTCCAGGCCGTTCAGCTGGACATCGTCAAGAACAATGAGCTCCTCACGAAGGAGGAGCTATCCCATTACGAGCTGCGCATGGAGCTCCCCCAGACTATCGGCGACAGGCTGCAATACGCTATCCGGATGATTCCTAGATGGTCCGCGGACTATCCTCTCTACAAAGGTGTCATCTACATCGACCGGGAGACTTACGCCTTCACCCGGTTCGACCTCGAGTACGACATGACAGACAAGGATAAGGTCATAAAGTCCATCCTGTACCGCAAGCCAGCCGGCCTCAAGTTCACCCCTACCCAGGTCGCCATCAGATACGACTATTCCCTCGACAATGGGGTTTCGAGAGTCAGCTATGTGCGAACAATGATCCGCTTCAAGTGCGACTGGAAGAAACGGCTTCTCAAGACAGACTACACAGCCATCAGCGAGCTTGTGACAACAGGTCTCCACACCGAGAATGTCGAGATCATACCCAAGAAAGAATCATTCGGCGAAAGGGACATTCTCTCCGAAAAGGCCGACAAGAATTTCGATCCGGAGTTCTGGAAAGACTACAACATCATCGAACCTTCCGAGAGTCTTGACAAGGCTATCGGCAGAATTGTACGGAGGAGTGAGAGAAATTGAGTATATTTGCCAGTAGAATGGCAAATGGCAAGCTTTATCTGATCCCTTCCCCTCTTGGTGAGGGTGAACCGGCGGAGGTGATCCCCCAGCCGGTTCTTGATCGTCTTGGGACTATCCGGAAATATGTCGTCGAAGAGACCAGGACCGCCCGCAGGTATCTTTCCTCGGCCGGTCTGAAAGGACATATCGGTGAGCTGGAGTTCAGGGAACTCAACGAGCACACAAGGCCTGAGGAGGTCGATTCGCTTCTTGATATGTTCTCATCTCCGGACGGGATGCCGTGTGACGTGGGCCTCATCTCCGAGGCCGGACTGCCCGCCGTGGCGGACCCTGGCGCACTGCTTGTAGAGGCCTGCCATCGTCATGGTATTCAAGTGGTTCCGCTTGTCGGACCGTCGTCCTTGATGCTTGCTCTTATGGCTTCCGGTCTCAACGGGCAGAGTTTCGCTTTCAGGGGATATCTCCCCGCCAAGCCGGAAGATAGGAAAAAGGCCATAAGGGAGGTTGAGAAAGACTCCGCCAGGATCCGTCAGACGGAGATTTTCATTGAGACTCCTTACCGCAACGACTCGATGATGAGCGATTTGCTCGCGACTCTCCAGCCTTCAACCAGGCTTTGCGTGGCGGTCAACATCACCCAGCCCGACGAGATGATCTTGACCAGGACCGTCAAGGAATGGAGAACGTCCCCGCCGACCATCGGCAAGAGGCCCTGCGTTTTCCTCATACTGGCGAAATAGTTGATATTCAGGAATATGTTGATAGATAGAGACTTTACGATAGAGCTGACCGGAATGGAGTTCCATGCCTTCCATGGCTGCCTTGAGAGCGAGCGGAAGGAAGGAAACACCTTTGTGGTGGATTTCCGTGGCAAGGTGGACGCCAAGAAGGCCGCGAAGACTGATGACCTCTCCAAGACCGCGGACTACAGCAAAATCTATGAGATTGTGGCGGCCGAGATGGCCAAGCCATCAAATCTGCTGGAGAATGTCGCCGCAAGGATCGTGGATGCCATCGAAGCCGCCGGGCTGGGCTTCTGGTTCGTCCAGGTGAGGGTCTCGAAAAAGAATCCGCCGGTGGGAGGTGTGTGCGCCTGGTCTAGGGTCACGGCGACTTCCGGCGCTGATATTCTTGAAAACAACGGCATCAACGAGACATTCTGACGATGAAAATAGCCTTCCTCACACTTGGCTGCAAGCTCAATTACGCCGAGACTTCCACTTACGAGCGGGGTTTCGTGGCCGCTGGTCTCGAGGTTGTCCAGTGGGAGGATAAGGCGGATGTGTATCTGGTCAACACTTGCTCGGTGACAGAGCGGGCCGAGAAGAAGTGCCGCAATGTCATCCGCAAGGTCCATCGGGTGTCTCCTGAGGCTCGGATCGTGGTGACGGGATGCTATGCGCAGCTTCGGCGGGAGGATTTGGAAGCCATTGAGGGTGTGGCGCTTGTGTTTGGTGCCGCCGACAAAACCCGCGTCGTCCCCGACACGCTCGCCCTTCTTGGCGTTGGTAGTCGGAGGGAGGTATTGTCCCCGGCGGGTAAATCCCTCCCATCTCTTGGAGAGTCAGTGAAAACAAGTTTTCCCTTCCCCTCCGGCGATCTGGGCCCCTCCCGCTCACCTGGCCACGGGCGGCCAGGCCCGGCGGGGGCAATACCTCCCGCCGACTCAGACAAAGCGGTTGGTGAGCGGAGTCGAACCATGGTTGGTGAGCGGAGCCGAACCACCATTCTCGAGGCGTACTCCTCAGAAGAACGCACCCGGTCATTCCTGAAGGTACAAGACGGCTGCGACAACTTCTGCGCCTACTGCACAGTCCCCTACGCCCGCGGCCTATCCCGCAACATCCCCATCGCCGACGCCATCGCCCAAGCCAAGGCAATCGCCTCAACAGGAGTTAAGGAAATAGTCATCACCGGAGTCAACACCGGCGACTTCGGAAGGACAACCGGCGAGACCTTCCTTGAACTGCTCAAGCGTCTCAATGACGTGGAAGGCATTGAAAGATACAGGATCTCATCAATAGAACCGAACCTCATCACAGAAGAGATAGTGGACTGGATCGCCTCCGGGAC
This sequence comes from Bacteroidales bacterium, assembly GCA_017627955.1. GTDB lineage: Bacteria > Bacteroidota > Bacteroidia > Bacteroidales > UBA932 > Cryptobacteroides. The sequence continues at coordinate 25,589 of JAGAFU010000051.1, read as the reverse complement.
GAAGTTCCAGCCACATTTCCATATTCCCCTCCAATCCGGCGCCGACGAGATCCTCCAAAGGGTCAGGAGGCGTTACACGACTGAATTCTTCGCCGAGAGGATTGACTACATCCGCTCCGTGATGGACCCCAGGCCCGGAGAGCCAGAGGGCAACCTCAAGCCTTACGTCTTCTTCGGGATAGACGTGATCGCCGGCCTTCCTGGTGAGACGGACGAGCTATTCGAGAAGACATATTCATTCCTGAAAGATAGGGTGAAACCGGCGTTTATCCATGTGTTTCCCTATTCCCGCAGGCCCGGAACAGTCGCCGCGGGCTGGAAGGACCAGGTCAGGGATTCCATCAAGACCGAACGGGTGGCGAGGCTTGAGGGCCTTTGCGAAAGCCTCCACGAGGAGTTCGTTCAGAAGAACCGGGGACGGCTTTCCCAGGTGCTTTGGGAGTCGGACGTAAAGGATGGGATGATGGGCGGATATTCAGGCAATTACATCAGGGTCGAGAGGCCTTGGGACCCTTCGAGGGTAAACACTATAGAGGACATTGTACTATGACAGGAGGCAGGGCCAGATTGACTTTTCTTGGGACCGGGACTTCGCAAGGAGTGCCGATCATCGGCTGCAAGTGTGAGGTGTGCCGTTCGAAAGACGAGCGTGACAAGCGTTTCAGGGCATCCGCGCTAGTTGAATATGAGGGGTTGACGATTCTGGTGGACGCCGGGCCCGATTTCAGGATGCAGATGCTCCGGCTCGGGATCAGCCATCTCGACGCTATCTTACTGACGCACAACCACAAGGACCATACTGGCGGGCTGGATGATGTGCGTTCGCTGAACTATGTGGATCGTCGTGCTGCGGAGATATATTGCGAGAGAAGTGTCCTGGAGGACCTGATCCGGGAATATCCCTATGTCTTCAAGTTTCCGAAGTATCCGGGGGCGCCCGAGTGGATGCTCCATGTGATCGATGAGAGGCCGTTTATCATCCGCAAAGATTCTTCCGACAAGGAACTCGTCTGGGTCCACGACGTCGGCTATCACTACCGCCTTCCCGACGGCCAGCTCATCCCCACCGCCCGCTCGCTTGACGATATGATCGACGAAGCCCCTAAAGCGGTAGCTGCCAGCTCTGACGGCTCAACCGCCTCGCTCCGCTCGGCCCCACCGCTCGCTTCACTTCGTTCCGCTCCGGTCCCCCCTCTTACAGTGCCGAGGGTGGCATGGGTTGAGCCTGCCAGACTGGCAGCTACCGCTCCCTCCAGCGACTCGGAGCGAAGCGACGCAGGGAGTCTGAGGGGAACGCCCCTCAGTCCCCCTAGGGGGCGCAGGGGGGTTGATTCAGTCCCCGTATCAGGGGGAACGATAGTGACCCCTATACGGGGGCTGCATGATAAATTACCGGTGCTGGGGTTCCGGTTCGGGGACATAGCGTATATTACCGACATGAGCTCTATCCCGGAAAGTGAATTCGCCAAACTGGAAGGACTGAAACACCTGACACTCAACACGGTGAGCTACAAACCCCACCACTCCCACTTCAGCCTCGACGAAACCCTCGCCCTCGCCGACCGCATCCGCCCCCAGTTCACCTGGCTCACCCACCTCTCTCACTCATTCCCCGTCCACGAGCAGTTCAGCCAGGAACTGAAACGCCTATGCGCCGAGCGGAACATCCACTCGGTGGTCCAGCCAGCCTACGACGGCCTCGTTATTGAATAGGCTGATAATCTGTCATTCTGAGCGAAGCGAAGAATCTCCTGCTCCTCTCGTCCCAAAAACAGGGACGAAAGGAGCAAATTCAGCTGACAATGCTCCCCACGTCCCTACTCACGGGACGAGAGGAACACCATACGAACGAGACAGGCAGCTTGCGGGTTTTGTAATTCAGCCCTTTACCTGCCAGCGCCACATGCGACAAGAAGCCGCGCCTGGCATCCCGGCTCAAAACCGGGGAAAGGGATCGAAGCTGATATCGCTCCAATAGACCATACTGCCGGATTGCGAGAGACCCTATTAGGAAATACCTGTAAATTAAGCAGTTACATAAAACGCGTAGTCTAACAAGCTACGCGTTTTCCATAAATTGTTGGCTATTAGCAGATTCCAAAATACACACATACGCTCCTAAAGATGCGCGAGTACGTTGACCTGGGCATTACCGTCGGCGGAAAGAGAATAAAATGGGCCACCTGCAACGTGGGCGCAAGCAAGCAGGAGGACGACGCGGCAAACTTCAACTGGGAACCTATTTCCTGACGCCTTTGTAATAGCGGGCGAAATTGAATGCCCGGACGATCTCCGATTGCTTCTTTTCCGGGAATTCCATGTCTCCCGCGACAGTCTTTGTCGTGTCAGACACCGTGAGGGCATCGGCCACATGGACCCACTTGTCGGCCCCACCCACATTGAAAGACAGCGAGGATCCGGACTCGGAAACATCCAATGTCACGACGGAACCCATCACAAGAGGAAGGTTCACGTCATCATGCCCAGCCGGGAAGCCGCAGCAGACCGGGATATTGTAGTCCTTGAGATAAGAGCAAATCATCTCCTCAACGCTGCTGAAATCAAGATTGGCACCGCAATCCGTGAACTCACCCAGGACAACACCCTTGCAACGGTTGAAAACCCCATTGAGAGCCAAGGTGTTGATGAGCCTGTCAATATGGCTCATGTCCTCCTCGACCTCCTCGATGAAAAGGATGATGTCCTTACCGCGGGTGGCGTCCGCCTCCGTGCCCAGGATCGGTGAGAAAGTACAAAGATTGCCACCGACGAGCACCCCGGTAGCCTTGCCGGGAATATCGCACGGATGCGCTGAGATCTCATAATGCGGTATGGTTCCGGAAAGGATATCCTTTACCAGGAGGCTCGACCGGTCAGTGCCTCCAGTCTTCGCCAGGAAAGAGCCCATAGTGCCGTGAACACTCATCACCCCGGCCATAGTCTCCATCTCGTGGAGAGTCGTGATGTCGCTGAACCCGACCAGCCATTTGGGATAGCGCCGCAATTCATCCAGATTGAGCCTGTCCACGAAACGGATGGTCCCGTAGCCTCCCCTGTTGCAGATAATAGCCTTTATTTCAGGATCATGCAGAGCCCAGAGTATGTCTGACTCACGCTCCTCGGGAGTCCCGGCGTATTTGCCGAGATATTCCTTCCCGACATTCGGGCCGATGACCGGCTCATATCCCCAGGAGCGGATGACCGCCGCAGCGCTATCCACCTTTGATTCAGGAAGATAATATGATGGGGAAAGCAGGGCGACCTTGTCGCCCGGCGACAAGAAAGACGGAGCCTGGCAGCTCAGACTGACAGGCATCAACTTATTGTCCTTGGAGCAAGATGTTAAAAAAGCCGCCCATACTAAGAGAACGGCTAAAAGGCAGCGAAACCTCATTTGTCCACTTTCTCCACTTTTTCCACAGTATATCCGCACTTCTCAATGGCCTTCACGAGAGTGGGCTCGTCCGTCTTGGCGGGATTGTATTTTATCACCACCGTCTTCTCGTCAAGGGAAACCTTCAGGTCCTCAACCCCTTTCATGAAGGATATGTTCTCCTTGATCTTTTTGACACAGTTCTCGCAGTGCATATTAACATTGTAAGTCACTGTGACAGAATTTGTTTTCTTCTTGTCAAGGGAATATGAGGCCGCTGGCTCAGAAGCGGAGACCGCGGCAGGGGCCGCAAGAAGAAACGCGGACAGAATAGAAATAAGAACTTTTTTCATATCACTTTAACTATCAATTATTTCCAAATTGTCACACGAATCCCGGCATAAACCGTCGCACCCATAAGGGGACCCCAGACAGCGCTGGCGTCGAAGTCGAGGGTTCCTGTGTCCACCATTCCGTCTGCCATTCTCGTGCCAAGAATAACATTTTTCTGGCGGAATCCTGTAAGGTTTTCCCCGCCGAGATATACATCAAAACCCTTGAACCTACGCGTCACCTGGGCATATAGGAGAGGATAGGCCGGAGTCCTTCCCTCGGGATACAGAATCTTTCCGTCCTCGTCTTTGAGGTCGAGCATGAAGTCATATACCCTGGCTGATCCGTTGACCGAACCTGTAAGATCGAAAACCCACTTGCCGAGATTGGTTTTGTACTGAAGGTTAAGAACTCCCTTGAAACGGCTTGCGAGAGGGATCTCCCGAAGTCCGGATGAGCTGTAGGTAGTCCTGGCGTCGGTGTACCTCGCTGTCAGGTCCACAGTAAATTGGGACGACGGCTCGATGTGAATATCAGCCTGGTAGCTGTCGCTGAACGACTTGCCGTCCAGAGGATAGAAAGCTATCTCACCTGGCCGCCGCTCCCTATCGACGACCAGCTGGTCGGTGAAACGGGTGGAGAAATAATCCAGGCTCAAATAGTTGCTCTCAGTGATGTAGAAAGTGGCATTGCCGCCGAAGGTCCACGAGTCCTCCAAAGGATGGGTAAGGTAGTCTCCGAGGAATGCCTTGCCGGTGGAGAATACTCCGAAATTGTCTATCAACGGAAGGGCGTTCCTGAGTCCCCTGCCCCCGTTAGCCCTGAGGATGACCGCCTCGAAGGGCTGGTATTTCATGGTAATCCTTGGCGAAAACCGGAATCCATAGCCCTTGAACCAGTCCCCATTAAGGCCCAGGATCGCGCTGAACTTATCATCAACATGGTAGGTGTATTCCCCATAGGCCCTCAGATCAATCAGATTGGTATTAAGGGCGTCGAAAGAGTTGTCCACCTCCGGGGTAAGTTTCCTGCTGAGGCTCTCTGAATATCCGTCCAGGGTGGAGCTGAGACCAACGGTAAGGTCGTGGCGCTCGGCGAAAGCGTCCCTGAACATCAGGTTCAGGAAGCCAGAGTGCTGCCGACCGGCATAAAGGGCAGGTCCGAAGCCGGCGTCCATGTCATTGAAAGTATAGTCGCCTATGAACGCCAGACTCGATGAATTGTCCTCCCGGAAAGGATGTCCGATTTTGAAGTAGGCGTTGACTCTCTTGTTGGAGATGTCTGACTTCCAGCCTTGTTCCTGTCCTCCTATCCTCGAGTCGTACAGGGCGCTCGCTCCCCAATGGATCATCAGCTGGGGGGTGTACCACAGCCACCGGCTGCCCAGGTTGACCTGCTTTCGCATCGGGTCGTCCAGGAAACCGTCCATATTCATGTCATGGGACTTGAAATTGCCTTCCGCATGGGCAAGTGTAACCGTGGATAGTTTGTCTCCGAACTGGAGCGACGACGCGAGGTTGAAATCGGTCTTGGTGTCGGACATGCCCACCACATTGATGAACAGCGGGATCTCGTCAGTAGGCTTGCGGAACTCGGTGTTGATCTGGCCGGTCATGGACTCCGTTCCGTTGATGACTGAAGGTGAGCCTTTGGCTATCTGGATGCTCTCCATCCATGGGCCGGGGACAAAGGAAAGCCCGAACGGGGAGCTCAGTCCCCGCATCACGGGACGGTTCTCCTCCAGCATCTGGAGATAAACACCGGAAAGACCCAAAAGGCGGATCTGGCGGGCTCCGGTCACGGCGTCGGAATATCCGACCGTGACGCTTGCCGAGTTCTCGAAACTCTCCGCGAGGTTGCAGCAGGCGAGTTTCATGAGTCCGGCGGAGGTAATCACCTCAGTACGGAGATCCTTCCCTTTCGACAGTCCCCCGGCATGGCGCCGGGAAGTGAAAACGGTGGCGCTCAACGTGTCCTGCCTGTCCTTACTGTCCCCTATGGTCTGGGCGAAAACAGGCGCGGCGAGAAAAATCCCGATTAACAATGACAATGGTCTGTTCACAAGCGATTGTTTCTAAAAAGCCCGCTAATATAATGAGAACCGCGTGCAACCTGGTTGCATTATGTCAATAACTGTCTTTTGGGGACATTCCCATTCCGACCTCGAGCCTCCCTCCGGAGACGACCTTGTCGAAAGGAATGAACGGCGAGTGAAGTTCCTGTCCATTAAGGACATAGCTTTGGGCATATTTATTAATCCCGGAATTGTCCCTGGTCACGATCGTGAATGTCCCCCCGGGGTAATAGTTCTTGTCAAGAGTGATAGTCACCTCGTCGAACTTGGGGCTTCCCAAGGCGAAGGCGGCGTCCTTGTCGCACAGGCCGGCGACATCGAAAAGCCCCAGGGATGAGATCACGTACCAGGCGCCGAGCTGACCCTGATCCTCATCCTGACCATAGCCGTAGCCATGGATGCCGTCAGTGCCGTAGAAGTCGTCGAGGATGGCCCTGACCCATTTCTGGGTAAGGGAGGGGCGGCCAGCCTGGTTGAAAAGCCACGGGATGTGAAGGCATGGCTGGTTCCCCTGGTTGTAGTAAGTCTGAAGCCCAGCGAAGGCATCGATGGTCTTTCCTCCACTGAATATGTTGGCCTCAGAGCGGGCAAAGATGCTGTCGAGACGGGCGGAGAACTCCTCGGCTCCCATCTTCGCTATCAAGCCCTTGGGATCGTGAGGCACATAGAAGGTGTACTGATAGGCGTTGCCTTCCTGGAATCCCCTCCAGACCTGCATCGGGTTGAAGTCGCCGATGAACTCGCCGTTCTCCCACTTGGGGTGGATGAGATTCTCCTTATCATCATAGATATTCTCCCATCCCTTAGAGAGTTCCATGAGGCGGTCATAGTCCTCAGTCTTACCGAGTTCCTTGGCCATCTGGGCGACAGCGTAGGCCCCGAAGCAATATTCCAGAGTGTGGGAGGCGGAGAACATCCACGCCTCGTCCGGCCAAGGCCCCGAGTCCTTGTGGGGGACAAATCCGAGCTTGACAAACTGGTCCGTGTCCATCTTCCCGGCGCCCATCGGACGGTTCTCTCCGTCGAGCTCGTTCTTCCGGGCCGCGGCGTATCCGGCCTCCACGTCAAAGGTCCTGATCCCCCTCATGTAGGCCGCGGCGATGGTGTTTCCAAGCTGGTTGGTGCCGACTCCGGAGACATATCGCCCGCATGCGATCCCGTCGCCGAGCCACCCTGAATCCTTATACACCTGAATATGTGTATTGACAAAGTCAGACAGATATTCCGGATAAGCCAGCGCCCAGACCTGCGTCAAGTTCCACTGGCCTCCCCAGATCCCGTCTGTGTTGACATAGGAGAAAGCCGGATTGCCGTTCTCGCCTTTCGGCAGATGTCCGATCCCGCCGTCATGAGTCGGGTAATCCCCGTTCACGTCGCTGGCCAGTCCCCTGCCGAGGACAGCGTGATAGAGCCCCGTGTAGAACTTGACCTTATCCTCGACCGAGGCGGTCTTCACACGTATTCTCCCAAGATAAGACTCCCATGTCCGGGCGGACCTGGACCGGGCCTCTTCGAAATCCAGATTGCCCCCCTCCGTCTCGGTCTCGAGGTTCAGGCGGGCATTCTCTATTGAGGTGTATGAAAGGCCGACCCTGGCAGTGACCGTCCTTGTCCCTTCCGGGAAGGTAAGATAAGCTCCCGCTCCTACACCCTTGACCGATTTCGCACCCGCGAAAACCTTCTTGCCCAGGAAGGTACCTGACATGGACGGCTTATTGTCGAGGTCAGCCGAGAAGTACATTGTCACTGTCGCGCCGTCCTGGTATTTCGCACTGTAGACGGGCAGGGTACGCACCCAGCCCTCGATTGTACCGTCCTCACGGATAAGAACTTCCGAGTCCTGGGCCGGACCGCTCTCGCCCTGGCGGTTGCCGATGTCGAAAAGCAGATTGGCAGTCTTCCCGCCGGGGAAAGTGAAACGCTGGTAAGCCACCCTCTTGGTAGCCGTGACCTCAGCCTTGATCCCGTAGTCGTCCAGCCAAACGGAATAGTAGCCGGGAGCGGCGGTCTCATTGTCGTGGCTGAACGCCGAGCGGTAGCCATCCACGGAGCCATCCAAGGTACCAGGGATAGTTTTCAGGGCACCTGTCGTCGGCATCAGGACGATTCCACCGACCTGGAACTCGTGGAGGCAAGGGAAACCTTCGATCGAAGTGTGGCGGTAGTCGTAACCGGTGGCTTCCCATCCGGATTTGTTGCCGTAGCTGCCGTTAGTCGAGGGGCCGGGTTTCGCGAGGCCGAAAGGCAGGGCTCCCGGAGCCACATGGAACCAGCGGCAATGGGCGCTGCCTATCAAGGGGTTGACATATTGCGAGAGATTCTCTTCCCCGCTCCCGACATGCTCCACCGCCCATGCCCTCAAAAACTTGATGGCCTTGCAAAGCACCCCGGCCGAGCCCTTGAAAGCGGCTGACCCGCTGGGCACATTGCCCTGGGCATACCACTCATAAAAGTCACCATTGACTATAACCCTGTCGATCATAGGGCGGATTTCCTGATACGCCTCCGCGACAAATCCGTTCCTTACAAGCTGCTGGATCATCCTGCCGCCGAACCAGGTCCAGTCGCCTCCGTTCTGATAGTTGTAAGGATTAGCCATGCCGCCGGGATAAAAACCGGGGAAGAAGCCATACGGATAGGGCGGATAGACCGTGAGCCCTATTGAAGGCATTCCGGAGGCCTTGACGTTATCCAGCATGTCAGAGTTGACCTTCGCGATCTCCTCCTTTGTCAGCAGGCCGGCTTCGATGGCAATCGCGGTGCCACCATGATAGTAAATCTGACTCTCGTCAAAGTCGACATCATCCGGCTTCCCATCGGGGTAAAGATGCGTGATGAAACGCTGGTTCTTCTTGTCCCAGAGATATTTCCGGATATTCCTGGAGAATCTGTCCTGAAGTTCCTTCCAATAGGCGTCCTCCGCTGGATCGTCAGTTAGAGCCTGAAGGTCCCGAAGCGCGATGACCATCATGGCGTTGTCATAGATGTCGATCGTCACCGTGGATTCTGGCCCGATGTCAACGCAGTTCTCAGGATCGTTCTCCACATCACCCCAGTCCGCTGTCAGCGCGCCTGTCAAAAGACCGTATTTACTGTCGTATTTCTCCCTAAGGAGGTACTCCATAGCCGCTTTAAGCCTCTGGTAAACGGTCTTCCCGGCCATATCCTCAGAGAGGAAACCGGTGTCGCCTGTCATCTCGACATATTTCCGGACCGCTTGGACCAGGGATGTCTCCTGGTCAGTCTCAACCGTGTTTTTGAAGCCGACATGGTCCGGATCGTTGTCGGAATAATATTGATTCGGGTCGTACCAATCAACCCTTCCCTTCAGGACATACCCGTCAATTATCTCATCGTTAGGCTGCTGCAACAATAAAAAATAGCTGAGGGCATTCTTGACGTCCGAGGGTTCCACCACCTCGAGGGATGTCTCGATGAAGGTGTTCATGTCCCTGATCCAGACCTCGGAATATCCACTCCCGGCGTTGTAGCCTTTCGACAACAACTCTTTACCCATCGTCTCGACCTTGTCAAGTGTCTTGTCGGCCAGGATAGCCTGGGCCAACTCGACGTTACTGTCGTTCCAGGAAGGACCTTTTGGGGTAGAGCAGGAAACCAACGCCAGAATGATGGTAGCGCTCGCAGTCAACAGGTTGAATTTCATCATATTATCTTTATTTTAATATTCAGTCACTTAATTGCCAGCCTCGGCTGACGCTCTGGCCCGGCAGACGTCACATGTGCCGCAATCACAGGTTTCGGTCTGCCCGAAGTAGCGCAGAAGGTAGCGTGAGCGGCACTCATCCGTCTCGGAAGCATAACCGTTCATAGCCTCTGAGCGCTGGACATAATTCTCATGCAGCATGGCGAACCTGTCCGGCATCAGGTCGATATTTCCCGGCCTCAAACGGTCGTGATGCAGGAATACGACATCCGAATGGGCCGTAGGAACATAATTGATCACATGCTCCAGGGACAATGAATACAAGATCTGGCGAAGCTGCGGGACGGTCGTCCCGAGACGCCCGGCCACATATTCCTCGTCAATCGTCTGCGGGAACGAGAATATTCCCGTGTAAGTCCTCATCAGGATGTCCAGCAAAGAGACCATGTCCTCGCTGGGCAAGTCGATGTCGTAGAGCGCCTTGCGGTCAACCGAGATACGGACTCTGGTGGCAATGTCCACCTCCTCGGAGTAAGTCAGGTGCCCGGTCCTCTCAAGATATTTCAGGGAATGGAACACCGGAGCTCTCTGCAGCCCGAAAGCCTTGCAGAAGTCCTCGATCGGGAATTTCAGCTGCCTTCCCATCCCGGTGTCGTAAGGGATCTCAAAGAAAGCGTGGAGTTTCTGGTACACATCCCCTATATAATCGAGCGGGGGGAAGGTGACTCTCTCGACTTGGGAGAGGCGCCGAAGGTCAGTCCCGTTCCAAAGGAGCAAAGCGAATGAGCGCTTGCCGTCCCTGCCGGCCCTTCCGGCTTCCTGGAAATATGCCTCCGGGCTGTCCGGGAGGTCGAAATGGGCGACGAAACGCACGTCGGGCTTGTCTATTCCCATCCCGAAAGCGTTGGTGCAGACCATGACCTGGATCTTTCCTTCCTTCCAGGCCTCTTGCCGGGCGGAACGAGTCGCCGTGCCGAGCCCGGCATGGTAATACTCGGCGCTGATCCCTGAAGCCTTCAGCAGAGAAGCGAGTTCCTCGCACTTCCGCCGGCCTCTGGCGTATACAATCCCGCTCCCGGGGACGCCCCGGCATATTCCGAGAATCTGGGAGTTCTTGTCCTCGACATGACGTACGATATAGCTTAGATTTGGCCTCTCGAACCCTGCCTTCAAGACGAGTTTCTCCCTGAAAGCCAGCTTGTCCATGATGTCATCCGCAACCTTCGGGGTCGCCGTCGCTGTCAGGGCGATGACAGGGGCGCCTACTCTCTCCCGAAGTTCCCCGATCTTCAGGTAGTCGGGCCGGAAGTCATATCCCCATTGGGAAATGCAGTGAGCCTCATCTACGACTATGTAGCTGATATTCAAGACATCCAGATAAGACTGAAATAGGCGTGTGCCCAGACGCTCCGGAGAGAGATAGAGGAATTTGTAGTCGCCGTAGGCGGTGTTGTTCAAAGCCAGGTCCACCTCATGGCGGGACATTCCGGCATGGATGGCCAGAGCCCTCACTCCCCTGTCGGAGAGGTTCTTGACCTGGTCCTTCATGAGGGCAATCAGCGGCGTCACCACCAGTGTCACCCCCTCGGCCATCAAACCGGGCACCTGGAAGCAAACGGACTTGCCTCCTCCGGTGGGCATGATCGCCAACACATCTTTTCCCTCAATGGCGGCACGTATGATCTCCTCCTGCATAGGCCGGAAACTATCGTACCCCCAGTATTCCCTCAACACATCCGCCGGATTCATTTTATAAAAATTTTAAATCGTTTTATCACAACTATTTGCGAGCATCCTTGGCAAATAATTTGCAGGGAAAAAACTTGCTTTTACAAATGTACGAAAATAATCGCCAACAGGTTTGAGTAATGCGCGTTTTTTACTTAAATTCGCGAAACATTTAAAAACAGATTAATGTTTAACTCAATAAAATTTTAATTTATTTATTATGTCAAAAATGGAATTACGCAAGTACGGTATCAAGAGAGTGAAGGAAGTCCTTTACAATCCTACCTACGAGGTTCTCTACAACGAGGAGACAAAGCCCGGGCTGACCGGCTATGAGAAAGGACAGGTTACCGAACTTGGCGCCATCAACGTCATGACAGGTGTCTTCACCGGCCGTTCCCCTAAGGACAAGTACATTGTCATGGACAAGAACTCAAAGGACACCGTCTGGTGGAACACTCCTGAATATCCCAACGACAACCACGAGATGTCCGAGAGCGTCTGGAAAGAGGTCAAGAAACTCGCCCAGGAGCAGCTTTCCGGCAAGAGGCTCTTCGTTGTCGACGGTTTCTGCGGCACCCATAAGGACACCAGGATGAAGGTCCGCTTCATCATGGAGGTCGCATGGCAGGCCCACTTCGTGACCAACATGTTCATCCGCCCGAAGAACCAGGCCGAGTTCGACCAGGATCCTGATTTCGTGGTCTACTGCGCCTCCAAGGCCAAGGTTGAGAACTACAAGGAGCTCGGTCTTCGCAGCGACACCTGCGTTGCCTTCAACGTGACTTCCCGCGAGCAGGTTATCCTCAACACCTGGTACGGTGGTGAGATGAAGAAGGGTATGTTCTCCATGATGAACTACTACCTTCCTCTGAAGGGCATCGCTGCGATGCACTGCTCCGCCAACACCGACATGAACGGTGAGAACACCGCCATCTTCTTCGGTCTGTCCGGAACCGGCAAGACCACCCTCTCCACCGATCCTAAGCGTAAGCTCATCGGCGACGACGAGCATGGCTGGGACAACAAGGGTGTCTTCAACTTCGAGGGCGGCTGCTACGCCAAGGTCATCAAGCTCGACAAAGAGTCCGAGCCCGACATCTACAACGCCATCCGCAGGGACGCTCTCCTTGAGAACGTCACAGTCGATGAGAACGGCAAGATCGACTTCAATGACAAGAGTGTCACTGAGAACACCCGCGTCTCCTACCCGATCTACCACATCAACAACATCGTCCGCCCGGACAGCCACGGACCTGCGGCGAAGCAGGTTATCTTCCTGTCAGCCGACGCTTTCGGTGTGCTTCCTCCGGTCTCCATCCTTGACTCCGAGCAGACCAAGTACTACTTCCTCTCCGGCTTCACCGCCAAGCTCGCCGGTACTGAGCGCGGCATCACCGAGCCCACTCCGACCTTCTCAGCCTGCTTCGGCCAGGCCTTCCTTGAGCTCCACCCGACCAAGTACGCCGAGGAGCTTGTCAAGAGGATGAAGAAGAGCGGTGCCAAGGCTTACCTCGTGAACACCGGTTGGAACGGAACTGGCAAGAGGATCTCGATCCGCGACACCCGCGGCATCATCGACGCCATCCTCAACCACAGCATCGACAAGGCCCCGACCAAGGTGATCCCTTACTTCAACTTCACCGTTCCTACCAAACTCGAGGGAGTTGACACAGGCATTCTTGATCCTCGCGACACCTACGCCGATCCCGCCCAGTGGGAGGAGAAGGCCAAGGATCTCGCCGGAAGGTTCATCAAGAACTTCGTCAAGTACGAGTCCAACAAGGCTGGCAAGGCCCTCGTCAAGGCTGGTCCTCAGCTTTAATCCTTGAATATCACTTCTCTTCGGGACCGGATCTTCTGATTTCGGTCCCGAATTGTTTTTTCTCAGTCCCGCCAGGCCCTAAACAGACGATTCTGGTCCGAGAAATCAGGATTATCCAGCCCCCGGCCCAGAAATGGCGATCCTGGGCCACAAAGCACAACCACGAATATTTTTAGTTATATTTGTCCATCGGGTCTATTCCCGAGACTTGAATTATGAAGACTTTTTCTGAACTAGAGGGAATATGCTCTCTCTCATTTAACACTAATGGTCCATACTGGCACCTGTGGACTCCGGAGGACCACCCTGTTTTCCTGCCAGACAAAGAGACCTTCATGGCAGCGATGAGTATCCTCGCGATCTGCTCCAGACTTGTTCCAGAAGCCATCATCATCACGTTTCAGCTGATGACCAATCACCTGCATCTCACATCCGCAGGGACTAAGGAAGCTCTTATGAGATTGTTCCGCATGTTCATAAAGTTCCTGTCAAAGTATCTGAAGGCCAAGGGATTAACAGCTAATCTTCATTTCCCTGATGTCAAGCCTCGCCAGCTGGAAAATCTTCAGGACTTACGGAATGTTGTCACGTACAACAACAGGAACGGCTACGTTGTGAATCCAGATCAGACACCTTTCACTTATCCATGGGGAGCTAACTCATATTATTTCAACGATTCAGCAAAAGCCAGGTACCAAGAAGCCAGGCTGATCCTTCATAAGAGAGACAGGAGATCGTTAATCCACTCACATGATTCGGACAAACTGACAAGGTCGATTGTCACTGTCGACGGGTATGCCTGTCCTATGGGATTCTGTGACATAGCGTTAGGAGAAAGCATGTTCCGATGCGCCTCACACTATTTCAGGGAGATTTCACGGAATATCGAGTCGCAGAAAAAGATAGCCAGGGAAATTGGTGAGAGCATCTTTTACACGGATGATGAGCTTTTCGGAATAGTGCGGTCCTTTTGTCAGGAAAAGTTCGACGGACAGAAAACCGCATTGCTACCTGCGTCTGCCAAACAGGAACTCGCCCTTATTCTCCACAATGAATATAATGCTAGTAACAAACAGATTCAAAGGATGATAAGTCTCAATGCCTCAGTTCTCTCAACCATGTTCCCGCAGAAGTATTGACCGGCCCAGAAATGGCGTCCCCGGGCCCAATGATGGGCAAACCATAAGCCCCCGGCCCAGAAATAGCTTTCCCGGGCCCAATGAAGGGCATACCATAAGCCCCCGGCCCAGAAATAGCTTTCCTGGGCCGCATTACCGAGATTTTTGCTATATTTACGTGCAATAGCCAATCACATCATGAGAACACTTAAGGGAATCATCATCGCCGGGCTGGCCATTCTGGCACTGGCATCATGCGGAAAGAAGGACACACCTATCCGCTTCTGCAACTACAACATGAGAGTCATCATGAGCCGAGACAGCCTTGAAAGAGACTTTTACCAACGTAAACCTTTCATTCTCAAGAGAATCGCCGACCATGACTTCGACATGATCGGAGCCCAGGAAGTCGATGACGAGATGAAAGCCGCTTTGGCGGAAGATCTCAAAGACACCTATTCCGTTGTCGGCGAAGGACGCCGCGCGGACCGCAAGGGCGAAGGGACTCCCATATTCTACAAGACAGCCCGCTTCGAGCTTCTTGATTGGGGAAGTTTCTGGCTTTCAAAGACTCCAGATGTACCCGGAAGCAAGGATTGGGACGCTTCTCAGGAGCGGATCGCCACATGGACAAAGTTCAAGGACAAGGTGACAGGAAAGAAGTTCTTCTACATCAACACCCATTTCGATCACCGGGGTCCTGTCTCCCGGACAGAGGCAGCAAAGATCCTTCTCGAGAAAGCGAGGGAACTCCATGACGACCTTCCCGTGTTCTTCACCGGAGACCTCAACACTAGTTCCCAGACAGAGGCCATAGCCATCCTCTCCGACAATGAGCTCGTCAAGGACAGCTACACCTCCAGCGAGACCGCTCCGACCGGCCGCAAGAGTCCGTACTACGCCTTCGATTTCGATAGGCCTGACAGTGACAGGGGCGATTACATATTCGTTCCCAAAGACGCTGTCGTACACTCATACGCATGCATAGACGATGACATCAAGGACAGGCAGTACTCTTCCGACCACTGCCCTGTACTGGCAATAGTAACAATCAAATAGTATTTTATCATGGCACTCGAACAACAGATCCAGGAAGACATCAAGACCGCGATGAAGGCCAAGGATGCCGTGGCGACTGCCGCCACAAGAGCCATCAAAGGCGAGATTCTCCTTTTCAAAACCTCCGAGGGAGGAAGCAAGGAAGTCTCTGATGGTGATATACTTAAGATGATTCAAAAGCTGATCAAGCAGCGCAAGGAGTCAGCGGAACAGTTCACCGCCGCAGGCCGTCAGGAACTGGCTGACAATGAGCTAGCGGAGGCAGCGGTGATGGAGAAATATCTTCCCAAACAGCTTTCCGAGGCTGAGGTCGAGGAGAAGATCAAGGCTATAATAGCCGAAGTCGGAGCGACGTCCATCAAGGACATGGGCAAGGTCATGGGTGCCGCCAACAAGGCCCTCGCCGGCCAGTCGGACGGACGTACCATCTCCACAGTCGTCAAGCGCCTGCTCGCCTAATCTTCTTTTCGCTGATAGACTTTGATAGAGTCGGCCCTGATCTTCCGCGGAAGTTGATCCGGGTCTTTTCTTATTTCATATTGGCATTCTCATCTAAAAGCTTTTTCGTCGGGGGAAAAAACCGCTTGGTCGATTATAGTTTTTAAAGATCCGCTTTAATAGTAGCTTTGGCAAAGCATAGGATAAAAAATGAAACATGATGAGTTATTGGAAATTATTGACAACGACTGTTCCTGTCCTGTTACTTGGAGCGGCCATTCATGGCCAGACAAAAGTGTGGACGCTGCAGGATTGCATCGAATACGCTATCGACAACAACATTTCCCTCCAACAGAGCAGGAACAGTTTTTTATCCGGTCTCGAGGACACCTACCAGGCGAAAGCGGCGATGCTCCCGTCGGTCAGCGCCTCGACCAGCCAAGGCCTCTCCAACAGGCCATTTTCAGACACCGGGACCAGTTCGGTCGTCGGATCTAATGTTTACAACACCTCGAAATCAACCAGTTACTCCGGGAACTACGGGGTCAACGCCGGAATGACACTATGGAATGGAGGCAGCCTCAGGACCGCCCTGAAGCAGCAGAGGGTCCAGAATTCGATCGACTCCCTGGCCGTTGAGGAGACCGCCAACAACATTGTTATAGCGATCGCCCAAGCCTATGTCCAATGCCTATACGCCAAAGATGCGGTAGCCGTCAGCGAGAGTAACGAGAAAGCGTCGAAAGCAGCCCTTGACAGAGCTGTCGAAATGAAAAACGCCGGTGAGCTCAGCAAAGTGGATGTGGCCCAGCTCGAGAGCCAGCATGCGAGTGATGTGTACCAGATAACCTCATCGAAAGTCAATCTGGACAACAGCCTGCTGCAGCTAAAGCAGCTTCTGGAACTGGGAATCAGCGATGAGATAACACTTGCCTCACCTGAAGATGAGGAGGCTGAGATCCTTAGACTCCTTCCGGCAAAAGAGGAGATCTATGATGCCGCACTTGAGGCCATGCCGGAGATCAAGATGGCGGGTCTGAGTGTTGACGCCGCCGACCTGGCCATCAGGCAGGCGAAATCCAACGGACTTCCTTCACTTTCCGCCAGCGCCGGAATCAGCACTACGAACATCTCGGGGTCCAGTTCCTCCATCGCGAGCCAGATTGAGAAGAATTTCAGCGAGAGCATAGGCCTCAACCTGAGTATCCCGATCCTTCAAGGCAGGAGGGCAAAGACAGCTGTAAATAAGGCAAGGATCTCCGCCGAGAACACAAGGCTCCAACAACTCAGCGCCGAGAAAGCACTGCTGAAAGAAGTCGAGAACGCCTATCTTGATGCCATTTCGGCGCGCTCCCAGTACTTGGCGGCTAAAGAGCAGGCCAGATACGCCGAGCAGAGCTATGAATATACCTCCGAGGCTTTCAAGGTCGGAAAGAAAAACACGGTCGAGGTGATAAACGCCCAGAACAACTTGCTGGGCGCAAGGGTGTCCCTCCTTCAGGCCAAATACAGCGCCATGCTGGGGAACATCCTGCTTGACATTTACCAAGGAAAAATGAATATTAACGGATAAAGACATGAAAAAGAAGACATTGTGGGTTATTATCGGAATCATTGCCGCGGCATCGGTACTCTTTCTGGTATTACGCCCGTCAAGAAAAGAGCGCGTAACCCTCGAAACCGCCAGAGTTGAGAGGATTGACATATCCAGTTCTGTCACCGCGACCGGGACCGTCGAGCCGGTCACCAAGGTCGAGGTAGGCACACAGGTGTCCGGAATAATCAGCAAGCTATACGTGGATTACAATGATGTCGTCAAGGCCGGACAGGTGATCGCCGAGATGGACAAGGTCAATCTCCAGGCGGAGTTGTCTGCTGCCAACGCCCAACTCGCCACGGCAAAGACCGAGTTCGAATACCAGGAGAAGGAATATAACCGGATTAAGACCCTCCACGACAAGGAGCTGGTCAGCGACTCCGAGTTCGACCAGGCGCAGTACCAGTACCAGAGCGCCAGGAACGCGTATTCCCAGACCCAGGCCTCCTACACGAAGGTGAAAAGGAACCTCTCCTACGCGACCATAACCTCCCCTATCGACGGGGTCGTGATCAGCAAGGCCGTTGAGGAGGGACAGACCGTGGCCGCGGGTTTCTCAACCCCGACACTCTTCACCATTGCCAAGGACCTTACGGACATGCAAGTGGTCGCCAATGTGGACGAAGCGGACATCGGGCAAGTAAAGGAGGGACAAAGAGTCACCTACACAGTGGCCGCCTATCCTGACGATGTGTTCGAGGGCAGGGTCAGGCAAGTCAGGCTGGAGGCGACGACTACCTCCAATGTGGTGACTTATGAGGTAGTGATCAACGCTCCGAACCCCGACCTCAAGGTGAAACCCGGGCTGACCGCAACCATCACGATCTATACCCTCGAGGAAGATGATGTGCTTTCTGTGCCGACGAAGGCACTGAGGTTCAACCCGGATCCCGAGATCGTGAGAGAGCTGGGGATCACGATAAAAGGAGAGCCGTCGAGGAGCGACTCCACTAAGACGGTGTGGGTCAGGAACGGAGACACCATATCCCCGGTCCAGGTCTCCGCCGGCAACACAAGCGGCGATCGCACAGGAATCAGGGGGAATCTTGAAGACGGGGACGAAGTCGTCACAGGTTTGACAACCGAAGCTCCGAAGAAACAGGAGACCGTGGAAAGAAGTCCCTTCGCCCCAGGGCCGAGAGGTGGCCAGAACAGAAGATAAAACTATGGAGAAAGAGGTAATAAGGCTCGAGAACATCAAGCGGGACTTCAAGGTGGGTTCCGAGGTGGTCCATGCCCTTCGCGGAATCTCCTTCAGCATAACGGAAGGCGAGTTCGTGACCATCATGGGGACCTCCGGTTCAGGAAAGTCCACTTTGCTCAACACCTTGGGATGCCTGGACACGCCCACCTCCGGGGAATACTACCTTGACGGGGTCTCCGTACGGTCGATGAACAAGGACCAGAGGGCCACGCTCAGGAACAGGAAGATCGGCTTTGTGTTCCAAAACTACAACCTGCTCGCCAAGACGACGGCCATCGAGAATGTCGAGCTGCCGCTGCTGTATAATCCCAAGTATTCAAAGAAAGAGCGTCAGGAGATGGCCGTGGAGGCCCTGAAAGCGGTAGGCCTCGGAGACAGGCTCGAGCACAAGAGCAACCAGATGTCAGGAGGACAGATGCAGAGGGTAGCGATCGCCAGGGCTCTGGTGAACAACCCGGCCGTCATCCTGGCAGACGAGGCCACCGGGAACCTCGACACCCGCACAAGTTTCGAGGTCCTGGTACTGTTCCAGAAACTACATTCCGAGGGTAGGACAATCATATTCGTGACGCATAACCCGGAGATCGCCTCCTACAGCACACGCACGATAACCTTGAGGGACGGGAAGGTCACAAGTGACGAGTACAACCATAATGTTCTTGACGCCGCTGAAGCCCTTTCCGCCCTGCCAGTAGAGAAAGATTAAAGGACATGAATTTCGCCAACCTTTTCAGGATTGCGCTCAAAGCGCTCAGCAACAACAAGTTCCGAGGATTTCTCACGATGCTCGGCATCATCATCGGAGTCGGCTCCGTGATCACGATGCTCGCAATCGGCCAAGGCTCGAAGAAGAGCATCCAGGCCGAGATCAGCGAGATGGGCTCGAACATGATAATGATCTCTCCGGGAGCGGAGAGAAGAGGCGGCGTGAGGATGAGCGCAGAGGACATGCAGACATTGAAAGTCAAGGACTTCGAGGACATTCTAAATAACTGCAAGTACATCACTCTCGCCTCCCCTACCGTCAATGCCTCAGGTCAGGCTGTCTATGGAGCCAACAACACCCCGACATCAGTTACAGGAGTGACCCGGGACTACCTCGACATCCGCGGCTACAAGGTCAAGGACGGGGACATATTCTCAGACCAGGACATCCACACTTCCGCCAAGGTCTGCGTGGTCGGCAAAACCGTTGTGGATGAGCTGTTTCCGGATGGTGAAAGCCCTGTCGGAAAGGTAATCCGCTTCGGCAGCATCCCATTAAGGATCGTGGGTGTGCTGGAGAGCAAGGGGACCAACAGCATGGGCCAAGACCAGGACAACCTGATGTTCGCTCCCTACACGACAGTCATGAAGCGCATCCAGGCTGTCACTTACCTCCAGGGAATAACATGCTCGGCCTTAAGTGAGGAATACACCGACAAGGCGATCGAAGAGATCACCGCCGTGCTCAGAGACAACCACAAACTCAAGGATGATGCCGCCGACGACTTCAACATCCGCTCCCAGCAAGAACTCTCCTCGATGATGACCAGCACCAGCGACATGATGAGCACGCTGCTTGCGGCTGTCGCCGCCATCTCCCTGATTGTCGGTGGAATAGGCATCATGAATATCATGTATGTCAGCGTAACCGAGAGGACCAGGGAGATCGGCCTGAGGATGAGCATCGGAGCGAAGAGCAGGGACATCCTTGCGCAATTCCTGATCGAGGCCACTCTCCTAAGCGTAGTCGGAGGCCTGATCGGAGTCCTGGCCGGAATCATCGCCGCTTATGTAGTGAAGGTTCTTCTGAGCTACCCGATTGCCATATCCACAGGAAGCATAATCCTGTCATTCGCGGTCTGCACCGTGATCGGGATATTCTTCGGATGGTACCCCGCCCGAAAAGCCTCCAACCTGGACCCCATTGAAGCGCTCCGCTATGAATAATTTCTTATCTTCGCGAAGTATGGGAAAGAACAAAGGCACAAGAAACTACACATGGCTGCTGCACATCGCCATCTGGGTGGTGTTGTTCGGCATGCCGTTCTTCTCTCCAAGGCCGGGGCATCCTCTTCATGGAGGGGTGGATTACTCCAGGTTCGCGGTACCGCTGGTTTCCTTTTTCATTGTGTTCTATGTCAACTACTTCTTCCTTATCAAGAAATACTTGTACGAGAAGAAGCTCACCGGGTTCATCCTTTGGAATATCCTGCTTGTTGCACTTGCCGGACTGGCCGTGCATCTGTTCTTCAGGAACGGCTTCCTGCCTGTTCAGGATAGTTTCCGGCCCGATTTCGATGGTGGCGGGCCCGGAGGCGCAGGCGTGCCGGCTAGTGGGACCGGAAGTCCTGATTTCGGGCCCGGAGGCGCAGGCGGGCCGGCTAGTGGGACCGGAAACCCCGATTTCGGGCCCGGAGGCGCAGGCGGGCCGGCTGGTGGGACCGGGAATCCCGATTTCGGGCCAGGAGGCCATGGCAGGCCGGGACTAGGGTCGGAAGGAAGGCCCAGGGCACAAGGAAGGCCGGGGCCAAGGCCATGGCTGGACAACATGGAGTTCATCTCCAGAAATGTCATCATCTACCTCGGAGTCATCGGTTTGGCAGTAGCAGTGAGGATGACCGAAAGATGGTACCGCGATGAGAAGAGGCGGAATGAGATGGAGAAAGCCGCCACTGAGGCCGAGCTTGTCGCCCTCAAAAGCCAGGTCAACCCGCATTTCCTCTTCAACACCCTGAACAACATATATTCATTGATCCAGATCGACCAGGACAAGGCGCAGGAGGCCGTACATGACCTCAGCGGAATGCTCCGGTATGTCCTATACGACAGTGAGAAGCCGTCTGTACCTCTGTCCAAAGAGACCGGCTTCCTGAAGGATTACATTAAATTGATGAGCATGAGATGCTCTTCCAATGTCACCCTGGATGTCTCACTGCCCGAGACCGGTTCCGACAAGCAAGTGGCTCCCCTTCTCTTCATCCCTCTCGTGGAGAACGCTTTCAAGCACGGGATCTCCACGAGCGAGCCCTCGTCTATCAAGATCGAATTGAAGGAAGAAGGTGAATATGTGTCCTTCCTTGTCGAGAACACTTCTTTCCCGAAGAACGACTCCGACCGCAGCGGCTCCGGAATAGGAGTGAAGAATCTCCAAAGGAGACTCGACATGCTCTATCCGGGACAGCACTCTTTCGAATATGGCGAGACACAAGGATTCTATAGGAGCTTTCTCAGAATCAAGACTGAAAACACCTGAATATGAATACGATAAGTTGCATAGTCATAGATGACGAGCCGCTGGCCGTCCAGCTGATGGAATCCTATGTCCGGAAAACTCCCTTCCTCGAGCTGAAAGGATCTTTCACCAACGGGAAGGAAGCTTTCGCATTTCTTCAGGACAATCCTGTGGAACTGATGTTCTGCGACATCCAGATGCCGGACCTGAGCGGGATCGACCTCTCCAAGATGATCCCGGAGGAGACCAAAGTCATATTCACTACCGCCTTCAGCCAATATGCCATCGAGGGGTTCAAGGTCCACGCCCTTGACTATCTTCTCAAGCCCATCTCTTACGACGACTTCCTCGCCTCCGCCAAGCATGCCTTAAAGACTCTGACGCCGGACATTTCCGGACAGCCGTCCGGGCCCGGCCGCACCCTTCGACTCCGCTCATGGTCCGCTGCGGAGGGGCGACTCGGCGAGGCGGACATTTACCCGGATAGGGCGCAAGGCGTACGGAGCATCTTCGTGAAGACGGAATATCGCTTGCAGCAGATCGACCTGGACAACATAACCTTCATCGAGGGCCTGAAAGACTATGTCAAAATCCATCTGGCCGACGGCTCAGACCCGGTCCTGTCACTTATGCGGATGAAGAACCTTGAGGAGCAACTACCCTCCGACCGATTTATCAGGGTCCAGAAATCCTACATAGTCCAATTGTCCAGGATCGAGGCCATAGAGCGGTCCCATATCATAATCGGCAAGGACCGCATCCCTATCGGCGAAACCTACCAGGAGAATCTTTTCAAGGCTCTCGAAGGAGGCTCAATTCTCCCTAAGTAAGCATCTGGCTCAGAACGAGATCGAATATCTCAAACTAGGCATTATCGGAAGAAGCGAAAGCTGTTTCCATGTGCCGGTTTCAGTGTCGTAGGACAGGCTGAACGGATTGTGCCTGTTCAGAATGTTATAGACTCCGATATTCAGAGTCTGAGGATGTTTTCCCCCGGTGAATTCGAGCATGGCACCTACGTCCAGACGGATGTATGGAGGCATCCGGTAATTGTTTAAGGAAGTATAGAGATTATGCTCTACCGGGCCTGTAATGAAATTGTCATCAAACCAGCTGCCCGCAGTGACCGTCTCCACGTGACCTGACTGGTAGGTAAAGGCCGAAGTGATGCTCAGAGCCATCTTATCCTTGTTCAGCACCTTTCCCGAAGCACTGGCGTTCAGGACATGCGTGCGGTCATATTTCGCGGGAAAAGCAAGTCCGTCATTGAGGTTCGGAAAGAGCCTGTCGGTCTTGGACCAGGTGTAGGCAATTCGCCAGGATACCACATCTCCGGTCTTTTCGTACATAGTCTCGACTCCTTTTGAAGTGCCTGATCCGACTTCTATGTTTTCTTCCCAACCAGCTATGGCAGAAGTGAATAGCCTTGACGCGTCAGAGAAATACACGAGATTATCCATCTCCTTGTAGTAAGCTCCAGCCGAGAGACGATGCTTTCCGGCAAGGAAATACAGTCCGGCATAGGCCTGCTCAGTCTTTTCTGGCACAAGGCGGAAGGAAGGAGGGACAATCATGTCAAGAGACCACCCGAGAGGTATTCCTTCCAGAGTATGGTAGAACTGCGAAAGATAGTCTCCGGTGACCTCCACGCCTAGAAATCTGAACAACCGGATCCGAACGAGGGCGCTGGCTTCAGGGGCTATTCCGTTTGCGGAATTCCAGTTCATACGGCCAGCGAGGCGAAGCATACTGCGGTCCAGTGCCCCCCATTCAAGCTGACCATGGGCCGTGCCGGTTATATTGTCCGTCACGCGGTCCGTGAGCGGTGAACTCGTCTTGGGAAAAACGCCGGCCGTCTCCAGTATGCTTGCCGTACCAGGTTTGAAACGTGCCATGCGGGCCTTGACGCCATACTGGAAACGCAGGTTATTCCCGTTGCTCGTGGAAACCATCCAATTCAAGATTCCCTCGTTCAGCAGACTCCTGATCAAAAGGTCATTGGACGTGCTGCCGAGTTGCTTGATCATTCCCTGTGAGTTCCCGTAGTGGTTGAAAGATGCCGTGATGGCGCTGGTTCCCCTCTTCCGCCAACGGGAATCATAGCGGAAGATGGCCAGTAAATTGTTCCAGGACATATTGTCGGTGGACCCGTCACCCATGCCGAAACTGTAATTGTCCAGACTATGGAACACCGTGAATGACAAGGACTTCCGGGCATCAATCCGATATTTCATCTTGGCATAAGCATCATAAATAGCCGCCTTGGCATCCTGGATGGCTACAACTTTCGGATCCATCATCCCGGAGAGTACCTTATATTCAAGCGCAGCGGGGGAAATCCTCAAAGATGCGTTGAGCGAAAGGCGTTCCTTAAGCAGCGGTGCGCTGACGCTCCCGCCAAGAAGGAAGTTGCTGATGTCGGCCTTCGCTGAGAACGAATCAAAAGAGCCGTCTTTCGAGCGCAACCTGAGGTGGGAGGAACCGATATTCCCCTCCTCGGAAGTGAATCCGCCGGTCTGGAATTCGGCGGAAGACATCATCTCCGCTGGATAGACGGATGTGAGGCCGATGAGGTGGGACGTGCCGTAGATGGGAACCCCGTCGAGAGTCTGAACGTTACCGCCCATGTTGCCGCCGCGAACATAAAAGCTTGATGAGCCATCAGAGCCTCCGGCCACGCCGGGAAGGGTCTGGACGAACTTGACAAAGTCGGTTTCGCCTGTGGGAGTGGCCATTACGGAAATGTCACTGACCTTTACCACTCGCTCGCTGAGCGTCTTCATCCCGCTCCTCGTGTCTTCTTTGATGGCAGCGGGAAGAGTGTCGGTCACAGACACTGTCTGCGCTTGGGAAAGCAACGGCAACAGGAAAAGAATTGCTCCTGAAACACATCTTTTACTGAACATATTCATTATCATCTAGAATGAATAGAGCCTATAAGAACCCTGGAAATCTTGCTCCTGTTGTCATCGCACCGAAAATGCCGAGACCTCCTTCGATGTTGGTATAGACTGGAGCCGCTGAATAGATGCTCGAAAACTCTTCCCCATGCACGATACCGACATCTGCCAGGTTGCGAAGATAGGCATCATATTCCGGAGACACGTAATAGATCTTGACATTTCCAAGCCCATAACCTTTAGGGTTATCGCTATCCAGGAGGAAGAAAAAGTCCGGGGATACAACCTGGCTGGCTTCTCCGTCGTAATATTGTGCCTCCAAGAATGCGGACGCTGGAGCGGTACCCTTGAACCCTGGCTTCTGGTGGATATGAATAAAACTTTGGTACAGTGGCAGTTGAGAGCAATAGCTCTTATACTCTTTAGAGAAGTATCTCGCTGGTGTAATATCCAAATAGCCGGCAGGACGCTCCAAGTCTGACCACGTGCCCGCGATCATATTAAAGCCGTCAGCGTCACGATGGTCTGTGCTGAGGCGATTATCTGATTTTATCCATGCATAGAGTTCCCCGTTGTAGGGAGCATATCCGGAAAGGATATCGTAGGCGTTATAGGTATTATAACCTTCCTTGTAAGAGTCGATCAACTTCCGATGCTCGAAATACTGGCCAAAATAATAGGCTACCTGCGGCATACGGACATCATCCACATGCAGATCATTGCCCTCATCATCTTTAAGGGCGGGATATACCGGAAACAGCTTTATACAGGATGGAAAATAAGTCCTGGCTTTCAACTTCAAGTCACCGACCGTTATCTCAAGAATGTACAATGTATTGTAATCAGGGATGAAGTCACACTGCCATCTTTCTCCGTTCCACTCGAAGGAGTGGATTTCGCTGAAAAATGGCTCCAGATTGGGCTCACCTGCAAACTTCCGTGGGGGGGCTATCCGAAGAGCCTGCATAGTCTGAACATGAAGAATGGCAGATCTGACACGCCCCTGAGTTGAGCACGGAAGGCCTTGATCTTTGAGTTGAACGATTCTGCTGCCGCATT
>JAGAFU010000050.1 GCA_017627955.1 Bacteroidales bacterium | reverse complement strand
GCTCGCTCCGCGTCCTCGACGGGACTATCGCGACATTCTGTGCCGTCGGAAGGGTTCAGCCCCAGTCTGAGATTGTGTGGCGCCAAGCCGACAAGTATGGCGTTCCGAAGATCGCCTACGTGAACAAGATGGATCGTGTCGGCGCTGATTTCCTCGCATGCGTTGAGGAAATCCATAATAAGCTCGGAGCCAAGGCTGTTCCCATTTGCCTCCCGATAGGCGCTGAGGACAAGTTCCTTGGAATAGTTGATTTGATCTCCCGCAAGGCCATTTATTATGACTCAAGCGAGGAGTTGGTCAACTATGAGATAAAGGATGTTCCGTCAGAGATGGCGGATGAGGTAGAGACTTGGAGGAACAATCTCGTCGAGGCTGCGGCCGAATGCGACGAGGCGCTCATGGAGAAGTTCTTCGAGGATCCTGACTCCCTCACTGACGATGAGATTATAGCGGCTCTTCGCAAGGGCACGATCTCGATGCAGATCGTTCCTGCGTGCTGCGGCTCTTCGTTCAAGAACAAAGGAGTTCAATTCCTCTTGGACGCTGTGATGCGTTACTTGCCTTCACCTCTGGACAAAGGCATCGTCAAGGGGACCAACCCCAAGACGGGCAACGAGGAGGATCTTCTTCCTTCAGCCGCCCAGCCTTTCTGCGCCCTCGTGTTCAAGATCGCCACTGATCCGTTCGTGGGTCGTCTGGCTTTCCTGAGGGTATATTCAGGAAGAGTTGATGCCGGTTCCTATGTCTACAACGTCCGCACGGGAAAGAAAGAGAGAATCGCCCGTCTGTACCAGATGCATTCCAACCACCAGAATCCTATTGATTTCGTGGAGGCTGGAGACATCTGCGCGGCCGTGGGATTCAAGGATCTCCGTACCGGCGACACCGTTTGCGACGAGAATCATCCCATCATACTCGAATCGATGGTCTTCCCCGATCCTGTTATCGGAATCGCTGTCGAGCCCAAGACCCAGACCGACCTGGACAAGCTCGGTGTGGCTCTCGGCAAGCTCGCAGAAGAGGATCCCACCTTCACCGTGAGGTCCGATGTCGAGACAGGTCAGACGATCATCAGCGGTATGGGCGAGCTCCATCTGGACATCATTGTCGACCGTCTGCGCCGTGAGTTCGGCGTTGAGATCAACCAGGGTGCGCCACAGGTTAATTACAAGGAGGCCATCACGGCTTCTGTCCAGCACCGCGAGGTCTTCAAGAAGCAGACCGGCGGCCGTGGTAAGTATGCGGACATCATTGTCGAGATCGGTCCTGCCGACGAGGGAGTGAACGGTCTTCAGTTCTTCAATGAAGTCAAGGGCGGGAATATTCCTAAAGAGTTCATTCCCAGCATTGAGAAGGGTTTCAAGTCAGCAATGGCCAATGGCGTTCTCGCCGGGTACGAGGTGCCTTCCATGAAGGTGACCGTCCTCGACGGATCCTACCATCCCGTTGATTCTGACCAGCTCTCCTTCGAGATGGCGGCCCGTATGGCTTTCCGTCATGCTTGTCCCAAGTGCAAGCCGGTTCTTCTGGAACCTATCATGTCTCTCGAAGTTGTTACTCCTGAGGACTACATGGGTGACATTGTCGGCGATCTGAACCGCCGCCGCGGCCAGATCCAGGCGATGGATTCGACTTCCAACGGAGCCAGGATCGTTAAAGCCTTCGTGCCTCTGGCAGAGCAGTTCGGCTATGTCACGGTCTTGAGGACCCTGTCCTCCGGACGTGCCACCAGCACGATGTCCTTCGATCATTACGCTGAGGTTCCTGTCAACCTTGCCAAGGAAATTGTCGAGAAGAGCGGGTACAGCACCCGTCATTTCGATGATGAGGATTAACACAAAGTTTTAGAAAAAGTTAAAATCAATTTTTGATATGAGTCAAAAGATCAGAATCAAACTCAAGTCATTCGATCACATGCTGGTTGACAAGTCAGCCGCCAAGATCGTGGACACCGTGAAGGCTACTGGTGCCAAGGTGAACGGTCCTATTCCGCTCCCCACCAACAAGAAGATCTTCACTGTCAACCGCTCCACCTTCGTCAACAAGAAGTCCCGCGAGCAGTTTGAGCTCGACGCCTATTGCAGGCTTCTTGACATTGACGATAGCAACGCCAAGACAGTCGACGCTCTTATGAAGCTCGAGCTTCCTTCCGGAGTCGAGGTCGAGATCAAAGTGTGAGTCCAATAGCACTTGCATAAAACGGATTTTTTCCCGACCTTTGAGTCGGGAAACCAGGTCCCATAGCTCAGTTGGTTAGAGCATCTGACTCATAATCAGGGGGTCGTAGGATCATGCCCTACTGGGACCACAAAAAGGCCATCGGCTCTGCCGGTGGCCTTTTTGCGGTCCCTATCTACCCCCGCCGCTTCGCGGCCGCCCCCAGGGGCTATGCGACCTTCGGTCGGTGCCTGCACTGCTTCGATGTCTTCGACATCTCGCTGACGTTCCGGCACGGCGCTGAAGCGCCTTCGGGCCTTAGGCCCTCCATGCATCTCTTTTTGTACTAAATAGAGACTGGCAAGGGACGAGGCGAGGCAAGGGCTTGCCACAGCCCGATTTTGTAATATATTGATTGTCAATAACTTCCTGACCTTTATCGTGGCAGGCCTGCCTGAAAAGCAGGGGGGCTGCCACAAGAAGTTTTGTAAGATATTGAGAATCAGTTGTTTCTAAAAGTGTCGGTGCCAGGCCTGTCGTATCGTCCTGAAAATAGTTTACCAAATAGGTAACTATTTATGACATACAAAGTGTATCTCGAGAAAACATCTCCGGTAAGAAGGTCTTTGAGGTTTACAAGAATGGGACGCTGGTGGAGAGGTATTTGTTTTTCAATGTTCCAAACTCGGCCATTCAAGGATTATTCCTTTTACCGAACTATACTTCCTCGATGAAGTAGTGGTCCGTGAAGGTGGCTCTGTTGCCCTTATTCACGGAAACTGCGAAGTCCTCTGGGGTTCCGACCAGTTTCTCAGGTTTCATGTCGGGATCCTTGACGCCGACCAGCATGCGATAGCGCCTATTCAGGGCCGCGGCGGCATCCTCATAGGTTTTGAAGGGTGATCGAGAACCATCTTCTCGTTCTCTTTGTGGACAAAGCCGTACTGCCCGTTCTGGACAACGACTGCCCTGTACATGTGATTCTTTTCCATGGTACCATACTTTTTTTTGATGTTGAACAATCCGCATCGCTTTGCCACCGTGGCTTCTGGCTGCTCGGTTGGCGCTCCTCTGGGGGAGACTCTTGATGCACAGCGCGAAGATAGCGATTATTCCCCGATCTTCGCAGGGAGACAGTCATGTTTCCAAAATTGAAGTTCATTTTCAAAACGGGAGATGCTGCTGCGGGGATAATTGTTTGACAATAAGTTGGTTATGTTTTACCGGTGCGAAAACATCGGTCCGAAATGGCTTTGGTTTTCGCATTTCCTTTGGTTAACTTATTGATTATTAGTTATTTCCTTCAATATGCCCATCTCTTGGTTTGAAAATTCCTCCCGATGGGCGGCTTCTCAATATTACCATCTCTCTGGTTTGAGAAACTCTCCCCGATGGGCGCTCCGGTTTGAGTAAGACCATTGATCTTACCGCATCAGGAAGTCCTTGATGATCTCGATGGCTTCTTGCTGGACTTGGCCGCGGAAACCGTGGCCGGCGCCGGGCATTACCTTGAAGGAGGAGTTCTTGTAGGCCTCATGGGCTTTTTCTGAATATGAGATCGGGACGAGACGGTCCTGGTCCCCGTGGATGATCTGCACCTGGCCTTTATAATTGGAGATCCGGCCATAGACATCCAGATCGTAAAGGCCTTCCACGTATGCCCTTCCGAGCTGCATCCCGAAAGAATTGACCACCTCGGGCATATCCGTGATTTTGGGATATTTTGTCACCCAGTCATCCTTGATGCACAGGGCAGGATAGACGAGGACAAGTTTCTCGATCTTCTTGGGATTGTCGCCGGCATAAAGGGCTGAGACCATGCCACCTTGGCTTATGCCAAGCAGGGTAACCTTTCCCTTCTTTATCCCTTCGACATTCTTGAACATGTCGATCACTGCCGCGAGATCCGCCTCCTCTGAGAAGATGGACATTTCTGAAGTCTTCCCATCAGATCTGCTGGCCCTGCCGCCTCCACAGAAATCATAACAATAAACGGCATAGCCGAGTTTGACGAGGGCTTCAGCGTATGGCGCACCAGAGCGATGGTCGCTTCCTATTCCGTGAGAAACGATAAGAAGAGGAGCGGTTTTGATCCCGTCGGGTCTGTACAGGACTCCATAAATCTTTTTCTCACCATTGAAAGACCATAAATCTTCCTTTGAAAAAGAATCAACTGAAACAGCTTTATTCGCTGACGCGCAACTTGCGAGCATCACGGTGGAGGCAAGTGCCAGGACCATCAAGCGAAAGATCGATCGCTTATGAGAAATTGTCATCATTTAAAGAATCATTGAATATTAAATCAGTCAAATAAAAGAAAAATTAGTTTTTTAACCAAACTAAGAGTAGCTCGGGGAAAGACGAAGAATTCTTATATTTATAGCATGAAAAGGATCGTCCTATGCTTCGCGGCTGTTTTGGCGCTGCTTTCTTGCGGCGGCCAGAAAGGGGGATCGGAACTTGAAGCCGGGTTCTTGAACCCGCCTCACGAAAGCCGACCGATGGCTCTTTGGCATTGGATGAACGGGAATATTTCGAAAGACGGCATAAAGAAGGATCTTCAGTGGATGCATGACATCGGTCTTTCGGGCTTTTTCCTTTTCGACGCGGCATATTCCACACCCCAAGTTGTTGACACCCTCCTTCCTTACATGAGCGAAGGCTGGAAGGACGCTTTCCGCTACGCTGTGGCTCTCGCTGATTCCCTTGACCTCGAAGTCGGCATCGCCAGTTCGCCGGGCTGGAGCCTTACCGGAGGCCCTTGGGTGAGCGAGGATGATGCCCAGAAGAAGCTGGTTTGGAGCGAGATCCCGGTCCACGGCCATTTCCGCGGGCCACTTCCGCTGCCTTCGAAGACTGTCCAGACAGGTCTTTTCCACGCTGTTCCGATGCAGGAAGGTATTGTCCGTGACTATCTTAAGGAAATACGGGTCCTGGCGGTCAAGCAAGAGCCCGAGCCGGTGGTCGAGGATATTTCTTCATCTTATAGCAAAGGAATACTTGACTGGACCGCCCCGGAAGGGGCGTGGACTGTCTATAGGTTCGCTTACACCTTGATAGGAACCACAAATGGGCCCGCTCCGCCGGAAGCCACTGGCCTTGAGGTAGATAAACTGGATGCGGGAGCCGTAAGAAGGTATTGGGATAACTATCTCGGACTGTACGAGAAGGCGCTTGGCCGCGGACTTGGTCCGGGAACGATAAGCAATATTGACATAGATAGTTACGAGTCCGGTAAGGGAACTTGGACCCTGCGAATGGAGGAAGAGTTCGAAAAGAGGAGGGGATATTCCATGGCCCTTTGGCTTCCCGCGCTTGCCGGAGAGAAGATCGGCACCGAAGAGGAGCGTGAGCGTTTCCTCTTCGATTGGCGCCAGACTCTTGGGGAGCTGCTCGCCGAGAATCACTACGACCTGGCGACCGAGATATTCCATTCCCGTGGCATCAAGCGCTACAGCGAGTCCCACGAGGAAAGGCGTGCCTTCATGGGGGACGGGATGATGGTGAAAAGGACAGCGGATGTGCCCCAGAGTGCGTTCTGGGTGCGTTTTCGGGCGGGAGTATATGCCACTATGCCGCACATGGAGGCGGATATTCGGGAATCTTCTTCGGTGGCTCATCTTTATGGCCAGAACATCTGTGCCGCTGAAGCTTTCACCACCAATGGCCGTCCCGGGAAATGGGATGGATGGTGGGCATATCAGTGCCATCCCGGCAAGCTCAAGCCTGTCGCCGATGCCGCCATGGCCGAGGGACTCAACAGGTTTGTGATCCACACCTTCGTCCATCAGCCGTCGGAAGAGTTCAAGCCTGGTCTCGGCCTTGGCCCTTATGGCCAATGGTTCAACAGGTTCGACACCTGGGCTTCCAATGCCCGCCCATGGATAGACTATCTGAGCAGAAGCTGCTTTATGCTCAGTCAGGGCCGTTTCGTCGCCGACATCGCCTATCTGTACGGGGAGGACACGAACCTGACGGCGAGGTTCAGCCAGGAGAGACCGGAGGTCCCGGCGGGATGGAACTATGACTTTGTGAATGGCGACGCCCTTTTGAACGCTCTCGAGATCAAGGACGGGAATATGGTGTCCAAGTCTGGAGCGAGTTATCGTATGCTAGTGATAGATAGCCAGATAGAGCGGATGTCCGACGCTGTGGCCGCCCGCATCAATGCGATTCGCGAGGCGGGAATACCCGTCTGTGACCTTCGGGACGGAGGGAACATATGTGATATTCTTGAAGGAAAAGGCATCGGTGCCGATGTGATGAATATTCCGGACAGCGTGGCCTTCGTCCATCGTAAACTCTCCGATGGGGAAATCTACTGGGTAGCGAATATATGTTCAAGACCAAGGAATATGACTTTGGGATTCCGGGACTGCAAGTCGGCCTCTGGGCGTAAAGTTTTGGAGCCCAAGGTCTGGAGTGCCGATCTCGGCACGATAGAGGATGTTCCATTTCGGGTTGAGGATGGGCGCCTGTTCGTTGATCTTAATCTGGAAAGGGACGATGCCGTGTTTGTTGTGTTGCGGGGGAAAGCGAAGAAGGAATATATTCGCAAGGAAACACCTGTGTCAGAAGAAGTTCTGCCTTTGCCAGCTTGGGATGTACGCTTTGTCCCGGCCATTGATCCAGGGAATGCCGCGGACTACCATTTTGACAGCCTTAGGCCTTGGAATGAGTCCGAGGATCCTTTCCTCAGATTCTTCTCCGGCACAGCTACTTACAAGACATCCTTCCGGTTAGATCCTGACCAGATAGCGTCGGGATTAGTGCTGGATCTTGGCCAGGTTTTCAACATGGCGCATGTGTATGTAAATGGCAAGGACCTCGGGCTCCTGTGGAAGGAACCGTTCAGAACGGACGTGTCCGAGGCTCTTGTGACGGGAGATAACAATCTGGAAATCAAGGTTATTAATTCGTGGGGAAACAGGCTGATCGGAGATTCGGCCCTTCCGGTGGATGAGCGCTCGGCCAAGACCTCCTGGGAGTTCTATTCCCCAGACGATCCCCTTCCGGTTTCTGGTCTCCTCGGTCCGGTAAGGATTCTGAGCGAATAATAATATTCATGTAACTTTTTCACTACTTCTTCCGTCTTTTGTAAAAGAATGACACCGGAAGAATTCATAAGAATATACATTCCTGAAGAAGAGGGTCTGCATCGTGTCGCATACCGTTTACTCGGCTCGTGGGAAGAGGCGGAGGATGTGGTCCAGGACCTTTACAT
>JAGAFU010000049.1 GCA_017627955.1 Bacteroidales bacterium | reverse complement strand
TGTCCTTCGTAACAGGGCCGGCGCGAAGCCTTGCACCGCCGCTGACATCGACATCGACTACATCCTCGACGAGCGTGTCCGTGAGCTCTTCGGTGAGGAGCAGCGCTGGGTCACCCTCAGCCGTCTGTCCTGCAACCCGAATGCGACCTACGTGCTTGACAAGTATCCCACCCAGAACGCCACCACTTCGAACACCCTGTACGAGCGTACCCGCAAGTATGGTTTCGGATATGAGAATGAGGATCGCGGCCGTGAAGCTTACACCGACGCTCTCGGCAATGTCCGCCACCGCCCGAACATCATGCCTCACAACTACGTGCTTCCTATTCCGATCCAGATCATCGATTCCAACAAGGACAGGGAGATCCCTCAGAATCAGGGCTATTAATAGTTTATGATGAATTAGGACCGGCTCCGAAAAGGGCCGGTCCTTTTTTTTTGTTTAGTGTTGAAGCCTATTTCTTGAACGCTCCCTTTACGGGTTTGCGAGACATCTCGAAATGAATAGTGGCCCCGTCCTTTATCTGGTCGTAACGGATGACGGGTGTGAGTAGTCTCTCACCATTTACGTATGCGGCCTTGACATAGACCGCGTCCTCGCTCCAGCCCTTGGTCGTCATCTCGATCTTCTTACCGTTCGAGAGGGTCACACTCATCCCGGGGACACAGGGTGAACCAACGTAATACCAATCGGCACCCGGGCAGAAAGGATAGAATCCCAGGCAGTTGAAAAGGTACCAGGCGCTCATCTGTCCGCAGTCATCGTTGCCGCTAAGCGATCCCGGCTCATTGCCGTAGTAATTCTTGGCGACGTAACGAACCCATTTCTGGCAGTTCCATGGCTCACCGAAATAGTTGTACAGGTAAGTCACATGGTGGCAAGGCTCATTGCCGTGCCAGTACCCTCCGATGCGTCCCCAGATGTCGTGGGCTCCGGGAATATCCTCTGGCAGCTCGATGGTAAATAGCTCGTCGAGATATTTCTTGAGCCTGTCCTTTCCGGCGATCTGGACATACCCGTCGAAATCATGGAACACGCTCCAGGTGTATTGCATAGTGAAGCCTTCCGTGATGTCTCCCCATCCGTTGACGGATCCGGGACCCTGGTAGGCGATCGGGGCGAAAGGATCGCGCCAGGCGCCTTTGGAGTCCTTGCCTCGCATGTAGCCGGTCTCGGGGTCGATGAGGTTTTTGTAGTTCATCGACCTGTTCAAGAAGAACTTATAGTCCTCCTCGTGGCCCAGTTTCTTCGCGACCTGGGCGATGCACCAGTCGTCGTAGGCATATTCAAGGGTCTTGGAGACGCTCTCCTTCTCGAGATCGAAGGGGACATAGCCGAGGGAGGTATATTCGGGAATACAATCGTAGTGGGCGTTGGTGGCGGTTGTCTTCATCGCCTGGAAAGCCCTCTCGTAGTCGAAGCCGGGCACATCCTTGAGGATCATGTCGGCCAGGACGGAGCAGGAATGATAGCCGATCATGCACCAGGTCTCGCCGCCGTAGAAGGACCAGTAGGGGAGCATCCTTTCGGCGCTCTTGTCGAAATGGGCGAGCATGGAGTTGGCGATGTCTGCCTGCAGGGGCCTGTTGACCAGGTTCATCAGCGGCTCGAAGGCCCTGAAGGTGTCCCAGAATGAGAATGTGGTGACATTGGTGAAACCTTCGGCCTTGCCGATTGTGCCGTCATGCTCCCGGAACCTTCCGTCAGTGTCCTGGAATATAAAGGGATGTAGCATGGTGCGGTAAACACTGGTGTAGAAGGTCTCCCTAAGCGTCTTGTCGTCGCTGTCAAGGGAATATGCTCCCAGAGCCTTCTCCCAGATGTTTTCAGCTTCAGCGAGGACAGTGTTGAAGTCCTTGCCGTCCAGTTCCTTAAGGTTCTTCAGGGCGCCGTCTGTTCCGACACCAGACACGGCTACTTTTATCTCAAGTTGTAACGGCCCTTCGACTTCGCTCAGGGACCGTGTGGTCGCGTTCAGGGACCGTGTGGTTGTGCTCAGGGACCGTGTGGTCGCATTCAGGGAGCCTTCTGCCCCTAATTCTTTGCGGATAATGTAGGGTGACGAATCCCCATCAAAACGGGCGACCACCTTCAAATTCTTTCCCCAGGCTTCCAGGGAGCTGCGGAACCGTTTGGTGTTGTAGATGACGGGCTCGCCGTCCTGGAGGATAGTGAAGTCCTTTATCGGCTCGGAGAAACGGGCGGCGAAATAGACATAACGTCCCGGGTTCCAGCCGGCCACGACCTTGCTGCCGATAATGGTGTATTCATCCAAAAGCTTGACCGTTGACCACTCGCAATCCCATTTAAGGGTATAGTCGAGGTCGATCATCACGTAGGCTCCCTCTTTCTCCGGATAAGTGAACTTGAATATTCCCGAGCGGGTCGAAGCGGTCATTTCCGCCTTGACTCCGCCGTCGAGAGTTATTCCGTAATAGCCAGGATGGGCGCTTTCCTTGCTGTGGTCCAGTTTTGCGGGCTTTATTTCCTCTCCTATTCCCGGAAGGAACAGAAAATCACCGAGATCCGGGATGCCGGTGCCGCTCAGGTGCGTGAGGCTGAAGCCTTGCACGAAGGGCTTGGAGTACTTGTATCCGGCGGCGCAGTCGTAATCCTTGTCGTCGCAGTCCGGGCTGATCTGGATGCCGCCGTAAGGCAGTTGCGCTCCCGGGTACACATTCCCGAACCCATCCGTTCCCACGAACACATTCACATCATCAATCAGCCGTCCGGCAGGCCCGAAGGTTTCGGGGAGGGCACTCCCTCTGCCGATCCCGAAGGATGTTATTGAGAGTGATATGGCGGCGATTGTCGCGGTGGCTAAAATGAATCTAACAGAAATGAGGAAAGGTTTCATGTCCTTAATTGCTTACTGGATCAATATAGCAAAGATAATGAAAGTTAATATTTGTTGGCAATGTTCCTCGTCCCAAATGCTGGGACGCTAAGAGCAAATATGGCCGATAATGTCGCTCACGTCCATCAAGACGGGACGAGGGGAACGCTCAGGAATACAAATGGCTTGCGTCTGTTTGGCGGCGGAAAAATAAAAACAGTATCTTTGTCCGCATATGAACCCCATCTCGGCAAGACTCTTGAGTCAGCAGTTAATCTGCCCGATCTTCGAGGATCCCTCGGAGGTCGTCTCGTGGTTCGGGGCGATCCAGGCGCAGGACTACCGGGCTATGCGATGGGCGGTCACCTCAAGGACAAGAAAGCCGTCTTTCAAGGTCTTCAAACAGGCTTTTGACGAAGGAAATATAATAAGGGCACATCTGCTCCGCTGCACTTGGCAACTGGTCTCGGCCGAGGATTTCGGATGGATGCGGCTCCTCTGCTATGACAAGGCGCTGGCCACAATGAACGGCTGGACTAAGTCCTTGGGATTTGCATTCGGCGGAAAGGAAAAGTATCAAGCCCTGTCCATAATCGAAAAGACTGTCGGGGATCTCGGCGAGACAACGGAGGATGTGATCGGTGAGGCCTTGAAAAGGGGAGGCATCCCGGAAGAGCATCTCGTCTATAATCACCAGTTGAGGATGGCCGAATTGGAAGGGATAGTCTGCAG
The DNA here is from genome assembly GCA_017627955.1 of Bacteroidales bacterium. Taxonomy (GTDB): domain Bacteria; phylum Bacteroidota; class Bacteroidia; order Bacteroidales; family UBA932; genus Cryptobacteroides. Next base: position 27,668 of record JAGAFU010000049.1, on the reverse strand, counting down.
TGGCTCTCTTGGCCCAAGGAATACCTATCGTCTTGTCAGCGAGCGGGTTCCGATTATTCCCGAAATCCCTCGTGAAGAAGCATTGACTCTGCTCGCCAGAAAATATTTCCGGAGCCACAGCCCCGCCACGCTGGAGGACTTTGTCTGGTGGTCCGGACTGAATGTAAGGGATTGCCAAAAAGGAATATCAGCCCTGAGCGAAGAACTGCGTCGGGATCGTTGGAAAGGGCGAGACTTCTTGATTCACAAAGACTTCCGCACGAGAGGATTCCGCTCCGGTACCCTCCATCTCCTTCCCGCCTACGATGAATATCTGATCGGTTACAAGAGCCGGGATGTGGTCCTGGATCCTGGTCTTGCGCACCATGCCCATAATGACCATGGAATATTCCGCCCGGTTGTCGCCTTTGACGGTGAGATTGTGGGCAACTGGAAACCCTCCGCCAAGGACGGAGGAGTGACGATCTTCAAGAGCGGCGTAAGCGTCCAGCGAGAGCTTATTGATAAGCAAGTAGCGATTTATGCCGCTACTTTTTCGGGCAGCCGACGTTGTCTTTGATGATGAGTTCGGGGCCGTGGCCGCCTTCGTCGACAAGCATATCTTCCATGTAGCCGTTCCAGAGAGTGTTCCCGGAGATAATGCAATGGGACAAGTTCTTGATAATCAGCCCTACTTGAGGAGTGAAAAGCCCCTTTCCGCCATCATCCTGGCCTGCCAGGCAGGCGTTCCCGGTCATGGTCAGACCATGGCAATCTTCCAATTTGACCTGACATGAACGTTCTCCTGGGTTAAGGAGATTAGAGTCCTTGCCGCAGCGACGGAACACGTTACCAGTCACCGCGACAGCGCTGGCGTTCAAGGCATATAACCCGGCGCTGAAGTTCCTGTCGAAAGAATTCCCGGTCACGTTCCAGTCGTCACCGTTGTGGATGAACAGCCCATAGCCTCGATTCCATTCCACCCGGTTGGCCGTGAACATGACGGTCGCCCCGCAGTCATCACAATTGAACCCATCCCCGCCGTTTCCTGAGAACTGGTTGTCCAGCACGAAACCGTCCCATCCGAGTATCCTCATTCCATCGCCTTTGTTGCTCATGAAATGGCTGTGGCGGACAATAAACAACCAGATGCGTTTCAGGAACACCCCGTGACCGGAGAAATTCATCACCTTGGTGTCATCGATAACGATCGTGTCCTCTTTCGGGCTCCAGGCCTCCGTGTTGTTCAAGTATATTCCGTGAATCGCCTTTTCGGCGGAACGATCCCCACCAAGCACAAGTCCGCGGATTCTCACAGCGTAGGCTCCCGTTATGTCCAGCAGGCAGTCGGCCTCTTTGCTGTCAAGCTCGAGGATGGCCCCGCGGTTTTCGCATCTGTAGATCCAAACGGGATCACCCATCAGGGCCACATAGGGAGGCACTTTCAAGTCATGGCAGCGGTACACTCCCGGAGGGAACCAGACGGTGCCATTGACCTTCCCGGCGGCATCGAGCGCCGCCTGGATCGCTTTGGAGTCCGGGGTCTTCCCGTTTCCCTTGGCCCCGAAATCCAAGACGTTAAACCTTGAGTCCGAGGAGTTTCCCTCTTCGTGAGAAAAAGATTGGAAAGCCAGTGAAGCGGCTCCTAGTCCGGCCAATCCAGTCAGGCCACCTGTGCGAATGAAATCTCTTCTTTCCATCAAAAACTATTTAGAAGTCATCGAATAGGGTTTATCATCGGCCTTTTGGCCGCGGGACTTGTTGGGTTTAGCGGCCATCTCAAACTCCAGGACTCCTCCGGCCATGATGTCCGAGTGGGTCAGGTAGAGTTTGGAATATTCCTTACCGTTCAAAAGGACTTTTTTGACGTAGCGGTTGGTGTCACTGACCTTCGGGGCCTTGATAACCAGCGACTTCCCGTTAGGCAGGGCGATTGAGACTTCCTTGAGGAAAGGCGCTCCGATGACATACTGGTCGCTTCCGGGGCAGACCGGATAGAAGCCCAGGGTTCCGAATATGTACCAGGCGCTCATCTGGCCGCAATCGTCGTTGCCGCCGAGTCCCCGGATCTCGGGACGGTACATCCGGTTGATAATCTCCCTCATCCAGTACTGCGTCTTCCACGGCTGGCTTGTCCAGGCATAGAGGTAAGGAATATGGTGGCTGGGCTCGTTGCCGTGGACGTAACCTCCGATCAGGCAGTCCTTTGTGATGTCCTCGTTTTGGGCGTAGGCATATTCCGGAAGATCATTGTAGAAGAGCTCGTCAAGGGCGGCGATGAACTTCTTCTCGCCTCCCATCAGATTCATGACCCCGTACACGTCTTGCGGAGCGTGGAAGCTGAAATTCAATGAGTTCCCTTCAATAAAGCCCTCGCCCATCGTCTGCATGATGTCGAAATCCTTTTTGAAAGTGCCGTCCTTGTATTTCGGGCGGGCGAAACCAAGATCGTTGTCGAAGACGTTCCGGTAATATAGCGCCCTCGGGGCATATTCCTCCTCAACGGCCTTGTCGCCGGAGATGCGGGCGGTGTTCCAGATGGTCCAGTCGTCGTAGGAATATTCCAGGGTGTTGCTGGCCGCCGTGGTGATCTTGTCGTAGGGGACATATCCCAACTTCATGTAATCGCCCAGGCCGCAGTACCATTCCTGCTTTGAGGTTGTCACCATGGCCTCCAGAGCCCTTTTCTTGTCAATATCGAGCCCCTTGGTGATAGCGTCGGCAAGCACCGGGACGGCATGGTAGCCGCTCATGCACCAGTTCTCGTTGGCCATGTGGCTCCAGACCGGGAGCATGTTCAGGACATTCTGGTCGTAGTGGGCAAGCATGGACATGACGATGTCCCTGTCCCTGTCCGGCTTAAACAGCGCCAGGAACGGATGCTCGGCCCTGTAGGTGTCCCAGAGGGAGAAGACCGTGTAGTTGGTGAAGCCCTCCGCCTTGTGGATCTCGTGGTCAAGACCCCTGTAGGAGCCATCCACGTCCATGTAGATCGAAGGGTTGATCATCGTGTGGTAAAGAGAGGTGTAGAACATCTTCTTTTCCGCTTCAGTACCAGTGATTTCCATCACGGAAAGCTCCTTCTCCCAAGCCTTGTCGGCCTCGGCGGCGATCTGGTCGAAAGTTTTGCCGGCTGCCTCCGCCTTGAGGTTCTTCATCGCTCCGGTCGTTCCGGTCGATGAGAGGGCGACCTTGACGGTCAGTTTGGGATTCTTGTCGGTGTCGAACTTGAACCACGCGACAAGTTTACGGCCGGCCATGGCGGCGAAATTCCTGCTGGTGTCGAACTTGCTCCAGCCGCCCTTGTAGTCTATCTTCTGGCGGTCCGTGTAGCCGTATTCTGTGATCGGCTGTGAGAATTCAATAGCGAAATAGGTGTAGTTCGTCCTGGCCCATCCGTTTGTTATACGGTAGCCGGTGACATGGGTCGGATCCTGGACCTGAACCTCGGCCCAAAGGGTCTTGCCGTCATAGTCATAGATGCCATGGATGAGGTCGAGGATGATATGGCCAGATCCTTCGCCGCGCTCAGGATGACAGAAGGTGTATTCATGGACGCCGACTCTGGAAGTGGCTGTGAGTCTGGCCTTTATGTTATAGTCGTCAAGAGTCACTTCGTAGAGTCCCGGGCGGGAGCTCTCGGTCGAGTGGCTGAAACGGCTGCGGAATCCGCTGTCCGGGTTGTCAGCCGTGCCAGGATTGAGCTTCAGCGGTCCAGTCGCCGGCATGATCAGGATGTCACCCAGATCGGAGTGACCCGTGCCGCTGAAATGGGTGTGGCTGAATCCGACGATTGTGGGATCGTTGTAACGGTAGCCGGCGCAAGTCTCGTAGACCATCGGCTGGTATTTCCCGTTAATATTGTGGGGGATCGAGTCGGTGTCCGGGCTGAGCTGGACCCCTCCGAAAGGCACGCAGGCCCCGGGGAAGGTGTGTCCCATACCGTCCGTCCCGATGAACGGATCCACATAACTTGTTTTCGTCTGCGCCGAGACAGTGAAGGATAATCCAACCAAGAGTAACGCCAATAATGCGTGGCGCATAAGTGCCTTATTATCAAATAGTTCCATTTTCAAGCTTCTTTTATCGTTCCTGTTTATTTTTGTATCTTATTGATACTTATCTATTTATAAAAAACGGGCAATTACCTGATCCCGTACTTCCGGAGGATTTTCTTGACCGGCTTCTCGATCGACCGGGCCCAAAGCTGGTAGCCCCGGTCCGAAGGATGGGTTCCGTCCTGAGAAGTCTCGTGGTCCGGAGCCGAAGCGCTGGGATGGATGTAATAGACATCCTTGTATTTCTTGCAGGCGATTTTCATCAGGCTGTCGGCGACCTCTATCTTGTCGGCCTGTTCCTTGTCTATCCTCTTGTTGAAATTGCGCCATTCCCTGTAAATCGTCCGTTGGAAAATCAGCGGTTTTCCGGGGTGGGCCGCTTGGAGCTTCTCGATGAACGGGAAAAGACGTTCCTTGATTTGCTCGATGGAAGGATTTGAGAATGAGTCGAATATAAAGGCGTCAACATCAGCGGCGGCAAGCACGTCGGCAAAGTAGTCCTGCATCTTGCAGTTGCCGTTGCATCCGAGGCTGAGGAGCTGAAGACCTGTCTCCCTGGAGAAGATCGCGGGATAGGTCATTCCGGCTCTCGAGGTTGAAACCCCGTGGGTGAAACTCGATCCGAATATCCCGATCCGATGACGGAAAGGATTATCAAGCGGCACAAGAACAGCGCCTGGCTCAACTCCGATCTTTATGGAATATTCTTCACTCAGCAAAGGCAGGTACATCAGACATTCCTTCATGGTTCCATCCATGTTCGAGATGATGTTGAAGGGCTTGTCCAGATCTCCTGGAACTCCCGCTCCGGCCCAGATCCACCTCCCATCCTGACGGATGTAGAGGTCATATCCCCTGGCGGAAAAACCCGAAGTGTTGTTTGGCCAGCCCACCTCACCGTAGTCGGTGAGTACCGAAATTGTTTTCGAGTCCGTCCTGAACGCCACGGCGATCCCGGCGGAGTTCCGGACCTGGTTGTTCTCGCTCTTGGTGAAACCCTTGAAGCGGACGGTGTCGACCCTGTGGTACGGGTTCGGAGTAGACATCAGTTTCCCGGTCAAAGTCAAGTCGCTGGCCTCGGTGTAGACCATCCCGGAGTTTTGGGCGGAGGCTCCTACCGTGAGGGCCAAAAGGAAAGGAATAAGGATTTTTCTCATAATACAAAAATACAATTTTTGCCAGACATAGAGGCAAACAGCGAAAAAACCTAAAAAAATCGCCGGTAAAGATTTGATTATTAAGAGTAATACATATATTTCCAAAGCAGTAATGTGACGTGGACTTGGGTGACTAATTTCCAGTACGGGTCATTTGATTATGCCGGTCCTGGTTACAGGGTAATCTCAAAAGCCAACACTTCTAATTGGATATTCTTCCCCGCTTCGGGAGCGATGATCCGTCCGGTGATGAATTAAGGCTTATCAAATCGCCGTAAATGTGTTATATTTGCATTTATGAAGCGATTATCATCTATGGCGGTGGCTGCTTTGGCGATGGCGGCAGCGCTGTTCGGTTGTAAAGGTCCCAAGGTCCAGAAAGACGTCGATGTGTTCTTGCCGGAGGGAAAGGCGGACACGGTGCTTTTCAAACAGGCCCCGTTCGTGTGGCATGTGACCCCGAGGTTTGACTATTCCAAGGTTCTCGTGACCAAGCTGTTCCTTTGCCAGGCCGAATACGAGAAAGAGTATCTCGGCGCCTACAAGATGCGGGACAATGGCCAGAGCACGGTCTACATGACCTGCGAGCAGGCTCTGGAGGCCATAAAGGGGATGGATGCGTTCACCCCGGGACTCCCGAAGATCGTCTATCTTGTCGGATGGCAGTACAACGGACACGACTCCAAGTATCCGGCATTCTTCGAAGGCAATCCCGCGATCAAGAGGGCCAGCGATGATGATCCTCTGGACAGCGTGAGGTGGCTGATGAAAGAAGCCAGGAAGTATAACACCTATGTCAGTCTCCACATCAACATGTTCGACGCCTTCGAGGACAGCCCGGCCTTCCTGAAGTACAAAGAGGCCGATGTGCTGGCCAGGGAAAAAGATGGGAGCTATATTTTCGGCGACTGGGGCTACAAGGTGAGTTATGCCGCCGAGTGGGAGAAGGGGCTTTCAAAGTGGAGGATCGACAGCCTTTGCTCGCTGCTGCCCATCCAGGAGGCCGGTACCATCCACATCGACGCTTTCCACAATGCTGTCCCGAGGCCACGGCTTGAGAACGGCAAGCCTGTAATCAGGATGGAGTCCCCGATAAGCCCTTGGCACGGTCACACGGCCGAGCAGGACATGGAAGGCAAGGCGAATATAGTCAAGTACTGGGATTCCAAGGGGATAGATGTCACGACAGAGGGGGCCGAGATGGGCATCGGCGAGATCACCGACGGCTGGTTCCCGATGTTCTGGCATTACAATTCGCTTGACAAAGCGATGTCTCTTACCGCTTCCCAGGCTTGTGGCGGCAATATCTATGGCCCTGTCAGAGCGTTCGGAAGGAGTCTCAACGGTGAGGCGATATTCAGGGACTCTCCTTCGCTTGAGTCCGCCTTCGGAAAGTTCAAGGAAGAATTCTGCAAGAAAACGCTCATCACGCTGTATCTCAATAATTTCGGCCGAAAGGCTCTGGTCAGTGACGAGGCCGGGAATCTTTTTGGAATATTGGAGGATGGCGTCAGGACGCTGTTGAAAGATGGGACGCTTACCGTCGCTAAGGATGGAGAGATCCTCTCTGACGAGAAGGATGTGTTTGTCCCTGCCCTATGGCTGGGCGATAGATCTGTCATAGCATATTCCGAATCCGGATGCGAGGGCAAGATTTGGACGATCCCCGAGGGAGTCAAGCTTTCCGGAAAGGCGAAAGGATGGATTCTGGATGTGTCCGGAAGACAAGAATTCAAGGACTTCTCTGTCAGGAAGGGCGCTGTAACCCTGACCCTCGCTCCCGGGCAGATGGTTTTGATAACTGATTGACAATGAATATAAAGAGATTTGTATTTGCCGCATTTGCGCTGGCCTTGGCTTCATGTGTCGGGACCAAGAACGGACCCGAGGCCTTTGACGAGAGTTCCGTTGTCCTGTCGGTAGGAGTCGTAAGTGACGTGCACATCAACACGGGAGTCCCCGAAACTTCCAGGAAGTGGAAAAACGCCTTGCTGCAGCTCGGAGTGAAGGCGTCGGAGAGCGATCCTGACGGATTGGACGGAGTTCTGGTCGCGGGAGACCTCATCGACTATCCCAGCGACCCGTCGATCCTTGAGTTCAAAAAGGTTTACGAGTCAGTTATCAATCCCGAGGTGGTTCCTCTTATCTACACTGTCGGGAATCACGATGTGCCGAATTACAAGTGGAGCGAGACGATGGTGAAGGACGCTGAATATATTCGTAAAGCATTCGGGGACAGTTATTTCCAGGTGGATGTCGACAAGGATGCGGGGGAAAGGCTTGAATGCCGCCACTGCGTGCTCAAAGACTATGATATTCTCACGATAACCCCTGACGGCACCAGCCCGGTCGCTTACAGCCCGGAGGCGTTGAAGTGGCTTGATGGCAAGCTGAAGGAGATAACGTCCAAGAATCCTTCGAGATACGTGATCGTCATCACCCATCCGATGCTTTACGACACTGTCTACGGCAGCCTTCTCGGAGAGGCGGACGGGATCTGGAAGTCATTCCTTCCGGGCTACTGGGCCACGAGGGAACTCCCGGAGATCTTGTCGAAATATCCCCAGGTCGTGGCCTTCGGCGGCCACCTGCATTTCCCCCTGAACGATCCCAGAAGCGTCTGGCAGGGCAATTACACCGCTCTCGGTTGCGCCTCGGTCCGTTATATGGCCCTTGAGGCGGGAGGCTACGAGGACATGGCCGGCCAGACCACGATGAAAGACAAGGATGAGTTCTCGCAGGGCAATCTGGTGCAGTTCGACAAGAAGGGGAACATGCGGATCTACAGGATGGATTTCTACAACAAGGATGTGATCGGGGAGCCTCTCGTGATGGGGCGTCCGGCAAAGAACAAGAAGCATCTTGAGGCATATTCATTCACTAATCGGGCGGCTGCCAACGAGGCTCCCGTCCTGTCGAAAATTGACGCCTCGGTGTTGATGCCTTCTGAGCCTTGGGTTAAAAAAGTGGCCAAAGGAATATCCGTCAATTTCGCCTCCGGAGAAGATGATGAATTCGTCCATCACTACGTCGTCTCCCTGGCTGAAGACGGGAAGGAGATATCCTCGAAAAAGATACTCGCGGATTTCTACAAACACCCGGATCCTTCCGATATGAAGCGCTCCTGGAGCGTTTCCTTTTCGCTCGATGATCTCCCGGAAGCCTTCACCGTCTTGGATCCCATAGGGCTGCCGGTTTTGAAGCCTGGGACCTACACGGTTTCCCTTACCGCTTTCGACTCCTGGGATGCGAAGAGCGAGGAACTGACCACGGAAGTAACTGTGAATTAATAACTTTTCAGGAATATGAAATTTATAAGCTGGAATGTCAACGGCCTTCGCGCCTGCGCTGGAAAAGGAGATTTTGACAAGGCCTTCACGGCGCTGGACGCTGATTTTTTCTGCCTTCAGGAGACCAAGATGCAGCCTGGGCAGCTCGACTTGGAGTATCTTGGCTACACTTCCTACTGGAACTCCGCCGAGAAGAAAGGCTACTCCGGGACGGCGATATATTCAAAGCATCAGCCGCTCTCTGTGACCTACGGGATGGGAATCCCCGAGCACGACGCCGAGGGCCGGGTAATAACGCTGGAAATGCCTGATTTCTATCTGGTTTGCGTCTATACTCCAAACTCCCAGGACGGCCTTCGGAGGCTTGATTACAGGATGACGTGGGACGACGCTTTCCGGGAATATGTCCTCGGCCTGAAGGCCAAAAAAGGTGTCGTGATCTGTGGAGACATGAATGTCGCCCATGAGGAAATCGACATCAAGAACCCGAAAACCAACCGTCGCAACGCCGGTTTTACCGATGAGGAGCGGGACAAGTTCTCTGTCTTGCTGAAGTCCGGGTTTGTCGACACCTGGCGTCACCAGCACCCTGAAGAGGTCAAATATTCCTGGTGGTCCTACCGCTTCAATTCCAGGGCCAACAACGCCGGGTGGCGCATCGACTATTTCCTCGTCTCTGATAATCTCGAGGCCAAAGTCACCGGCACGGAGATTCACAACGAGGTTTTCGGCTCGGACCATTGCCCCGTGGAGTTGGAAATCGAGCTTTGATTATTTGACATTTCATTGTATATTAGCAGACTAAAGACAACATAAAATAACGCTATAATGAAAATCCAAAAATTATTGTTAAGTCTCCTCGCTTCCGCCGCGTTGTTCGTCGCTTGCGGGGAAGAAAAAGAACCGGAGCCAACCATACCTCAGCTCAATGTCGATCAAGTGGAGCTGACTTTTGAGCAAGGAGGTGGAACCGGCACTATAACAGTGACTTCCAACCGTCCTTGGTCAATCACAACGGATGCCGACTGGCTTGCTTTCAATCCCACTCAAGGTACAGCCTCGGATTCTCCGGTCAGCGTGACGGTGACCGCTCTGGCCAACTCCTCCAACGACAGGACCTCATCCTTCAAGGTGAAGACAGACTTTGACTACAGGACAGTCAATGTCACCCAAAAGGGAGCCAAGGGCGAAGATCCCAATACCACACCTACCGGTACTGGTACGCAGAGCGATCCTTACAATGTCATCGCGGCTATCGCGGCTGTGGCTGACCTGAGCTGGACATCCAACACAGAATACCAGACGACAGATGTCGTCTATGTGAAGGGTATAATCTCGCGTATAGCCGAGAATGGTACTTTCACAGGTGGCGGGAGCTTCGGCAACGCCTCGTTCTTCATCTCGACGGACGGCACGACCAACAATGAGTTCCAGGTCTACAGGTGCCTGTACCTTGGCAATAAAAAGTACAAGAGCGGCCAGACCGACATCAAGGTTGGCGACGAGGTAATCATCTGCGGCAAGCTGATGAACTACAAGGGCAACACTCCTGAGACCGATGCCAACAACGCTTATGTTTATTCCTTAAATGGCGAGACGGCCAGCCAGGGTGGTGAAGAGCCTGAGGCCAAGGGAACCGGAACCCTTGAGGATCCGTACAACCCCGCCGGTGCGGCTGCCGCGGTGAAGAATCTCACCTGGACATCCAACACAGAATACCAGACCACAGATGACGTTTATGTGAAGGGCAAAATCAGCAGGATCGCCGACAATGGTACTTTCACCGGCGGTGGCACCTATGGCAACGCCTCATTCTACATCGTTGAGGAAGGTACTGATTTTGAGTTCTATGTCTTCCGCGCCCTGTATCTTGGCAACAAGAAATACGAGAGTGGCCAGACCGACATCAAGGTCGGCGACGAGGTCATCATCTGCGGTAAGCTGATGAACTACCGGGGCAATACTCCTGAGACTGAGGCCGGCAAGGCTTACGTTTATTCCCTTAACGGGGAGACCGGAGGCGGCTCTGGCGAGGAAGAGACTGGCGATCCGAAGGGAACCGGAACCCTTGAGGATCCGTACAATCCTGCCGGTGCGGCTGCCGCGGTGAAGAATCTCACCTGGACATCCAACACAGAATACCAGACCACAGATGACGTTTATGTGAAGGGCAAGATCAGCAGGATCGCTGAAAAAGGTACTTTCACCGAAAGTGGCACCTTTGGCAACGCCTCGTTCTTCATTTCCGAGGACGGAGAGCAGAGTGGTGAGTTCCAGGTCTACAGGGTGCTTTATCTTGGCAACAAGAAATACGAGGAGGGCCAGACCGACATCAAAGTCGGCGACGAGGTCATCATCTGCGGTAAGCTGATGAACTACCGGGGCAATACTCCTGAGACCGAGGCCGGCAAGGCTTATGTCTATTCGCTCAACGGAGCGACAGGTGGAGACGAGCCGGATCCCGGTGAAGAGATTGTTGAAGCCACTGTGGCTGAGGCGATCGCTGCCGAAAAGGACGCTAAGCTGAAGGTCGGCCCGGCGGTCGTGGTCGCGGCTTCCGACGCTGGTTTCCTGATGGAGCAGGACGGGGCTATGATCTATGTCTATAGAGGCAAGGCCTCTGTCGGAGACAATGTCACGGTCCAGGCCACGAAGGCAGAGTACAGTGGAGCCCCGCAGCTCTCGGATCCTGAGGTGACGGTCAACTCAACCGGAACGGAAGTAACTTATCCTGAACCGAAAGACATAACCGCCACATTCGACTCATATTCTTCCCAGACCAGGGAATATGTGACCTACAAGGGCACCCTTGCCATCTCCGGCAACTATTACAATGTCACGGTAGACGGGGCTGAAGTGAAGGGTAGCGTCCTGAAACCCTTGAACAATGTCACCTCTCTCGACGGGAAGGAGGTTGTCATCACGGGCTATTATCTGTATCATACCACCACCAAGGCCGGGGACAAGTATCTCTACGTCATAACCACTGACATCAAGGCCACGGATGGCACTGAGCCCGGCGGAGAAGAGCCGGGTGGCGATGAGCCCGGTGAGTCCGAGGAGATCAAGGCCGTCTCGATCGCCGAATTCCTCGCTGCTGAGGATTCCAAGACCCAGCCTTACAAGCTCACCGGCAAGGTCGGCAAAATCGTCAACTCGACTTACGGCAACTTCGACTTGACTGACGCTACCGGAACCGTTTATGTCTATGGTCTTGTGGCCAAGGATCTTGGTGGTTACGGTCCCAATAAGGCAAACGACAAGTCCTTCGCTTCCATCGGAATCAAGGAAGGCGATGAGATCACGATCATCGGATATCGCGAGACATTCACCGATGATTCCGGTTCCAAAGACGAGGTCGTCGGATCCTACTATGTCAGCGGCGCCAGCGGTGGCTCTGACGAACCCGGCGGAGGAGAGACTCCTGGCGGAGATCTCACGAACCCGTTTACCAGCAACGTCAAGTGGACCAAGGGTGAGAACGCCTCGGATGCCAAGGCCACGGTCAATGGCCAGGAGATCACCGCTTTGAAGCTCGGCACATCAAGCAAGGTAGGTGTCGCGACAATTGTCCTCCCCAAGGGAAGCACTTCCATCACATTCTATGGGGTCGCTTGGAAGGACAAGAAGTCAACCCTGTCCGCCAAGATCGGGGACACGGAGGTGTTCTCCCAGGCTCTGGCCGCCAATGACGGAGCTGCCGGCAATCCGCCGTTCACAATGACCGTCTCCGCATCTGACTGCTACACCAAGACATTCGATGCCCTGGCCGCAGATACGACACTGACACTGACGACAACCGGAAGCAATTCCCGAGTTGTCCTGTTCGGAATCAATGTGAAATAGAATTGAGAGGCAGTCTTCGAATATCCTTGTACACATCAGTGGCGGCGCTTTTGGCGCTGTCACTGATGGTCATATCTTGCGGAGGCACTTCCGGCGCGACTAAGGAAGAGCCGATGGTCCCGCCGGTGGTAAGTGTCAAGACACAGAACGTGTCGGGCGAGGCGGGGAGCCAGTTCCTCTCCGTGACCGCCTCCGGAAACTGGACGATCACCACATCGGCCCCGTGGCTGACGGTCTCTCCCTCATCCGGGTCCGGCAACTCCAACATGGTCGTTCTCAGCTACACCGAGAACACGGACGCGGTGCGTACCGCCACCATTACAATCACCGGGATCGGAGGTGCGGGGCAAGCGACCCTCACCCAGAACAAACTGGTGGTTCCCGTCCCTCCTGCCCCAGGTCCGGGCGATGATCCGACCCCTCAGAAGGAGAACGGCTACGGGTTCAAGACCTCCCCTTACAATTGGCTTGAATTGCCGGAAACACCTGAGGGAGACAAACTTGAGTTCTTCGCCCACTACATGCCTCTCGGCGACGCCACTGTGAGGAACTACTCCTTTGACTGGGACTACGACAACCTCGTGGCTCCTTGGGTGGCCTATCCGCTTTGCGCTGGGAACATCGGCAGCGGCAACCGTTCCGATGAGTGGGGGATCGATCCGCTGCTACCAAACACCAAACAGCCAGTTTTGTTCAACGTCTATTCAGGATACGGTTACAAATACAATGGTGTTTTGGACCGGGGACACCAAATCCCTTCAGCGGACAGAGTGACTTCCAGGGAAGCGAATATCCAGACTTTCTATGGAGTTAATATGACTCCTCAGAATCATGAGTTTAACGGAGGTATTTGGGCAAACCTTGAGAATCAGGTCCGCACATGGTCGAAGAAGACAGGCGCGATTGCTGGGACTGATACCCTCTATGTCGTGACAGGTTGTTTTGTCGGGGAGTCAACCATAAAGGCTTATGACAATCACGGCAAGGCCGTGTCTGTCCCTGAAGGATATTTCAAAGCCCTGTTAAGGTACAAGAACAGCGACTCTGTCGGCCATAAAGGCTTCATGGCCTGCGCGTTTTATTTCGAGAACGAGAACAAGTACGGCGCGAAGATATCCAAGGACCTGTCCATGTCCGTGGCCGACCTTGAGAAGAAACTTGGCTACAAGCTTTTCGTGAACCTTGAGAAAAAAGTCGGCGCTGAGACATATAAACAGATCAAAGAAGAGAATCCTGCCACTGTCAGCTGGTGGTGGCAATAATAACACAAATAACTGATGAAGAATAGATTAATCGGCATATTCATAGCCATTTCGGCCATTCTGGCGCTCTCTCCGGCGGCTTCTGCCCAGAAGGTGCAGAAAAGCCATGTCATCGGGTTCTACAACCTCGAGAACCTGTTCGACACCTATCACGACGAGGGCAAGAATGACTATGAGTACCTTCCCGAGGGCGCGAATCAGTGGACAGAGGCCAAGTACCGCAAGAAGCTCCACAACATGGCCGAGGTCATCCGGGCGATGAAAGATGACAACAAGGTCTGGCACACCATCTTGGGAGTCAGCGAGATCGAGAACCGCAATGTCCTGGAAGAGCTTGTGATCCAGCCTGAGATCGCCGAGGCCAATTACCAGATTGTCCATTATGACGGTCCGGACCGCCGCGGTGTGGACTGCGCCCTGTTCTACAGGCCGGACCAGTTCACTCTGCTTGAGAGCCGCTCGATCCCATTCACGTTTGACTCGTCAGACATCAAGTTCAGCATGACTCCTGAGGAGCAGGCCAATTTCCGCACCAGGGACATCCTCGAAGTCCGCGGGACAATAGCGGATGAGATGTTCGCGTTCTATGTGACCCACCTGCCATCCAGGGTTGGTGGAAAGAGCGGGGACCTGCGAAGCCGGGGCGCTGAGATCATCTATGAGAACGCCATGGCGATGATGGAGAAATATCCCGGGATCAAGATCGTGGTGATGGGCGACATGAACGACAATCCGACGGATGAGAGCATGGCCACCTACCTCCACGGGAAAGAGCGCATCGACGAGATGGGCCAGAGCGATTTTTTCAACCCGTTCCTCTCGATGATTAAAGCCGGTTTCGGATCATTGGCTTACCAGGGAGTCTGGAGCATATTCGACATCATCATGGTGAACTCCAACCTTGCGAACGCTCCCAAGGGGACATTCGAGATCCAGCCGATAGTCAAGAAGAAGTTCTACGGCAGGGTCTTCCAGAAGCCGTTCATGACTCAGCAAGAAGGCCAGTACAAAGGCACTCCGAAGAGGACAATGTCCAACGGCGCCTTCATCAATGGCTACAGCGACCATTATCCCACTTATATAGTAATATCTAAGTAAAATGAATATTATCAAGCGATTAACCTTAATCCTCGCAGCTGTTTCGGTCTCGGCCGGCCTTTTCGCCCAAGCCCCGACCGGCGGAGTCAAGGGAAAGGTTGTGAACAGGGCGGACAGGAACCCCGTCGTAGGAGCGGTCCTGACGCTCAAGTCAGGTGCTACTGAGATCGGGACCATCAAGTCCGACCCTCAGGGAGACTTCATCATCAGTGAGCTGGCGGACGGAATGTATGATCTCGTCATCGAGGCTCCCGGCTACCTCCCCACGACAGTCAATGTGACAGTCAATGACGGTTACGTGAAGAATATGTACAACCTCAGCCTGTCGCCTTCCGTGGTGATCGGTGAGGTTGACGACTCTTCTTTCGGCGAATTTGACCTCGACGGTAACGGCTATGAGGACACTCCCACGATCCTCTACGACCAGAACGACGTCTTCAACAACGCCGCCAGCTACAACTTCAGCGCGGTTCGTTTCAAGGCCCGCGGTTATGCCAGTGAGTCTCAGGACGTTTACATCGCTGGAGTGAAGATGAACGATGCCCTGACGGGATTTTCCCCTTATTCTCTCTGGAGTGGCCTCAACGAGGTGACCAGGGCGAAGGCTTCCGTGATCGGTTCAGAGATATCCCCGTACGGGATCGGAGGTTACAATGGTCTCACGAATATCTATGCGACTCCTGGGCAGGCTCGTCCGGGCAAGAGGTTCAGTGTCTTGACCAACAGTGCCTTGTACAGGATGAGGGTAATGGGCACCTGGGCTGTCCCTGAAAATGATAAGGGATGGTCATACGCTGTCAGCGCCTCTGCCAGACTTGGTGGAAACGATTGGGTACAAGGAGTTTACTACCGTTCTTTCGCATATTATCTGGGCGTTGAGAAGAACTGGGGCGACCGCCACAGGCTCGCTCTCGTCACTTTCGGGGCCCCTGGCCAGAGGGGAGCGCAGAATGCCTCTACGCAGGAGGTTTACGACCTGATGGGGGACAATATGTACAATTCCAACTGGGGTTACCAGAACGGAAAGATGCGTAATGCCCGAAACAGGATCACATTCGAGCCGATCACCTTCTTGAAATACGACTTCACCCCTTCAAAGCGGTTCGAGGCTTCAGCGACCCTTCTTTGGAGGACCGGAAAGAACGGCTACACTGCCCTCGACTGGTATGACGCTCCCGATCCACGCCCGGACTACTACCGCAATCTCCCGAGCTATTTCTACATGGCGAACGAAGACTACAACCGTCTGAATCCCTCTAAGGCCGCATGGGCCAGGGATGCTTGGCAAAGCCATAATCCGTCGGTCGCCCATGTCGATTGGGACAGGTTGTACTCCGTCAACAGGAACTCCGAAGGTGGGCGCTCCAAGTATGCCCTTGAGGAGAGGCATGTGGACCAGAACGACATCAACCTGGCCACGAGCGTCCTTTGGAAGCCTAAATCGACAATCGCCGTGCGAGCCGGATTCAATGCCAAATACAACCGCACCGAGTACTATAAATCAATCAACGACCTTCTCGGGGGTTCTTACTTCCTTGACGTTGACCAGTTTGCCGAGAGGGATTATTCATCCTCGGCTGCCAGGGTACAGAACGACCTTGACTATTATCTCGCCCATGGAGAGGCCCGCAAGATTAAGGTGGGAGACAAATACGGCTATGATTATTATGCCCATCTGATAAAAGGCGAGGCCTGGGCTTCAGGAAAGTTCGCGCTCGGCGGGCTCGACCTGACCCTTGGAGGCCATCTCGGGACTAACTCTTTTTGGAGGGAAGGACTTGTCAGGAAAGGCCTTTTCCCCGGACTTGACTCAAGCGGAAATCCGATCCAGATCGGAGACGACATATACACCACTTACGACGGGGACGGTGAGGCTATTACCTCCAAGGGGAACTCCAAGAAAAGCTCGTTCCTCACATATGCGGGCAAGATCAATCTCGCTTATACCCTGACGGGAGGACATCGCCTGTACGCCAATGCGGGTTATTACAACGTAGCGCCTTACTTTGACAAGGCTTTCGTGGCTCCGAGAACCAGGAACACCTTGATTGAAGGAATTGAGAACACTAAGACATTGTCCGCGGATGTGAACTATATGTTCGCCACCAATGGCTACAGCCTGCGTCTGACGGGATTCTACACCAATATCACCGACCAGACCGATGTGATGAGCGTGTATTACGACCTCGACAACTCCTTCGGAAACTTCGCTTTGAGAGGAATAGACGAGAGGCACACCGGAGTTGAGCTCGGTTTTGAGGTCCCGACTCCTTTGGACGGCCTCTCGGTCGTTGGAGTGTTCACCACGGGTGAGTACATTTACACCTCGACCCCGTTCCTTACCGCCACAGTGGACAACAGCGCCGTTCTAATCTATAACGATATTCCGGTCTCGTACTGGAAAAGTACCCCTAAAGTTGACGGGACAAGGCAAAAGCATTATGTGCCCAGCACGCCTCAGACAGCCGCCAGCCTTGGTCTTTCGTACTTCCACAACTACTGGTTCATTGATGCGGATGTGGACTACTTCGCCAATTCCTACCTGGACATGAGTCCTTTGAGCAGGACCGACTACGCCACGGCTGGTCCTGACGGGGTCATCACCCCGGAGGAGGTTGAGGCCATGACCCTTCAGGAGAAGTTCGATCCGGCTTGGATAGTGAACTTCAGCGTCGGCAAGTCCTGGTACATCCAGAGGAAGTACCAGCTTGGTTTCTCTCTCAACGCCAAGAACATCCTCAACAAGACTGATGTCAAGACCGGAGGTTTTGAGCAGACCAGGATGGTTGACAACACCGTCAGCAAGTCCCGCTACTACAACTTCGATCCGAAGTACTTCTACATGTCAGGCTTCAACTACATGCTGAACATTTATTTCAGATTCTAAACAGGGAGGACGATCATGAGAAAATTTATATATTCATTTGCGATAGCGCTCTCGTTTTCAATTGTTTCCTGCCAGGAATGGGAACCCGTCTTCGGGAATCAGGGTGAACCTGAGGAACCCGCGGCGGCGGCTCTCCAGGTCACGACAAGCATCGCTGACCTGAAGGCCATGTACACCGGGAAACCGGTCCATATAGACCAGGATATAGTCATCGGAGGGCAGGTCACCACGTCTGACGCTTCCGGCAACATCTACCGCTCCCTGTACATCCAGGACAACACGGGTGCCATCGAGGTCAAGATCGGGAATTCCGGTCTTTACAATGACTATAAAGTCGGCCAGACGCTCTATGTCAAATGCCAGGGACTGGTTGTCGGCAATTATGGAGGCATGCTCCAGATCGGCGCCGAGGATCCTACAGGGGAATATGAGACCGCCTACATAGATGTCAAAAGCTTGATCGCTTCCCATGTGTTCAAGGGCCCCCAAGGGACACCGGTCTCTCCTCAGGTGGTTACGGAGGATGAGGTTAAGGCCGCCCTGAGGCAGGGATATAAGAGCCCCTATTTCGGGAAACTCGTGACTCTCAACAACTTGACTTATGCCGACGAGATCTTCGTGCTGATTTATCTTGACAATAACGCCGACAAGAAAGCGTCGTCCAATCGCCTTTTCCTCTCCGACAGCAGGTGGGGAGTTGACACCTGGGCCTTAAGCGAGGGGGGGATGAAAAGACTCCTTCTTTGGGGAGCCTGGGATTCCGCCAAGATAGGTAATTCGGGTGATTACAATTACGGCACGGTCCGGGACAACCTCAAGCAGTTGATGGACAACGCCGGAGCGTACGCTGTCAGCCAGTATTTCACGATGCCCGGAGGAACTGAGATACAGATCCGTTCCAGCGGCTATTCCAAGTTCGCTGACACGGATATAGAACAGACTGTCCTTGAGCAGAAAGCGAGGATCAATGTGACAGGCATTCTCACCAATTACAATGGCGCCGCGCAGTTCACCCTGATTGATCTTGACGGGGTGAAAATTGCGAATTGACAGGAAAATTGATAACTTTCGTAGTTGTATTAGAGCTTGACTATTTATGAATAAGGTACTATTGGCTACAGGAGCAATTTTGGCCATGACAGCTTGCGACCAGAACAAGAATCCATTCCTCCAGGAATGGGACACCCCTTACGGCATTCCGCCGTTCGAGAAGATCACCCTCGCGGATTATATTCCGGCGGTCAAGGCCGGTATAGAGCAGCAACAGAAAGAATTGGAAGCCATATTGGACAATCCTGAGGCTCCGACTTTCGATAACACCATCGGCACCTATGAGCTTTCCGGTGAGATCTTGGACAAGGTCACCGGAGTCCTCTATAACCTGCAGGAGACAGATGGGGGAGAAGAGATGGAGAAAGTCGTCGAGGAGGCCACGGAGCTCCTGACCGCCCATGAGAACGCCATCTCGATGAACAAGAAGTTCTTCGAAAGGGTCAAAGTCATCTACGACGCGGACCAGAGCGCTCTCACAAGGGAACAGCAGATGGTCCTGAAGGATCTCTACAAGAGTTTCACCCGCAATGGTGTGGACCTTGACGAAGCCTCCCAGGAACGTCTGAAAGAGATCAATATCAAGATCGCGGGACTGCAGCAGAAGTTCGGGACGAACCTGCTGGCCGAGAATAACGCTTTCAAGGACAAGTTCGGGATCCCGGTGTCGTCTTACACTGACGAGATGACCTCTTGCGAGGACAGGAATCGTCGCGAGGAAATGTTCAAGGCCTATTCTTCCAGAGGCAACAATGGCAATGAATATGACAACAAAGCGTTGGCCCTTGACATCCTGAAGCTTCGGGCCGAGAAGGCCAGGATGCTTGGCTTCGACACCTTCGCCGCTTATGTCCTTGATGACCAGATGGCCGGAAATCCTGCCGCTGTCGATGAGTTCCTGGCCACTATCCAGACGGCCGCCAATGCGAAAGCCAAGCAGGAAGTAGCTGACATGCAGAAAATTATGGATGAGGACATCGCCGCAGGTACTCTTCCCAAGGGGTCCAAGATCCAGCCTTGGGACTGGTTCTACTATGCCGATAAGGTCAGGGCTCGCAAATATGCTCTTGACGAGAACCAGACGAGGCCATATTTCCAGATGGAGAATGTCCGCCATGGAGTCTTCGCCGCTGCCCACAAGGTCTATGGAATCAACGTCGAACCTCTTGAGGGGGTGCCGGTGTACAATCCCGCGGTCGAGACCTTCAAGGTCACGGACGCTGACGGCAGCCTTCTCGGAATATTCATGACAGACTATTTCCCCCGTCCCACCAAGAGGGGAGGCGCCTGGATGAACGCTTTCCGGGAGCAGTACAAGGGGAAAGACGGGAATGATGTGCGTCCTATCATCGTCAACGTCGGTAATATGGCCTCCCCGACTGAGACTGAGCCGGCCCTGTTCTCCATCGACAATGTGGAGACGGTGTTCCATGAGTTTGGGCATGCCCTCCACGGCCTTCTGACGAAGTGCGCCTACAAGTCTGTGAGCGGCACCAGCGTCAAGAGGGACTTTGTCGAGACCTTCTCACAGTTCAATGAGAACTGGGCTTTCCAGCCTGAGATTCTCGCCGAGTACGCCAAACATTACAAGACCGGTGAGGTGATTCCTGATTCTCTCGTCGCGAAGATAGGCAATGCCCGCAAGTTCAACCAGGGTTTCATGACTTCCGAGCTTTGCGCCGCGTCTATCCTTGACATGAAGTGGCACGAGCTGACCCTTGAGGAATTGGAGAAGATGAGTGGCCCCAATGTGGCGGCGTTCGAGGAAAAGGTTTGCAAGGAGATGGGACTTATCGACGAGATTATCCCTCGCTACCGCACAACCTATTTCAATCACATATTCAACAGCGGCTACAGTGCCGGGTATTATAGCTACCTTTGGTCGGAAGTGCTTGATAAAGATGCGTTTGAGTTCTTTGAGCAGAACGGGATCTACAATCCCGCGGTCGCGGCCAAATTCAGGAAAACCTTCCTTGAGAGGGGTGGAAGCGAAGAGCCCATGGTTCTCTACATGATGTTCCGTGGAGCACAGCCTGATCCGGGTGCCCTGCTTCGCGCCAGAGGTTTGGAATAGAATAAGTATATTGTTTAATCCATAGAGTATGAAAAGAATCCTAATGATGGCCCTGGCGTGCGGCCTGGCATTCTCCCAAATGGCGAATGCTGATGAAGCGCGCTTGCTCAGGTTCCCCGCCACCAACGGAACCGATGTCGTATTCTCGTATGCCGGTGACCTGTTCACCGCCCCTCTTGCCGGAGGTGAGGCTATCCGCCTCACATCCCATGTGGGATATGAGATGTTCGCGAAGTATTCTCCTGATGGCAAGACCATCGCGTTCACCGGAGAGTACGACGGTAACCGTGAGGTCTATGTTATCCCTGCCAAGGGTGGCGAGCCCCTTCGCATGACCTACACCTCCACCAATGGCCGTGATGACCTCGGAGACCGTATGGGCCCTAATAACATTGTTATGGGATGGACTCCCGACGGGAAGTACATCATCTACCGCAACAGGACAGGTGACGGTTTCCCCGGTAAGCTTTGGAAAGTCTCCATCAACGGCGGTATGCCCGAGGAGATTCCTCTCCCCGAGGGAGGTTTCTGCTCTTATTCCCCTGATGGGAAGAAGCTGGCCTACAACCGCGTTATGAGGGAGTTCCGCACTTGGAAATACTACCGTGGCGGTATGGCCGACGAGGTCTGGATCTATGACGGGAAGAAGGTCGAGAAGATCACCGACAACCCCGCTCAGGACATATTCCCGATGTGGGTCGGTGATGAGATTTATTTCGCGTCCGACCGTGACATGACGATGAACATCTTCGTCTACAACACCAAGACCAAGGCCACATCCAAGGTTACCAATTTCGAGGATTTCGACGTCAAGTTCCCCAGCACCAACGGCAAACTGGTCATTTTCGAGAAGGGAGGCTTCCTTTACAAATTAGACCCGGCCACCAAGAAAGCCGAGCAGATCCACATCAGCCTCACTTCCGACCTGGTCTATTCCCGTCCCGAGCTCAAGAAAGTCAGCGGACGCGGCTTCAGCATTTCTCCTGACGGAAAGAGGGCGGCTGTGACTGCCCGCGGTGAGGTCTTCGATGTTCCTGTCGGCAAGGGCATCACCAGGAATATCACCCAGACCCCG
The DNA here is from genome assembly GCA_017627955.1 of Bacteroidales bacterium. Taxonomy (GTDB): domain Bacteria; phylum Bacteroidota; class Bacteroidia; order Bacteroidales; family UBA932; genus Cryptobacteroides. The sequence goes on along the minus strand of JAGAFU010000049.1, from coordinate 5,892 downwards.
GGAGCTAACGAGAGAGGCGCGTCATGGAGCCCTGACGGCAAATACATCGCCTACATCAGTGACTCCACCGGAGAGAATGAGGTTTATCTTTATGAGCCCGCGACAGGCACGACCATCCAGGCCACGAAGGATAACGACACTTACATCAGCAACCTGATGTGGGCTCCGGATTCAAAGCATGTCTATTACACGGATCGCAAGAACCGTTTGGTTGAGGTGGATCCGGTCGCCAAGACCAAGAAGGTTGTCTACTCGAATCCGGATGCGGGTCTCTACGGAGTCTCCTTCTCCCCGGACAGCAAGTGGATGGCCTACACCAAGCCCGCTTCCAACGACATGAGCATAGTCTATGTCCGCGAGATCGCCTCAGGCAAAGAGTATCCTGTCACCGAGAAGTGGTACGATTCCGGTTCCCCTATCTTCTCATCTGATGGGAAATACTTGATATTCACCTCTGAAAGAGATTTGAACCCCATCTATAGCCGGATTGAGTGGAACTATGCGTACAGCAGCATGACCGGGACCTACATGGTGATGCTGGCCAAAGACACTCCTTCTCCTCTCCTGCCTTCAGACAGTGAGACATCTCCCGCCAAACAGGATGAAAAAGCCGCTCCCGAGCGTCCAGGTCGTCCAGACGGTCCAGGAGCTAAGCCTGGTGATAAGCCTGGAGACAAGGGTGAGCAGAAAGTGACCGAAACAAAGATTGATCCGGAAGGATTGATCGACAGGGCAGTGAAGCTTCCTGTCAGCGGCAGGGTTTTCTTCTGCGACGGGAAGAAAATCTGGTTCTACGGTGGAGCCAGCGGTCCCATGGCTGGAGGCCGCGGCGGTTTCGGTGGAGCCGGTGTCAAGACCTATGATTTCGCCTCCGGCAAGACAGAAGATTGCTCTGATGGAATGATCAGCTACAGGCTCGGTGACAAGAAGGCCGTCCTGTCAAGCAGAGGCAAGAGCACGGTGGTCAATTTCCCTTCACCCAAAGTTGGCGGAGGCGAGGAAATCGACGCCGACAACATGTACGCCCTTGTCGACTACTCCCAGGAGTGGCCTCAAGTTTACAATGAGGTCTGGAGAGCCTTCCGTGACGGTTACTACACGGAGAATATGCACGGGCGCGACTGGAAGGGTGTCAAGGCCAAATATGAGCCGCTTCTCCCTTATGTCAAGACTCGTCTCGACCTCAACTATATTCTTGGAGCGATGATAGCGGAATTGGCCAGCGGTCACGCATACGTCAATCCTGGCCCTTATCCCAAGCCGGAACGCATCCCTATGGGTCTTCTCGGAGCCAAGGTCAGCAAAGACAAGAACTATTTCAAGATCAACCACATCTATGCCGGAGCGACCTACAGGCCGGAACTCCGCAGCCCCCTCACTGAACCCGGGATGAACATCTCCGAGGGAGACTATATCACCGCCATCGACGGAAAGTCTCTTAAGGATGTGGACAATATCTACAAGCTGCTCATTGGCAAGGCTGACAAGCTCATTGAGCTGACTGTCAACAGTAAAGCTGCCGAGGGCGGACGCAAGGTCGTTGTCAGGCCAATCGCTGACGAGTATCCTCTTGAGCATTACGAGTGGGTCCAGAACAACATCAAGACCGTTGAGGAGAAGTCTGGCGGCAAAGTCGGTTACATCTATATTCCCGACATGGGTGCGGAGGGACTCAATGAGTTCGCGCGTTACTGGTATCCACAACTCGACAAGGAGGCCCTCATTATCGATGACCGTGAGAATGGTGGCGGAAATGTCTCCCCGATGATCATCGAGCGTCTCCTCAGAACCGCCTACCGTTTGAACGCGGGTCGCGGATCCAGCCGTGTCAGGACTATTCCTGATGGCACTCACACAGGACCCAAGGTCTTACTGATCAATAAGTACTCCGCCTCGGACGGCGACCTGTTCCCTTGGGGCTTCAAGGCCAATAATCTGGGAACCGTGATAGGTACGAGAACATGGGGTGGAATCGTCGGTATCGGTGGATCCCTTCCTTACATGGACGGCACTGATGTCAGGGTTCCTGGGTCGACCAGTTTCGATCCTAAGACAGGAGAGTGGATCATCGAGAATTACGGTGTCGATCCTGACATCCTTCTCGACAATGATCCGATCAAGGAATATTCCGGTGTTGACGAGCAACTCCTTAAGGCTATCGAGGTGGCTCTTGAGCAGGTCAAGACTCAGAAGTCCCACAAGGATCTTCCTGGCAAACCCGCACCTCGTACTTTTGAGGATCTTGGATTGCCACAGATAAAGTAAATTTTTATTAATCACTTAAATATGAAGAAGTTAATCTTTACTATCATCGGAGCTTTCATGCTCCTTGCCGGTCCGAAGACCTTTGCCCAGATCTCAAACATCGACGGAGTCTGGTCTTTCGGCGGCGGTTATTCAATGCTGAGTCTTTCCGGAGAAAGCGCCGCCAAAGCCAAGGCTCTTGGTTTTGAGTCCTTGCCTGGTTTCTATTTCGGAATCATGCTTGACTATCCGTTCTCCTCTATTGAGGGTTTCACTCTCGAGCCTGGTCTCAGCATAATGCATTATGGCAAGACCTTCACTTTCGGAAACTCTTCCGAAAAGAAGAATAAGTCTTATCATTGCAATTATTTCTATATCCCCGTTAACCTGAAGTACACCTTCCCTGCCGGAGACTCCGGTTTCGGCATCGCGGTGTTCACAGGTCCCCGTCTTAACTTGGGTGTCGGTGGCAACTGCTTCAGCACAGGTAACACCTATCCGAGTATCAGACCTATCGATGCCCAGTGGGGTGTAGGTTTAGGCATTACTGTCGCGGATGCTGTCGTTATCCGAGGCGGATATGACTTCGGTCTCACCAAGTGCTTGAAAGACAACAAGGACATTGGATATAACGATGAGATAGCCTACAGGAACACTCTCAACATCGGAGTAAGCTTCCTTTTCAAATAGCTTTATGTTCTTCTTTTAACAGTAATTACCAGAAAGATTCTTCGGCAGGCCAAAGAATCTTTCTGGTTTTTTAAGCTTATGAGAATCTTCAACCATATCGGTGCGTTTTCGGCATTGATCGTCATCGTGCTCATAGGAGCCTCCTGCGCCTCCCGCCAGACCCGGGAGCATCTCGCTGACATCGAGTCTTACATCGACTCCCGTCCGGACAGCGCCCTGGTAGCCATACGCCAGATCGACACGACCACCCTCCGCGGCAGGGCGGTCAAAGCGAAGTACTCGCTGCTCCACGCCATAGCCCTGGACAAGAACTACATCGACACCGCCGACACCCGCATCATCCAGCCCGCCGTCGACTGGTACGCCCGCCACGGCAGTCCCGAGGAGAAGCTCAAAGCGAATTACTACCTCGGAGTGTCTCATTTCAATGGAGAACGGTATAACGAGGCGGTCATCGCTTATACAAAGGCGGAGGAATATTCCAAGAAAACAGACAATTATTGGCTTCTCGGACTTTTATGCACTGGTCTTGCTGACACTTTTACCAAAACTAAAGAGTATTCACGGTCAACTCCTTACATTGACAAGTCTATAGAGTATTTCGAACGTTGCGGAATCACAGGATATGTCAACCACCAGAGGTTTCGTAAAGCCCAAAACCTGGTTAACAGGAGGGAATGGGATAAGGCTTTGTCATATTATGAGGATATCCTACACAACCCTTCCATTACATCCCCTTTACGGGAGAGCATAGAAACTAACTATGCTATGGCATTGTTGACTTCGCCTAATCCAGACACTCAAAAATCGCTGCTTCTGCTCGATAATGTTTTTTTGGAGAAAGGATCGCTCGAGAACTATAACCAATATGGAGCGTACGCTTTCACACTGAAGGAAGCTGGGAGAGAAAAGGAGTCTGCGGACATTTTTCGACAAATGCGGTCGGACTGTGGTCCGGATGATGTCTATCTAAATTATTGGATGCATAGATCCCTCCTTTCGGAAGGGGATTACAGGGGAGCGTATACTCTGCTCCATTCTGTCTTTTTAAAATCCGACTCTATCGATAGGATGTCTTATGTCAATTCAATTTCTCATGCCCGTGATGAGTTCCTGTCCAAAGATAATGTCAATAAATCACTGACCATTGAGAACAACCGCAAAAAGACAATCATATTCGAACTGCTTTTAATTCTTTTACTCATAGTCGCATATATGGCTTTCTGGAGAATGAGAACTATACATCATAAAGAAATAGATCGGCTTGCGGCGACAATCAATGCTTACGAGGATGAGGTCAAAAGGCTTGAATTTGAGAATATGAGCAAGAACAGCTCAATTGAAAAGCTAAACAAAAGTAAAAATAAGGCAAGGTTTGCCTTTATTTCTGATCTTTATATGATTATTAGCAGGAAGGGTTCCAGCAGTCCTGAGATCATAGCGAAAGATATCAAAGACAAGGTTCAAGAGCTTCGCTCCAATCCTGATGCTCAGAAGGATTTTGAGTATCTGCTTGACAAAGAGTGTGACGGGGTCATGCGAAAACTGAGAAGAGAGTTTCCTTTACTGTCGGAAGATGAGTATCGGCTCGCAAGCTTCATTTTCGCCGGGTTTGACAATAATTTTCTCTCGGTCTTGATGAATAGCGTTTCCCAGGATAGCCTCAGAATGGCAAAGAGCCGGTTGAAGAAGAAAATAATGAGGTCTTCTTCTGAAATAAAAGATGTCTTTCTGGGGTACTTTTAATCCAATAAGGGAGGCATGAGTTACACTCTGCCGGCCTTTTGTTACAATTAATTTGCTGTCGTTTTCAAATAACGGCCTTACAGGCAAATGTAAGGCATATTTTACCATTGTGTTTTGTTACATAATAAGCCATAGATGTTACACCGTTAATCATTTACGTTACGTAAATTTGTAAAAAAGAAAAAGCCATGAAAAACCAGATTATTCTTGCGCTTTCTTTAGCGGTGTCACTAATGGTGACAGACTTGTCCTCTAATTACAAATGGTTGTATGACACAGACGGATACCGGCTCCCGATGAAAGTCGTAGCGGCGGATTCCGCCATAGTCATATCTCCTATCCCTGATCAAGATTCGGGCTCCCACGGTCCAAGGATGCCAGGGATAATCCCAATCTCCGCAAGTTACGAGTCGCTGTTGTCTTCAGTACTCCTGACCTTCACCTCCAATCTCGGCGAGATTGAGGTCGAGGTCATGAACACCACAACCGGAGACTACATCTCAGAAATGATCGACACACAGTTCCTTTTCGCCACAGTTCCCATAACTATGGGACCAGGTCACTACCTTATCCTATTCACCCTACCGTCAGGACGGCAATATAAGGGTGAATTCGACCTTTAATAGATAAAGGTCTTTTTTTTAATTTTTGATTTCTATGAGAACTATTAGTAATGTTTTGGCTTCTTTTTTATTTGTAATCTCCTTGTTTTCATGTTCTAAGGAAAATCCATTAGTGCTTCCAAACCAGAACATGGTCAATTCCTCAATTAGTGTTCGTTCTGATATCAAACCGGATAGCAATAGTTTTGATATTACAGAAGAAATGGCCGCGTTATTTGCCCGCTCTTTAAAAGAGAAATCCGAAATATGCGGTATTAACACTTATTGTTACCAAGACATTCCTTGTCTTTATATTGTTAATTATGAAAAGGGCTGGGTCGTAATACCCTCTGATTCAAGAGTTCAACCTATATTAGGAGAAAGCGAAATCGGTAATCTTGATATTGATAAAGTTGAAAATCCAGGTGTTAGGGTTTGGCTTATGGATCTTGCTGAGGCAATTGTTAGCATTTAAGTTTCGCAAGTGATTTAGGCCGCCAGTTGTAGGGCCTCGAAGGCTCGTCGGACGGCATTGAGTTCTTTGTTATTGTTGTTAATGATGGCACGCATCATCTCGTCCTGGTCGAAGTTGAAGGCTTCAGCGATGGTT
>JAGAFU010000048.1 GCA_017627955.1 Bacteroidales bacterium | reverse complement strand
ATCCCAGTCTGCTTCGCAATGAAAGTGGATGCCTCGCCGTTAAGATAGCTCTGAACGGCAGCCCATCTCTCTTCAATACTGTGTTTACTCATAATAATGACCTCCAAAAGTCTTTGTCTAACTTTTGGGGGTCATGTCACTGTCCGGGGGTGGACAGGTCCTCCTGTGGCCGGCTCCTCGCCGCCCTTCCTGTTATCCAGTCCCTTACCCTGTCATCCAGTCCCTTACCCTGTCATCCAGTCCCTTACCCTGTCATCCTTAATGAAGTGAAGGGGCTGGTTATCAATCTTTTATATAATTTCAGAATCCAGGCCCGTGTTTTTTCTTAGGGTCTGGATTTCGGTAATTTACAACACCTTGGTTATTAGTCACTTCTGGGTGATAAGAATCCAGGCCATGTTTTGTTGGCTGTCGTGTTTTTGGGACAATGGGCAGAAGATTCTTTGCTACGCTCAGAATGACAGGCGTTGGTGCTGGAGGCGGGAGATGAGGCGCATAGACAGGGCAAAATGCGGGTGAACTCTCACTTGTGAATCTCCCAGGTGTTCTGACAGGATCCGGTGTCAGAGCAGGTGGCCGAGGAAGCGGGCTTTGTCGGAGTCGGACATGCCGCGGCGCGCGGCGTATTCGTCAATCTCAGAGGAAGATAGGCGACGGATCTCGGGGTAGGTGGCTTCCGGATGAATGAATATGAGTCCGCAAATAGACGCCTCGGGAATCATCGCGCAGCTGTCCAGAAGGGTTATTCCCAGGGCATCCGCGGCAGGCAGCAACCGAAGTATGTCTCGCTTGAGAGTGTGGTCTGGGCAACTGGAATATCCGGCCGCCGGTTTGATGACCTTGAACTCCGCGCCATCAGGAATGGAGCTCTTCACATATTCATCTAGCCATGATGACGCCGCTTCCGCCAAAGTCAGGATCACTGCCCGAAATACCAAATCATCTTGTTTCTCTTCTTGCAAGGTGGTGCGGCGGCAAGGCCCGATCCAGCCTCCCTGCGCTTTGCGCCCTATCCGGGAAAATGGTCGGCTGGATCGGCCTTGACCGCCTCCAGAAGCGCTTGGAGACGGTGGCAATAGGACGCTGATCGCGAACATTCCCATGGGTGAGTCGAAGCCATATTCCGAAGGAGGCACGAAATCGGCCAGGGAAAGGCCATCGGCCGAGTTTCCGGAAGAAGAATGCTGCCTGAACATGGGCAAGCGGAAATCTCGGGAGATGATGTCGTTGCCCTCCCGATGCGCCAAGTCGAATCTGGCCGAGATCGTTATCCGGCACTCTCCGCTGGAGCGCAGCTCTTTCAGAACGGCCTCTCCCTCGGACCTTAATCTCATGAATTCCAGGTGGTTCCTGTCAGCTCTCGCCCCAAGGATCGTGGCGAACATTCCCCAGTCGAAGAACGGCTCCACCTCCTCGACAGAAAGCCCCCTTGCCCGAAGATCCCTAAACGGATTCCCCTTGATATAGCTGTCCGCAGGGAAAGCGGCGGTCAAGACCGGCCCTGACGAGCATTTTCCCGGATAGGGCGCGTAGCGCAGCGAGTCAGGACCGGTACTTGCCGCCGCATCACCAGCTTCCGGCGAAGCGCAGGGAGACGACGGCAATGTCGGAGCCGCATCACCAGTGGCTTGGCCAGGACGCGAAGCAGAAGCCTCATACGCCTCCCGAAGCGCCCTCTGCCTCTCATGCTCAGCCGCCTCCGTCGCCATCCGATCACTCACAAGCTTACTTGCCAGTACCGCCGAAGCCGACGCGTCAGCCCCATAGAAAACATGCTTGTAAAGCGGAGCAAGCTTCACCGCCGTATGGACCGCCGAAGCCGCAGCTCCTCCGACAAGAAGGGGAGTGTCGAGCCCAAGCGCCTCCATGTCCTTGCAAAGAAGCTCCATCTGGTACAGCGACGGAGTGATCAACCCGCTGACGCCGATAATGTCGGCCTTGACTCGCGCGGCCTCCTCGAGGATCGTCTCCTTCGGGACCATGACCCCCAGGTCCGTCACTTCGAAACCATTGCAGGTGAACACTATACCGGTAATATTCTTTCCAATGTCATGGACGTCTCCCTTCACTGTGGCGAATACCGCCCTGGGCCTGTTGGAGGCCTTTGAGGCGCTTGCCTCAAGATGAGGCTGAAGCAACTCTACCGCCGCCTTCATCGTCCGGGCTGACTTCACGACCTGTGGCAGGAACATCTTGCCGGCCCCGAACAGCTCACCGACACGGGCCATGCCATCCATCAGGGGGCCGTCGATGACCTTGAAAGCCTCGCCGTCATATTGCCCAAGGCACTCCAAAAGATCCGCCTCCAATCCCGAAGCGTCGCCCTTCACCAGAGCCCTTTTTATCCGCTCCTCGACGCTTTCTTTGCCGGAGGGAAAGCCGCCTTCGCAGGCATTGGCGGTCCGGACTCCTCGCTCCGCTCGGTCCCTCCCATCTCTTGGAGAGTCTGTGAAAACAAGTTTTCCCTGACTCTCCTGCGAGCCGGGCCCCTCCATCTTGCGTGACGAGGGCGTCCACGGTCCGGACTCGCCAATGCCTGTCTCGGCGGACATTATCTCCTGAGCGAAGTCGATCAGCCGCTCAGTGGCATCAGGATCCGAATCCAGGATGACATCCTCCACGCGCCGCAGAAGCTCCGGATCGATCTCATCATAGACCTTGAGCATCCCCGGATTGACGATCCCCATGTCAAGCCCGGCCTTGATCGCATGATAAAGGAATACGGTGTGCATCGCCTCCCGGACGGCATTGTTGCCCCTGAAGGCGAAAGAGAGATTGGATATTCCCCCGGAAGTCCGGCATCCCGGAAGATTCTCCTTTATCCATCGGACGGCCTCTATGAAATCGATTCCGTAGCGTGAATGCTCGGGGATGCCTGTCCCGACCGGCAGGACGTTCACATCGAATATGATGTCTGTCGGGGAATATCCCGCCTTCTCTGTCAAGAGGGAATATGCTCTCTGGCAGATGGCGATCTTCCTGTCATAGGTGGTAGCCTGCCCTTCCTCGTCGAATGCGATGACTATAAGTGCGGCTCCTAAAGCCTTTATCTCACGTGCCTTATGTAGGAATATTTCTTCTCCTTCTTTAAGTGAAATAGAGTTGACGATGCTCTTCCCTTGGGCGTTTTTCAGGCCTGTGACAATCGTGTCCCAATGGGACGAGTCGATCATTATCGCGGCCTTGGCGACCTCCGGCTCTCCGGCAATGTGACGCAGGAAGGTTTCCATCTCTTTGGCGGAGTCCAGCATGGCGTCGTCCATGTTGATGTCGATGACGTCGGCTCCGTTTTCTATCTGTCCGGCGGCGATCCGCAAGGCCTCCTCGTAGTCTCCCGAGGCGATCAGGCGAGCGAATTTCCTGGATCCCGCCACATTTGTCCTCTCGCCGACATTCGTGAAGTTCCTGCTCCGGTCAATCTCCACGCTCTCCAAGCCGCTTACATACAACGGCTTCCATGAATTCTCAGCCTCCCCGGAGCGGACGATTCTTGGTGGTAGGCCATGGACGGCGGCGGCGATGGCGGCGATATGGGCAGGGGTGGTGCCGCAGCAGCCACCGACGATGTTGACGGACCCCTGGAGCGCCATCTCACGGATCGCCGCGGCCATGACCTGAGGCGACTCATCATAAGCCCCCATGGCATCCGGAAGACCCGCGTTCGGGTAGCAACTGACAGCGCCATCCACAAAGCGGGCCACTTCGGCGATCAGAGGGATCATCTCCCTGGACCCCAGCGAGCAGTTAAGCCCGAAAGAGAGGGGAGTGCAGTGCCGTACGGAGCGGTAGAATGCCTCGGGAGTCTGGCCGGTCAGCGTCCTTCCGGACTTGTCACCCAGTGACACTGAGATCATTATGGGTGGAATATTCTCAAGTTTCGAGACCGCGTACAAGGCCGCCTTGGCGTTCAGCGAATCAAAGCACGTCTCGAGCAGCAGCAAATCCACGCCACCGGCGATTAGAGCCCGTATCTGTTCCTCGTAGGCGGCAGCCATCTCATCGAATGAATATGGCCGGAACACGGGGTCCCCTATGTTCTGGGCAAGCGTGAGCGACTTCCCGGTCGGCCCAACGCTTCCGGCGACCCAGACCTTTCGACCGGCCTTGTCCGCTGCCCGCCGGGCTATTCTCGCCGCCGCCTCAGCCATGTCGGGCGCTTTCTGGGAAAGGCCTAGTTCGTGTTGGGATATCTTATTGGCCCCGAATGAGTTGGTGCTGATTATATCAGCTCCTGCTTTAATATATTCGGAATGAATATCCTCGACTATTTCGGGATGGGACAGGTTGAACAGTTCGCTGTTGCCCTGAAGGCCGCGGCCCTGGAGTACCGTGCCCATAGCCCCGTCGAGGATGAGGATCCTTTCCCTTAACGCGAGATGGATGTCTTCCATTGCCTAAAAACAGTTCCTGAGTATTCCGACCACATTGGCCGTCTTGCCCATGGTGTAGAAATGCACGGCCGGTACTCCATGCGCGAGAAGGTCCTTGCACTGTGCCTCGCACCATTCCTGACCGATCCGGTACACCGCCTCCTTGTTGTCTTTGTGGGCTTCCAGCTCACGTGTCAGGACCTTGGGAATATCGATCGAGAAGGTCTCCGGAAGGGTCCTGACCTGCTTGTAGGTGGATAGCGGCTTGAGCCCCGGGATGATCGGGACGGTGATTCCGGCCTCCCGGCAGCGGGCGACATATTCGTAATACACCTCGTTGTCGAAGAACATCTGGGTGACCATGTAGTTGGCCCCGGCGTCCACCTTCCGCTTCATGGCGGCGATGTCGTCGTCGAGATTGGCGGCCTCGAAATGCTTCTCGGGGTAGCAGCCCACGCCGATGTTGAAGAATCCCTCGCAACCGTTATCCCTCTCGAACCTTCGGATGGCACAAACAAGCTCGTTGGCGTGGGAATATCCCCCGGGAGTGGGCGTGAAGCGTTTTTCTCCCGTGAGGCAGTCCCCCCTGAGGGCCAGCACGTTGGATATCTCCATGAACTTAAAGTCCTGAAGCTGGAACTCGATCTCTTCCGCGGTGGACCCTCCGCAGATGATGTGCGGCACAATATCGACCTTGAACTCCGACTGGATCGCTCCGCAGACGGCGCTCTCGCTCACGCGCTTGCGCACCAGCCGCTTCACGAAGGTCCCGTCAGGACGCTCCTCGAAGGCAACCTCGTCCCGATGGCAGGTCACATTTATGTACTTGGGATTAAACTCCATGAACTGCCGGATCTCATCCAGCAGTTCAGATTTGGTCATTCCCTTCAGAGGCGGTACTATCTCCAGGGAAACGTATGGTTTTGAATTCTTTGTCAAATCCGTTCTTTTTCCAAATATAATGATTTTCAGATTGATTTAAAAGCCTGGTCGAGATCGGCGATTATGTCATCGATGTGCTCTACTCCGATGGAGAGACGGATTGTAGTCGGCGTAATATGCTGCTGCTCAAGTTCTTCCGGTGACATTTGGGAGTGTGTCGTGGAAGCCGGATGGATCACAAGGCTCTTGACGTCGGCCACATTGGCCAGCAGGGAGAAGATCTTCAGGTTGTCGATGAATTTCCAGGCGTCTTCCTTGCCGCCTTTTATCTCGAAGGTGAATATTGATCCTCCTCCGTTCGGGAAGTACTTGTTGTACAGGGCGTTGTCCGGGTGACTCGGAAGCGAGGGATGGTTGACCTTCGCTACCTTCGGATGGGCCTCCAGGTATTTCACGACCTTGAGGGCGTTTTGGACATGGCGCTCGATCCGCAAGGGGAGAGACTCTACGCCCTGCAGCAGGATCCACGCCGAGATAGGGCTGACGCAGGCCCCTGTGTCCCGCAAGATGACAGCCCGTATCCTCGTGACAAAGGCCGCGGGTCCGGCGACGTCGGCGAATACCGCCCCATGATAACTGGGATCAGGCTTCGCGATGGAAGGATACCTGTCGGCGTTCTTTTTCCAGTCGAATTTCCCGCCGTCCACAATTACTCCTCCGAGGGTGGTCCCGTGGCCGCCGATGAACTTTGTGGCGGAATGGACCACTATGTCCGCTCCATGCTCCAATGGCCTGAATATCAGAGGGGCGAAAGTGTTGTCCACAATCACGGCGATCCCGTGGGCGTGGGCAACTTTAGAGATGGCCTCCAGGTCGGTCACATCCGAGTTGGGATTGCCGAAAGTCTCCGCGTAGATGGCTTTTGTATTGGGCTGTATGGCTTTCTCAAGGGCCTCCAAGTCGTTGACTTTGAGGATGGTGTTGCTGATTCCCTGGGTGGATAGGGTGTGGGTGATGAGATTGAATGAGCCTCCGTAGAGGTTGTCGGCGGCGATGATGTGGTCGCCGGCCCTGGCTATGTTCTGCAACGCGTAGGTGACAGCCGCGGCGCCGGAGGCTACCGCCAGGGCGGCGACACCACCTTCAAGAGCAGCTATCCTTGTCTCGAAAACATCCTGCGTCGAATTGGTCAGGCGTCCGTAGATGTTGCCCGGATCCCTTAGTCCGAACCTGTCGGCCGCGTGGGCGCTGTTGTGGAACACGTATGATGTGGTCTGGTATATGGGAACCGCTCTGGAGTCGCTCACTGGATCCGGGGTTTCCTGCCCGGCGTGGATAGCCAAGGTCTCAATGTGTAATTTAGTCTCGCTCATGATGTCGTGTGTTTGAAAAGTTCTTTTGCAAAGGTATCGGGTTTGGAAAATGATTCCAAGAAGTTTCGTAACTTTGGGAAATTTTACTATTTTTGTGGAAACAAGTAGGAATATTTTCGGATATATTCCTTGCAGACCCGAATTAACAGATTTTTTTCACGATGAACGGATTGGATGAGAAAGACGTCGCCATTCTCAAGGCCCTTCAGGAGAACGCCGACGTGACTAACAAGGAACTCGCCGCCAAGGTGCATCTCTCGCCCACGCCTGTGTTCGAGCGGGTAAAGCGCCTGCGGGAGCAGGGCTACATCAAGAAGGTAGCGGCCGTGCTGGACACCGACAAACTGGACTGCTCGTTTGTGGCGTTCTGCTTCATCAAGCTCAAGCAGCACACTTTCGAGAACGCGAAAGCCTTGATGGACGCGGTCCAGGATCTCAGCGAAGTCGGGGAGTGTTACAATATCTCTGGAGACTATGATTTCCTAATGAAAGTTTACGTTTCAAGCATGAAGGAGTATCAGAGGTTCGTTCTTCGGATCTTGGGTGATCTCGATTGCATCGGGGGACTTAACAGTTTCTTTGTCATGGGGGAGGTCAAGACTGGAGCGGGGGTTCCGGTGAGGGTCGTTAAATAGCTTTGAATATGGAAATTAAACCTATCGCATATTTCCGGTCACCGTTCCCTGAGAAGTTCGGTATCCCGAGGCAGGCCGGTCTGGCTCCGGCCCTTCGCGGCCGCATTGTCTTCGAACCCGAATACCGTTCCGCCGAAGCGCTCCGGGGCCTTGAGGGCTTCGATTACCTTTGGCTGATCTGGGAGTTTAGCGCGAACCGGCTGGCTTCTGCCAGCTCTGGCGGCTCAACCGCCTCGCTCCGCTCGGCCCCACCGCTCGCTTCACTTCGTTCCGCTCCGGTCCCCCCTCTTACAGTGCCGAGGGTGGCATGGGTTGAGTCTGCCAGACTGGCAGAAGCCGTAGCTTTCCAGGCGACAGTTAGACCTCCTCGTTTGGGCGGGAACAAGCGGGTGGGGGTGTTCGCGAGCCGGTCACCGTTCAGGCCGAATCCTCTCGGCCTGTCCTCCGTTCGACTGGAATCAATTGACTATGAAGCTAAAGGGCCCGACGGCAAGCCGATCGGACCGGTGATCAACGTCCTCGGCGCCGACCTGATGGACGGCACGCCGATCTATGACATCAAGCCCTACGTCGAATACGCCGACTCCCATCCGGGAGCGAGATCCGGATTCACGGAGTCTTCGCCATGGGAAACCCTTGAAGTCGTGATTCCTGACGGTGTCGACACTTCCGGAGTAGATGTCGAGAGTCTACGGGACATCCTGTCGCTCGACCCCAGGCCAAGTTACCACAATGATCCGTCTAAAGAATACGGAATGTCTTTCGGCGGTCGGGAAGTCCGTTTCCGGGTCGTTGACAAGGTTTTGACGGTCATATCCATTTCCTGACGCCAAGTGTCAAATCGTTTTTATTACGACTGTGTTTCTTACAGTTTAGGAGGATTTTCTTGATTTTGTTGAAAAAATGTAATATATTTAAGCCCGATAATAAAGCAAGATGAAAGGAAACATTCTGATAATCAACACAGGCTCCACGACTACTAAGTTGGGCTATTATTCAGATGGCAATCGGGTTTTTGACGAGAAACTTGAGCACACCGCCGCGGATGTGGCGAAGTATCCTTCCGTCATGGACCAGTCCGACATGCGCCGCCAGGCGATCAAGGATTTCATGGCGTCAAGGGGGATTCCCCTCGAGGATGTGGACATAGTCATGGCCCGAGGCGGGTTGATCGTCCCGGTCATCACTGGAGTCTACAATGTCAACCAGGACATGAGGGATGTCCTCTTCAGCGGAAGGGACGGAGTCCACGCCTGCAACCTGAGCGCTATCCTCGCGGATGACATCGCTGGGGAGATAAACAAGATAAGGGCTTCGAAAGGCTTGACGCCCCGTTTCGGGACCACGACGGCTTATATCGCCGATCCTCCGATGGCGGACGAGATGTTGCCCGAATGCCGGATGGGAGGTATTCCCGAATTCACTCGCAAGACACTGTTCCATGCCCTTAATTCAAGGGCTATTGTGCGTCGTTACCTAAAGGAACACGGCAAGACTGCCAATGACGCTACTCTTATCGTCGCCCACATGGGAGGCGGCGCTACCATATCCCTCCACAAGAACGGGCGGGTGCTGGACGTCAACCATGGACTTGGCGGCGACGGGCCCATCACTCCGGAGCGCGCGGGCTGCTGTCCTCCTTTCGAGTTGATAGACATGTGCTTCAGCGGGAAATACACGAAGGATGAGATCAAGAAGAAACTTGTCGGAAGGGGAGGAGCCGTGGCATATTTCGGGACCAACAGCATGATCGACGTCCAGAAACTCGCTGATGAGGGAAATGAGCTCGCTCAGACCTTCTTGAAGGCTTATGTCCTCAATATCTGCAAGTACATCGCCTCCATGTCAGCCACCGCTGACGGCAAGGTCGACGCCATCCTTCTCACCGGTGGTATCGCCCACAGCGAGAGGCTGATGGACGCGATAAAAGCCAAGATCGGCTTCATCGCCCCCGTCGAGGTCTTCCCCGGGGAGGACGAGATCGCCAGCCTGGCCGAGAATGGTTACCTGATACTGTCCGGGAGCGTTAAGATCCACACCTACAACAAAGACAGGATAATAGAAGATTGACACTAACTCTAATACCGCGTTATATGAATAATATAGATTGGAATAGCCTTTCATTCAGCTACACTAAGACAAGGACGATCGTTTACAGCCGTTGCATTGACGGCAAGTGGGAGAGTCCGGTCGTGACAGAGGATTTCAACTTTGTGCTGAGTCCTTTCGCCGGTGTGTTCCACTACGCCCCTTCGTGTTTCGAGGGCTTGAAAGCTTACCGGGGAGTTGATGGCAAGATCAGGCTTTTCCGTCCCGACATGAATGCCAAAAGGATGAAGGACGGAGCCACGTACCTGGACATGCCATATCCCTCAGAGGCACTGTTTATCGACATGTGCGTCCGCTGCGTGAAGGGCAATCTCGAGTTCCTGCCGCCGGCGGAGGTCCCCAGCGCCTCGCTTTACCTCAGGCCGGTCTTGTTCGGCTACAATCCCCAGCTTGGCATCCGCTCCGCGAAGGACGTGATGTTCGCTGTGATGTGCTCGCCGGTGGGGACATATTCGGGAGCGAAGAGCCTTGCGCCCGCCAACGCCGTGATCTCACGCAATTACGACCGCTCAGCGGCCCAGGGATCAGGCGGTTACAAGCTTGGCGCCAACTATGCCCAGTCGCTTCACGCCTACAATTTGGCGCATAATTCCGGCTACAGGGAACTGCTCTTCCTGGATTCTTCCACAAAGTCCACTATTGAAGAGTTCGGCTCGTCCAACTTCTTCGCCATCAAGGGGAACACCTATGTGACTCCTCTTTCCCATAGTGTCCTGCCGTCAATCACGAACAACAGTCTCAGGACTGTCGCCGAGGACATGGGCATGAAAGTCGAGATGAGACCTGTCCATATTGAGGAACTCGCTGAGTTTGATGAGGTCGGGTCATGCGGGACTGCCGTCGTGATCACTCCCGTCTGCCAGATAGACGACAAGCCTACCCTTGAGGGAAGTGAGATCTCCAGACGCTACGATATCAGCTCGCCGGAGAAATGCGGTCCCAAGAGCGAGGCTCTCTACAACGAGATCATCGGGATCCAGAGGGGACTCAGGCCGGATCCGCGCGGCTGGTGCGTTTTCATTGACGAATAGGGGCCGTGGAAAGCCTGGATCGGATAGAAGCCATTCTCCAGGAGGGGAGGATTGGGGAGGCCAAGTCTCTCCTCAAGGAATATATCTCCTCATCCGGGGAGACTCCCGACCGGGCATATTACCTTCTGGGCAATGCCTTCAGGAAAGAAGGCGACTGGCAGGGGGCCATCAACAACTACCTTGAGGCGATGGCGATCAATCCCGAAAGCCCCGCCTCAAACGCCTACAGGATGGCCAATGACATCCTGGACTTTTACAACAAAGACATGTACAATCAATAATAACACTAAGGTATTATGGCTAAAATGAAAGGAGCGACCGTCGTCGACACCGAGCGTTGCAAGGGATGCAACCTCTGCGTCGTCGCCTGCCCGCTTGATGTCCTTGCCCTGACCGGCAAGGAGGTGAACCGCAAGGGCTATAACTTCGCCCATGAGGTTCTCGCTGACACCTGCACCGGCTGCGCCTCTTGCGCCACTGTGTGCCCGGACGGGTGTATAACCGTTTACCGTCTTAAAACCGAGTAAAGCTATGGCAGATCAGGAAATCACTTTGATGAAAGGCAATGAGGCCATTGCCCACGCCGCGATCCGCTGCGGTTGCGACGGCTATTTCGGCTATCCTATCACTCCCCAGTCGGAGGTGCTCGAGACTCTCGCGGAGCAGAAGCCTTGGGAAACCACCGGTATGGTGGTCCTTCAGGCTGAGAGCGAGGTCTCTTCTATCAATATGGTCTACGGCGGAGCCTCCAGCGGTAAGAAGGTCATGACATCTTCTTCCAGTCCTGGAGTCAGCCTTATGCAGGAGGGAATATCCTACATGGCTGGCGCCGAGCTCCCGGCCTTGATAGTCAATGTCATGAGAGGAGGCCCCGGCCTCGGAACGATACAGCCCAGCCAGTCTGATTATTTCCAGGCTTGCAAGGGTGGCGGCCATGGAGACTATCACCTTATCGTCCTCGCCCCGGCATCTGTCCAGGAAATGGCTGATTTCGTGGATCTGGCGTTCACCCTGGCCTTCCGTTACCGCAACCCGGCCATGATTCTCGCCGACGGCGCTATCGGCCAGATGATGGAGAAGGTTGTCCTTCCTCCTTTCAAGCCCCGTCGTACGGAAGAGGAGATAATCAAAGAGTGCCCATGGGCCACTACGGGCCGCATAGGCGGCAGGAAGCCCAACATCATCACCTCCTTGGAGCTCCGTTCTGAGGAGATGGAAATCATCAACTTGAGGATACAGGCCAAGTACCGTGAGATCGAGGCCAAGGAAGTCCGTTACGAGGAGTACATGCTCGACGATGCCGACTATGCGATTGTCGCTTTCGGATCGGCCGCCCGTATCGCCAAGAAGAGCATCGAGATAGCCCGCTCGCAAGGAATCAAGGTCGGACTTCTCCGTCCTATTACCCTGTGGCCGTTCCCGACAGAGGAAGTGAAGTCTCTCGCCGGGCGCGTAAATGGAATTCTCTCGCTTGAGATCAACGCCGGCCAGATGGTCGAGGACATCCGCCTCGCTGTTGAGGGTAAGGTTCCTGTGCGCCATTTCGGCCGTCTGGGAGGCATTATCCCTGATCCTGACGAAGTCGTTGAGGTCCTGAAAAGCTCATTTTAAAAACTGGAAGCCATGACAAGAGAAGAAATCATAGAGAAAGGCCAGGTAGTCTACAAGAAACCCGCCCTCCTGAATGACACTCCGATGCATTACTGCCCCGGCTGCAGCCATGGGGTGGTCCATAAGCTCGTGGCGGAGGTTATCGAGGAGATGGGCATGACCGACAAGACCGTCGCTATCTCTCCCGTGGGATGCGCCGTGTTCGCCTATAAGTACATTGATGTTGACTGGCAGGAGGCTGCCCATGGAAGGGCTCCGGCACTAGCGAGCGCTGTCAAACGCCTCTGGCCGGACCGGCTGGTGTTCACCTATCAGGGTGATGGCGATCTCGCCTGCATCGGCACGGCAGAGACTATCCACGCTCTCAATAGGGCTGAGAACATCACGATTATATTCATCAACAATGCCATCTACGGAATGACCGGAGGCCAGATGGCCCCGACCACCCTTCTCGGGATGAAGACCGCCACTTGCCCCTACGGTAGGGAAGTGAGCCTCCATGGTTATCCGCTGAAGATGACGGAGATAGCCGCGACTCTCGACGGCACTTGCTATGTGACCCGCCAGTCCGTCCATTCCGTGGCGGCCATCAACCGCGCCAAGAAGGCCATCAGGAAGGCTTTCGAATACTCGATGCAGGGCAAAGGTTCCAATCTCGTGGAGATCGTCTCGACCTGCAACTCGGGTTGGAAGATGAGCCCTGAAAAGGCCAACAAATGGATGGAGGAGAACATGTTCGAGTTCTACCATCTCGGAGACCTCAAGGACACCGGTGCTGTTAAATAAATGATAAGACCATGACAGAAGAGATAATAATCGCCGGATTCGGAGGACAGGGAGTCCTCTCGATGGGTAAGATCCTCGCTTATGCGGGGCTCATGGAAGGAAAGGAAGTCACCTGGATGCCCGCCTATGGCCCTGAGCAGAGGGGTGGCACTGCCAATGTGACCGTGATCGTCAGCGACGATCCGGTCTCGTCGCCGATCCTTTCCAGCTACGACACGGCAATCGTGCTTAACCAGCCATCGCTGGAGAAATTCGAGCCCAAAGTCAAGCCGGGTGGAACCTTGATCTACGACAGTTATGGGATTCCTGAGCCTCCGAAAAGGACAGACATAGATGTCTACAGGATCGACGCCATGGATGCCGCTGCCGAGATGAACCTCATCAAGACTTTCAACATGATTGTTCTTGGAGGTCTGTTGAAAATCCATCCCGTCGTGGGAATCGACAGCGTTCTCGCCGCATTGCGCAAGACTCTTCCCGAGCGTCACCACCACCTCATCCCCAAGAATGAGGAGGCTATCCGCAAAGGAATGGAGATCATCAAAAAACTCTAGTGTAGCCCACTGAAGGTATAACGGGAAGGAAGCTTATCTTTTTGACAGTGACCTTCCCCGCATTATCCGGAGGACCCGAACCTTCATCCTCGTCACCAGTGACCGGGAAGACAAGGTTCGGGTTCTTCCTGTTATAGGCGTTATAGACTCCGAGGCTCCATATTCTTTCCCCGCGGCGTTTGGACTTATGGTTTGTCATACCAAGGTCGAGCCTGTGGGAAGGAGGCAGGCGGTAGTTTCCTCTGCGGTTGGTGAGCGGAGTCGAACCACGGTTGGTGAGCGGAGTCGAACCATGGTTGGTGAGCGGAGTCGAACCACGGGCCATGCTCCCGTCTTTTTCCGGGATAGTGAGCGCTCCTCCTGTGGAATATGTCCAGGTCGCTCCAGCCTCCCAACCATGTCCCAACTTGCGCTCGATCACGGCTGTGCCGCTGTGGCGGCAGTCGTGCCGGCTGGGGAACCATTCCCCGCCACTGATCTCCCCGCCGGCGAAGCGCCTCTCGCTCTTTGAGAGGGTGTAACCGATCCATCCCGTGGTCTTTCCCTCGCTCTTGCGGGCATGGAACTCTATCCCTCTGGAACGGCTTGTACCGGAGGCGACGTCTTCCTCCCATGTGTCGAAGTTATCAATGAAGTCGATCCCGTCCTTATATTCCAGAACCCCTTCCGTCTTTTTCCAATAGGCCTCGATTGAGATTCTGATTCCTTTGGGAGCGTTGAGGCTGATGCCGGCGGAGACCTGGTCCGAGATCTCGGGACCTATAGATTTCGTGACCGGCACGATCATGTCCACCGGAAGAATCGCGACTGGTGACGATAGCTGGTGGATGTGTTGGGAAACTCTTGAATATCCGATCTTTACAGAAGGTCCGGTGGCTTTGCCGGTAGTGAATGATACCCTTGGCTCTGGGCAGATCCTTGTTTTCCCTTGGGCGCTGAAGGCGGTCAACCTTAATCCGGTGTTGAGGGTAAGCCAGTTTGTGGCTTTGATTCGGTCTTCCATGTAAATGGCGGCCTCGTACCCGGTTTCGTGGGAGGCTGGGTTTAGATCTCTGACTTGTCCGGCCACCCCGTTGTCGAAGTCCGCCTCCGGCCTGAACACATGCCGGATCGCCTCCATCCCGTACCGGACATCATGCCCCCTTATTCCCGAATAGAGCAGATCAGCCTTTGCTATCAGGTCCTCAAGGCCGGTCCTTAACGCCTCCCTCCGGCTTCCTGCCATCTTGGAACCAGTGTCAAGGCAATATCCGCTCGTGGCCAGGATAATTTCTGAAGACAAGTCCGGGCTCCATCCGCGTTTCCATCCGGCGGCAACCATACGGGTTCCCCATGAGAAATCGGTCGTCTGGCCATCTTCTTTGTAATAGATTTTGTCCTTGCTGTCAAAGAAGCTGACACTGAATGAGTTCTTGTCGCTAAAATGGCCGCTGGCCTTGGCGTGGAGATCGTGAAAGTACAAGTTGGCCGGTATCTTGAAAACTTTTAGGATCCCATCCATCAGAAGTGTGTGCGTTCCTCTCCCGCTTACCGACCAGGAGATTCTACCCCCCGGAGAATTGCCCTCAAGATGGAGCTTGTCGCTCAAAGTGCCAGCTCCGAGGCAGACTCTTGTCCGGCTTCCGGATTGTGGCTGGACGGTCCGTATCTCCAGCACGCTCGAGGCCCTTCCACCGTACCTGGCGGGAAAGGCTCCTTTGTGGATCGTCACCTCTTCGAGCATCTCGCTTTGGAAAGGGGAGAGAAGGCCAAGAAGATGGCCCTGGCAGTGAACCGGAACCCCGTCCAGGAGGATCAGGTTCTCGTCCGAGCCTCCTCCCCGGACATATATTCCCGAAAGACCCTCGTTCCCGGCCTGGATTCCTGGAAGCAATTGGATGGTTTTCAATACGTCAGCCTCACCAAGAAGCGCCAAGCTGCCTTTCACCATTCCGGCCGGGACAACAAAGGAGCCGGTCCCGCCCGATGCCTCTCCCTTTTTGGCGGAAACCACGGCCTCCCTGATGACGAGGCTCGTGTCAGCGGCGGTTTGGGCATTTGAAACCGTGATGGTAAAAAATACCGGAATAATGAGGTGAGCTTTGAGGTTTTTCATGATTCTTGCAGGTTTTTTGCGGCTAATATGATCCTTTTTCCCTTCACTTCCTTCAAGTTGGAAGGGGTTTTTATTAAATTTGCGAGATGGATAAAAAATATCTTTCAATATTTTTTGTTTTTTTAACCTTCAGCTCGTTGATTCTTTTTACGGGCTGTCGTGAAAAACCTGTCGCGGCTCCCAAGGAGGCCCCCGTCGCTGTTCTTCCACCCGAGGGATTTCCCACCGAGGACTATGACATGATGGAGGACAAGGTCCGGCCAGGAGAGGCCTTCACATCTTTGATGGTGAGGCTTGGAATGAGCTCTGAGGATGCCCTGTCCCTTGCTGAAGCCTGCGACACGCTGTTCGATGTCAGGAAAATGCGGGCCGGCAACACGGTCAGCGCTTATTACAGTGTCGACACCGCCGCGATGGACTCGACAGCGGAAGTGGCCCTCAAGTACGTGGTTTACAAGAGAGACAAGATGCGGGGAACTGTTTTCCGGACCTCTGACTCGCTCGCCGTCTGGAATTTCTCCCGCCCGGTGGAGACTTCCAGGGAATATGCAGATGTGACGATCTCATCGTCCTTATGGAACGACATGACGGCTGCTGGGGCTCCCGCCAGCCTTATCGTGTCCCTTTCCGAGATCTACGCCTGGTCTGTGGACTTTTTCTCACTCCAGCAGGGAGACAGGTTCAAGATCCTTTACGACAAGAGCGTCTGTGACGGGGAGGTCGTTTCGGTGGATCCGATCTATTACGCTGAATTTGAGAGGGATGGCAAAGTGGTTCCGGCCATCATGTTCGACCAGGGAGACGGAGGTGGAATCTATTGGAAAGAAGATGGTTCCAGCCTTAAGAAGGCTTTCCTCAAGGCTCCTTTGAAGTTCACGAGAATCAGTTCCGGTTTCTCTTATCACCGGAAACATCCAGTGTCCGGCAAGGTCAGGGCGCACACGGCTGTGGACTATGCCGCTCCTACCGGGACCCCGGTCATGTCCATCGGAGACGGCACGGTTTTGAGCGCCGGTTGGACCAACGGAGGAGGCAACACCGTGAAGATCCGTCACAACTCCACCTACACTACTTCTTACATGCATCTGTCCCGTTATGCCAAGGGTATAAAGGCTGGGGTTCATGTAAGCCAGGGCGATGTGATCGGATACGTCGGGGCCACCGGTGTGGCTACCGGCCCTCATCTTGATTTCAGGGTCTGGAAGGACGGAACGCCAGTGAATCCTTTGACGCTTGACTCTCCATCAGGTGAGCCGATCAAGCCGGAGAATCTCGCCGCCCTGGACTCGGTACACGTCGTTTACAAGAGTATAATAGATTCATTGATAGCAAGATAATACTATGAGAATAAGGAAAGGCTACCTATACATTCTGCTTTCATTTTTCCTGCTGCTTGTTCCCTCAGGCAGGTCCGGGGCTGTTTTCAATGAGAAAGACATAACCAGGACCCTCAAGGTGCTCCGTTATGAGCTCAGCAAGGCGTACACGGACATGGAGATGAGCCAGGCCGGTTTCGAGGCCCAGCAGGACAGGCAGCACGAGGACCTGATAAAGCTGGTCAAGGATTGCGACGAGCTCTCTCTCATGCTCTATTCCCAGAAGCAGGACTTCACCTTCGACCTCACCTATGCTCTTCGCAGAGTTACGGACCAGTACCACAACTTCACCGAGAGCAAGATTCCTTTTGACAACATCGTCTCATATTTGGACATTGAGATAGACCGTTATGACCGGTTGCTGAAGGCTCTGAAGATCATTCCTCCGGAGTTAATGTCAGTCCCGGACAGTCTTGGACCATCCCTTCTCGGGATGCTTGCGATGACTTTGCACATAGGTTCCCTGAAGGATTTGCCGGTCGCAGATTTCTCAGCCGTTACCCGTCAAAAGGCCGAGGAGGAGCCGTTGTTTGATTTCCAGCTTGACAGCACGGCCCGGATCGACAGGGACAGCTGCATCTTTTACGCCACCGGGCTCCTGGACATGTTCACCAAAGCCCGCGAGATGCTGGTGAAGGATAAGGAATATTACGAGACCACGGACAAACGCCTCAGGGAGGCCTACGACTATGCCCAGGAGCGTTACAAAGTTATCCAGAAGAAAATCTTCGTCGAGGGCCAGAGGGACTTCTGGTACGTGCTGACCCATTTCAAACAATTCTCTTCCAAGGCATTAAGGGATTATAAAGACAAGTATTCCAGAGATTTCCAAGGACAGACAATCCATAGTGACTGGAGGGGTCCGATAGTGATTGGGTTCACATTCATCATACTCATCTATCTCGCTTTCGCTGCCCTTGTGAGCTGGCTGGCTACCAAGGGCCTCAAGCGTCGGGTGGGCATGTTCAAGACCGAGGGATTCGCCAGCAAGGAACTGGTCTTCAACCTCCTGGTAGCGATTGTGCTGTTCATATTCCTGCTGGTTTTGGCAGGCGCCTCTCCGAAGATAGGGACGAATTTCTTCAAGATGGCCTCATCCCTTCTGATCGAGTACTGCCTTCTGCTCATCGCGCTTTTGGGCTCGATGCTGGTTAGAAGCCTGGGATCCCAGCTCAACCGGGGCTTGTTCATCTACATCCCTGTCCTGGCCCTCGGACTTCTGATAATCGCTTTCAGGATCATATTCATTCCCAACAGCTTGATCAATCTCGTGTTTCCTCCGATCCTGCTGTTGTTCGGCTACTGGCAGTGGCGTGTGTTCATCAAGCATTCCCACTATGTGGCCAAGGCGGACAGAGCGCTGGCGGCCGCATCTTTGGTCGTCACGACTGTGACCTTGCTGCTCTCCTTGATCGGATATGCCCTTATGGGCCTGCAGCTTTATATCTGGTGGATATTCCAACTCGCTGTCCTTCAGTTGATTCTGGCTGTTAAGGAACTTTTGAGGATGTATCGCTCCCAGAATATTGACAAGCGGGTCAGGGCCTATAAGATGAAACATCCCTCAGAGATCGGAGGAAAGGAGGCATCCTTCCTCGTCACCTGGCTTTATGACTTCTTCGACATGGCTCTGATCCCTGTGATGATCGTATTCTCGTTCCCCGCCTGCCTGTACATGGCTTCCAGGGTTTTCGACCTGACGGAGATATGCCGGACAGCGTTTTTCTATCCGTTCCTGACCACGAATGCCATCACTCTCTCAATGTATAAGGTCCTGCTGGCGGTCGGGCTGTTCTTCGTGTTCAGGTACATAGAATATGCGGCCAGGTCCCTTTACCGGGTGTACAAATTCAGGGACTATGTCTCAAAATCCGGCACCAGCCTGATCAGGTCCAACGAGGTTAATCTTACGCTGGCTAACAACGTGATATGGCTTCTCTCATGGGGAGCTTACGTCGTCGTCATGATCGGGGTCCTCAAGATCCCTACCAAGTCTATAAGCGTGGTCGCCGCCGGACTTGCGGCCGGTATGGGATTCGCTATGAAAGACATCCTGAACAACTTCTTCTATGGGGTCCAGCTCATGTCAGGGCGCTTGAGGGTGGGGGACACCATTGAGTGCGACGGCATCAGGGGAACAGTTGACAACATCAGCTACCAGACCACGACCATCATGGCCATTGACGGCAGCCTGATCGCTTTCCCGAACAGCACCCTGTTCTCGAAGACTTTCAAGAACCTCACCAGGAGCGATGCTTACGAATATGTTTCCCTGCCTGTCGGCGTGGCCTACGGTACGGATGTGGACAAGGCCAGGAAGGTGATAATGAGAGCCTTGAAGCCTTTGTGCCGGCCGGACAAGTTCGGGCGCGACACTGTCAAACCCTCTTATGGGATACAAGTGACGCTTGGAAGCTTCGGGGACAGCAGCGTGGATCTTAATGTCAAGCAGTTTGTCCTTGTCGACCAGAGGTACGCTTATGTGGCAAGAGCCAATGAGCTAATTTACAAGGCTCTTCGCGATAACGGGATCGAGATTCCTTTCCCTCAGAGGGACGTGCATATTATACAAGCTTCGGAAACTACTGACAAACAATAGGTTGATATGGTGAATATGGCTATCTTCGTCTCCGGTGGAGGCACCAATTGTGAGAACATCATAAAGTATTTCGAGGGGTCGGACGTGGCTCGCGCTGCCCTTGTGATCAGCAACAAGGCCAATGCTGGCGCGGTCGCGAAGGCGGAGCGTCTTGGAGTCCCGGTCAAGGTTGTCCCGAAGGCGGCCCTGAACGACCCGGATGTCATATTGCCGCTACTGAAAGAATATTCAATCGACTTCATCGTCCTGGCCGGCTTCCTGCTCGTGATCCCGGGATTCCTGATCGATGAATATGACCACAGGATGATCAACCTCCATCCCGCTCTTCTCCCGAAATACGGTGGAATCGGGATGTACGGCCATCATGTCCATGAAGCCGTCAAGGCTGCGGGGGAGACCGAGACCGGGATGACAGTCCATTGGGTCACCCGGGAAGTTGATGGAGGAGATATTATAGCCCAATTCAGCACGCCTATTTCTCCGGAAGACACTCCCGACGACATCGCCGCTAAGGAGCACGTCCTTGAAATGGACCATTTTCCTCAAGTAATCGAAGATATTTTAAGAGTTTAGGGACGTATTTTCACATTTACGGTGTTTTATTATTAACAAACAATTGTTTATGTTGAAAGTCACTCGTTTCTGGCTGTTGGCATCTTTTGTCTTAGCCTTAAGTTGTTTAGCGCCTTCTTGCGCCGAGACCATAGTCATGGATCCGGAGGAGGAGATGCCGATTGTGGTGAACTGTGTGCTGACGAATGATGGCATGGATAATTCTGGCATAATAACTCAGTACTTGGACCTTTATTATGCGAAAAGACCCTCTGAAGATGTTCTGACCCCGATTTCTGATGCCAAGGTTACAGTGAAGGGCAGAGGTCAAATCGCTAAGATTCCGTCCACTTTTGTCGGCAATCTGGGGGACACTTGCAAATTTCCGTGTCTGATATGATGTAAATGTTTGACTATAGAGGTAGATTCGGAGGAAGGATGTACCTTTGTAGTCATGGAAGACAAGAAAGCAATCAACGTATATGAGTACCTCACTAGCTTCTTCCT